>CAMOUL010000003.1 GCA_946626605.1 uncultured Bacteroidales bacterium | reverse complement strand
GAGGTGATGGTAGCACCGGAGATGGCATCTACCTGCTCTTGTCCTTCGGCGTGTTTGCCTGCTTTGAGGACTGCTACAGACACCACTTCGCCTGCGGCGTTGCGGATGTGCTTGCCCTCAAACTGCTCGCGGAACGGCAGTTCCACAATCTTGGCACCCAGACCCGGAGTCTCGGACTCATGGTTGAAGTTGACACCATAGATGGTGTTCTTGTCCGCATCGAGTGCGAGGTAACCTCCAATGCCGCCCCAAAGACCCTTACCGGAAAGCGGCAGGATGTACTTGGTTGCACCATTGATGTTGGCTACATAAACCTCCATTTCTCCGTATTTGAGCGTGTCCTGTACGAGCGTGTAATAGACCTCTGCAGGGTCAGCGTTCGTGTAGTCCACTTTGAGCGCGCCAAGGATCTGTTTCTGCTTGTCGAGCAGGATATTTGCCTGCTGCTTCGGAGCGAGTGCCTGGCTGACAACCGCCAGCAGCACAGCTACGATGATCACTACCACCGTCATATAGACGAATGTGTAGATATTACTGTTTGTATTCAGTTTCATAGCGTACCTCCTTACTTTTGATCCGCAACGGTCGCCCGTTTTGCACGTTTGTTAATATTAGCCTGAACAACGCACCAGTCGATGAGCGGCGCAAAAGCGTTCATGAGCAGGATAGCGAGCATCATTCCCTCCGGGTAACCCGGGTTGAGGACGCGTACGAGCACTGCTACGAGACCGATGAGGAAACCGTAGATCCATTTACCGCACTCCGTACGAGCCGAGGTAACAGGGTCGGTAGCCATGAAGACAGCACCGAAAGCGAAACCGCCCGATACGAGATGCATATACCAAGGATACTGCGCTACGAGGTTGTCTGCTGCACCGAACTTATTGAACAAGAACGCAGTCAGTGCACCTCCGGCGAATACAGAGAGCATGGTCTTCCAACTTGCTACACCGGTCATAAGAAGCAGACAAGCGCCGAGCAGGATAGCCCAGAGACAGGTCTCGCCTACAGAACCGGGGATCAGACCGTTCGCCATATCCCAGAACGAGAGTTGCACATCCGTACCGGTAGCTAATTGGGTAAGCGGGGTAGCGCAGGTGTAACCATCTACGAGACCGCCGTCCCAACCCCAGGTACCACCATCACGAACGAACATCTTATCGCCCGTCATGGACGACGGGTATGCGAAGAAGAGGAACGCACGGGTGATGAGCGCTACGTTGAAGATGTTATATCCCGTTCCACCGAACACCTCTTTGGCAAAGATAACAGCGAACGCTACTGCGATAGCTACTTGCCAGAGCGGCGTATTGATCGGCACGATGAGCGGTATAATAAATCCTGTTACCAGATATCCCTCCGCTACCTCCTCATGCTTGATTTGAGCTACTACGAACTCAATACCCAAGCCGACGATGTAGGAAACGAGGATATACGGCAGCACGGCCAGCAAACCGAAACCGAACGCTTTCCAGAACAATGCACAGGTGAGACCCTCAGCCAGTTGTCCGGTAGCGAGCAGGTGCTGATAACCGACATTGAACATACCGAAGAGAAGTGCGGGCACCAAAGCGAGCACTACGATGATCATCGTGCGCTTCGAGTCCGAACCGTCATGGATATGGGTGCCGTTTTTCTTAGCGGTGGTTTGCGGAGTGAACAGGAAGGTATCGAAGGCGTCATAGAACGAGCTCAACTTAGCGAGCTTACCGCCTTCTTCGAAGTTCTTACCGAACTTCTTCCAAATAGCATATAACTTTTCCATCACTCAATCTCCTTTTTTAAATTGTCCAGCGCTTGACGCACGATAGCCTGCAACGGCATCTTCGACGTGCAGACGAACTCACAGAGCGCAAAGTCCTCCGGTGCCACTTCGTAAGCGCCGAGTGCCTCCATGCGATCGATATTACCTGCGATCATGGCTTTAATCAAATACTCAGGATAGATGTCCATCGGGAAGACGCGGTCATACTCGTTGCTAACGATGATAGCGCGGCGTCCACCTTTCAGACGTGCATCCCATTGGTATTTCTTCGGACCGAAGAGCCAACGGGTGAAGCAGTTGTCCAGCATCTTAGCGGGGTCTGTACAACCGGCGTTGAAGTTCGCGAAACGCGGCATGAGCCAGCCCATGAACTCATGACGGTCTGCGCCGTCCTCAAGCACGGTGAACTGGTTGTCGTACGGCGAAACGATATCGCTCTCTGGGCATACCTGACGACCGCTCAGTACGTTGCCTGCGATGTAACGGCATGCTACCTCGTCATGAACGTTCGACTTGAAGATCGCAGCAACCGGCATACCCGGCAGCACGTTGTAGTACTGACGACCGTAAGCCAACGGACCGGTGAGCGCTACTTTCTTGGTGTAATCAACGATACCTTTCTGGAACAGACGTCCGATAACAGCCAGATCCTGGATGTTAATCGTGAAGACCGTCTCCCCCTTTGCTAACGGCGCGAGGTTGTTCAGTTGTACACCGACATTACCGGCAGGATGCGGACCATAAACCTCGAAGAGAGTACACTCTTTTAACTCTCTAAACTCAGTAGCCTTGGCTCCGCCACGGATACCGACATACACCGGCGCGAGTTTTGCGAGCGCCGATACACCGGCCTGCAGGGTAGGTAACTGACCTTTGAGCACGAACTCGTAGTCCGGCGCAGCAGGCGCTGTGTCAAACGACGAGATGAAGAACGCACGAGGCGTCTTGTTCGGCATCGCGATGCAGTCATACGGACGCTGCTTGATGAGCGCCCACAAACCGGATTTGAGAAGCAGCGACTTCACATCACCCGAGGCGTCGAATTTCTCGTAAGCGATGGTAGCATCCGCCTGGATGTCTATCGACATCACCTTACGACGATCACCACGCACGATATCTACGACTTTACCCGAGACAGGGGACGTGAACTGCATTTCCTCAAACGCCTTGTCGTGAAAGAGGGGAGAACCTGCTTTCACCGAGTCGCCTACTTTCACATCCAGCTTCGGAGTGATTCCGGCGAAGTGGTCAGGCACAATATGAAAGACCTCCGGACGTCTCACGCTTCCAAGCGTAAGGGCTGCAGCTCCTTCAAACGGAATGTCCAAACCACGTTTCAGTTTGATTGTTTGCATAGTGTTAATAAATTATTTTGAATTTGATTTTAATTGGTCACAACAAAACCGGCTGCAAAGTTACAAAAAAGATTTTATATACACAAGCGCGCGCGTTCTTTTTCCAAAAAAAAATAGTTTTATGGGGCTTATTTGCGAAAAAAATGGTGTCCTATTGGCAGAGTGATTTTTTTTTAGTAATTTTGCAGGCGAAAATGAGGATTATGCGATCATGTTAGCACAAAAGGACATATCAACTCTCTTTTTCTTAGGGATCGGCGGTATTGGCATGAGTGGCCTGGCGCGATATTTTAGTCGTCAGCGCAAAGCAGACGGAACGGCGCGTTACCGCGTGTGCGGATATGACCGTACGCCCTCGGAGTTGACGAAGGAATTGGAGAAGGAAGGCATCGTTGTCATCTATGATGACAGAATTGATGATTGTAGATTGAAGATTGAAGATTTGAAACCATCCGATACTTTAGTGGTTCGTACGCCTGCAGTGCCGGAAGATAATACGATCTATACCTATCTGCGTAAGCAGGGATTCGATATCCGCAAGCGGGCCGAAGTGTTAGGCATGGTGACCCGCGAGAAGAAAGCACTCTGCGTAGCAGGTACACACGGTAAGACCACAACGAGTACAATGATTGCGCACCTGCTGAAGGATGTAAATGCGTTCTTAGGAGGCATCAGTTTAAATTACAACACAAATGTGTTGATTGAGCCTCAGAGTGAGTTTGTGGTAGTGGAAGCAGACGAATACGATCGCAGTTTTCATCACCTGACGCCCTATATCTCAGTGGTAACGGCTGTAGATCCGGACCACCTCGATATCTATGGTACGCCGGAAGCTTATCGTGATGCGTTTGCGCATTATACGAGTCTCATCACCGGTGCACTGGTGATGAAGAAAGGGCTTGAACTGCAGCCGCGCTTGCAACCGGGTGTGAAGCTGTACACCTATAGCATGGATAACGCGGAGAATATACGTGTGCAGGACGGACAGATCATCTTTGATTACGTATCGCCTTTGGCTACGATTCGAGACATCGAGTTAGGTGTGCCGGTCTGGGTGAATATCGAGAACGCCGTTGCCGCTATCACGGTGGCATTACTGACGGGCGTATCGGAAGCGCAGATCAAGCAGCAAGTGGCTTCGTTCAAAGGTGTCTGGAGACGATTTAACATCCATGTGAATACGCCGAAAGTAGCGTTTATCGATGACTATGCGCATCACCCGCAGGAGATTGCTACGGCCATTGATTCGATTCGAAAAATCTATCCGGAGCGGAAGTTAATCGGTGTGTTCCAGCCGCATCTTTACACCCGCACGCGTGATTTTGCGGACGGATTTAAGGCGGTGTTGGGGACACTGGATGAGTGTATCTTATTACCGATCTATCCGGCGCGAGAAGAACCGATACCCGGAGTGACAAGCGAGATGTTAGGAGGAACGGTAGTGCAGAAAGCCGACCTGATCGCAGAGTTGAAACGACGGGTAGCAGAGAGTAAGGAACCGGTGGTAGTACTCACTGTGGGTGCCGGCGATATAGATCGCTTGGTCCCTGATGTGGCACAAGCGTTGAACGTTTAGCGTTTAGATTTGAGATTTGACAGAGCGTGTTCGGAACATATGGAAGGGAATAGGTATCAGTGTGGTAGCCGCTATCGTGGTTGCAGCGCTGATATGGGGTGTGCGTGAGACACCGAACACTGTGAAGTGCGAGTCGATCCGTTACACGATAGAAGATTTGGATGAACGTCAGTATGTGACGGAAAGGGAACTGAACGGATTATTAGAGAAGGAAGGTCAGTACCCGGTAGGTAAGGCTCTTCGCAACATCTCACTACAAGGAATAGAGCGTACCATCCGTGCGCATGACCTGGTGCGTACGACGGAGTGTTACCTGACGCCGCGAAGAGAAGTGCGGGTGCGGTTGACGCAACGTGTGCCTTTGTTACGCGTCGTGACGGCCAGCGATACCTATCTGATAGATGAAAACCGACAGGTGATGCCTGCTAAAGCCGTGGTGAAAGACAGCGTGTTAGTCGTACGCGGTGCAGTAGGGGTACAGATAGCATCCGGTGCGTTAGGTGATTTTGCGGAGTGGTTGCAGACGAACAAGTATTGGCGTGAGCGCGTGCGATACGTATATGTGCAGTCACCTCAGTTGATTTATCTGTATCTGCGCGGCGGTTTACCCCGTGTGGTATTAGGAAACATGCAAGGCTATGAGCGGAAGTTAGCAAAGCTACGTATGTTCTTAGATGAAGGTACAGAAGCCATGGCCGGAAAGAAATATACGGAGTTGGATGTGCGATTTAGAGGACAAGTAGTCGGACGATAGTTAATTATGGCGAGGAGACAGAATCAAATAGCAGACGCATTGCCATTAGTGGCAATTGACTTAGGAAGCGACAGCGTACGTGCGATGGCCGCTCGGCGAATAGCAGCTGATTTATTTCAGGTGCTGGGTGTCGAAGAGCGTGCTCAGAAATTAGGAAACGTATGCGTGGAGCAAGGTATCATCACGCAATCGAGTAATGCGGGATATGTGATTGCAGAGGTGCTGAAGTTATTAGCTAACCGTATCGGCGTGACGGAGTTACCTACCGCCTTTGTATCGGTAGGCGGTCAGTCGATGCAGATTGTAGCCGTTCATTCCCGTCGAGATCAGGCCCGTAAGAAAGAGATCAGTCAGGCGTTGCTGGATGAGATGGAGTTGGAGTGCAAGGAGAAGATAGAGCGTCGTAATCCGGAAGTGGCCGTGTTGGGCCTTGTGCCGAGTTATTTCACGTTGGACGGAGTGGAGCAGGATGAGATGCCGAGCGAAGAACAACGTGCAGCCCTGGTAGAAGCGCATTATATTGCTTTCTACGGTCGCAAAGCGATGGATACCCAATTGCAAAAATCGTTCTCGCAAGCCGGACGTAGCATCGAGCATGTGTTCGTCCGTCCGGAGACCCTGTTATCCGCTTTTGCTACCTGCGACGGCAATCATATCCTGATGAACGGTTGTGCAGTACTGGATTTCGGCGCACAGACGACTTCGTTAACGGTGTATAAAGGCGGGCAATACCTGCTGAATAAAGTGGTGCCCAAGGGTGGATACCATATCACGCGTATGTTGGAGCAGCAGGGCATGAACTTCGCGACGGCAGAGGTGCTGAAGAAGAAATACGGTTGTGCTTCGCCGGCCTTTGTGACCAAGGAAGTGAAGTTACGTATTCCGGCTTCGCCGGAGATGGGTGGCGACATGGTAATCAGTGCTCGAGAGTTAGCGGAGGCTATTGAACTGAAACTCCAGGAGATCTTAGCGCCGCTGATGGAGGAGTTGAAGAAAGTAGAAGGTCGTATATCGACGCTGTATATCACCGGAGGCGGCAGCATGCTGAACGGTTTGGCGGAGTATCTGCAGGGCTTAACGTCTGCGAAAGTGCAATATGGTGCACATAACCTACTGTTGCACCGCGATACAGAAGAGAAATACCTCTCGCCGCAATATACGTCGCTGGTAGGTACGATTCTGTTGGGTCAGGATTATCGCGACAGCCATAAGAACCAGTTGGTGCGCAAGCCCGGGTTCTTCGATCGCGTCAAAGAATCAACATTAGATATGTTTATAGATCAACAGTAATATGGAAGATGAAATGATCACACTGCCGTTGGAGGGTCTAACGGAAGATAGTATTATTAAGGTAATTGGTGTAGGTGGCGGCGGATGTAATGCCGTGAACTACATGCATCGTCAAGGACTGAAGGACGTATCGTTTTTGGTATGCAATACGGACCGTCAGGTGCTGGTGAAAAGTTCTGTTCCCAGCAAACTGCAGTTGGGACCGGGTTTAGGTGCCGGTGGCGATCCGGAGACCGCTCGTCAGTACGCAGAGGAGAGTAGGGAACATATCCGCGAGGCCTTGAATGATGGTACCCAGATGTTGTTTCTGGCTGCCGGCATGGGTGGCGGTACAGGTACCGGTGCATCCGCTGTAGTAGCCGAAGTGGCGCAAGAAATGGGTATCCTGACGGTAGGTATTGTGACTATTCCGTTCGCGTTTGAAGGCAAGAAGAAGATCGAGAAAGCCATGACGGGTGTGGCTCGTCTGGCCAAGCATGTGGATGCGCTTCTCATTATTAATAATGAGAAACTGAAACAGATCTATCCGGAACTGAACCTGCTCAACGCCTTCAGTAAGTCGGACGACGTGGTTGCGAATGCTGCGCGTGCGATTGCAGAGATCATCACCGTCCCGGGTTATATCAATACGGACTTTGCCGACGTGCGAAACACCTTACGCAAGGGCGGTGTGGCGATCATGAATATCGGTCGCGCATCCGGTGATCAGCGTATTACCAATGCCATCAACGATGCCTTGAACTCGCCGCTCGTGAACACGAATGACGTGCATGGTGCGGAGCGCATCCTGCTGCAGTTTTATTGTTCCACGGAGCATGCGATCGTGATGGAGGAGATCGACCAGATTAATGAGTTCGTGCAGGAAGTAGGCGACGATATCGAGGTTCAATGGGGTGCTTCGATCGACGAGACGCTCGGCGAAGAAGTGCGTGTGACCGTGATAGCAACGGGTTATAAAGTGGATGGTCTTCCTTCGGAAGAAGAGGAGGAAGGTAAGAAGACGATTGCAGAGGCGATCGATGCCAATTATCCGCCGCAGGTGCCGAAGCAACTGGAGGATGAGAATCCGCAGATGATTGATTTGAGCGATACGCTTCGCGCAGAAGGCATCAAAGAACCCCAACCGGTTAGAGAACATAGTTCTTCTACTTCAGCCGACGAAGTAGTTATCACGATAGAGGACGAGTCGAAGACCGAGGAACCCGCTGAACCGCAACGTACCAGTCCGTTTGCGTGGATCCGCAGGAAGTAAAGTTTAACGTTTAGAGATTAGAGTTTAAAGATATATGGAACAACACGAAATGAATTTTTGGGACCTCTGCGTGGCGATAGCTCGCGCGATAGGTCGAGCATGTGTAGCAGCATGGGAAGTGATCGCCCGCATGATCCGTCTGACATGGCGTTATTGGTGGACCGTAGTACCGGTTGTGGCGTTGGCCATTGCTGCCGCTGTGTACCACACCCGTCCGGACAATATCTGTTTTCGCGTCAACGCGATTGCCTTCCTGAACGGACCCAGCATCCAGCAGTTTGAGCAGAAGTACGCTGCGTTGCAGACAGGTTCCCTCATCGACGGCAATGAGCGTATTGCGCAGTTGCTGAACAATCGCAAAGTAGAAGCCTTTACGAGTTATCGCGTAGTAGACTGCTTGCACGACGGAACAGCCGATATGATAGATTTCAAACGTAAATCCTCTCCTACGGATACCTTGCGTCTCCAGATGGACGATCGTTTGT
Source organism: uncultured Bacteroidales bacterium (assembly GCA_946626605.1). GTDB lineage: Bacteria > Bacteroidota > Bacteroidia > Bacteroidales > Paludibacteraceae > Colicola. Next base: position 171,952 of record CAMOUL010000003.1, on the reverse strand, counting down.
GTCTGCAGTTCCGTTTACGCGGATGTTGTTTAGGTACGGTTGCGGAAGTGGAGAACGCCTTGCTGAACTGGTTAAATGCCGACGAAGCGATGCAGCAGTCCTATGCGGTGTATCTGGAGAATCTGAAAGAGCAAGTAGCCTTCGATCATAAGCAGGCCGTTAAACTGGATAGCCTCACGAGCGCTTATTACTACAACGCCGGAACTACATCTCTAACCTCGGATGTAAATGGTTCGGGTGTGAACTTCTACGGCGATCGTAAGATCCGTCTGTTCCTGAACGAAATCTATCGTCAGCATAAGCATATGCAGTTAAGTGATTATCGCTTACAGTTAGCGACTGCACCGGTGACTTTGGAGAACCATTTTACGGTAGATCCAAAACCCGTTCACAGTCGCTCTCAAATCGTGCTGATCTTCTGCCTCTTAGGCTGGATAGCAGGATGTGTACTTGCTCAGATCATCGACAAGCGCAAAGCTATTTACGCTTGGTTGAAGCAATAATCTTCTTGATTACAAAATAGAGAATAACTGCACCAAGCAGCACCAGTATAGCCACGGATAATTCGTGGCTATATTCTTTTATGCGGTCGATCTGACCGGCTGCTACGTAGCCAATAGCAGCGAGGATGCAGTTCCATATAAACGCACCAAGGAAGGTCCACCAAAGGAATGAACCAAAATGCATGCGGCTTAATCCCGCAGGAATGGATATCAATTGACGGATACCCGGAATGAATCGACCGATAAAAGTGGATACATTGCCTTTCTCGCGGAAATACTCCTCTGCTTTCTGTATCTTCTCGCTCGAGAGCAGACAAAGGTGTCCGACTTTGCTGTCCGCAAACTTGTAGATGATAATACGTCCGAGCCAAACACTCAATCCATAGTTGATGATCGCACCTATCATCGCACCCAAGGTGCCGAAAAGCACGATGATCAATACATCCACAAGATAGTTACCCGTTGCACACAGTACACTCTCCGGTTGACCGGCTACAAAAGCAGCAGGTGGAATGACCACTTCGCTCGGGAAAGGTATGAAGGAACTCTCAACGGCCATCAACGCAGTAATCGACGCATAGTTCATATGCGCCGAGTACCACGTGATAATGTTATCAACGAGACTCATTTAGATAAAGAGGAGTTGAACGATTATATAAACCGGTAACAAGATGATCAAACTGAACTTAATCATATAGCCGAAGAATGACGGCATCTTGATGCCGCTCTCCTCTGCGATGGCCTTGACCATGAAGTTAGGTCCGTTGCCGATATAGGTCAGTGAGCCGAACATCACAGCCGCGATGGAGATAGCTTTGAGCAGTATCTCCGGAACACCGGCTACGAAAGGTGTGCCGTTGAACATACCTGTTACGACACCGGCTTCAGCGGCAGCAAGCGACTCCGGCAGGCCGGAAGCTACGCCGTGGAAGGCAACGGCTGTCGGCGTGTTATCGAGGAACGCAGAGAGCGCACCGGTCGAGTAATAGAACTGCCATGCGTGGGTGAAACCGAGGTCGGCTGCGTGCGCCTTCAGATAGGCGAGGGCAGGGGTCATCGTCGTGAAGATACCGAGGAACAGAACCGCTACCTCTACTATCGGAGTCCAGCTGAACTTGTTGTCGCCGAAACGGACTTCTTTCTTGGTCGTGTAGAGCGAGAGACCTGTGAGCGAGAGCAGCACTATCTCACGCAGGTATTTGAGCCACAGCGGAGCGTCCGCTTCACCCATCTGCTTGATGGTTCCTTCGTTCACAAAAGCCACTGCCAGCACTACGCCTAACAGATATACGAAATTGATGGTTCCTTTCATTACCATCGGAGTAGCCTCACGCGAGTCTGCGGAGAGGGATGTCCAGTGCTCTTTCTTGTAATAATAAGTGTCCATCGCGAAATAGATGCCGAGCAGCAGCAGACCCGTTACCGCCCATTCCGGAGCAAGGTGCAAGAACCAGGAGAAATGTGCGCCGCGGAGGAAGAGCATGAACAAGGGTGGGTCGCCCAGCGGGGTCAGCAGACCGCCGCAGTTAGCTACCAGCGCGATGAAGAAAAGGATGGTGTGAACCTTGTGGTCACGCTGTTTGTTGGTCTCGATGAGGGGACGGATGAGGAGCATTGCGGCTCCCGTCGTACCCATGATAGAGGCTAATATCCAGCCCAAGCCCAAGAAACCGGTGTTGACCCAGGGCTTGGCTTTCAGGTCTCCCGAGAAATGAATACCGCCGGTGATGACAAACAGCGCCAGCAGAAGGATGATGAACGGCACGTAGTCGAAGAAAATCTGGTGCTCCAACTCGTGCATCATTCCGCCCATAATCAGGCATACCGCGACAGGCACGCCGAGGAAGAGGGAAACAATGAGTTTGTTGGTGTTCTTCTCCCACCAGTGTTCAGCTACCAGCGGACCGATCGCAATCATCAGAAGCATGAGTCCGAACGGAATTAGCGACCATGCCGAATGTACAAATTGTTCCATAGCATTTGAATTAATGAAAATGAATATTATATTTCTTTGCTTAATCTAACTTGAGGACGGCAAGGAAGGCTTTTTGCGGCACTTCCACATTACCGATCTGCTTCATACGTTTCTTACCGCGTTTCTGTTTTTCGAGCAGTTTGCGCTTACGGCTCACGTCACCGCCGTAACATTTAGCCAATACATCCTTGCGAACCTGCTTCACCGTTTCTCGCGCAATAATCTTCGCACCGATAGCCGCTTGGATGGCAATATCAAATTGCTGACGCGGAAGGAGTTCCTTGAGTTTCTCGCACATACGACGACCGAAATCAACGGCATTGTCTCGGTGGGTGAGGGTAGAGAGTGCATCAACCTGCTCGCCATTAAGGAGGATATCCAGTTTGACGAGGTTAGACGGACGGAAACCGTTCATATGCCAGTCGAAGGACGCGTAGCCTTTGGAGATAGATTTGAGTTTGTCGTAGAAGTCAATGACAATCTCACCAAGCGGCATGTCGAAAAGCAGTTCCATGCGGTTGCCGGAGATATACTCCTGTTTGACGAGTTCGCCTCGTTTGCCGAGACAAAGCGTCATGATCGGTCCGATAAAGTCGGCGGTAGTGATGACCGACGCGCGGATATACGGTTCTTCGATGCGGTCTATCTCCGTCAGATCTGGCATGCCGGCAGGGTTATGTACCTCTATCATACCGCCGTCCTTGGTATAGACGTTATAACTTACGTTCGGCACGGTCGTGATGACATCCATATCAAACTCACGATCCAGACGCTCCTGAACGATCTCCATATGCAGAAGACCTAAGAATCCGCAACGGAAACCGAAGCCTAAAGCCATCGAACTCTCCGGTTGGAAGGTCAGACTCGCATCGTTCAATTGCAGTTTTTCTAAACTCGCACGCAGGTCTTCGTAGTCTTCACTCTCGATAGGATAGACACCGGCGAAGACCATAGGTTTGGCTTCTTCGAAACCTTCAATAGCTTTATCGCACGGTCGTGCTACATGGGTGATAGTATCACCCACTTTCACTTCCGTACTGGTCTTGATACCCGATATAATATAGCCTACGTTACCGGCACTGATTTCTTTACGCGGACTCATGTCCAGTTTGAGAATGCCTATCTCATCGGCATCGTACTCCTTGCCGGTGTTGACGAAGCGTACCAGGTCGCCGCTGTGCAGGGTACCGTTCACTACTTTGAAATAAGCGATGATACCGCGGAAAGAATTGAAGACGGAGTCGAAGACCAGACATTGCAGCGGTGCGGATGGGTCTCCTTTGGGCGCAGGAATCCGCTCGACAATAGCGTCTAAGATCTCCGGCACCCCTTCACCGGTCTTGGCGGAACAACGGAGGATCTCCTCGCGTTTGCAACCTAACAGATCGACGATCTCGTCCTCTACGCGCTCGGGCATGGCGTTGTCCATGTCGCATTTATTGAGAACCGGAATGATCTCCAGGTCATGCTCTATCGCCATATAGAGGTTCGATATCGTCTGCGCCTGCACGCCCTGCGTAGCATCCACCACAAGCACGGCACCTTCACAGGCCGCGATGGAACGACTGACTTCATAACTGAAGTCCACGTGTCCCGGAGTATCGATCAGGTTAAGCGTATATCCCTTATAAGCCATCTGGATAGCGTGCGACTTGATGGTGATACCGCGCTCTTTCTCCAGTTCCATGTCGTCGAGCACCTGATTCTCCATATCCCGAACATCCACCGTTCCGGTGAGCTCCAACATACGATCGGCCAGGGTACTTTTACCGTGGTCTATGTGCGCAATAATACAAAAATTACGTATCTTATCCATATTCGGCTGCAAAGATACACTTTTTTTTGCATATATAAAAATTTTTTTGTAATTTTGCGCAAAATTTAACAATTATTGTTTTAACGTGAAAAACGCATTAGATCGTCAAACTCAAGTGACGAAGAAAAACGTCACGATTCGTTTTTGCGGAGATTCGGGTGACGGCATGCAGTTAACGGGTAATTTATTTGCTCAGTTAGGTGCGGAACTAGGTCATGAGATCTCCACCTTGCCGGACTTCCCGGCAGAAATTCGTGCGCCGCAAGGTACATTAGGCGGCGTGAGTGGTTTTCAAGTTGAGTTAGGAAGCGAGGTGTATACCCCGGGTGACAAAGCGGATGTTATTGTAGCGATGAACGCTGCGGCGCTGAAGGTGTGTACGTTAGGCTCGCATTTCAACCATCCTCAGGCGCACTACGATGAGCAGTTTGCGCTGTATCATCGTCATGCCATCGTGCTGGTAGATACCGATAGCCTGACAGATAAGGACTTGGAAAAAGCGCAATATCATACCGATAACCCGTTTACGGAACTGGGTATCCCCGAGAGTGTACAGGTTGTGCCGGTAGCCTTGACGACGCTGACCAAAGAGGCGCTGAAGGACTCCGGCATGGATAATAAATCCATGCTCAAGAGCCGAAACATGTTCGCCTTAGGTCTTGTCTGCTGGTTGTTCGACGAACCCATGGATAAAGCGATTCACCTGCTGGAGGATAAGTTCAAGAAGAAACCGGCGCTCATCGCTCCGAATACGAAAGTGATGGTTGACGGTTACAACTACGGCGCTAATATGGCACTTAGTGTAAACCAAATTCGCCTCGGTGAGTCTGGTGACAATAGTCAAGAGAAGGGTGTCTATACCTCCATAGCGGGCAACAGAGCGACGGCGTTCGGTCTCATTGCTGCAGCCGAGAAAGCAGGTAAGCACCTCTTCTTGGGGTCTTATCCTATCACGCCGGCGACGGATATTCTCCACGAGTTAGCGGGTCGCAAAGATATGAACGTAATGGCTATTCAGGTCGAGGACGAGATAGCCGGTGTATGTACGGCAATTGGAGCGGCTTTTGCGGGTGATTTGGCTTGTACATCGACCAGTGGTCCCGGTCTGAGTCTGAAGTCCGAGGCAATTGGTTTGGCGGTGATGGCCGAGTTGCCATTAGTTATCGTGGATGTCCAACGAGGTGGTCCTTCGACGGGTCTGCCTACGAAGACCGAGCAGACCGACTTGCTGCAAGCGCTCTATGGACGTAACGGCGAGTGCCCGGCGGTGGTACTGGCGGCATCCAGCAGTGCGAACTGTTTCGATTTCGCCTACGAGGCATGTAAGATTGCCTTGGAGAATATGACTCCTGTGGTGCTCCTGACCGACACCTATCTGGCCAATGGTACGGGCTTATGGCGTATTCCGAAGTTAGTTGACCTGCCGGAGATAAAACCGCAGAGCGTGCCTGAGGAACTGAAAGATAAGTATAACCCGGCGCTGCGCGACGAGCGCGGTGTACGCTATTGGGCTTTCCCGGGTATGGAAGGTTATGCGCATCGTAATATCGGTTTGGAGCGCGATGCTGAAAAAGGCACGATCTCTACGAATCCCGAAAACCATGAGACCATGGTGCTGGCCCGCAAACATAAAATCGAACAAATTGCGGAGAGAATACCGGAATTGAAGGTAATTCATGGAGCTGAGAGCCAAGATACTTTGCTGGTAGGTTGGGGTAGTACGGAGGGACACCTGCATGCTGCGGCGAATGAGTTGGGTTGCGATCTGGCGCAGTTCAATTATATCTGTCCGCTGCCGAAGAATACTCGCGAGGTACTGAGTCAATACAAACGCATCGTCGTTTGCGAATTGAATACAGGCCAGTTTGCGACATATCTTCGTTCGCAATTCCCGGAACTGCCTATTGAGCAGTATAATGAAATACAAGGACAGCCTTTCGCTGTAGAACGTATCGTTAATTTCGTAAAACAGTAAAACTATGGAAGCTTCTCAATTTAAATCGGATCAATACGTACGTTTCTGCCCGGGTTGCGGTGATCATGCGATCTGTATGGCTTTGCAAAAAGCGATGGCACAGATAGGTATCCCGCCTCATCAGGTAGCTGTTATCTCAGGTATCGGCTGCAGCAGCCGCATGCCGCATTACCTCAATACATACGGTTTTAATACCATTCATGGTCGTGGCGGAGCCATTGCTACGGGTGTAAAGACGAGCCATCCGGAGCTGACGGTTTGGCAAATAAGCGGTGATGGAGACTGTTTGGCTATTGGAGGAAACCATTTCATTCATGAGATCCGCCGAAATGTGGACCTGAACGTCTGCATGTTCAATAACCGTATCTACGGTCTAACCAAAGGGCAGTATTCGCCTACCAGCCCCAAAGGTTTCGTCAGCAAGTCGAGTCCTTTTGGTACAGTAGAGCGTCCTTTTGTGCCGGCTCAATTGGTTTTGGGAGCCGGAGGTACGTTCTTCGCTCGTACGCTGGATGTAGATGTGCCGACCACAGTGAATTGTCTGGTAGCCGCCAACGAACATAAGGGTTGCTCGATCGTGGAGTGCCTCGTGAACTGCGTGATATTTAATAATGGTACGCACGCGTGGATAGCCGATCGCGAACAACGTGCGGAGCACTCGATTATCCTCAAGCACGGCGAGAAGATGATCTTCGGTAAGAATAACGATAAGGGTTTGGCGGTAGAGATCGACCCTGTTACGTTTGTACCTAAGATGATTGTTGTGCCGGCGGACGATCCGCGTGTACTGACGCACGATGCAACGCAACCGGATCCGACGCTGCATAGACTCTTAGCCTTGATGGGGCAGAATCTGGTAACTGATGTGAACACACAACCGACGGAAGATAGCCTGCCGATTGCATTAGGCGTGATCCGCAGCGTAGAAGCGGAGACCTATGATGAGGCTGTAAACAAACAAATTGCCGACGTTCGCGAGCATGCTAAAGTGCATAACTTCGACGAACTGACGGCAACTTTGGATAGTTGGCAGGTGTAGGCATTAGAGGGGGAGATAGATCAATTGTTTGGTCTCGAACCCGGAGCGTCCTCCCGATGAAACGGGAGGAGCGGCCTCCGCCTAGAAGGGTAAGTATATTATTTGTTTGGTCTCGAACCCGGAGCGTCCTCCCGATGAAACGGGAGGAGCGGCCTCCGCCTAGAAGGGTAAGTATATTATTTGTTTGGTCTCGAACCAACTTCCTTTAAACCATTTACTGCAGGGAGCGATCTCTGCAGTTTTTATATACGGCGCGACTTCTGCTTGCAGGTCTCCGCCTTTGAGAACAATAAGTCCGTTTGGCATCGCATTACGATGCTTGTTGGATATATTCTTGCGAACCAGTTTCACCAAGTCGGGTAGGGGCATCACAGCGCGAGAGACGACGAAGTCGAATTTCTCCTTCTCTTCCTCCACGCGCTCCTGTTTGCATACCACATTGGTCAGACCAAGTGCCTTAGCCACCTCTGAGGCCACTTTGATCTTCTTACCGATAGAATCCACTAAGACGAAGCGGCATTGTGGAAACATTATCGCCAGCGGAATACCCGGAAAACCACCTCCGGTTCCTACATCCAAAATCGTCGTATCGGGTTGGAACGGAATCCATTTTGCGATAGCCAATGAATGAAGCACATGATGCTCATAGAGGTTATCGATATCCTTGCGGGATATAACATTGATTTTGCTGTTCCAATCGCGATAAAGTGCGTCAAGCTGAGCGAATTGCTCAGCCTGACGATCGGATAATTTGAAATAATCAGAGATTATTGTCATTGGTCGCTTGGTAAATTACTCTGCCATGTTGGTGAATACGTTCTGAACGTCTTCGTCCTCCTCGATCTTATCGATCAGTTTCTGTACGGACTCACGCTGCTCATCGGTCAGCTCTTTGGTGTCGTTCGGAATACGAACAAACTCCATGGACTGGATCTCAAAGCCGTTGTCCTCGAGGTATTTCTGCATGTTAACCGCCTCGTTGAAGTCCGAGTAGATGACAATGGTGTTCTCTTCTTCATCTACGCCTAACTCCTCTACACCGAAGTCGATGAGTTCGAGTTCGAGTTCATCGAGATCGATACCATCTTTCATTGTAACGGTGAAGCATGCCTTGCGGTCGAAGAGGAACTGAAGGCTACCCTGTGTACCAAGTGTGCCGCCGAACTTCGTGAAATACGAGCGGATATTGGCTACCGTACGCATGTGATTATCCGTAGCAGTCTCCACGAAGATAGCAATACCATGCGGTCCGTATCCTTCGTAGTTGATCTCCTTATAACCTTCAGACGATTTATCGGTCGCTTTCTTAATGGCGCGGTCGATATTGTCCTTCGGCATATTCTCGCGTTTACATTGTTGAATCAGCGTACGCAGACGCGGGTTCGAATCCGGATCCGGTCCACCCTCACGGGCTGCAATCGTGATTTCTTTACCTAATTTCGTAAATGTACGGGACATGTGTCCCCAACGTTTCAATTTTGTCGCTTTGCGATATTCAAAAGCTCTTCCCATAATATTATTTTTTAACGAATTATCGAGTTAATGAGTTAATGATTACTCTGCAGGAGTAGGATCGGCATGATCCAGAATAGTCTCTACATGTACTTCCTCGAACGTGATGATGAACTGTACGCGGCGGTTCTTCTGACGACCTGCTTTGGTCTTGTTATCTGCGATGGGCTTTTCTTGGCCGTAACCCACTGCGGTCATGCGGGTCGAAGAAACACCTTTCTTCACCAGATACATCATCACGGCCTCTGCACGTGCTTGCGATAACTTCTTATTCTCAGCTGCTTTACCGGTTGCGTCGGTGTGACCTTGCACCTCGATGATATAATCTTCATTCTCGATGAAAGTCTGAGCTATTTGGTCAAGCAGAGCGTAAGATTTCGATTTGATGGTTGCCTTCCCGGATTCAAACTCAATACCTTGCATAGCTTTCTGCAGCAGCATTTTAACTTCGCGTTTTACCTCCGGACAACCCTTGTTCGCTTTTACACCAGGTACGTTCGGACATGCATCCTTATAGTCAGGCACACCATCTTCGTCTGTATCCAGTTCACAACCTTTCTCATCTACGAATCCAATAGCGGTGATCGGAGTATCGGGACACTCGTCCAAATAATCAGGAACTCCATCTCCATCGCTGTCCTTTGGACAACCCTTGTCATCAACGGTGCTCCAAGCGGCCTCCGGAGTATCAGGGCACTCGTCCAAATAATCAGGAACTCCATCCCCGTCGCTATCCTTCGGACAGCCGTTGGTGTTCACCTTACCGATAGCTTCAGCCGGAGTATCCGGACATTCATCGAGGTAGTCCGCAACTCCATCACTATCGCTGTCCAGCGGGCAACCTAGGCTATCTACCTGACCGCGTGCTTCTTCCGGTGTCTCCGGACATTGATCTTTGTAATCCTCAACGCCGTCTCCATCGGTATCCAACGCGCAACCTACGCTATCTACATGACCGATCGCTTCAGCAGGAGTACCTAAGCAATGATCCATATAATCGGGTACACCGTCATGATCCTCATCCAGAGGACAACCTACACTGTCCACTTCCACACCTCTCGGGGTATCCGGACACATATCGATCTTATCCCATACACCGTCTTTGTCTTTGTCGCGACGGTTGGTGCCCCAGCATACAGAGAAGCCCAGTGCTACGTTCACCATCTTCGCTTTGTACGGCAGGATATATTTCGTTTGCCCCTTCACGTCGATACCCGCATAACTCGTCGGGATATAATCCAGCGCCAGAGTCATGTTGATTCCGTCATACGGCATGATACTCAAACCCGCGCCGATATTGCTGTACTTACCGTTGTTCATCAGCGAGTAGGATAGGGCAATATTCAGCCAGTTGAACGGACGGAACGCTGCACCGATCGTTACCTCTTCGTATAGACGGTAGTTATACAGACGGGTAGCCGAAACAATACCTACGCCTACGCGATTATCCCAGAAATTGGCATCCAAGCCGATGTTCAGACGCGCAGAGGTCATATGTGCCTTACCATGCGCACCCTGAGACGAAAGACGGAAACCGTTCAGCATATGATAGAGGTTGCTCTTCACTGTATCCATCAGAATAGCCGTGGAGAACTTACCCTCTGCATCACGATACGCCGGATCGCCGTAGTCAATTTGACCTGCACCCGTGAACGTCGTATCTACATTACATGCGTAGTTGCTGCTGTGCGACCAGTATACAAAACCGAGGTCAGTCAAAGCAGCGCTGATCTGTAACTGCTCAATGGGTTTATACGTAAAACCGATATCGATCGCAGCTCCGTAGCCGGCCGGAGTCAAGGCCTTGCGAACTAACGGCAGAATATTACCGCCACTGATATTGCCGCCGAAGATACTATCTACGACGAACTTACCCGCCTGAATAGCCTCAATCACTTCCGTCATCGTGACGCCATCCAAGATACCATCCAGATACGGCGCATTAATAGGCGCCGCGATATCGATTTCCTGACGACCATAGATGCGCCAAGACTCTGTGCTCGCATCAATAGCGAGGTTACGGCTTCGAACCCCTACGTAGGCTTGTCCTAACAGGAACTTGAACTTACCACCGACGGTCCATTGATCATTGAGTTTATGGCTGTATCCGCCGCCGATCTCCATGTAAGCTGTCATTCCTGCTCCAAAACCGGACAGATTTAACGTGTTGATACCTCCGTCCAGATTGGTCATACCTCCGCCTAACATGAAGTCAAAGACAGAACGCGGAGTGGTTGCTCCCGACTCAATACGCTGGTTGATACCTACGGTCAGATAACCCGCATCTTTGATGCGCAAACCTAAGTTCACCAAGCCCATACTCATATCCTCGTTCACATACAGCATCGAGCGCAAGGTACGAAGGAACTTATTCGAATCAGCATCGGGGTGCAGCGGAGTAATAGTATTGCCGTAATAAGGACTATTCATAACGTTGTCCCGGAAGAACAAATCACTTACCGTCAACGAGTTGTTTCCGAGACTCAAACTATACCATCCGAGCGGACTGATGTTCACAAATCCATCGCTCACCGGTTGGAAGGCAGGGTTGATTGTATGACGCATAGGTGCGTTCTCCAAGAAATACAGCGTGTTTACTTGCTGCGCACTGGCACTAACCGCCATCATAGCCACGAGGGCTGTAATCATATAATGTCTTGCTTTCATGATTCAGTCCTCCTATAGATTAATGATTGCATCTACTTGCGCCGCTAGCCCGATCTTAAGCGTCACGCTGCCATCTTCGGTGATACGAACATGGAATTGTCCCTTCTCATACGCATACTGCAGTGATTCATCATCGATAATCGCCGTGTATACGATATAGTTGATTTCCGGCAACTTAGCCATTTTCTCTTTCGAAAGTACGGCTATTAGTGTCGTGATACCCGGTTCTACTTGCGTCCAACTACCATTCTCGAACGCATAGGTCGGAGCTACTAACGTCACTGTGTCTTGCTCGAAGAGCAACAGCGGTTTATCCGTGCTATCAGGATCCATGATCATGTTGCCGATCGAGTCGTAGCAACGCATCGTCGCTTTAACATCCAAAGGAATGGTGTTCAGTGCCTTCAGCACAACACGCAGATTAGAACTCTTTACCGTATCTATCTTCGCTATACCCGATACCAATGAGTCAATCGTGTATTGGCTCAAGTGAACATCTTTGATCGTGTCAGAGTAAGAAATGAACAATCCATTGTTGAAGATCAAAGGCAGTGTGCAGAGAGCATCAACACGCACGTTCGTGTTCGGCACGATACGCACTTGAGGCGTCATCTGATAGTTGAAGTCAACATTGAACTTATAACCCAATTTCTGCGGCATGTTCCTAAAGAGGCTATCTATCGTACCTTCCTTCGGATCCTTGCTGAAATGAACAATCATGTTCGTTGTCGAGTCGCCGATCGCACTTGTGATAGGATCCAGATACTCGCCTTCCTCAAACTGCTTCGGGTAATTGCGATAAGTCTGATTTCCGCGTAAGAACTCCGCATAGTGCTTGACTCCATTGGCGTCTTCCGAATACAGATACTCGCCGTCCATCTTCATCGCTCCCGCGATATAGGTCATGACGCTCATATCTACTTTCGGATCCGCAAACGGGATATTCGAACGGGAAAGAAATGCTAAATCACCCCAACTGTCGCTAAGGTCTACTTCCGCTTCGTCATACATGGAGTTCGAACGAATGAACTTGCCCCAGATAGCCTTGTACGTAATAAACTGCACGTTCAGTTGGTATTCGAATCCGGCATCCTTCGGCACATCTACCGTCGTGCCTTCAGGAACAGTGAAAGTGAAGTTAATATAGAAGGTGCAGGAGTCAATGACGTTGTAATCATACAGCGATTGTTCCGTTTTCGGGTTCAACTGCTTCTTCATCAAACTGATCACGAAATTATCCACAGCGGTCTCGATCGGCGTACCGTAATCGTCCGCGTCGCCTTTCGTGTAAACCTGCATCGTGTTGCCTTTCGGACGATTGATCTGGGCACCTAACTCCAGTGTCACGCCATCTACCCATTCCCATTTCAACGGAAGACCATTCTTCTTAATAATCACCGATTGGAAACTGGCCATGTCGATTAACGCACTGTCCAGACGCTCGCCGCCTAACTCCTTGTTCACACCCTTCAGGTTCAGCGGAAGTTCAAAGCGTAAGGTGATAGGATCTCCCGTACCCGTGATACGCTTGTTATCACCTATCATCGTGGCAGCGGGTAGGTGATCATATACATCCAGAGTCAGTTTTTTACTGGAGATCATGTTCGTCAGGTCCAACGAGTCTTCGTGGAATTTACGACTGATTTGGAACGTGCTCTGCCAAGTGAGAACACCTTTGTTTTGCAGCGAGTCAACGTATAAGTTACCTACGCTGTCGCCCAAGAAATCACCAATAGTCGCACGTACGCTTCCCACCGGCAGCGCCATGCCTAAATCCAATTCCGCTCTTGGATCGATGTTCTGCATGTCCACATCCGCGTGACAGCCTGCTAATAGCATCGCTATTGTCAAAACAATAGGTCCATGTAAATGCTTGAAAATCATACGATTATAAATAGAGTTGTTTGTTACATACCAATTCGGCTGCAAAGATACTACAATTTTTTTAAATTTGCAAGTATTTTAGCAAAAAATATCGTCTTTATACAAATTAGTGTTATTTTTTGCCCATATAGCCCCTAATTAGACTTTAGTAAGAGGAAAGTAAGAGGAAAGTAAGAGGCAAATCGGACTAAATACGGGTTGTCAATTTTAATTCGTACTTTGATCACTAAGGAATTTTATCGCAAAAGGTAGATTTTTTCGGAAGAACGGGTAAGGGCCGTGTATAGCCAACGAAGGTATTCGAGGCGCTCCACTTCGGTTAAGCCGCTAATCCACTCATCCCCTAATCCGTTGTCGATATATACATGCTTCCACTGACCACCTTGCGCCTTGTGACAAGTCACGCAATACGCAAAACGCACCTGTAACGCATTGAAATAGGGAGAGTCATAGATCTTTTTGACCAATTCTTTTTTGTTCCGTATCTCCGGATAGTCTTCTGCAATTCGCGCGAACAGTTCCCTTTGCAATTGATAATTGGCTTCAGGACTATCAGTAGTCAGCGTATCTAACCATATAAGCGCATCTATTTCCCAGTTATAGTCCACCGATCGAAGCGAAGCTTTGGCGAAATGAAAACCGTATAGTTCATGCCGGTTGGTTAGGCGTTCGATCTCGAACATATCGCCATTGGCGATAAACTCCAAGTCCTCATACTCCTCTGCCCAGAAATAATTGTTTTTGGTCACCATAAGACGGTCACCATTCGACAAATCATCTTCTTTCCACAGCACTCTCGCCCGCACACCTCCGTTATACATATTAGTCATCTTATTGCTGCGTGCAATAATCAGCGTCTCTTCTGCTCCCACTTCCCGCCAACTGCTCTCTAACTGCTCGATCACTTGTTCACCCGGAACGTGGATAATATCAATGCCATTCGGAATAATCTGAATATTGTGAGTATTCTGAGAATTCAGCAATTCCCTCAGACGCGTCGCTTCGCTTAGGATGCCGCTATCCAAAGCCTGCCGTGCTACAGCAGTTAATTGGTAACTTGTAACCTGTAACCCGTAACCCCTCATAAAATCCGCATCAAGGGCAGGACTCAGCGTGCTTCCTACAGGCGGTAACTGCGCATCGTCTCCCACAAGTAACAACGAACAGTTAGATCCGCTATACACGTATCGAACCAGGTCATCTAACAAACAACCGCTACCAAAAGTGGAATTATCCCGTTGACCCGAAAGCATAGAGGCTTCATCTATGATGAAAAGGGCTCCTCTATGCAGATTATCGCCGAGTGTAAAGGACTCTTTGCCCAATTGCGTTTGACGATAGATCTTCTTATGAATCGTATATGCCTGCGTTCCAGAATATCTACTGAATACCTTCGCCGCTCGACCTGTAGGCGCTAATAAAACCGTCGGTTGCTTGAGCTGTTTCATCGCCCGTACCAAGGCACTGATGACACTCGTCTTACCTGTACCTGCATAGCCTCGCAAGATAAACGCTTTGCGCTCGTCTCGACTCACCAAAAACGCCCCCAACGCTTTCAATAATTCTTCTTTCTCTGCGTTGGGTTCGAAGGGCAATTCAGCCTTAATACGTCCTATAATGAAGTCATTTAGCAATTTTTTTGCAATTTTATTTGCGTATGTCAGAAAATTGTTGTAATTTTGCACCCGCTTTTGAAAAGCAAAGTATAGGCAGGTGCTATACGACCAGCTCCCTCCGAACTCCCCCAGGACTTGACCGTAGCAAGGGTACGAGGTTGTAGCGGTGCGATGTAGTTAGCCTGCCTTTTTTGTGCCCTTACCGCACGCGTTGTCCGGAAATCGTATATTTAATACCGTTTCGCAGGATGATTATTTGCCCGTTCCTTAAGATCTTTTGACAACTGTTTGTTTCCGTTTGAACGTCTTCTATTCCTTCCGGTCCCATTGTATAGGCTTTCCATGCGTTCGGAATACCATAGCCGTATTGCTGGGTATCCGGATTCAGATAGCGATCCGCCGAACGAATGATACGGCTTCGAATCTGCATAGCGTTCTCGTCGGGCAAAGCGGACCATAAGGAGGCGGCCAAACCCGCCAAAAGCGGAGTTGCAAAACTAGTACCGTTGGATGTGACTATATTTCCACCCGGATTAATCAGTTGCGTCCATACGCCTACAGCACAAACCTCAGGTTTGATACGTCCGTCGGAGGATGGTCCATAACTGGAGAAATTTCCTATCTCTCCCCATGTACTAACAGCTCCCACGGTCAGAATACTATCGGCATCCGCAGGGACTGAAATGGTTCGCCATGCATTGTCTCCCTCATTGCCGGCTGCTACGCAAACCAACATGCCTTTACGGGCTGCGATAGTCGCAGCACGACTCACACGGGTTGTTTTGCCGTCTAAGTCGGTGTTTTTGTTCAGCGACCATTTATCATTGTCAAAGTAGGCATATCCCAACGAAACGGAGAATACATTGACGCCTAACGAATCCGCTGTCTCCAAAGCAACTACCAAGTTATCCATCTCTTTAGGACTCTCTGTTTTGCTTTCTTCGGAACGCATCAAATAATAATTCGCCTTGGTGGCTGCTCCTTTATAAATGGTCGTGCTACCGGAGATCGTACTCAAGCACTCTGTTCCGTGCGTACCTGTATGGCCATAAATGTCCACTGCATCGTCCGTAAAGTCAAAATGACCCAATTCTTGCTCCTGACGAAAACAGGTAAGGATATTGGCATTATAAAAACCTCCATCGCAAACAGCCATAAGGATACCTTCTCCTTCAAAACCCGCTTCATGCAAGGGCAGAAGATTATAAAGACCTAACTGCTGTTCCGTAATTATTCCCGGGTCGTCTGAGGTTTCTTCACGTGTAATTACCCGGCGTTTGGAAGCATAAAGCGATTCACTATTATCCCGCGTCATTTCTACCGCGTCAACAAAATCCAAAGCCTGCACTTTCGATGCCAACTCATCCGACATCTCAACTGTCGCCCCATTAAACCAACGACTGGTATGAAATACCTTCGCTCCCATGCGGCGCAGACTATCTACATACAAGTGCGCTACCGGATAATCCATCGCATCCGTAGGAATATCCCATTTCGCACGTTGCTCTACAGCACGCGGGGACAAGGCCGCCGCACTCTTCTCCGGCTTATCGGTGAACGAGACAAAAAACACATTAAGTAGGATTAATAATTTCAGCATATCGGGATTCCTTAATTTTTCGTTTTTAACTCCAATTGCACCACATTTTCTACGTGCTGGGTGTGCGGAAACATATCTACGGGTTGTACTTTGGTTACACGATATTTGGCGTCCAGCAATTGCAGGTCTCTTGCCTGCGTAGCCGGGTTACAACTCACATATACGATGCGTTTCGGCTCCGCATCGAGAATCACATTCACTACGTCCTCATGCATACCGGCACGAGGTGGATCCGTGATAATCACATCCGGTCTTCCATACTGCGCCACAAAGTTCTCATTGAGGATATCCTTCATATCGCCGGCAAAGAACAACGTGTTTTCAATGCCATTGATGGCAGAATTCACTTTCGCGTCTTCGATCGCTTCGGGCACATACTCAATACCGATCACTTGTCGCGCTTGACGGGCTACGAAGTTCGCAATAGTACCTGTTCCGGTATATAAATCGTACGCCAATTCCTTTCCGGTCAATTCGGCAAACTCGCGTGCGACTTTATACAACTCATAGGCTTGTTCCGTATTGGTCTGGTAGAAGGATTTGGGACCCACTTTGAACTGCAAACCCTCCATCTCTTCCATGATATGGTCCTGACCGAAATACACCTTCACATCCAAGTCTCCGATCGTATCATTGAACTTCGTATTCTCCACATAGAGTAGGGAGATAATCTCAGAGAACTCTTGATGTAACCACTCCAGCAATTCCATACATGCGTCTGTTACCGGCTCGCCAAAGGCGACAATAAGCATCAATTCTCCTTTGTGGTTGTTTCTTAAGATCAACGTCCTTACTTGTCCCTCATGCGTGTGTTCATTATAGAATGTCAGCCCGTGCGTACGCGCAAATTCCCGCACCCCGTTTCGAATGCGGTTATTGATATCCGGCATTAAATGACACTCCTCGATGTCCAGCACTTTGTCAAAACAATTCGGAATGTGAAAACCAAGTCCGAAACTGCTGTCTACCTTATCTAATCCTCCTGCAGCCTCAATGACTTCCCATGGAAACCACTTCCGGTCGGCACAGGTGAATTCTAACTTATTGCGATATTCGTAAATATGCTTCGAACCCAGAATAGGACTGATCTCAGGCAGTTCAATTTTTCCGATACGCGTGAGGTTATCTACAATTTGCTGTTGTTTGTATTTCAACTGCTCCTCGTACGGCAAAATCTGCCATTTACATCCGCCGCATACACCGAAATGCGCACAACGAGCAGCGCAGCGCACCTTACTGGGTTGTACCAGACGAAGCACTTTTGCCTCCATGAAGGAGTGTTTCTTCTTCGTGATCTGCAGGTCCACAATATCTCCGGGAACACAATTCGGCACAAACGTAACGATATCATTGATACGCACCAGTGCCTTTCCTTCTGCGGCTACTCCGGTAATCTCAATATGCTCAAAAATCGGAAGATTCTTTTTCTTCATAGATTAACCATTCAATGGAATGTTTATAAATTTTTTCAAAGTCTTGTACGGCCTCTAAGGGGAAACCATAAACCAAAGTCTTACTCTTTTGACCTCTATACCCCACAGATGCGCCGCAACGCATATCTTCGTATGTAGCCATGCGAATGGCGGTTGTATCGATTGTTTTGAGACCTTCGGGCGTACATGTGAAGATTTGTTCTTCATTGGGCTCCAAAATCAATTGGTACAAACGATGCCTCGGAGAAGAGACTCTTCCGCTGCGTGTCGCTTTCGCCGCATAGTAGGCTGCATGCAGATTTTCCTTAGCCCATTGCGCATCAATGGCACTAAAATGATCCGTACTCAGCAATAGTTTTCCACCCTTCGTCAGATACTCTGTCAGCAGGGCATAGTGGGCTTCTTCGAGTGGCTGACGCTGTCTGCCACATACAAAATCGACCAATTGGAATTGGGGTAGTTGCGATGAATAATTCACCAACATGCCGGCCGTACAGGATACATACGAGATACGCATTTTACGCAGCGCATAGCCGTGTCGAGCACACCAATCGTGTGTGTTGCCGATCGTCAATTGACCCGCGTGGTCTCTGTAACAAGCACCCCAACCGCAGTTATCGTCATTGAGCCATTCATGGCTGCGAGTGAAGTCCCATTGCTCACCGATATACGCGCAGCTGAAGCCGTTTTCACACGCATAACTGCCCGGCATAATACCGGCATAGGTGCTGTCGGCAAACCATTCAGGACCATAACTGTCGCTAAACCCATCGACGATCAGAGCCAACGGCACCTCTTCCCGTTCACTGCGATACGCACTGATGATAGGACTTGGAAAACTGAGACCTCCGTCATTACCGGCTACTACGTAGAAGTTATACCGTACGCCCGGCTTAAGATCCACCTGCAATTGAGTTGTTTTCTCCACTTGCTGAATATCCCATTCGCCTTCATCCGCTTGCGTATATACCATATAATAAGTGGGCGTTGCATTGGCCTCTAAAGCGTCTTCGGTCGGAACCCATTGCAGCACTCCGTTCGGATCAATACCCAGTTCCTGTACCGGCAAGGGCTGCACAATGGCGTTCGCTCCGTTCAGATAGCGCAAGATGCCTTTATATACTGCGCGAGCAGCCGTGAAGCGGAAAGTAGGATCCAAACCGTACTTCATATCCGCCATGTTTTTATGACTCAGCAACTCCAAGATCAGACTCGGAACTACCGGCACACGGGTCTCACAGTAATTCGCTTCTTTGAGTTGACGTCTGGTCCACTCCGGAGCTATTGTGCGCAGGTCCGAAACAATTTGCGTCTGTATCCAATCCGCTAAGTTGCGGTTGGTGTGTTCGCGGTCTTTACCATTGCGCAAAGTGGTCTTGCCTTCATCGTCTTTAGCAGTATAAATCACCAATGTACCAATGATGGTTGAGTCATTTCCACTATCTTGTCCGTCGGTATGAAAAGCAAGACAGAGGTCCACCGGTACATCCAGTGCGTTCACCCACATCGCACGACATTTCAGGTCGTCTTTATACTCGTCTCCGTCGTATAAATTCCATATGGCTGAGTCGGCTCCCTGTGCCTTCACCCAGTAGCGAGCACCTTCGGTCCATTCGGGCATCCCGGATACACCGAGCGTCTGTTGCTCAAGTCCCGCACGCGGCATATAAATTGTTGCGCCGGCATTCTCTAACATCTTCTTAATCAACCGTACGTATTCCTGGCTATACAGGTCTTCTACGGTCGTCCATAGCGTAGCTCTTTGCCAAATCCATTCTCCGCGGTCTCTATTATAATAGAGACCATGACTTGGATACAAGGCGATATTGCGATCCGTCAGGTCGCAATTCTGATTCAAGGCGGGTTTGCTCTTTCTGGCACAGTCTGTGATGAGGTCATCGATATTGGTATTCAGCGCCTGAATAGTCACTTTCCCTTTCTCGTGTCCCAACACCCACTGACTCACTTTTAGCTTCAGCTGTGCTACGTTTTCCGGTGTCCAGCGCACATCACGTAAGACACTATTGGTGCGTACGGTGACATTATTGCCGTTCACACGCAGGTTCTTTATCTGCACAGCCGGAGACCAGACGGGGGAGAAACCTGTCCAAACCGTCAAGGAGTCCCCTAACTCGCGCATACCGATTTGTGCCTTGGCCGGAAGAACGAACAAGGAACAAAGAGCAAGGACGAATATACTCTTAAAAATCCTCATCACTCAAATCACCATTCGCTTTTTTGTTCTTTTGGCTGGCCTCCAGATACGATTTCAACAAGTCGGATGCCATACGTGCCTGATAACCCTCGGCGATTTCATAGTTGCGAACATCGTTCTCCTTGAAAACCACACGTATTTTGGTGATGGCAATACCGTTTTTGAGTCTCTCCAGCACTTCCGGATCCATCTCATAGGCCGTGATAGTCTTGTAGTACTTGATCGTCGCAGTACCGGCTTTCTTGGTGTATGTCTCGCGCTTCTCTTCCGAGCCACCGATACGATTCAGACGCACTTTAAGTCCATCCGCAAAAGCGATCAGCAGACGGGCCTCATCGTTGAACTCATGATACGTGTTCGGCTGTACGGTCCAAAGGAGTAGGGACGTGATGTCTTGTCCGTCCTTATGCTCTTGACAGAAAGCTAACTGCGGCTTGAGATCTTTGTTCGCCGAGTTATCCACGTGAATGAACTTGCCGCGTTCCGCAGCGTTGATACTCATTGTGGTAGCCAATACTAAGGCTACGAATACAGAAAATACTTTTTTCATATCTATGTTAATTCTTTAATTGCAACTTCAGCCCTCTATTCACGGGACGCACCCGATAGCCTGCTGCTCGTAACTGCTCCAATAATCCTTCTTCTCCCCCTAAATAGATGGCATTAAGCGTGATAAACGCGGCTCCTTCCGTCAGATACGGTTTAAGGCGTTTCACCCATTGTTGGTTTCGCTGACAATAGACTTTATAATCCGAGAAGGAAATAGAACTGGTGTTATCCGGTCCCTTCACCTGATACGCAATATCGCTCAGTCGACCGTCCAGATACATGGCTTTAATCGCACGTTCCTGTTTCACTTCATTCTCCGGATATTGTATCACTTTCAGCAGCTCCTGACATTGCCAATGAAAGGGTTCTCGGTCGAAGAGCATATACATCGTCTCGCCTATCTTATCCAAACCGATCACAGGCATGTTGCGCTCCGCAGCTACCAGTTCAAAGAAACTCTCCATGGATTGCTGTTCATCGTATTGTAACCATTGCTTCATCAACTCGGTGCGAAACATTTCTGTCAGGTACGAGGGTTTCATGCGACATAACCGGTCTAAACCCATGCCTAAATTGATACGCAAACTGTTATCGATATATTCATACTCGCTCTCCGTGTAGAAATTACTCAGTTTGACCGAATCCGGTAATACGGCTGCCTGCCGCAGTGCCGAAAGGGCTTCATAGTCTTGCATCGCGAATTCCGTAATGACCTTATCGCAGTTTCCGAAGCATCTAAACACGTTCGGAATGGTATCCAGAAACTGCATCGGTACCAAGCGATTAATGGCCAGAATATACGATTTCTGCTTAGCATTGTTTCCGCTTACTTCATATAAGAGTTGTGCTCTTAACGGGCAAAAGGACAACGTGCAAAGGACTATAATCAGAATATATTTTATCGAACTCTTCATTCTTATTTAAACCTTGTAATCAGGTTATATGCCTGATAGATACCCAACTCGCCTGCTTTGGAGAGATCTGCTAAACCCTTCTCGTTCTCGCCGATATAGATGTACGTCAGGCCTCTATTAAAGTATGCCTCCGCAAAATCGATATCTTGCGCAATAGCGCGTGTATAATAGTCGATAGCGGACTTAAAGTCACGCTGCGCACAAAGGATATTCGCCTTGTTATAAAGCGCAAAGACAAAATCGGGTTGACGGCGAATGACCTGGTCGTAGTCGCGCAACATGATTTCAAAGTCCATGTTGGCCGTTGCGTCTTGTTCTCCGATCGCTCGCTGGTACTCCAAGAGTCGATAGCGCCAGTTAGCCCGACTGAAGGTGATGATCGTCGATAAGTCCGTATCGGTCGTAGCTAATTGCAGCGCTCGGGTACAGTCATCAATAGCGCTCGTATAATCCTGTACAATAGCAAACTCTATCGCTCGGGCAAAATAGAGGATTACCGAAGGAGCCACATCTATTTGTTTCGAGAGACGGGTGATCTCCGTGAAGTGAAAATCTACCATATCGGCCGTCAACGTGATCTCTTGCGGTGTGAAACGCAAAGCGGAAGGCAACACATTACTTTTGTTGAGTTGATCCACGATCGGGTGATAGTAATTGGTCCGTCTCAGACTCAGGTCTTTGCTGTAATAACTCAATACCACATGCGGTTCATTAATCACATCCTGATAGCGTTTCTGCACCGTACCACGTGTCTGCGAGTCGTATTTCTGTTCCTCATCCGGGATTTCCGTCTGATTCTGAGCAGTAGAAGCAGAGAACTCTTTGCGGTGATCTTTCTTCTGCGGCTGTGCCTCCGCGATCAACAAGTCCGTATTCGGCTGCGCTGCCTGTTGCGCCTGTATCTGATCTTTGCGTTCCTCTAACTGACGAGCTTTGTCCCGATAGCGATACGCCGCTGTCTCATTGCCTTGCTTGGATTTGGCCTGCGCAGCCATGTAATACGCCGGCAAGAAATACGGATAGCGATCAATAAGCGCTTTCATATCTTCCTCAACGGCCTTCCATTGCTTGAGCTGCATTTCCACCAAACCGCGTTGATATCGCATTTCTGTGCGCTCCGGATCTAACTCAATGGCTGTGTTGAAATCTTCCAAAGCCCGGTTATAATCGCCTACCTCTTGTCGCATCACACCGCGGTTATAATACGTATCCGCTTCACGCGGTGCTAACTTAACAGCCTGGTCATAATCCGACAAGGCACCGCGATAGTTATGGCGCCGGTAATGCAATAAACCGCGGTTGATATAGTCGCCTGCCCATTTCGAACCCAAGTTAATCGCCTGAGTCAGTTGAACATACGCGTCCTCTTCATGTCCCAACATAAGGTTTGTTACACCTAATGCGGACCAAACTGCAGGGTTCGCTTTGTCGTACTGAGCCGCTTTCTCAAAGGCAGCCAAGGCACTGAGCGTGTCCTTCTTATAGATGCAGATCTGCCCTTTCTCGGTCCATACCGATGCAGCCTGCGGCTCCCGACGCAACATATGTTCGATATCCTCCAAGGCAGCATCGTACTGCTTCATCTGCGCACGCGTATCTGCGCGTAATAACATATAGGTGCGATTCTCCGGACTGAAATGCAGTGCCTCGGTATAATCCTTCTCAGCCTCTTCCCATTGATTCAGTTGGCGATAGATATAACCGCGTGCGTAATAGCATCCGGGAGAGAACGGATTACGTTCTATCGCCGCATTACAATCCCGCAGCGCCCCTTGATAATCCTCCAATTGGATCTTGGCTATCGCCCGATAGAAATAGGGTTCTGCCAAGTAGGGCTTGAGACGAATGACCTGATTGAAATACTGAATAGAAAGAATATAATCCTCAAAATACAAAGCGTTCCGCCCGATCGCAGTAATACGATCGGTATTGAATTGTGCCTTTGCCGGCATAACGAACAACGACAAAAGCCCCAGGATTACTATGTATCTATAAACTTTCAACTTTTAACTTTTATCTTTCCACTTTATTCACAACCTTCATTAGGATCGAACCAAACAGGGATATCGAAGTCTTCGTCTTGCGAATAGCCTAATTCAGGATCCGCATAAATCTTCTTCATATAAATCGCGCAGATAGGCAATGCCATGGATGCACCTTGTCCTTCTGCCATGTTATCAAAGTGGATGCCGCGGTCTTCTCCACCTACCCAAGTACCGCTGACCAGCGAGGGCGTGAAGCAAACGAACCAACCATCCGAGTTGTTATTGGTCGTACCGGTCTTACCTCCCATCGGAGCCGTGATACCATATTTATAACGTACACGAACACCCGTACCGTGATCAATGACCTGACGTAGCATATAAATCATTTTGTATGCCGTTGTTTCGCTGATGATTTCATGTGTGCGCGGGGTGAAGGTACCGATGATATTACCATTGTTGTCCTCAATACGTGTTACATACAGCGGCTCGGTACGAATACCTTTATTGGCGAAGGTGGTATAAGCATCTACCATCTCTTCTACACTCACTTCGCACGGACCCAAACAGAGGGATACAACCGGGTCGAGTTGACCTTGAATGCCGAAGGACTGCATGATTTTCACCAATTGCTCCGGTGTGAAGAGCGACATCAGATAAGCGGACATCCAGTTGGACGACTCTTTGAGTCCCCATGCTAAGGTCACCGTGTCGCCTTGGTATTTCTCGTGTGTATCGCGCGGTGTCCAGGGGTTGCCATTGGCGTCAATGAGGGTGACCGAGTCATAGACAAAAGTCTCGCACGGCCACATTCCTTCATCCATTGCTAAGGTGAAGAGATAGGGCTTCACAGTAGAACCTACTTGTCGTCTACCCTTAGTAGCCATGTCGTATTGGAACTGCGCAAAATCAGGACCGCCTACATACGCTTTTACATGACCTGTACGCGGGTCCATGGACATGAAACCGCAACGCAGGTAACTCTTCTGCCAGCGAATAGAATCGTACGGTGTCATGATGGTATCAATAAGTCCATTCTCGTACGTAAAGATCTGCATTTCGCAGGGTTGGTAGAACGACTGTATGATGGAGTCCTGACGGATGCCGGCACGTTTCATGACGCGATATCTGTCTGTCTGACGCATCGAGCGATTCATGATGCCATTCACTTCCTCTTGTGTCAAAGAGCGCGAGAAAGGAGCATTCTTCTTACGCTTCAGCTCCTTGAAGAACGAAACCTGCTGTGCACGCATATGTTCGTCCACTGCCTCCTCGGCGTATTTTTGCATACGCGAGTCGATCGTCGTATAAATCTTCAGACCGTCCTGATAGATGTCGTATTTGCTACCGTCCGCTTTGCGGTTCTTTTCGCAAAAACCGTATAAGTCATTGTTGTCCCATTGATAGCGATCGATCTTATATTGCTGTTTATTCCAGGACGGATAATCACTCTCAATCGGTTCTTTTGCCGTCAACATCACGCGCAGATATTCCCGGAAATAGGGTGCACTTCCCTGCTTGTGATCCACTGAGCGATAATGCAAGGTGAGCGGCAGAGCCGAAACTGAATCACAAGTGGCTTTATCGATATAGCCGTATTTCTCCATCTGGCTCAGTACGGTGTTGCGGCGGTTTCTTGCCCGCTCCGGGTGTCGTACAGGATTATAGAGAGACGGGTTCTTACACATTCCTACCAGCATCGCAGCCTCTTCGATCTTCAGGTCCTTCGGGGTAGTGGAGAAATACACCTGCGAAGCAGACTGAATACCTACGGCATTATACAGGAAGTCAAATTGGTTCAGGTACATCAGCAGAATCTCGTCTTTCGAATAGAGTCGCTCCAACTTCGTCGCGATAATCCATTCGATCGGTTTCTGCATCGCGCGCTCCAATGTGTTGTTGGCGCGCGGCGACCATAACTGCTTCGCTAACTGCTGGGTGATCGTACTTCCACCTCCGGCACGACCCAGTTTAAGCACCGCGCGGAAGAGGGATTTGAAATCCACTCCTGTATGGTTGTAGAAGCGTGCATCTTCGGTAGCAATGAGTGCCATCACAAGGGTATCCGAAAGGTCCTCGTAGTGAACGCCTACGCGGTTCTCGTACCGGTAATAGCGACCTAAAGACTGATTATCGGAAGTGATGATTTCACTCGCGAAAGTGTTCTTCGGATTCTGCAGTTCCTCAAAAGGCGGCATATAGCCCCATGCACCACTGATAATGGCCCACATCGAGAGACTGATGATCAGGATGCCTCCGAAGAAAAGACTCCAAAACCAAATTAAAAATACTTTATACCAATTTTTCATATCTTGTGTGTGTTTATTCGATCATTAATTCACCGATAATGCGGTTCAGGATATGTATCCCTTCCTGCGTAGCAACTATTTTTCCCTCCTCTGTTTCGCGCAGCAGTCCTGCTTTTATAAAAGTCTGCGGATTGCGTTGTAAGATCTGTCGAGGTACACCTTGACGGGTTCGTAAGCCCAACATAATGCGCTCGTTATAACGCTCTTTTTTACCTAACAATTCCTGCTCGCGTACCCAAGTACCTTCTTTTATGCCGCGGATATAGGCTTCGAGCTCATCGGCATTCCAACTACGTATATCCCCGATATAACTGTGTGCCCCTGCTCCGATCCCTATATACGGTGTGCCGTTCCAATAGGCGCTGTTATGCTTCGACTCGTAACCGGGTAGAGCAAAGTTACTTACCTCATAATGCACAAACCCGGCTGTTTGTAAACGATCGCATAATACATCGTACATCGCGTTTTCGGTCTCCTCATCGATCGGCATGAGTGTACCGTCTTCGATCATCCTCGTCATTCTCGTGCCTTCTTCATACATCAGCCCGTAGGACGATATATGCTGTACGCCGAGCGATAAAGCGGTCGTTATGTCTTGCTCCCATTGGGCTATCGTTTGGGTCGGCAGGGCGTACATCAGGTCGATCGATATATTTGTTATTCCGGCCTCCTGTGCCATCCGTACCGCCGCTTTGGCTTGCTCCGCATTGTGTCGTCTGCCGATCAACAGTAGCAACCCGTCCTGGAAGGACTGAATTCCAATGGATAGACGGTTAATACCTGCTTCCTTAAGCGCCCGAATATATTCTGTGGATGCATCGCCTGGATTCATCTCCATCGTGATCTCTATGGCGTCCTGCGTGCCGATCGCCTCAACAATCCGCTGTATGTCGCGTGCAGCCAGGGTACTGGGTGTACCGCCGCCGATATAGATAGTTCGTATGGGCTCGTGTGCTTCGCCTTTACGAGCTTTTATCTCTTGCAGCACCGCTTCGATATAGGCTTCTCTTCTCTCCAACAGGGTAGTGGAGAAGAAATCGCAATACAAGCAGCGCTTCTTGCAAAACGGAATATGTACGTATACGCCGGCCACTAATCGCTAAACCCTAAACGTTAAACCCTAAACCTTAATCCTTCTTCCAAAACGTCGTTCCTTTTAACTCGTCCGGTAAGTACTGCTGTTCCACCCAGTGTCCCGGAAAATCGTGCGGGTACTTATATCCGTCCGAGTAGCCCAAGTCCTTCATCAAACTCGTCGGTGCGTTCCGTAAATGCAAGGGCACCGGTAAGTTACCCGTCTCACGCACTCTTGCCAACGCATCGTCTATCGCCAGATAGGCCGAGTTATCTTTCTTGCAGGTAGCCAGATAGATGGTCGTCTCCGCTAAAGGAATACGTCCTTCTGGCATACCTATCTTATTCACCACTTCAAAACAGGTATTGGCTAACAGCATCGCGTTCGGGTTCGCCAACCCGATATCTTCACTGGCCGAGATCACCAACCGCCGTGCAATGAACTTCGGGTCTTCTCCACCTTCTAACATACGGGCTAACCAATAAATAGCCGCCTGTGGGTCACTGCCGCGAATAGATTTAATGAAAGCCGAGATGATGTCGTAGTGCATTTCCCCGTCCTTATCATACGCCACAGGATTTTGCTGCAATTGTTTCGTCACCGTATCATTATCAATTACCCGGGCACCGCTGTTACTTACCAGTTCCATGATATTGAGCAGTTTGCGGGCATCGCCTCCGCTATAGCGCAGCAGCGCTTCGGTCTCCTTGACCTTCAGTCCCAGATTCCTGATGTACTCGTCTTTGGTCAGCACCCTGTTCATCAATTCCATCAAGTCCTCTTTGTCCAGCGGCTTCAGTACATATACCTGACAGCGACTGAGCAGCGGAGTGATCACTTCAAAACTCGGGTTCTCTGTTGTCGCACCGACCAAAGTGATCGTTCCTTCTTCTACGGCGCCCAATAAACTGTCCTGTTGACTCTTGCTGAAGCGATGGATCTCATCGATGAAGAGAATAGGACTTCTCCCGTCTGTCGGTGCAAAGAGACCGCTGTTGATAGACGCATTGCGTTTGGCTTTGTCTATCACATCCCGTACTTCCTTCACGCCGCTCGTCACGGCACTCAGCGTATAGAACGGTCGCTGGAGTTGATGCGCGATGATACGGGCAAGGGTGGTCTTTCCTACACCCGGAGGGCCCCACAGGATGAAACTGGCGATATTACCGCTCTCTATCATCTGGCGCAGGATCGCTCCTTCACCTACCAAGTGCTTCTGGCCTATGTAATCGTTTAGCGTCTTCGGACGCATACGTTCTGCTAAAGGTAACATAATAACTGTTTGGCATTAGCAATAGCTTCGGGTGAGGGGTTCTTACCACTCAGCATCGAAGCGATCTCTATGATACGTTCTTCTTCGTTGAGACGGCTTATATGGGTCTCCGTGCGAGAACTCGTATCGGCTTTATATACTTTATAATGGTGCTCTCCCCGTGCCGCTATCTGCGGTAAATGGGTTATTGCAATAATTTGTCGATGTTTCGCCATTTCTCGCATGATGGACGCCATTTGGGTCGCGATATCGCCACTCACACCCGTGTCTATCTCATCGAAGATAATCGTCGGTAGACCTTTCGTTGTGGCGATCAAGGCTTTCACGCATAGCATGAGTCGACTGATCTCACCGCCCGAAGCCACTTCACTCACATTGCGCAAACTCTGGTTGAGGTTGGCTGCAAAAAGGAGTTGCACCTCGTCGCATCCTTTGGGTGTGAAGTCCGAAGTGGGGTTCAGTTCGATAGCTACGTTCGCGTGTGCTACACCTAACAGCTTGAGGTTGGCTATCAGGCGTTCACAAATCGGTTTTGTCACCGCTTTGCGACTCTTTGTTAAGGCCTCTGCCGCTTTGGTCAACGCCGCACGCTGCTGCTCCACTTCTTTTTGGGCGTTAGCGATATCAAAATCAAAACTATCCAGCCGATTTACTTGTTCCGCTAACTCATCGCGCAGCGCGATCAGTTCCGTTTCATTGGCTGCATTGAATTTATGCAAGAGGGTATTCAAACTTTCCATGCGTTCTTCCACCCATTGCAGTCTTTGCGGGTCCATCTCGACACGACCGGCCATACGCTCGGCTTCATGGCAGATATCTTGTAACTCAATACGGGCACTGTCGATACGCTCCTGCAGTTCCGGAGCCGCTTCGTCTAAACGACACGCACGCAGCGCCTCTATCGCACTACCTTGCTCCCCTTGTAAGGCCGCTACCGCGGTCTCGAGGGCCATTCGAATCTCTTCGGCATGGCTCAAACGGTACTGCTCTTGCTCTAACTGCTCCAGTTCCCCTTCCTGCAGTCCCGCTTCGTCTAAGAGCTTATAGCGATACTGAATATAGTCGGCATCCTGCTGACTTTTCTTGGCCAAGTTCTGCAGTTTATGTAAAGCTTCAACGGCTGCTGTGTACGCTTCGTATCGAGTGCTGTAGTCGGCCTGCTGAGGTTCGTTCTGCGCGATGGCATCTACGATCTCCAATTGGAAATCCGCGTTCTCGATCAGCAAGTTCGCATGTTGGCTATGAATATCGATCAGTTTATTGGCCAGCACTTTCAGTTCCTGCAGCGTGACCACACTGTCATCCACGAACGAGCGACTCTTACCATTGGCATATAACTCACGACGGATAATCCCCTCATCAAACTCCGCCTCAATGATACATTTCTCTTCTCCGTCCGTGATAGCTTTGCTGTCGGCACGGGCACCCAGGACCAACGCCAGAGCACCTAAGATGATACTCTTACCGGCACCTGTCTCACCGGTCATCACCGAGAAACCGGATTCAAAATCAATATCCAGGTGACTGATCAGTGCGTAGTTTTGTATGTGTAAATGCTTGAGCATTAAATCAAAAATCTAAAATATCGAATTATTCGTTCATGCGATCATACGTATTCTGCCTCGTAGGATCAATATCGATCAGCAGATCATACACTTCTTTTTTCTCTTTGTCTGTTCCTTTGCGGAAGATATCTACCAGTTCATCGGCCTTGGCATCCAGGAAGGTATTAATGACATATGTCGCCGGACGGGCACGATAGGCTTCTTTCAATACCGGCAGTCCTTCGGCAATACGGGCTCTACCGTTCGTCACATTTCCGCTCATCTCATCCAAACCCAGACGATGGTATTCGTAGTAGAAATTACGGTATTTCTTAAAAGCCTCGTCCAGCAGGTTATTGATCAATGCATACCGGTTACGGTTGCTATCAAAAGCTAACCATCCCTTCTGTTCACTTCCTTCCATGCTGGCGGACTGACAGGCGTTCACGATCTCCTCGCACATACGGAAACAAGGCGTACCACCCAGACGCTGGTAACTATCCATATCATGACCGATGATCAGATAGCAGTAGTACGCCAACATCGCCGTGAGGTTCGTTGTGAACTGATTTTGTTGCCATTCGATACGGTCGAACTCCTGATAAGTGAAGTTAAACGCATTGTCTTTGAAGTTCAGCAGCGGGGTAGTGTAGGTCGTGCCATACACCGGACGACGACTCTGGAGCGTCATTTCGCAGGAATACGAATTACCCAGCACCTGTTTCACTACGATCAGCATGCTGCATTCGATCTTCTCTGTCTCCGCAAAGGTCATATTCGTCCAGCGGTTCTGATTCATATACTCCTCAATACCTTGCTTCAGGGTCTCGTACACTTGTTTATTCGAACCCTCTATCTGGTCGGAGTTAATGGTCACGGTGCAATTCAGTTCCTGCGCACCGGCCGAAACGAACCACAAGCTGCAAAGTCCCAAGACGATATATTTCAAATCAAAAATCATAAATCATAAATCAAAAATCACCAATCACAAATCACAAATATCAATTACTTTGTAATTGATTCAACATTTCCTGTTTGCTCGTTGAAGAGGATGGTCGGCAGGTCAACGGACTTGAACAACTCCTTCGTTAAGGGTACATCGACTCCTATTTGCGCAATAGGGATATTGCGCTCACCGAGAGCATTGTCCTTATACACCACTTTCACATCCGCATTACCCGGCAAGTTATATACGATCGGACTCAACTCCACGCTTTTTTTCTTCTTCATCTCGTCCGGCGTAGAAGAGAGATAGCGTTGCGGGTGCATTTCGACCTGTACACGAATGGTATCCGCATCGATGTTCTCTGCGTCGGTAAATCCGTTCTCTTCCGAGAAGAACCACATCATCTGCGCAGCTTCTGCCGGGTCAAACACCACGCGCTTGGTCTCTGTCGAACGAACGGTCTTGCCTATAAAAAGTTCCGTCAAGGCCTGCTCTTGTTTATCCAATTCGTCCAACACCAGTTGCATCGCCTTACCGTCAGCCGGTTCTTTCTCCACTTCACCGCTCAGCAGGAACATACGGGTCTCGCGAATATGTATTATCTGTTGGGCTACGGCATGGGCCTGAGCCAGCGGGGTAGCGGCTTTCAGTACATTCTCCATGTAGGGAACAGCCAGTTGCGCTGCTTCTTTCGCTTTCTCCTGCGGGTGCTTCGGGAAGGCTTTCTTCTCACACTTGTCTAAGGGTACGTTATAACCCACTAACAGGCCTTTGGCGTTGATGTTGAGCAACATCGGAATACCTGCGTTTGCACTCACTTTATGCGGACGACTGTAGTCGGTGGTCGTATGAGTGGTGATACGCACGTCATTCAGACGATGAGTCGTCTTGGTCTCTTTCACCCATTCTTTCACACCCAACATACTCTCGGCATACTTGGCATAGATACCTGCTTCTTGACGTTCTACCGTGTAATTGAAATTCAGCACCACGTCGGTCTTCGGCGAATAATACACGAGGGCCGACTCATCGCGTGCTACTACCTGTGCCATGGCTGCACCTGCCATACATGCTCCTACGAGCAACAAAAAAATCTTTTTCATATCTCAAAAATATTCATTATTCATTATTCATTGTTCCATATCTCCCATGCTGCTTTGGCCTGTTCTTCCAGCATCTCCATGCCATTCTTGATGCGTGCTCCTTGTGCTTTGCCTTTGCGTAAGAACAGCGTCTCTTCCGGGTTGTACACACAGTCGTACAACAAATGTTGTGCCGAAATGGTTTCATACGGAATTGGCGGATAACTGTCCACGTCCGGAAACATACCCAAAGGCGTACAGTTGATGATCAGTGTGTGCTGCTGCATCACTTCGGCGGTCAGGTCCTTGTACGTGATAGCACCTTGTTGCGGCGTACGACTGACGATCGTGGGCGCAATACCTAACCGGTGCAGCGCGTAACATACGGCTTTCGAAGCACCACCTGTGCCGAGAACCAAGGCTTGTTTGTCAAAAGGTCTTAACAGCGGACGGATCGAAGCCATAAAACCGATGCAGTCGGTGTTATAGCCTTTGCGTTGATAGACCACATTCACCGCACCGATCGCTTTCGCGGACTCATCCAGTTCGTTCAGATAGGGTATAATCGTCTGTTTGTACGGATAGGTCACATTGAATCCGTCCAAGGTATCCAACAAATTATCAATGACCAATGACCATTTACCATCAGGTACGGAGTACAAATCATACTCCGCCTCAATTCCTTCAGCCGCAAACTTCTCGTTGAAGAGTTTGGCTGAGAGCGAGTGCTCTAATGGATATCCTATTATACCGTAGTGATGCATAGTTTTCCCTTTTTTATCACCGCTTTATGCGTCTTAGACCTGAATTCTTTCCCTCCTTCTCCGCGTTGCAGGGCATCGTATATCTTATCAATTTCCGCGAATCCGCACTCGCGAAGTTCTTCATATAACTGCGCAATACCTGCTTCGCGCGTATTTTTACCGTCTAACCTATCGGCATAGCCTTGTAGGTATTCGGCGGTTTGAGCGATGTGTTCGATCTCCGCTTTGCTGAATGTCTTCAACTGTTCACGCACTGCATTACGGGTGATCGTTGTGTCGCTATTCGTGCTATCGGTCATCCAGGTCAGCCCCCTTTTGTCGCGTAAGTAATGCTCGATATAATCGCGCGTTGTACAGAGTAAAGGACGAACGACCGGTACTCCTTCCGGAGCCATAGGGTTCTTACTGATCGGTCGCATTCCGCATAGGCCACGAAGACCTGTGCCACGTTTGAGGTTCATCAGGATGGTCTCAGCCTGATCGTTCTGGTGATGCGCCACAGCGATAGCTTGACACTCTTTCGTGCGAGCGATTTCCCCGAACCAGGTATAACGCAGTTCCCGAGCCGCTACTTCGATACTCACTTTCTGTTGCGCTGCATAGCGCTGCGTATCGAAATCCTGCACTTCTAACGGAACATTCATATGAGCACATAACTCCCGCACAAAGGCTTCATCCCGGTCACTCTCTGCGCCGCGTAAATGAAAGTTACAATGTGCCGCGATGCAATGATAGCCGGCTCTCACCAACACATCCAGCAATGCGACACTGTCCGCACCGCCACTTACTGCTACCAACACCGGCTTGCCTTTCTCCAACAACCCGTGTTTCCGAATATATGTCGTTACCCTGCGCAGCAAAGAGATATTAATTATTCATTATTAATTATTCATTAACCCGCGATAGCGTGCTCGTTTGGGCTCGCAAGCCTCCTCCCCGAGTCGCATTTTCTTATTCTCCTCGTATTCCGAGTAACTGCCTTCGAACCAGAACACTTTTCCGTCGCCTTCATACGCGAGGATGTGGGTGCAGATACGGTCCAGGAACCAGCGGTCGTGCGAGATCACTACCGCACAGCCGGCGAAGTTTTCCAGACCTTCTTCCAGCGCACGCAGGGTGTTCACATCGATATCATTGGTCGGCTCATCCAGCAGCAGCACATTGGCTTCGCTCTTCAGCGTCAACGCAAGGTGTAAACGGTTTCGTTCACCGCCGGAGAGTACACCGCATTTCTTCTCTTGGTCCGCACCGGTGAAGTTAAAACGACTCAGGTAGGCACGTGCATTGATCTCACGGCCTGCCACACGGATGAACTCCGTACCACCGCTGATGGTCTCGAACACCGATTTATTGGGATCGATATCCGTGTGTTGCTGGTCCACATAGCCGATCTTCACGGTCTCGCCCACAGAGAACGTACCCTTATCAGCTTTCTCGGACCCGATGATCATACGGAAGAGGGTAGTCTTACCGGCACCGTTCGGACCGATCACTCCCACAATTCCGTTCGGCGGTAACATGAAGTTCAGGTCCTCAAACAGCAGACGGTCCCCGAACGACTTCGCTACGCCTTCGGCATTAATGACCTTATTTCCCAGACGCGGACCGTTCGGAATGAAGATCTCCAGTTTCTCTTCTTTCGCTTTCTGTTCCTCGTTCAACATACGGTCGTATGACTCCAGACGGGCTTTCTGTTTCGCGTGACGCGCTTTGGGGGCCATACGAATCCATTCCAATTCGCGCTCCAAGGTCTTACGGCGCTTGCTCGCCTGTTTCTCTTCCAAAGCCATACGTGCGGTCTTCTGGTCCAACCAAGAAGAGTAATTACCTTTCCAAGGAATACCTTCTCCGCGGTCCAGTTCCAGAATCCATCCGGCTACATTATCCAGGAAATAGCGGTCGTGAGTGATACAGATCACCGTGCCCGCGTATTGCTGCAAGTGTTGCTCTAACCAATCGATACTCTCCGCATCCAAATGGTTGGTCGGCTCATCGAGTAACAGCACATCGGGTTGCTGCAGCAGCAAGCGACATAACGCCACACGTCTGCGTTCACCTCCGGAGAGGGTAGTGACATTGGCGTCGTCGGGCGGACAGCGTAATGCGTCCATCGCGCGGTCTAACTTCTGGTCGATATTCCATGCATCGGCTGCATCCAGTTTGTCTTGCAGTTCCGCTTGACGTGCCAGCAGTTTGTCGAAGTCGGCGTCCGGCTCTGCGAAAGCCATGTTGATATCGTCGTATTCCTTGAGCATATCCATGATAGGCTGCACACCTTCCTGAACTACCTCGCGCACGGTCTTATTGGGATCCAGATGCGGGTCCTGCTCCAGGTATCCCACGCTATAACCCGGACTCCAAACGACTTCACCCTGGTATTCTTTCTCTATACCGGCGATGATCTTCAGCAGCGTCGATTTACCGGCGCCGTTGAGACCGATGATACCTATCTTGGCACCATAGAAAAAACTGAGGTAGATGTTTTTCAGTACCTGTTTCTGCGGACCGAAGTTCTTACTCAGCCCGACCATAGAAAATATTATTTTTTTATCATCAGCCATAAATATTCATTATTCATTATTCATTATTCATTTCCTCGCATAAGTTGCGAAAGTATAATCGTAGGGGTTCTTTTCATCTGCGAAATGGCGCTCTGCGTTCAGCAGTTTCCATTCGCTTTCTTTGATTTCGGGGAAGAACGTATCTGCGTCTTCCCAACTATGATGGATATGTGTGATATAGAGTTTATCCGCTAAAGGCATCATCTGACGGTACACCATGCCGCCGCCAATGACGAAAGCCTCTTCTTCACCTTGAATACATTTCACCATTTCATCAATGCTGTATACTGCCTCTGCTCCCTCGAAGGTCTTACCGGCTACATCTGTCAGCACGATATTCCGTCTATTGGGCAGCGGGTGTTTGGGCAGCGAGAAGAAGGTACGCTCACCCATCATCACGGTTTTTCCGCTGGTGATGTCTTTGAAATGCTTCAGGTCCGCCGGCATGTGACATAAAAGGTCACCTTTCTTGCCGATGGCATAATTCTCTGCTATTGCTACAATGATAGAAATCATAAATCAACGATATTCATTATTCATTATTCATTATTCACTACACAGCTACGACTCCTGCTATATGAGGGTGGGGATCATATCCTTCCAGTTGGAAATCTTCATACTGAAAACTAAATAGGTCCTTCACCTCGGGGTTAATTATCATTTTCGGCAGCGGACGAGGCTCTCTCGTTAACTGCAGTTTCACTTGCTCCAAGTGGTTTAAATAGATATGTGCATCGCCGAGCGTATGAACGAAGTCACCGCATTTCAAACCGGTCACCTGTGCCATCATTTGCAGCAGCAGGGCATAACTGGCGATGTTAAACGGTACACCCAAGAAGATATCGGCGCTGCGTTGATAGAGTTGCAGACTGAGTTTACCGTCCGCTACATAGAACTGAAACAGGCAATGACACGGCGGTAGTGCCATCTTATCCACTTCTGCTACGTTCCATGCGCTGACCAACATCCGTCGGCTATCAGGATTCTTTTTTATTGTTTCTACGATATTGGCTATCTGGTCAATGGTCCCTCCGTTATAATCGGGCCAGGAACGCCATTGATGCCCATAGACGGGTCCCAACTCACCGTTCTCGTCCGCCCATTCATTCCAGATACGCACCCCGTGCTCCTGCAGGTATTTGACGTTCGTGTCGCCCTGTAAGAACCAAAGCAGTTCATAGATGATGGACTTCAGGTGCAGTTTTTTTGTGGTCAAGAGCGGAAAACCGTCTTCCATTTTAAATCGCATTTGGTGACCAAACACGGAAATCGTACCTGTTCCTGTGCGGTCGTGCTTCACCGTGCCTTCTTCCAGCACTCGCTTGCATAAGTCTAAATATTGCTTCATAACAATGATTAATGATCAATGATTAATGATTATCTCGCAAAACATGTATCGGCATCGCAAAATATTCATTATTCATTATTAATTATTCATTAATACAGTTTGTACGTTGTTTTTACAACTTTAAATTCCGTGCGACGGTTGATGGCATTGCATATCTCCTGCTGCTCCGGTTTGAGTTTGATGATGAATTCTTCATCCAGCACTTGCTCTTCCGGAATCCACGGATATTGGGTGTGCAGCGCTTTGTCGGCAATGACGGGTTTGGTCTTACCGTATCCTACCGGCGTGAGGCGTTCTTTCTCGATACCATGCGCGATGAGGTAGTTACAGCAACTCTGGGCACGTTTGAAACTCAACTCGTTGTTGAATTCATCCGTTCCTTTCATATCGGTGTGCGCACTGAGTTCAATGGTGATATTGGGGTTATCGTTCAGCAGTTTCACCAGTTGCTCCAGTTCCGCCTCAGAGGCTTGCGTCAGTTCCCATCGTCCGAACTCATAGAAGATATTCTCCATTTTCACGGGTCGGCTGATCGGGCTGAGCGCAAAATTGAGCGTATAGGTCTTGCTGTCCTTCAGACCGAAGGTGTTCCATTGCTCTTTGGCATTAAGGAAACCGCGTGCTGTAGCCAGCATCACGTATTTCACGTCTTGTTTGATCTTGATCTTATACGTACCGTCGCGACGGGCATTGAGTTTACTGTTCGTACCGTCCGAACCCACGAGTCGCAGTTTGGCATCGGCTATCGGGTTGCCTAACTCGTCGTTCACCACACCTTCCGCGATGAACTCCATTTCCGGCAGCACGAATTGGTATATCTTATCCATGCCTTTCTTGTCATTGCGGTTGGAGGAGAAGAAACCGTTCTGGGAGTTCCCGGCAAAGGTGATGCCGAAGTCGTCTCCGGCCCCGTTGAAGGGGACACCCATATTATAGAGGATCCAGACGGTCGAGTCTTTGACCGTTGTGTCGCGTGTTGCTTTGAAGATGTCGAGTCCTCCGTAGCCCGGGTGACCATTGCTGGCAAAATACAAGGTCCCGTCTTCGTGGATATACGGATACATCTCATCGGCAGAGGTGTTGATACCCTTGCCGAGCGGCTGCACGTCGGTCCAGTCGTCTCCGTCCAGCACGGCCATCCAGATATCTTTTCCTCCTTCTCCGCCGGGAGCGTCACTCACGAAATAGAGGGTGTCGCCCGTGCGGTTCAAAGCCGGGTGACCCACTGTGATGGAACTGTCGGCAAAGAGTTTCACTTCCTGCGCCTCACCCCATTCACCGCTGGCACGTTCGCTGCGGCATATCTTTGCTCCTAAGTCCTGACCGTTGATCGGCTTCGAGTAAGTGAAATACATCGTGCGGCCGTCCTGCGTGAAGCAGCATACACCCATCTCGGCACTACCGCCCTGTTTGGAGGTGGAGTCGTTCTGTTGCTGCTGTTCATCGGGACTGCCCATTAGACCTTCCACAGGCTCGAAGTTCTCCCATTCGCCGGCTGCGTTCTTACGCGCCTGATAGAGTTGGAAGAGCTGCTGGCCGGTTACATTACTCGGGCGTTTCAACTTCTTCGTACCCGTCTGTTTCTCCTGCCTGTTGGTAGTGAAGACCAGCGCATCGTCGCCTGAACCGATAAACATAGGCGCGAAGTTACTCGTGCGTTTCTCATTGAAGGCTTTCGCCTCGCTGATCTTATACCGACTCGTCTCGCGTTTCCACTCGTCTATCTTGGCGCACGCGTACCGACCGGCTTTGGCTACATAACTATCGGGATGCGCCTCGAGGTAGGTCTCGTAGTTCTTTGCCGCGTCTTTGTACTTACCCTGGTATTGCTGCACTTGCGCCATTCGGAGATAGATGATTGAGTCCTGCTGCTGGTATTTGCAGCGCAGCGCACTCTGGTAACAGTTCGCCGCACGGGTGTTGTTCAGTATCCGATAGCACTCGCCTTGCCGGAAAGCGACATAACCCTTCAGGTCGCGGTCTTTCTTCGTACTCAAGCGACTGTAGCACTGCTTATAGATATCTCCGGCCGTGTAGTACTCGCCGATAGCGAACTTCTTATCCGCCCGCTTGATACGCTGCTGAACCGAGCACCCGCTCAGAAGAATTGAAAATTGAAAAATGAAAATTGAAAGGAGAAAACCTTTCACCTTTGACCTATCACTTTTCAACATATATTTCCTTTCACTTTTCACCTTTCACCTTTCACTTTTCACTTTTCACCTTTCACCTTTCACCTTTCAATTTAGCTCGTGAACTATCAAACCGGAACGCAGCTTCGGCTCAAACCAGGTTGTCTTCGGCGGCATGATATTGCCCGAGTCGGCGATGTCGATGATCTGCTGCATCGTAACGGGGTAGAGGGCTAATGCCACTTTCATCTCTCCGCTATCTACACGACGTTGCAACTCGCCTAATCCGCGAATACCACCGACAAAATCGATGCGTTTATCCGACCTTAGGTCCTTTATGCCGAGAATCTTATCGAGAATCAGGTTACTCGATATCGTCACATCCAGCACACCGATCGGGTCACTGTCATCGTATCGACCTTCTTTAGCCGTCAGACTGTACCATTTCCCGCCTAAATAAAGGCTGAAGTTATGCAACTTCTTCGGCTTTACACCATTTGCATCATTTGCATCATTATAACATTCGATATCGAAATCTTCAGAGACTTTCGATAGGAACTCCTCTTCCGTCAACCCGTTCAGGTCCTTCACCACGCGGTTGTAATCGATGATATTGAGTTGATTATCCGGGAAACAAACGGCGAGGAAGTAGTTAAACTCCGCATTCTTATCGCCTGTTGCTTTTTGTTTCTCCGCTCCGACTCCGGCAGCAGCTGCGGAACGATGGTGTCCGTCCGCAATATACATCGCCGGAATAGAAGCGAATATCTCGGTGATACGCTCAATGGTTTGTTTGTCGTTAATTACCCAGAACGTGTGCCTGAATCCTTCCGGAGCAGCTACAAAGTCGTATTCGGGAGTCTGTTTGCATACTTTCTCAATGATCGCATCCAGATCGTCGCGATGCGGGTAAGCAAAGAAAACCGGCTCCATGTTGGCGTTCAGCGTACGCACATGTTTCATGCGGTCCTCTTCCTTGTCGCGACGCGTGAGTTCGTGCTTCTTGATGCGGCCCTCGAGATAATCATCCACCCATGCTCCGACCACCAGACCGTACTGGGTCTTGTCTTTTCCGCCCGAGAGAGGGTTTGAAGCCAAGATCGTCTGGGCATAGACGTAGTAATTCTCTTCGAGGTCTTGCACCAACCAGCCTTTGGCGCGAAAACGCTTGTATTGCGAAAGCGCCTCCGGGTACACACGCGGGTCGTGCTCATCGATAAGCGGGTTAAAATTGATCTCCGGCTTGATGATATGATACAGACTCATCTCATTGCCTGCCGCCTCCGCTTGTGCTTCTTCGCTATTGAGCACATCGTACGGTCTGCTGCTTACCTGTTCCACCAATTCCTTCGGTGGCCGTATTCCCTTAAAAGGTTTTATCTTCATTTTATTTTAATGATTAATGATCAATGATTAATGAATATCTTATTTTTGTTTCTGGAGGTTTTCTTTAGAGGTCTTAATGATGGAAATTAACAATTTAAGTATCTCAAGACCATCGTCATGGATAGAATTAAAACTCTTATCATCTATATAGTCCGAGTCGTGTAGTAATTCTAACCAATAAATAGTTTCGTTTGCTTCTTTTAATGCGATACTTAATTTATTGATAAAATCCATTTTACTTTGGGCATAGGTAGCCTCTCTGCAGTTAGCACCTATTGAAGTGCCTGCACGCAGTAGTTGTTTAGATAAGACATACTCGTTTTTGCTGGTTAGAAAGTTGTATGCTTTAATAATACGCAAAGCAAAAGCGTATGTCTTCTCCTCCAAAATACCCAGATTGTATATTTTTGGATCTTCGTTATTCATTCGAAGAAATATTCATTATTAATTATTCATTATTCATGACTATCTCGCGAAACATGTATCGGCATCGCAAAATATTCATTATTCATTATTAATTATTCATGACTATCTCGCGAAACATGTATCGGCATCGCAAAATATTCATTATTCATTATTAATTATTCATTTAGAAGGCATCGCCTTCGCCGCTCCCATAGAGCAGGTACCGTTGAACAATGCTCCCGGCTCGACGATGAGTGTCTTGGTATTGACATCGCCCACGATCTTACCGCTCGCGCGGAGCGACAACTGGCTGCTGCAGCTGATCTTACCTTCCAGCAATCCCATGATCTCTGCGTTCTGGCAGCCGATCGTACCTTTTACTTTTCCGGCCTCGCCGATTACTACTTTACCGGTACACTGCAGATCGCCTTCTACCAAACCGTCGATACGGTAGTCGCTGTCCGCCGTTATGTTACCTACAATTTTACTTCCTGCGGTCAATGCATTGAACATCAATCCGCTCTGTTGTTTGTCATTTGCCATAATATATCAATTTTTCAAAATATTCATTATTAATTATTCATGACTATCTCGCGAAACATGTATCGGCATCGCAAAATATTCATTATTCATTATTCATTATTCATTTAGAAGAGTTTCGGCAAAAATCTTCCCAAATACTCCTGCCAATTGGGCCAGTCATGCCCGCCCGTACTCTCGTAATACGTATATTCGATGTGCTCGGCCTCCAGCCACTTGCGATATTCCTGGAACGAATCCCAGAGAAAATCCTCCGTGCCGATCGCAAGCCAGAACACGCGGGGTCGGGTAGGAGCGTTGTGTACAAAGGTCGCCGGAGAGAACATCGCTACGTATTCGAACTGTCCGTCCAACACATACGACACCCGCATTGTATGGTATCCGCCCATTGAGAGTCCGGCTATAGCACGTTGAGCCGGCTCGGCACTGATGCGGTACTCCGACTCCGCCTCTGCCATGAATGTCGCAAAGTTTGCCTCCCATTCGCCGGTTGTAGCATTGGCTTTCTCTTCCTCGAACGTCGGCCTACCCGGACAGTTATCCGGCATGATTACCACCATTTCGCGTACAGCGCCCGCGCGTAAAAGAGAGTCCATGATTCCGAGCAAGTTGCCTTTCAGAGTCCAGTCGAACTCATTGCCCCACATACCGTGCTGCAGATACAGCACCGGATACACCTCCGTACGGTCTACATAATGCTCCGGCAGATAGACGCAACAGGGCACGCCGTTGAGCGTGTCGCGTATCACCTCTCCTACACCGGGCACTTGGGCGTTCTGAACTTGCCCTTTCGGGCTACACCCGGCAGCAAACAACCCCGCTGCCAGCAGGGCACTAAAAAGCAACTTTTTCATATATTTTTAAATATATAAAACCAAATCGGGCGCAAAGTTACTACAAAAAATTTGAAGTACCAAATAAATTGACAAAAAAATGAATAATGCTTGTATTAATTCAGGTTTTTGGCGATTTAGTTGGAGTTCGCTAAATTGAGCGAACGTAATTTCGGGGGAATTGCAACGCAAGGCGGAGTCCGAAGTTCTACAAATATTTGACATGTGCAAATTATTTTATAACTAAAATAAGTTTTTTTGAGAAAATAGGGGAGGGACATCCGCTTTTCCTTCTGCTTTATTCAGCCCTCGCGTCCGGTCCTGTGTCTATTAGCCCCGAATAATTTTCGGGAATAGCCAAACGTGCCGCCCCGCCCGCTTCGGTCTCAATGCGAGTGTAGCTTCTTGCTTTCTTTGTATTCTATGCGGATTGAATCCGCCGCTCTTCTTCGTCCATTTGCCGAGATTTTATCCGGCGCATGCAATTTTTTCCCATTTTTCTTGCATATATCAAATTTTTTCTGTAATTTTGCAGCGCAAAATCGAAACAACAACTGTTATGCCTAAGATTTTTGAATATTTTGGATTTGTCTTTTTCTTCTATTCCAATGAGCACGAGCCCATTCATGTGCATGTGACACATAAGGGCTGCCAAAGCATCTTCGAGCTTATCATGGATAATGGAGTTTTAGCGGAGATTCGTGTTCGTGAAAAGGCAGGAGAAGAGCCATTATCTTCCAAAGATCAAAAGACAGCAGAAGAATTCATTAGGAAGTACGCCAAAAACATTATTACCAAGTGGATTAAGTTCTTCGTGTTGAGGCAGGCAGTAAAGAGTACAACCATCAAAACCAAATTATAACTATGAGCAAATTGTATATTAAAGAAGCAAAGGATGCGGGCAATTTGTCGGTGGACCTGCTGTTCAGCGACCAAACGACCCGTAGAGTGGATATAGGTGACTTCATTCGTCGTCACCCTCATCCGCAGTATAATAAATATCTTGACCCGCGTAAATTCCGCCAATTCTCGATAGAGGATGGAAATGTAGTGTGGGGCAAGAGTTGGGATCTTATTTTCCCGATAGAGCAACTACACGCAGGTGTAATTGCCTAACCCCTCGTCGCTTGTCGACGTAAAACAGTAAGGACATATTGATTTTTCGCGTTTGCGATTTATTGGCGCTCTAGAATGTAGGAAGTTCAAAAGATTCACCAATAATAAGTCTGCAAGCGTCCATGTAATATGGACGTGACTTATCGGTGAATGGGCAATTCCTACAGCCTTAGAGCGGATAAGGATCGTCCATTTTTTTATTATATTATATTGCCAAAACCCGTAAAGGCGTAAGAGCGGGAATAAAATCTTTTTTACAATGAAACACATTAAATTCTGTCTGTCTTTATTGTTGGCTATCACGCTTGCTTCGTGTGCCTCAAAAGAAGACAAAGCGAACAAGTTAATCAAAGATTACATGTACGAAAACCTGTATGATTTTGAGAGTTATGAACCGATGAAAACGACTATCGACACAATGTATACCGATATTCGTTTTGACAAGGAAGCATATGCACTCGCTTTGGTTGCAGGAGATAAACTGGACAAAGTGAACGACTATCTGGCTGAAGTTCGAAGCGCTCAAACTTCTATGGATATCTGGAGTGACTCTGGAACGTCGTATGGTCGCTCAAAATATAATGATGCAAAAGCCAAGTGTCGCGACAATCTGAATGCGGCGAGAAAATGCATGCGGGAAATGTATGATGCGATGTTGCTCATCCTGGATCGAAATGAAGCATTAGAGCAAAACGAAAACGGAGAAGCCATCGGCTGGAAAGTGGGCCATCGCTTCAGATGCAAAACCAAAGGCGGTAATTCTACTATCGGAGAATATATATTCGTAATGGATAAAGATCTAAAGGAGATTATTGCTACCTTTGATATCGATGAAGAAGATTACAAAACAGCTGTTGATTTCATCGAAGAGACGCTGACTAAGACTAAAGAAAGTGTACAAAAAGAAATCGATGATATTAAAGAGGATATAGAATAATACATCTTTTTCTTCTATTATAGGGCATTTTCATTGCCTGCCCTCTCCGCTCGGCTTACACCTCAGGCCGAGCGGTTTTTTGTAACATTTCTCCATTTTTCTCAACAAATCCCCCTCCAAAATTTGCATATGTCATTTTTTTGTTGTACCTTTGCACTCAAATTTAAATACACTAGTACGAGATTAGTAGAATATTAGTAGGTGATTAGTAGGTGATTAGTAGGTTATTAGTAGGTGATAAATGACATAATCAGACCCTGTTACTACGCCGTTTCTATTCCGCTTTTATCTCTTGAAAGAATGAATTAACCGCAAAAATTTCTATAAAATGGCACAAATTTCTTATTCCCCGGGCATCAGCCTTACGACCGGCGCGTTGGACAGCGAGCACAAGCTCATTACGCGCCATAAGCACTTGCATGGACCGAATGGAGCTGTCACCAAAGAGTGTAAGCCGGAAGTCTATCTGCAGAGAAAAAAACGCAACTACAAGCAGGTACCTCCAAAGGGTAAAGAACTCGCTCATTTACAGCATTTTGGCGAGGCGGCAAAGCGTACGACGGCTCTCATTTATGCCTATAAATTTCCGGATACAGCGACCGACGAACAACGAACTCTGCTCGAACAATTTCGCCTTCGTTTTGAGTCTCAACTCAAAGGAGCACCGGACATCCAGGCTCCCCTCGGAAAAGACGGCAAACAGCGTCATTATTTTCGCTTCG
Organism: uncultured Bacteroidales bacterium; assembly: GCA_946626605.1. Classification (GTDB taxonomy): domain Bacteria; phylum Bacteroidota; class Bacteroidia; order Bacteroidales; family Paludibacteraceae; genus Colicola. The sequence goes on along the minus strand of CAMOUL010000003.1, from coordinate 127,299 downwards.
ATAACTTCATTCGGGCTATGATTTATCAAGAACTCAAAGACTAATTCGTACTACTATGTATTACATGCTTGCAGCGGCGTTATTGCCGGCGATATTGTTGTTTTTGTATATCTGGCGGAAGGATGCACAGCCGGAGCCGTTTAAATGGTTGTTTCGTGCATTGTTGGCGGGAGTTATCATCTGTGTGCCGGTGGCTTTGGTAGAGACGTTGGTGATGCATTACTTGTTCCCGTCCGGCGGTCCGACCACACTCTTCGGAACGACGGTAGAGGCGTTCTTGGTAGCGGCTATTCCGGAAGAAGCAGCAAAGCTGCTGGCTTTATGGTTGATCTTACGTAAAAACCCGTATTTCGACGAGCATTTTGACGGGATCGTGTATGCGGTGTGTGTCGGACTGGGCTTCGCGGCAATAGAGAATGTGGGCTATGTGCTCTCCGGCGGAGAAGGCTGGGCGACGGTAGCAGCTATGCGTGCGCTGTTGGCTGTTCCGGGACATTATGCGTTCGCTATCCTGATGGGTTATTACTATGCCGTTTATCACTTCGTGGACCATTCCAAGATAGCTGCGGCGAAGGTGATCCTGATACCTGTTTTGGCGCATGGCGTATATGACTCGCTGGCGATGACCGGTTCGGTGGATCCCATCGCAGGAGGTATCTGTTTCTTCGCGCTGATCTATTTCTGCATCAAGCTTCAGAAGGCGGCACAGAAGAAGGTAAATGAGTTGGTTTCCCGTTAAAAACAACAAATATTATCAAAAAATGGCATACACTCTTGTGTATGTCAATTTTTTTTTGTACTTTTGCAGCGAAATTGCAGCCGAATTTATATGCGCGCATGGGTACGCTGGTAAAAATAGGAATAGCGATAGGGCTTGTAGCAGGGGCGATGTTGGCGCTCTGCGTGGGTGTGATCTTCCGCAAAGATCATACGTTCCGGTCGCAGCATATCGGCGAGAATGAGCGGATGAAGCAAGATGGGATTCATTGCGCGACTTCACAAGATCGCGAAGCGAGGCGCAAGCAAAAGTTAAAAGTTGAAAGTTGAAAGTTTAAAGAAAAAAACATAAAAAACACTGATTATTGAATTAGATTATTTGTATATAAAAGGAAAATATGTATAATTATTAATTGTGGTACTACGTACCGATGAGTCTTTGCTTGCTAAAGCTCATTCACAAATAAATTTGCAATGACCCTTACCAACCAAACCCTCACTCCTACAGAGTCCAATTAATAATTATACCGATAAAAATAAATAAAAAAAATTTTTACACCGTACACTTTACACCGTACACCGTACACTATACACCGTACACTAAACACCGTACACTATACACCGTACACTTTACACCGTACACCGAATTAAATTAAAATTATTATACAAACATTATGAAACAACTTATTATTAACATTAGTTTGGCAATATGTGTGGTTGCCCTGTTTATTTTGGTATTTGTGTTTATGCCGCGGACGAAGAAGCCCGCTGTGCAGGATGTGGAAGCAGCCGGTGAGTTACTGCCGATCGCGATTATCAACACCGATTCGATTTTGAAGCATTACACCCTGGCCGTGGAGGCAAACGATCGTCTGATGTCCCAGTACGAAGAGTCGGTTCTGAAATTGGATACCAAATCCAAGACGCTCCAGAAAGAGGCAGAGACCTTCCAACAGGACGTGCTGAATTTCCAAAAGAAAGTGGAGACCGGTGCTTTCCTCAGCCGTGAGCGTGCCGAGAGCGAGCAGGCCAAACTGCAGAAGAAAGAGCAACAGTTGATGGCGAAACAGCAAGACCTCGAGAACCTGCGTCAGAAGCTGAGCAACGACTTCATGAACCAACAGGCAGCGTTGACCCAACAGTTACAAGACAGCGTACAGGCTTACCTGCGTGAGCTCAATAGCGACGGACACTATCACCTGATTCTGAACGACGCCGTGCTGATGAATAAAGTAGCCGGCTACGATATCACGGATGAGGTGATCGAGGCGCTGAACGCACGGTATTCGAAATGAAAGGTGAAAGGTGAAAGGACATATAAGGTGAAAGGTGAAAGGTGAAAGGTGAAAGGACATATAAGGTGAAAGGTGAAAGGTTAAAGGTGAAAGGGATTCTCTTCCTTTCAATTTTCATTTTTCAATTTTCAACTTGTCTGGCGCAGCGGATACCCGAGATGATCGAGTACACGGAGGTGTATGACTTCATCGAGGAGTTGACGACCGACGGGGTGATTCGTTCGAATGCGGCGATTAAGCCGTACACGCGTGATTATATCGCCCGTCTGTTGGCGGAGGCAGCATCGAAGGACTCGCTGTTGAACAAACGGCAGAAAGAGGACCTGCAGTTCTACATGCAGGATTATGCGCTGGAGTTAGATACCTTACCGACGTACTACAGTTACGGCCATCGGCATGTGACGCAATGGAAGACGGAGGTATCGAATCTGAACTTAGCGGACCCGAGTCTGCACATCCTGACGAAGGACAAGGTCTTCAAAATGCGTATCCATCCGATCTTAGGCATGGATCTGTATTACAACCGTCACGGCTTGCTGATGCATCGTGTGTACGGAGCGGAGATCCAGATGGACATCGCCCATCACCTGAGTATCTGGGGTTCGATCCGCGATAACAGTTGGAGCGGTCAGGGAGTGGACGGTTCGCGTATCACGAAGCCGAATTATCTGAATAACTTGCCGGGCGTGCAATACAAAGAGGCGAACTACGGAGGTGACTTCTCGGATTCGAGGGGTGGCCTCTCGTTATATATGTGGTGGGGTAGTATCGGAATTCAGAGGGAGCGTATCCAATGGGGCGACGCGCAACATTGCTCGAATATCCTCTCGGCGCACAACCCGGCCGTACCGATGGTGACCCTTCAACTGACGCCTTGTAAATGGTTCCAATTCGATTATTTCCATGCCTGGTTGCCCTCCAATGTCATCGACTCGACCTATTATTATTTGGAGCGCGAGAAAGAAGGTGTGACGGGCAAGGAGTATCGTCCGGCGAATAAATTCATGGCGGCGAATATGTTCACGTTCATGCCGATCAAGTACATCCAGTTCTCGTTCGGTAACTCGATCGTCTATGCGGAGCGAAACGTGCAGGCCGCGTATTTCATTCCGATAGCCTTCTATAAATCGCTGGATCACCTGTTGACCAAAGGTCTGGGTTCGGAGAATCAGAACAGCCAGGTCTTCGCGACTATCTCTGTTCGTCCGACCGATCACCTGCGCTTATACGGTTCGTTCTTCTTGGACGAGTTCAAGTTCGCTCGTCTGAAGAAATCGAATCCGCAGCATAACCCGGTGTCCTACTTGGTGGGTTTCAACTGGTCGGGTTGGCCGGTGAAAGGTTTGGCGCTGCGGGGTGAGTTCATGCGCAGTTATATCGCGTGCTACACCCACTCGATTCGGGTACTGGATTATCGCTCGAACAGCTATTTCATGGGTCATTACATGGGCGACAATGCGCAGAGTATCTTTGTGGAGTTGAGTTATCGTCCCACGCGGAGTCTGCGTCTGACATTGGATTATACGAATGATACGAAGTATCGCGCGTTCGATTATATCCGCGGCGACATATCGCAGATCATCGCGCAGAAACCGTTCAGCGAGAAGATCTGGCGGAATGACGAGTTGAAGTTCCGCGCGGTTTATGAGGTGTTTAATAACTGCTATGCGCATGTGGACTTCACCTATAACAACGCGCGCGCATATGCTCCCACATCGCCGAGAGCGAACGGCGAAGACCGCGGATGGAATATCGACGGCACTTCGAAGGAGTTGGCGGGCGATGAGTTAATCAACTATTACCTCAATAAATATACACCCGTTTACCTGCAGGGAAAGAATTTTACGGTGACCTGCGGGCTATCCTTCGGTTTTTAATGAATAATGATTAATGAATAATGAATATCTTATAGCATGAAAAAAGAAATTCAATTTAGTTTGGTTTATCGCGACATGTGGCAGAGTAGTGGAAAGTATGTGCCGCGAAAGGACCAGTTAGCGCGTATTGCACCGGTGATCATTGATATGGGTTGTTTTGACCGCGTAGAGACCAACGGCGGTGCATCGGAGCAGGTGAACCTGCTGTACGGCGAGAACCCGAATCAGGCGGTTCGTACGTTCTGTAAGCCGTTCAATGAGGCAGGTATCAAGACCCATATGTTGGACCGCGGTCTGAATGCGCTGCGTATGAATCCTGTGCCGGCTGACGTGCGCAAACTGATGTACAAAGTGAAGCACGCGCAGGGAACAGATATCACCCGTATCTTCTGCGGTCTGAATGACCCGCGTAATATCATTCCGTCGATCAAATGGGCAAAAGAGGCCGGTATGACGGCGCAGGCCACGATGTGTATCACCTACTCGAAAGTACACACGGCGGAGTATTACATCAACTTAGCCGAACAGCTGATCGAAGGCGGCGCACAGGAGATTTGTTTGAAAGACATGGCAGGTATCGGTCGTCCGCATATGTTAGGCGTGATCGTAGCAGCCATCAAAGAGAAACATCCCGATATCATCATTCAGTACCACGGACATTCAGGCCCGGGCTTCAGTGTGGCTTCGATGCTCGAAGTAGCGAAAGCCGGTGGTGACGTGTTAGACGTAGCGATGGAACCGCTCAGTTGGGGTAAGGTACACCCGGATGTAATCACGATTCAGGCGATGCTCAAGGATGCAGGCTTCCGCGTCAAAGATATCAACATGAAGGCCTATATGGAGGCACGCAGCCTGACGCAGTCGTTTATTGATGATTTCCTCGGTTACTGGATCGATCCGAAGAATGCGTTGATGACGAGTCTGCTTGTAGGCTGCGGTCTGCCGGGCGGTATGATGGGAAGTCTGATGGCCGACCTCAAAGGTATGCACGCTGCTATCAACGCGAACCTGAAGAAGAAAGGGGAGAAAGAACTGAGCGAAGACGAACTGCTCGTGCAACTCTTTGACGAGGTTCAGCGTATATGGCCGATGTTGGGAACACCGTGTCTGGTGACGCCGTTCAGTCAGTACGTGAAGAACGCTGCGCTGATGAACCTCTTCAGCCGTTCGATGGGTGAGAAAGACTTCACCCGTATGGATCCGGCAATGTGGGGTATGATCCTCGGCAAGTCCGGTAAGTTGCCGGGTGAGTTAGCGCCGGAGATCATCGCGTTGGCGAAAGAGAAAGGCTTTGAGTTCTATACCGACGACCCGCAGAAACTCTATCCGGACGTGCTTCCGCAGTACATCAAAGAGATGAAAGAACTCGGTTGGGACCGCGGACAGGACGATGAGGAACTGTTCGAGTTCGCTATGCACGACAAGCAATATCGCGAGTATAAATCGGGTCTCGCCAAAGAACAATTCTTGAAGGATCTCGAGGAACGTCGTGCAAAAGCCGGAGTGGTTGCTGCTCCTGCAGCTAAGAGCCAAGAGCCGAAAGCGCAGAGCCAAGAGGACGATCTCGCTGCTGTAGCATATGCATTGTATCTGGCAGGTAAGAAGCCGAAAGAGGGTATCATCGCGCTGCCGAAGGTACACGCTACCGCATGGAATCAGAAGCATTATATACTTAAATAGACCGCTACGCTCAAAGTAGAAAGACCGCAGCTGACGCTGCTCAAAGTAGAAAGAACGGCCTGCGGCCTCAAAGTAAAAAGCAAAATGTGTAATTTATAAACCAAAATAATCATGAAAAAGTACAATTTTAATGCGGGACCGAGTATTCTCCCGCAAGAAGTAATCAAACAAACCGCAGAGGCGGTCATCGATTTCCAGGGTGAAGGACTTTCTGTATTGGAGATCTCGCACCGCGCGAAGTATTTCCAGCCCGTTATGGACGAGGCGGAAGCGCTGATGAAAGAGTTGCTGAACGTGCCGGAGGGCTATCGCGTACTGTTCCTCGGCGGCGGTGCTTCGTTGCAATTCTGCATGGTGCCGTTTAACCTGCTGGAGAAGAAAGCAGCTTATCTGAATACCGGTGTATGGAGCAAGAAAGCGCTGAAGGAAGCCAAAGGTTTCGGTGAGGCGATCGAGGTAGCTGCCAGCACGAATAGTATTCCGACGGATTATGAGATCCCGCAGGATGCCGATTACTTCCATATTACGACCAATAACACGATCTTCGGTACAGAGATCAACGACGAGAAACTGGCTGAGATCTACAAGAAAAAAGGGAATGTACCTTTGGTAGCCGATATGAGTTCGGATATCCTGAGTCGTCCGATTGATGTAAGTCAATACGATATCATCTACGGAGGCGCACAGAAGAACTTAGCTCCTGCCGGTGTGACTTTTGTGATCATCAAAGAGTCATGTCTTGGTAAGGTAAGTCGTTATATCCCGACGATGCTGAATTATCAGACGCATATCGACGGCGGTTCGATGTTCAACACCCCTCCTGTACTGCCGGTTTATACGGCGTTGCTGACCCTTCGTTGGCTCAAAGCAAACGGTGGCGTGAAATGGATCGAGACACGTAACAAAGCGAAAGCCGACCTGCTGTATAAATGTCTGGATGAGTCGAAACTCTTCATGCCGACGATCAGCAAGAAAGAGGACCGCAGCCGCATGAATATCTGCTTCGTCTTCAAACCGGGTTATGAGGACTTACAAGACGACTTCTTCAAGTTCGCAACTTCCAAAGGTATGGTGGGCATCAAGGGTCACCGTCTGGTAGGCGGTTTCCGCGCTTCCTGCTACAACGCGATGGATATTGAAGGCGTTCAGGCCTTGGTAGACTGCATTAAGGAATACGAAGCGCTGCACTAAAAATATTCATTATTCATTATTAATTATTCATTAAAATGAAAGTATTAGTTGCAACAGAGAAACCTTTTGCGAAAGTGGCTGTGGATGGCATTCGCGAAGTGGTAGAAGGTGCCGGTTATGAATTGGCGCTGCTGGAGAAATACACCGATAAAGCACAGCTCTTGGAGGCTGTAGAGGATGCAGATGCACTGATCATTCGTTCCGATATTGTGGACGCAGCCGTGTTAGACGCTGCGAAGCGCTTGAAGATCGTCGTACGTGCCGGTGCCGGATACGATAACATCGATCTGGAGGCTGCTACTGCGCATAACGTGGTAGCGATGAACACCCCGGGTCAGAACAGTAATGCTGTGGCAGAGTTGGCGCTTGGTCTGATGGTCTATGCCGTACGTAACTTATTCAACGGAACATCAGGCACCGAACTCAAAGGAAAGAAATTAGGTATTCATGCTTTCGGTAATGTAGGTCGTAACGTAGCGCGTATTGCGCAGGGCTTCGGCATGGAGGTGTATGCCTATGATGCGTACTGTCCGGATGAAGCGATGGTAGCAGCAAACGTGAAACCGGTTCATTCCGCAGAGGAGTTGTACAAGACTTGTAATATTGTGAGTCTGCATATTCCTGCCACGGCAGAGACCAAGAACAGCATCAACCATGACTTGGTGAACCTGCTGCCGAAGGGTGGTATTCTCGTCAACACGGCGCGCAAAGAAGTGATCGACGAAGAAGGTCTGATCGCCCTGATGCAGGAGCGTCTTGATATCAAGTATATGACGGATATTATGCCGGTTGCGGATGCGAAGTTCCGTACACTCTTTGAAGGTCGTTACTTCGCAACCCCGAAAAAGATGGGTGCACAGACGGCAGAAGCCAATATCAATGCGGGTATAGCTGCTGCCAAACAGATCGTGGACTTCATTCAGAATGGCAATGAACGATTCAGAGTGAATAAGTAAAATGAAAATTGAAAGGTGAAAGGTGAAAGGATGAAAAGAGAACATCGGTATATAAATAAATTGTTAGGGCTTATTGTCCTTTCCGTTTTCATTTTTCATTTTTCACCTTCCCACGCCTCGGATATAGAGTGTGTCGGTGCAGCGACGCAAGTAGTGCAAAGGCACGATACGATCTTTATCTTCCGCGATGAGATTCATTTGCGCTCAAAAATCGGTCCGATAGAATGGTATCGGGCGGACGGTTCGGTATATGCTTCGGGTTGTGATGAGATCTATCCCGAGGACGGGTGTTATACGGCTGCAGGAAGTGCGTTCTGCGTAGCGCTGTACAAGGATGTAGAGGATCTTTCGTTTACTATCGAACCGGCTTGCGATAATACCTTGCTGCGTGTGAACGGTGACCTGGCGTCCGTGTATGCGCGCGCGTGTTCCATAGATTATAATGCACTCGCATGGAATACAGAAGCATGGGTGGACTCGGCGGCGAATGTGACGACTACCTTGAAACCGACGATCCTTTTGCCCGCACTCTATGGCCCGACACCGATCACTTTGAGTTACGATAGTGAGATTCGTGATGCCTTGGGTCTTCCTCCTGCTTCGGTGACGGTGAACCTGCCGCTGGAGGACGTGAAGGCGGTGAAAATGGAGTTGGTAGCTTTAGCTACAGCCCGTGAAAACGACCCGGCTGGAAATAATGAAATGGATCGTCCGACGGACCAACACTTAAGTCCCGGAAAGAGTTACAGCGGTGCCGTAGAGGTGGCGTTTTACTCCAATCCTACGCCAGCAGCGAAGTTCTATCACTGGTCGATATACAAGGCTTCGGAGCTGATCGCACAACGTCATGATATCTCGATTCGTTATGAATTCAGCGAACCCGGTTCGTACCGCGTGGTAGGGCAGGTGAGTAATGAGTACTGCACATCGGATTCGGTCGAGACGGTCATCAATATCTCGGAGTCGTACCTGCGCGTGCCGAATGTGTTCACGCCGAACGGCGACGGACATAACGATGAGTTCCGCGTAGCCTACCGTTCGCTGCGTGAGTTCCATTGTTGGGTATATAATCGCTGGGGCAAACTGGTTTATCAATGGTCCGATCCGGATAAAGGTTGGGACGGTATGATCGGTGGTCGTCCGGCAGCCGAGGGTGCGTATTTCTATGTCATTCGGGCGATGGGTACGGATGCCGCAAAGAACGCTTCGTATGTGGGGCTGAAGGCCGTTTATCAGAAGCGGAAAAACAAATCCGATGCATCGGTGATCGGTGTATACCAGCTGTCGGGAGATATTAATCTCATCCGTGGTAAGTGAATAATGAATAATGAATAATGAATATTTTAGCATGAAGAAAGCGATTTTAAGTATGGTACTTGCAAGTACAGTATTGGCAGCGAGTGCTGCAACTAATCCGTTCTTTAACTACAAGAACTGGAAGACGCCGCATGGCACGTATCCGTTCAACGAGATCCGCGCAGAGCATTATATGCCGGCATTCGAGGAGGCTATGAAGCAAGGACTGAAGGAGATCGACGATATCGTCAATAATCCTGCTGCTCCGACCTTCAAGAACACCATCGAGGCATACGAAGCGTCGGGCGAAATGTTAAGTATTGTAGCCGGCTGTTTCTATAACCTCACGAGTGCAGAGACCAATGACACGCTGCAGCAGATCGAGATGGAGTTAAGTCCGAAACTGTCGGAATACAGCGCGACGATTCGTCTGAACGAAGGCCTCTTCCAGCGTATCAAAGCCGTTTATGACCAACGCAATAAACTCAAACTGAACAAGGCGCAGTATAAACTGCTGGAGGATATTTATGAGTCGTTTGCCAACAACGGAGCGAACCTCAGTGCGGAGGATAAGCAAATTTACCGCGAACTGACGGCCAAATTGAGCAAACTAACGCTTCAATATGGTCAGAATGTGCTTAAGGCAACGAACGCCTGGACGATGCTCATCACGGACGAGAGTCTGTTGGCCGGTCTGAACGACGACGTGAAAGGGATGTTAAAAGCCAATGCGCAGGCCAAAGGTCTGGACGGTTGGTTGCTGAATCTCAAACCGACTACTCTTCGTCCGGTTTTGGAGGACCTCGACAACCGCGATATCCGTCGTGAGTTATACATGGCTTCGGCAACGAAGTGCGTAGGCGGTGAGTTCGATAACACGGGTATCATCGTGGAGATCGTCAACACCCGTTTGGCATTGGCTAAATTGTTTGGCAAAAAGAACTATGCCGAGAAATCGCTGTACAAGACTATGGCAGAGACACCGGAGAACGTCTATAGGCTGTTAGACCAACTCCGCGACGCGTATATGCCGACCGCTCGTCAGGAAGTGCTGGAACTGGAAGATTTTGCGCATCAACACGGTTTCTATGCCGCACATCTGCAACCCTGGGACTTCAGTTATTACTCCAAGAAACTCAAACAAGAGAAATATGCGATCTCGGATGATGACCTTCGTCCGTATTTCGAGTTGGAGAACGTGAAGAAGGGTGTGTTCGGTCTGGCGCAGCGTCTGTATGGTATCACCTTCAAGGAGAATAAGAATATTCAGGTATATCACCCGGAAGTGACGGCCTATGAGGTGTTTGACGAGAAGGGTAAGTTCCTGGCCGTTTATTATGCGGACTTCCACCCGCGGGACGGTAAACGCGGCGGCGCATGGATGAATGATTTCCAACCGCAGTATATGAAGGGCAAGAAAGATCATCGTCCGCATATCGTGAATGTGATGAATTTCACTCGTCCGACGGCAGACAAACCGGCACTCTTCACCTATGATGAGGTACGCACCTTCCTGCATGAGTTCGGCCACGGTCTGCATGGTATGTTAACACGCTGCCAATACAGTGCGCAGAGCGGAACGAATGTACCGCGCGATTTTGTGGAGCTGCCCTCGCAGTTTAACGAGAACTTTATCGACGAGAAAGAGTTCCTGGATACCTTTGCGAAACATTATATCACCGGCGAGACCATGCCTCAGGAGTTGCTCGATAAGATGCACGCTTCGCAGACTTACCACGCTGCGTACGCTTGCGCACGTCAGCTCAGCTTCGGCTATCTCGATATGGCATGGCATACTTTGGAGCAACCGTTTGAGGTGAATGAGACGATTGGAACCGTAGAGTCCGTCGTTCGCTTTGGCGACGAGGCAATGAAACAAGTAGCGGTTCTGCCTACTGTTCCGGGCACCCAAATGGAGTGCTCCTTCACCCATATCTTCTCCGGCGGTTACGCAGCAGGTTACTACAGCTATAAATGGTCGGAACTGTTAGACGCCGATGCGTTCTCGGTTTTCAAAGAGGCACAGGCCAAGAACGGCTCTATCTTCGATAAGAAAGCGGCTAAACGTTTCCGCGAGAACATCCTTGAGAAGGGTGGAACAGAGCGCGCTATGGATCTGTATGTCCGTTTCCGTCAAGGTGAACCGACCATCAACGCCCTGCTCGAGCGCGACGGCATCAAAGCGCAAGTGATAAAATAGTTTAAAGTTGAAAGTTTAAAGTTGAAAGTTTATAGAAAATCCCGTCACTCGAAAGAGTAGGCGGGATTTTTATTGTAAGTAAGTACACTTAGTTAAGTCAGGTTCACCTCGCTTTTAAAAGCGAAAACAGCCGTCGTCACGACGTCTGTTTTTCTAAGGTATTAGTCTGTTTATTTAAGGTACAAAAAAGATTGGTCTTTATTTAAGATTGATCTTCTTTCTTAAATTCGGTGCAAAAGTACTGCTTTTTTTTGAAATGTGCAAATTTTTTTTTATGTTATGCAACATATTTTGCTATTTCTACTTTGCAAAATGGCTATTTTCGCTCCAATTCGATGACTTCTAAGTCTTTGATTTGGCTTCCATCGATGGTAAATCGCAATAAGGTCTGACAAGGTTGCCATCCTTGTTTACCTGCTGCTCCGGGATTCATAGTCAGAAATTTGAACTGGGAGTCATACTGCACTTTCAATATATGGCTGTGTCCGCAGACGAAGAGATCAATGCGATGATTCGGGTCGTCGTAGTTCTCGAGTGCCTTGCGAAACATGGGTATCAGCCAAGGATTATAATGTCCCGGATAGCCACCGATATGGGTCATCAGCACATTGACATCCTCCACACGAAAACGATAGAACTCATCCAAGGAATAGCGCACATCTCCACTGTCCATATTTCCGAATACGGCGCGCGTGGGTTTGAATTCGCGTAACTTACGCAACACTTCCTCCGAACCGATATCCCCTGCATGCCAAATCTCATCGACATCTTTGAAGTGCTCAAAGATGCGTTTGTCTAACAGACCGTGGGTATCCGATAAGAGGCCAATGTGAGTCATTTTAATGAATAATTAACAATGAATATCTATTTTCTTGTTAATTTATCAATAGTGAAAATAGCAGCGATGAGTGCGACGACGGCTACAGTGATGAAGACCATCACGTCTATTAGATCCAGTACGCCACGTGAAAGGGAAGAGTAGTGGTCCTGCAGCAATACCCAGTAGAGAACGAAGCAACAGAGGGCGGCTGCGATGAAGCAGACAATTTGGCTCTTGCTGAATGTAGCGCATAGTACCCCGAGGGCCATGAAGGTGCCGCTGAGTAGAATGAGACCGATGAACGAACCCAAGAACGCTCCGCTGTCTAAGTTACCCATCGGTTCAGCCATATATGCCACTACAAAGTAGTGTACAAAGCAGGGTAGCAGACCGATGAGCACTAAGGTCCATGCGGCGAAGTATTTGCCTAAGACGATGCGGGTGAGCGAGATAGGTTTGGTTCGAATGAGATCCCACATGCCCGACTGCCGCTCTTCCGAGAAGAGACGCATCGTCAAAGCAGGGCAGAGCAGCATAAACAGCCAGGGACTCAATTGAAAGAGTCCGTCCACTTGGGCGTACCCCGAGTCAATGATATTCCATTGACCCGGGATCACCCATAGGAAAAGACTAATCGCCAAGAGATATAATCCGATGACTATATACGCTATCGGCGTGGAGAAATAATATCGAAGTTCCTTACGGAACATTTATGATTTATGATTTAGTGTTTAACTTCAATATCCTTATTAGCCGGTGTTTTGGGGAAGAAAATCCAGAAGGCGATAGCCACCACTAACGCAAAGCCCGCAAAGATATACCACGCTTCTTGCCAACCAGCCCACATACTTTGGGCGGCCTCTTGAATGCCTTGTAATTTGTCAGCAGCAATATTATTCCAATCAATAACTCCTGTTTCGTCGCGAACTATACCTAATTCAGCCTCTTTAGAATTGTCGATCATAGGTACAATTTTACTTACAATGGCTTGTGCACTCAACGTACCAATTGTAGCACCTAAACCGTTGGTCATCATCATGAACAGACCCTGAGCAGACGAACGCTGTGCAGGTTCAGTCTCCTGATCTACGTATAACGCACCGGAGATATTGAAGAAATCGAATGCGAAACCGTAAACAACGCAACTCAGTACGAACAGGATCACACCCGGCATACCCGGATTACCGGCACCGAAGAAACCGAAGCGGAATACCCATGCGAACATTGCCATCAGCATCACGTTCTTGATACCGAAGCGCTTCAAGAAGAAAGGAATAGCTAAGATACACAGCGCCTCGCAAATCTGACTGATAGAAATCAGAATGTTAGCATGCTGTACTCCAAAGGTGGAAGAGAACTCTCTAATGGTCTCAAATGAAGTGATGTATGGGTTTGCGAAAGAGTTGGTGACTTGCAGACACATACCTAAGAGCATCGAGAAGAAGAAGAACAGAGCCATCTTTTTCTGTTTGAAGAGCGCGAACGCTTTCAGACCGAGTGCGTCTACGAGATCCACATTTCCTTCAACTTCCTTTACCGGACAAGCAGGTAAAGTGAGTGAATAAGCAGCCATTAAGATACTCAAACCACCGCTCAAAAAGAACTGATTCGGAGTAGCTTGGAAACCTAACAAGTCTACACTCCATTCAGCAGCGATAAAACCGATGGTACCGAAGACACGAATCGGCGGGAAGTCCTTTACGGTGTCCATGCCTGCTTTCACGAGGGCGTTGAAGGCCACGGAGTTTGTCAATGCGATCGTCGGCATGTAGAATGCCACGGACAGCGTGTACAGCGTAAACAGCGTACCAAATTGCACATTTGCACCGCTTTGTATACCATACCAACCTGCAGCTAACATAAAGCCACCGGCTAAGAAATGGCAGATACTCTGCAGTTTCTGTGCCTCAATCCAGCGATCGGCTACGATACCCATCATTGCAGGCATGAAAAGACTAACGATACCCTGAATAGAGTAGAACCATCCGATCTGGTGTTGCATGCCGTTCTTGAACAGATACGTGCCCATCGAGATTAGATACGCGCCCCAAACCGCAAACTCCAAGAAGTTAAAGACGATGAGGCGGAATTTAAGTGATCCGTTTTTCATAATAGTATATTTTTGTTGTTATTAGAACTCTGAGGTAAAATGGAATTGGATGTGTTTATAGTCCTGCTGCGCCATGTTGAGCACATACGCACTGTCGGCCATGAATACATCACGACCTTCTTTGTCGTACGCCATATATTGGGCTTTTCGTTTCTTGAACATATCCAGTTCGGCATCGTCGTCACTCTCAATCCAGCAGGCTTTGTACATCTGCAACGGCTGCCATTTACACTTCGCTTGGTACTCGTGCTCGAGGCGATATTGGATGACTTCAAACTGCAGTTGACCTACCGTGCCGATGATCTTTCGTCCGTTCAACTGACTGATAAACAGCTGCGCTACTCCTTCGTCCATTAATTGATTTACGCCTTTATCCAACTGCTTCTGCTTCATCGGGTCGGCATTGTCGATGTATTTGAACATCTCGGGTGAGAAAGAGGGTAGACCTTTGAAATGCAGGTGCTCTCCGGCCGTAAGGGTATCGCCGATCTTGAAGTTACCGGTGTCGGGCAGACCTACTACGTCTCCGGCAAAGGCTTCATCAACCGTCTCTTTCTTCTGCGCCATGAAGCAGGTAGGTGCGGCGAATCGCATCTGCTGGTCCTTGCGCACATGGTAATAATAGGTGTTGCGAAGGAATTTACCGCTACAGATCTTAAAGAACGCAATACAGGATCGATGGTTCGGATCCATGTTTGCGTGAATCTTAAAGCAGAACGCCGTAAACTTATCTTCCATCGGTTCCACTACGCGCTCTTCAGCGGTAACGGGAAGAGGTGAGGGGGCATTCTCTACGAGAAAATCCAACAACTCCTGAACACCTATTGTCTTGTATGCCGAGCCGAAGAATACCGGCGCTAACTCTCCGCGCAGGTACGCTTCTTTATCAAACTCCGGATAGACGCCATCCACCATCTCAAGGTCCTCGGCTAACTTCCCGCTAACGTCCTTTGGACGTTGGTTTAATGCGAAGACGGACTCAAATTTCAGACCCTGTCCGTTCGCCCATGACATAGGGGTTACTTTAATCTGCAGTTCGCGCTCCACTTCGTCCATCAGGTCGAAAGGATCTTTACCCTCGCGGTCCATCTTATTCATGAACACCATGACAGGAGTCTTACGCATGCGGCATACCTCCATCAGTCGTCTCGTCTGCGTCTCGACACCTTTGGCGGAGTCAATGACTACGATAGCGCTGTCTACGGCCGTCAGGGTGCGGAAAGTATCTTCCGCAAAATCCTGGTGACCCGGGGTATCGAGGATGTTGATATGATAGCCGCTGTAATCAAAACCCATTACAGACGTAGCCACACTAATTCCACGTTGCTTCTCGATCTCCATCCAATCGGAGGTAGCGGTCTTGCGAATCTTATTACTCTTCACCGCTCCGGCTACGTGAATAGCACCGCCGTAGAGAAGCAGTTTCTCCGTCAGCGTGGTCTTACCGGCATCCGGATGCGAGATAATCGCAAAAGTTCGGCGTCTTAATATCTCGTTTTGATCAGCGGAGGGTAGCATGGAATTTCTCTTCGAAGGTAGCCTTCATTCGGTTCATGATATTCTCTATCTGGGTATCCTTCAGCGTGTTCTCTGCGTCTTGCAGGATGAACGAAAGGGCATAGGATTTCTTGCCCGCTTCGAGGTTCTTGCCCTCATATACGTCGAACAGATAGACGTTCTTGAGCAGTTTCTTCTCGGTCGCAAAAGCAGCGCGTGCGAGGTCTGCGAACTCAACGGATTTATCCACAAGGAGCGCAAAGTCACGTTTTACTTCCGGATATTTAGGCAAATCGTTGATGACTGCTTTGTATTGTTTGTTCTGTTTGAGCAGCTGGTTCCAGTCGAGGTCCGCGTAGAACACCTCTTGCTCGATATCAAAGGCTTTGAGTTGCTTGCGAGCCACAATGCCGATGAAGCCGAGTGCTTTTCCGTTAGCGGCTTTGAGGACGAGACCATCGGAGAAGAGTTCGTTCTCCAGGCGCTCTACGGTTGTTTTGGACAGATCAACACCAAGACGCACAAGGATGTTGTTCACATATGCGCGAAGCTGGTAGAACGTCGTTTTCTCTTCTTTGCGCACCCAAGTCTGTGCGGTTTTGTTACCGGTGATCCAGAGCGCCAAATGCGGTTCCTCGGAATATGCCTTGAGTGGATCGTTTTGAATTAATTCGTAATTTTTAATTTTTAATTCTCCATTGTAATGGTAACAGTTACCGAACTCATAGAACTTGAGGTCGGCGTTCTTACGGTTCGCGTTGCGCGCGATGGACTCCAGACCGCCGAAGAGCAGGGTCTGACGCATCACGCCGAGGTCTTGGCTCAATGGGTTCATGATCTTGACACAAGTGTCAAGCGTCAGTTGGGTCAACGGCTCATAGTAGGACACTTTCGTAAGCGAGTTATTGAGGATCTCGTTGAAACCCTGTGCGGTGAGTTGCTCTGCTATACGACGACGCAGTTTCTCGGGGTCAGGTTTGACGCCGTACGCAAGGCTGGTGTTCAGTTTCTCGGGGAACTCGACATTGTCGTAGCCGTAGATGCGGAGAATATCTTCTACGACGTCGCACTCACGCTGTACGTCCACTCGGTAGCGCGGCACTTCCAGCTGCCAGGAATCGCCAAGCTTGGCGACTATATTGATCTCCAATGCGCGGAGGATCGTTTCGATGGTGTCCTCGCCGATAGCTTTACCGATGAGCGAGTTGACGCGATTGATGTCGATCGTCACATCCCACGGTTTGAAATCACCGTTCACAGTGTCCACGATGTTCATAGCTATTTCTCCTCCGGCTAACTCTTGAATGAGTAGGGCAGCACGTTGGAGCACATAAAGGGTGTTATTGGGATCACAACCGCGCTCGTAGCGGAAGGACGCGTCCGTCTGTAACTGATGGCGACGGCTGGTCTTACGGATGGTGACCGGATCGAAGTAAGCAGACTCCAGGAAGACATTCTTGGTCTTCTCCGTCACACCGCTCTTCAGACCTCCGAACACACCGGCGATACACATCGCTTCCTCTGTATTAGCGATCATTAGGTCGCGTTCGTTCATCTCACGCTCTACACCATCCAGGGTAACGAATTTCTCGCCCGCTTTCGCATAGCGAACATGAATCTCGTTGCCTTTGATCTTGTCGGCATCGAAAGCATGAAGCGCTTGACCCATCTCGTGCAGCACGAAGTTCGTGACATCGACGACGTTGTTAATCGGACGAAGACCGATAGCCAACAGGCTGTTTTTGAGCCACTCCGGCGATTCTTTCACTTCCACACCCTTGATGCTGACGCCCGTATAACGCGGCGCTGCCTCTGGAGCATCGACGGTTACTTGAATAGGTAACTCGTTGTTGTTAACCTTGAAAGCCTCAACAGAGGGCTTTGTCAAGGTGATGTTTTGTCCGTGTGCTTTGTAATATGCATAGAGATCGCGAGCTACACCAAAATGACTGCACGCATCCGAGCGGTTCGGAGTGATATCCACTTCAATCACTGCGTCATTTTCCACATGGTAGAACTCCGCAGCCGGCATGCCGACCGGTGTGTCAGCAGGCAGCACGATGATACCTGCATGGTCGGTTCCCACACCAATCTCATCTTCAGCACAGATCATTCCCAAACTGTCCTCACCGCGCAGTTTACCTTTCTTGATAGTGAAAGACTGATCACCGTCATAGAGCACGGTTCCGATGGTAGCGACGATGACTTTCTGTCCGGCAGCCACGTTCGGTGCGCCGCAGACAATCGGCAGCGGTTCGCCTTCTCCGATATTCACTTTGGTAATATGCAAGTGATCGGAATTAGGGTGGGGCTCGCAAGTCAGCACTTCACCTACTACAAGCCCTTTGAGTCCACCTTTGATAGTTTCTACGGTCTCCACGGTTCCCACCTCAAGACCGATGGAAGTTAAGATTTTTGCTACCGTCTCTGCATCATCCTGCAGATTGATGTAGCGTTTTAACCATTTGTACGAAATATTCATATGTTACTTAATCTAATTTACAAAATCAAATTGCGTGCAAAGGTACAATATTTTTTTTATATACGCAAGGGCGCGCGCGTTTTTTATAAATTTTGCCGCATATATTTGCATATGTAATATTTTTTTTGTAACTTTGCGCCCTAAATTGTAACTGACTAAAATTACTTTTTTATGAATACCAATTTTGGCTTTGTTCGTGTGGCGGCAGCAGTGCCGACGATGCGTGTAGCGGATTGCCGTTACAATGCGGAGCAGATTCGCGCCCAGATTGATGAAGCAATCGAAGAGGGCGTTGAGGTGATCTGTTTTCCGGAGTTGAGTCTGACGGGTTACACTTGTGCGGATTTGTTCTTCACTCAAGCGCTTCAGCAGAGCTCTATGCGGGAGTTGGAAGGTATATGTGATTACACGCGTGGTAAAGCGATCATTGTGCTGGTTGGCGCTCCGTTGCAGGTAGATAACGACCTGTTCAACTGCGCGTTTGTGATGACCGACGGAGAGGTGATGGGCGTGGTACCCAAGGTCAATCTGCCGAATACGGGCGAGTTCTACGAAAAACGGTGGTTTACTTCCGGCCGTGCGGCGCGCGAATATACGCCCGGTGGTATCGCGCCGCGTATTCCGAAGATTGAGATATGGAGCGGGGAAGTACCGTTTGGAACGGACTTGCTGTTCTGTACGCGCACTTATACCTTTGGTATCGAGATCTGTGAGGATCTTTGGTCACCGCTGCCTCCTTCGACGCAATTGGCGATACAAGGAGCGGAGTTGATTTTCAATCTCTCCAGTTCGAATTGTATCATCGGTAAACACATCTTCCGCAAACAGATGATCAAGCAGCAGTCTGCGCGTGTTCATTGCGGATATATTTACACTTCGTCCGGAGTCGGTGAGTCCACAACGGATGTGGTATTCTCCGGTAGTACCTATATCGCAGAGAATGGTGATATACTGACCATCGGCGAACGATTCCAACGGGAAAATTCGATGATTATTCAGGAGATTGATATTGAGCGTTTTCGTACCGACAGGCAGCGGAATACGAACTTCACTAAGGACAAGGCAGGACACTATCGCCATATTAACGTGGCGCCGATTGACAGAGAAGAAGAGTGTACCGAGCCGATCCACCGTACTTTCTCGCCATCTCCTTTCCTGCCCAAGAAAGATAAGGAGGATCAATACTGTATGGATGTGTTCTCTATTCAGACGAGCGCTTTGGCACGCCGGTGGGAACATACTCACTCTGAGACCGTGGTACTCGGTGTTTCCGGTGGTTTGGATAGTACGCTTGCGTTGTTGGTTTCCGTGCAGACAGCCGATCTCTTGGGCTATGACCGCAGTCGTGTAGTGGGCGTCACGATGCCCGGTTTCGGTACTTCGGACCGTACGTACCAGAACGCGTTGCAGCTCATGGAAGAATTAGGTATCACCCACCGCGAGATATCCATCTGCGATGTGACGACCCAACACCTCGCGGACATTGGACACAACATGGATGTGCGCGACGCGACGTACGAGAATGCGCAGGCTCGAGTGCGGACGATGATTCTTATGGATCTGGCGAACGAACTGAACGGAATCGTTGTGGGAACAGGTGACCTGAGTGAATTGGCACTCGGTTGGTGTACCTATAACGGAGACCAGATGTCGATGTATGGCATCAATGCCGGCATCCCCAAAACGCTGGTGAAGTATTTGGTGAAGTATGCGGCAGAGAATCTTTATGGCGAACCGCTGCGCAGCATTCTGCTCGATGTGGTAGAAACGCCGGTTTCACCGGAACTTTTGCCCACCGACGAGAACGGAGAGATCGCCCAGAAGACCGAGGATAAAGTGGGGCCGTACGAGTTGCATGATTTCTTCTTATACTATTTTATGCGTTTCGGCTTCACGCGCGAGAAAATCAAATACATGGCGTGTCAAGCCTTCGAAGACCAATACGATGAGGCAACTATCGAAAAGTGGCTGAATACGTTTATGCGCCGTTTCTGTCAGCAGCAGTTCAAACGTTCTGCCATGCCCGATGGACCGAAAGTAGTGGGCGTGAGCCTGAGTCCGCGCGGCGACTGGAGAATGCCTTCTGATGCCTGCTGTATATAATCTTTCATAATTCCGTAATCCCGAAATAACGTAATAACGTCATGACCATCAAAGAAAATATATCCCTTCTGCCGTATAACACCTTTGGAATAGATGTCAAAGCGCGGCTGTTCATCGAGTACTACTCGCTGGATGAGTTGCGGCAAGTACTGAAAGAGCATAAAGGCGAGCAGATCTTGCATATCGGGCAGGGCTCCAATTTGCTCTTTACCCGCGATTTCAACGGAATAATTTTGCATTCCGGCATGGCTCGTGCGCGTTTTATAGACGATGAGACAGTGGAAGCGCAGAATGGTTTGCGGCTCGATGATCTCATTGCGCAACTGACCGACATGGCGTACTGCGGCATGGAGAAACTAAGTCTCATCCCGGGCGAAGTGGGCGCTTCGGCAGTACAGAATGTCGGCGCGTACGGCGTAGAAGCGAAAGATGTGATTGAACGTGTTTATACGATGGACGTGGAGACGCTGGAAGAACGGGTCTTTACCAACGAGGAGTGCAAGTTCGGTTATCGGGATAGTATTTTCAAGCATGAACTTAAAGGCAAGTATATCGTCACTTCGGTTGTCTATAAGGTCAAACCCGGCGAGGCATCCAAGACCCGCGAGGAGATCATCCAGACGCGCATGGCGAAACTGCCGACAGTGGGTGAAGTGGGGTCTGCCGGTTCGTTCTTCATGAATCCGTTTGTGCCCGAAGAAAAAGCCAACGAGCTGTTGGCGCAATACCCCGACATGCCGCATTTTGAAACTCCCTCCCTTGAGGGGAGGGTCGGGGAGAGGTTTTTTAAGATCCCTGCTGCATGGCTTATTGAGCAATGTGGATGGAAAGGCAAGACGCTCGGCGGTGCGCAAGTGTGGCCCAAACAGCCGCTTGTCATCGTCAACGCGAATAACGCTACGCCCGATGACATCATCGCCCTTGCTGCACAAGTCAGCACAAGCGTCAAAGAGAAATTCGGCATCGACATTCACCCCGAAGTGAATTACATATAATTTTTAATTCGAAATTTTTAATTTTTAATTCATAAATGGCATCATTTATTGTTGAAGGCGGACATAAATTACATGGATCTATCACGCCGCAAGGCGCTAAGAATGAGGCGCTTCAAGTGCTCTGCGCTGTTTTGTTGACCAAAGAGACGGTCGTTATTGACAATCTCCCGAATATATTGGATGTGAACAACCTCATCGACCTGCTCGCATCTATCGGCGTGACGGTGGAGAAGCTGTCCAAAGGCAAGTTTGCTTTTACGGCGGCTAATCTCGACACAGCGTACCTGCGGAGTGCGGATTTCCTTAAGAAATGCAATAAACTGCGCGGCTCGGTCATGCTCATTGGTCCGCTTTTGGCGCGTCTGGGCGAAGTGACATATGCAAAACCCGGTGGAGATAAGATTGGTCGTCGGCGTCTGGACACGCATTTCCAGGGAATGGTGAACCTCGGCGCTACGTTTACGTACGACCAAGACTTGCTCGCTTATCGTTTTGACGGCAAACACCTCAAAGGCTGCTATATGCTCTTGGACGAAGCGTCTGTCACCGGAACGGCGAACATCATTATGGCGTCTGTCCTTGCCGAAGGAACCACTACAATCTACAATGCAGCCTGCGAACCGTACGTGCAGCAACTTTGCCGTCTCCTAAATAATATGGGCGCGAAAATCAGCGGAGTAGGGTCTAACTTGTTGACCATCGAAGGTGTGAAATCGCTCCACGGCGCACAACATAAACTCCTGCCGGATATGATTGAGGTCGGTTCGTTTATCGGCATGGCAGCCATTACCGGTTCGGAACTGCGTATCAAAGAGGCGGGAATAAAAGACCTTGGAATCATTCCCGATGCTTTCCGCCGTTTGGGAATCCGCATTGAGGAAGAAGGGGACGATCTGGTTATTCCTGCGCAGGAACACTATCAGATTGAGTCCTTCCTCGATGGCTCTATTCTTACGGTGGCCGATGCGCCGTGGCCGGGTTTGACGCCGGACTTGCTGTCTGTCCTTCTCGTGGTAGCCACACAGGCAAAAGGCTCTGTGCTTATCCACCAGAAGATGTTCGAATCCCGTCTTTTCTTTGTGGACAAACTGATTGACATGGGCGCGCAGATCATCCTCTGTGATCCTCACCGTGCAGTTGTAGTCGGTCACGACCACACCCGCCAGCTCAAACGCAATAACATGACTTCTCCCGACATCCGTGCGGGTATTGCTATGCTCATTGCCGCCATGTCTGCCGAAGGCACATCCCGTATCGACCACATCGACCAGATCGACCGCGGTTATGAAGACATCGAGTCCCGCCTCAACGCCCTCGGTGCTTGCATAAAGAGAGAGGAATATTAGGACGCAATAGGAAACTATAGGATGCAATAGGAAAAGAAAATTTTTTTCAAAAAAATTATACATAGCGAATATGGTACAAGAAAGTACAATTACAACATTTTTTATGCAAGGTCAGATTAGAGGACCTAGATATGTGCAATTTGAGATTGGCACACTTCGTCTTTTTGTACTCCCGCGTATAAATAATGTAATGGCAGATTATCCTGAATTAGACACTCCTTGTCTTTATCTCTTAACTGGAGAAGATAATGGAGAAGCAATGGTGTATATCGGTCAAGCAGCTTCTTTTAAACATCGTGTAATAGATCATTTGAGAAATAAGAATTTTTGGGATACTGCTTATGTGTTTGTCGCAAAAGCAAAGGATAGTTTAACGACTGCGGATGTAGAATATCTTGAGCACAAAGCCGTTCAGGATGCTTTATCGATTTACAATAGGGCAAGAGTTCTACAAAACAAAAATGCACCTAAGATGCATTCGATAAGCAAACATCGAGAGGCGGATTTAAAACGTATATATGAAGAGGTAAAGCTATTATCAGAATTTGTTGGTTGGGATGTCTTTTCGCAAAACGAGAATACTACAAAACAAATATATTTTATTCACGCAAAGACTAAAGGAATAAAAGCTTATGGTTTTTATGACATGCGTAGCCATGAATTTGTAGTTCAAGCGGGTAGTGAAGTTGTTCCAGAAGCAGTAGAATCTTACAAGAACAAACAACGCCGTGTCCAACTCATTTCACAATGCGCAGAAATGAAAGGTGGTAAATTAGTTGTAAAAAATGATTTACCTTTCGCTTCTCCAAGTGCAGCGTCCGGATTTATTCTTGGGCGCCCTTCGAATGGATGGGATGATTGGGCGGATAAAGATGGTAATAAATTAAGTAGTATTAGAGAATAAGTATTGATGTTTAAATGTTTCGGTACTCAAAGAAATATCAAGAAATAGCAGATAGAAAAGCTATAGAACAAAATTATTATGCTGCAAATTATTTAGGTAAATACCATGAGTATGGTATTTTCTCGTAGATGCACTTAGATAGCCGAATTTCTTTTACAGGAGCACCATCATATGAATTGATGAATGAAAAAGGGATAATGAAACAAGTGTGTAACTTTGAATGCTCCTACATGGGGAGTCTCGATATTTTAGACAATATTAAGGAATATAATATTATTCGTAAAGGAGATACTCTTTATGATAAAATGATGCATAATCTAGGAAATGGAGATTATTCCCATGACAGAAAAGAATATCTAGAATATCTCAAGTTCTTAAACTTAAAGAAATGGGATGAAAGAAAATATGTTGACCTTACTAAGAAAAAGGTATATGCATGGTTGTTGGCAGCATATAGACACAACGACGAGATAGCAATATTTATGAGAACCGAAAAGTCTATTGAGAAAGATAATGTATCATACTTTGTCGCTATACGGGATGCATTCCTTGAATCCGAAGAAAAGTTAAGGAATGAGTGCAAGATGATTCTACGAGATTGGGAAATAGTTAAATAGAATGGTTAATATAACACTTTATGGCAACGGATATTTGGGGACATATTGAATATTTTGTCAAAAAAAAGAAGACATTTGTGCTTGCTCCTATAGACTTAGAGGCAGAGGAACTTGATGCTCGAAACTATGCTATGTTTTGTGCAATGGGTGGCGGAATCTGTGTTGATGGAATAGGGATTAAGTTCCCTGCACGAGGTTTGCCCGATGATCTTTCTCTCGAACTATATAAACGACAGAAAGGGGAAGCAGACTTTCATACTAAAAGTTGGCTAGCAACGGAAGAACTGAAAGAATGTATAGATTATGTAAGAGAGAAATTAGTTACAAAATGTAATTATACAGTTGAAGATGTAGATGAAAGTTTAGAACCATATCTTAAAATTTATAGACGCATGAAGGATTTCGAAGATGAAGGAGAGCCTGCACGTTTAGTGTTTTGGTTTGATAATTAAGTTAACGCAAATGAAAGCGAAGTGGGTAAATATAGTGGATAGTTTTCAAAACCACAATCTTAAAACAGACGATTCAAAATAGATAAAACCATTAAAGTAAATAACCCCATTAAAGGTCTTCACTCGGCAACGACACGGCAACGAGACGGCATCGACGTATGACGTTACTACAATGTTAGTACAATAATCAACCCAAATTACAAGCAAACATGGCGCAAGCGGAACTCAATATCGCAATCGACAAAATGTCCGGCAAAATCTATGGACAAAGCGATGTGTATATTACCCATCGTTACGGAAAAACGGTCATTAGTCATTACCCAAAACATCGTGATCCGAATTCACTCACGCAGCATCAGCGTGAGTTAAACACCTCTTTTGCCCAACTGTCCAAACAGGCAAAACTCGAACTCACAGATCCCGACAAACGTGCCGCTTGGCAGCAACGATATGACGAATACAAAGCTAATTATAACTCGAAAGACAAGTACTATTTTACCCTCCGTGGATTTGTAATTGCTCAACTCTCAAAACAAAACAGCAAATGAAAAGAATATTATTTATATTATTAGCGTGCGTGCCGCTGATGGCGGCAGCGCAGTTGGTACAACCGGTGAAGTGGAGCGGAGAAGAAATGGGTGACAGCGTGCGGCTGAAAGCAGTCATTGACCCCGGTTTTCATATGTCTATTATTGAGTTCGGCGAGTTCGAATTTGACGATGAATACGTGGATTCTTTTGTTGTGACGCTCGCCAAAACGGAACTCACTCCGATTCGCTTCAACGCTTGCGATGACAAAATGTGTACCGCGCCGGAAGTGTGGGAATATTCATCATTAAGCGCTGAAAGCGCGTCACCATTAAGCGAAGCGTCATCATTGAGTTCGGACACCGAACGCTCATTATGGCTTATCTTTCTGTTGGGATTATTGGGAGGATTGTTGGCGATATTCACGCCTTGCGTGTGGCCGATTATTCCGATGACGGTGAGTTTCTTCTTGAAGAAAGGCGGCGGACTGAAGGATGCGGTTCTTTATGGGCTGAGCATCGTAATCCTTTATGTGGGATTAGGGTTATTGGTGACGGTACTCTTTGGCGCGTCGGCACTTAACGAGATGAGTACCAACGCGGTGGTGAATATCGTGTTCTTCCTGATTTTGGTGATTTTTGCGCTATCGTTCTTCGGGCTTTTTGAGATCACTTTGCCTGATTCGTGGTCCACGGCATTGGACAGCAAGGCACGCCAATTGGGAGTAGAAAGTAAAAAGACAAAAGACCGTCCTTCGGACTCAAAGCCGCTTTCTACTTTGAACGATAGTGGTCTTTCTACTTTGAGCGTCAGCGGTCTATTCTCAATCTTTCTCATGGCTTTCACGCTGGTCATCGTCTCTTTCTCGTGTACGGGACCTATTATCGGCACGTTGTTGGTGGAGGCAGCAGGCAAGTCTTTGTTGGCTCCGGCTATAGGAATGTTGGGTTTTGCGATTGCGCTCGCTTTACCTTTCTCGCTGTTTGCTATGTTCCCGCAGTGGCTCAAACAGGCTCCTAAATCCGGCGATTGGATGACGAGTTTCAAAGTGGTGTTGGCGTTCCTTGAGTTGGCGCTCTCGCTGAAGTTCCTCTCCGTAGCAGACATGGCGTACGGGTGGGGTATACTGCCGAGATGGCTGTTTATCGCGATATGGATCGTTTGCTTCCTGGGCATAGGAATCTATCTTATATGGGATATATGGAGCGTATCGACCCCACGTAAAATCATCCGTGCGATCGTGATCATCCCATCCCTGGCCTTTGCGTTTTACCTGGTACCGGGTCTTCGCGGCGCGCCCGTGAAAGCTATCAGCGCTTTTGCGCCGCCTATGGAGATTGAAGGAAGGGAGGTATTCTATGATTTTGATGAAGGTTTGGCATATGCGCGTCAGAGCGGCAAGCCTATTATCATCGATTTCACCGGCTATGGATGTGTGAACTGCCGCAAGATGGAAGCCTATGTGTTGGACAACGACTCTGTCAAAGCACGTTTGCAGAACTATGTGTTTATTGAGTTGTTCGTTGATGCGAAGCAGGATGGTATCGGAGATAAAAACAGCCGAATTCAACGGGAACAGTTTGGTGCGAATGCGCAGCCTTTCTATGTTCAATTGGATGAGAATGGAAAGCAAGTGGCTGAACCGATGGTCTTTACGACCGATCCGATGGAGTTTATCAATTGGTTAAAATACTAATAAAGTTGGAAGTAGAATGTTGAAAGTTGAAAGAAAAAAATCTTACGACACGAAACGTCCGCCGGAGAAAGAGATGATTTTCGGTGTGCGCGCTGTGATGGAAGCTATCGATGCAGGAAAGGTGCTCGATAAAGTGCTGGTACGCCGTGATATGAGTTCGGCAATCGGCAAAGAGTTGCTGATTAAGTTAGAGGGAACAGGAACACAGATCCAACGTGTGCCGTTGGAGAAATTGAATCAGTTCACGGACAAGAACCACCAAGGCGTGATTGCTTTTCTCAGTCCGATAGAGTTCACGCCGTTGGATAGTTTGGTTCAGAGCCTCTATGATGAAGGCAAGACACCGCTGCTGATGATGCTGGACGGCGTGACCGATGTACGCAATTTCGGAGCTATCGCTCGTACATGCGTGTGCGCAGGTGTACACGCGCTTATTATAGGTACGCGCGGAAGTGCGGCTATCAACGGCGATGCCGTCAAAGCCTCCGCGGGTGCGCTGCATAGTTTGCCGATTTGCAAGGTAGAGAACCTTCAGAACGCACTGCAATATTTGCAAGAAAGTGGTCTTCGCATCGTCGCAGCCACCGAACATACCGATCGTAACTATACCGAAGTCGATATGACCGTTCCGACCTGTATCGTTATGGGAAGCGAGGAAAAAGGTATTTATGAGGAGAACCTCAAGCTGTGTACGGATCAGGTGCGTCTGCCGATGACCGGTGTGATCGAATCCCTTAATGTCAGCGTAGCTGCGGGTGTGTTTATCTACGAGGCGGTAAGACAGCGGAGCTGTAAATGATAGAATGATCCGCTTCGCTAAATGATGAAATGATGGAAATTCTCTACGAAGATAACCATATTATTGCTGTCAATAAGACCTGCAACGAGATCGTGCAGGGCGATAAGACGGGTGACACGCCGCTGAGCGAAATCGTCAAGGCGTATATAAAGGATAAATACAACAAGCCCGGTGAGGTGTTTTTGGGTGTGACGCATCGTCTGGATAGACCGACGAGCGGAGTAGTGCTTTTTGCGAGAACGAGTAAGGCGCTCGCTAGGCTCAATGAAATGTTCAAGAGCCACGAACAAATTCAAAAGACCTATTGGGCGATCGTGCAAGGTTTTCCGAAACAACCCGAGGCACGCTTGGAGAATTGGCTTACCCGTAATGAAAAACTCAATAAGAGTTTTATTGCCAATCCCAGTACGAAAGATGCCAAACAGGCGGTGTTGAGATATAAGACCTTGGCGAAAGGAGATCATTATACGCTGCTGGAGGTGAATCTGGAGACGGGTAGACATCACCAGATACGCTGCCAGTTAGCGGCAATAGGGTGTCCTATTAAAGGTGACTTGAAATACGGCGCTAAGCGTAGCAATCCCGACGGCGGTATATGTCTACATGCCCGGCAGATAGCGTTTATACATCCTGTAAAAAAAGAACCGGTGACCATTGTAGCACCGGTTCCTAAAGAATTCTTAACGATATTTCCCTTCCTCGCAGTCTCCGAGTAAGGAAAGATATGATTCGTATCGACTAATAGCTATCTCTCCTTTGATGAGGGCTTCTTGCACTGCACATCCGGGTTCGTTGGTGTGTGTGCAATTGCCGAAGCGGCAATTTCGGCTGACAGCAAAGATATCTCGGAAATAATGGGATACTTCTTCCCGTTCAAAATCGATGGATCCGAAGCCTTTGATACCCGGGGTATCAATAATCCAACCTTTGGTTGGGTTTATAGGTTTATTGGCTTCGCCGTTTATCGTTTCACTGTTTAGAGCATACATTTCCGAGAAGGTAGTGGTGTGCATGCCTTTGTCATGCGCATCGGAGATCTTACCTGTGCGGGTCATTTCGCGCCCAAAGAGTGCGTTGAGAAGGGTAGATTTGCCCACTCCGGAGTTACCGCTCAGAAGTGTTGTTTTGTTTTCTAACAAGGGTAATATATCGGAAGGCTGACAATGGATAGCAGAAATCTCTACCGTTTTATAGCCGATGGATTCGTATAATTCGCGCAGTTCGTGGAGTTGAGTAATCTCTTCCTCCGAAAGGATATCAATCTTATTGAAGATTAACAGGGCAGGCACGCGATAGGCTTCGCAAGTAGCGAGAAACCGATCGATGAAGGTAGTGGAGGTGACCGGGTGATTGATCGTAACAATAAGGGCTACCTGGTCAATGTTGGCAGCAAGGATATGACTCTCTTTGCTGAGATTCGTGGAGCGCCGAATGATATAATTCTTCCTCTCCTCCACGTCTGTGATCCATTCTCCGTCTACCGAGACAAAATCGCCTACAGCGACGGGATTGGTGCTACGAATACCCCGAATGCGAAAATTGCCTTTGATACGGCATTCCACATCCAAACCATCGTCCATGCGAACGATGTAACTGCTTCCTGTTGATTTAATGACTAAACCGCGCACTTATCCAAATGGCTAAGTTGCTCCGTCTTAGACGGTCATAATCTCTTTCTCTTTGGCAGCGTAGAGGGCTTCTACTCTCGCGATATACTTATCGTGAGTCTTTTGCATTTCCTCTTCAGCGTCTTTCTCGACATCTTCGCTTAAGCCGTTCTTAACGAGTTTCTTAAATTCCTCGATTGCATCGCGGCGTGCGTTTCGGATAGACATCTTGGCCTCTTCGAGTTCGCCTTTGCACTGTTTGCAGAGGTCGCGACGACGCTCTTCGGTCAGTGGCGGCAGAATCAGACGAATGGTCTCGCCATTATTAGAAGGCGCGAGTCCGATGTTGGAGTTAATAATAGCGCGCTCGATCTCATTGATGAGTTTCTTCTCCCACGGCGTGATAGCAATAGTGCGTGCATCCGGCGTAGTGATGGTCGCGCAGTTAGCCAAAGGCGACATCGATCCATAGTAGTCAATCTTGATTGGATCCAAGATACGCGGGTTGGCTTTTCCTGCACGGATATGTTGCAGCACATCGTCTAAGTGCGTAACTGAGTTCTGCATTTGCTCTTCAGCGGCAGACTGATAGAGTTCAAGTTCGTCGTTCATAGTATCAATGAAAAATGAATAATTAATAATGAATATCTATTTTAAGGAGTCACCAGCGTACCGATGGATTCTCCGTTGATAACTTTCTCCAGGTTACCCGGAATATCCATGTTAAAGACGTAGATGGGCATTCCGTTCTCTTTGCACATGACAGTAGCTGTCTGATCCATGACTTTGAGTCCGCGGCGGATGATCTCGTCGTAGGTGATCTCGGTGAACTTGGTAGCAGTCGGGTCTTTCTCCGGGTCGGCGGTGTAGATACCATCTACGCGCGTGCCTTTGAGCATGACATCTGCTTTGATCTCCAAGGCGCGGAGCGAAGAACCGGTGTCGGTGGTGAAGTAGGGTGCTCCTGTACCTCCAGCGAGAATCACCACATTGCCTTTGTCTAAGAGACGTTGTGCTTTAGCGGGGCTATAGAAGTCGCCGATGGGCTCCATGCGGATGGAAGTGAGTACACGAACAGGTTGGCCGATAGCTTCTAAGGCAGACTGAAGGGCAAGGGCATTGATGACGGTGGCTAACATGCCCATCTGATCCCCTTTGACGCGATCAAAACCGCGTTGTGCACCTGATAAACCACGGAAGATGTTTCCTCCACCTATGACAATGCCGATTTGTACGTCTTTTTGGGCGATGGCTTTCACTTGCTCAGCGTATTGGTTGAGACGCTCGGTGTCGATGCCTTGTTTGCTTTCCCCGGCAAGGCTCTCACCTGACAGTTTTAATAAAATGCGTTTGTACATAATGTATTGGCGTTGTTAATGTTCGGGGCCGGAGCCGCTCCGGTACCAACTTGCGTACATGGCGTAGTTGTTAGCAATTTTCTTGTTGATCTCTTCGGTTTGAGCGGGGGCGGCTTTCTTAATGAATTTTGCCGGAACTCCTCCCCATATCTCATGAGGTCCGATCTGCGTATTGGAGAGCACCAGCGCACCGGCAGCAACAATCGCTCCTTCTCCTACATGTGCTCCGTCGAGCAGGGTAGCACCCATGCCTATGAGGGCGTAGTTATCGACGTCTGCACCATGAATGGTGACGTTATGTCCCACGGACACGAAATCACCGAGCGTGATAGTCGATTTCTGATAGAGGGTGTGTAACACCGCTCCGTCTTGGATATTACAATGCTTACCAATGACGATAGTGTTGACATCCCCGCGCAGCACGGAGTTAAACCAGAGGCTGGAGCCTTCACCCACCGTCACATCGCCGACCACGGTGGCATTTTCTGCCATAAAGACGTTGTCCGCGATGCACGGGGTGAGGATCTCGCCGTTTCTATTGATGGTTTTTATTAATGCCATTGTTCCGAATGGTTAAGTTGCTCCGGTTCTAAACCGGTTAGCGGGCAGCGATGATAGCGAGGAACTTCTCCGCTACGAGTGCAGCGCCTCCAATCAGACCACCATCAATGTCGGGGCAAGCGAAGAGTTCTGCTGCATTCTTCTCATTGCAGCTTCCGCCGTAAAGGATAGTGGTATCCTCTGCTGCTTCTTTACCATATTTCTCTGCTACAAGCGAGCGGATATATGCATGAATCTCCTCCGCCTGAGCCGGTGTTGCGGTCAAACCTGTACCAATAGCCCAAACCGGTTCGTAAGCCAGCGTAATGTTTTTCCACTCTTCTGCGGTGAGACCGAAGACAGAGCCTTCGAGTTGCGCTTTTACAACTTCGTTCTGCTTGCCTGCTTCACGCTCTTCTTTTACCTCGCCGATGCAGAAGATAATTTTCAGACCGTTCGCTAAAGCGAGACGAACTTTCTCTGCCAGCATATCATAGCTCTCTGCGTAGTATTGACGACGCTCTGAGTGACCAAGGATAACATATTCAGCGCCGGTAGATTTCACCATTTCGGCGCTAACTTCGCCCGTATATGCACCCTTCTCGTGGTCTGCGCAGTTCTCTGCAGCAACTTTGATAGGGGAGTTCTTGAGGAGCTCAGCAATCGTAGCCAAATGAATAAACGGCGTGCCGATTACCACAGCACATTTGGGATCCTTAACTGCTTCTTTTAACTCAGTAGCCAATGCTACACCTTCTTGCAGGTTCTTGTTCATCTTCCAGTTACCTGCGACCATTCTTGTTCTCATTGTGATATATATTTTTTTATTTGTTAATTGACTTTTGCGGTGCAAAAGTACAATAATTTTTTGATATATGCAAATAAACCACAAAAAAAAGAGCGCCGAGACGCTCTTTTTTCCGATATTCGTTGTTAGAGGAAGAAATTATTGAATCTTCTGTCCGAAGATAGTATATTTCTGATCGCCCAAGATAATAACGATTTGACCGTTCTCCAGTACTTTGATCGCCTTCGGAGCAACTACGTTATTGTCGATAGCCGTCTCACCGCAAGTTACAACAGAACTGTAGTAAGTAGTTGCAGCCGGAGCACCACCGCCGATCTCAACGTCGTAGTAAGTTGCGTCTTGAACGGTTTTACCAATATTGCCAGTGGAATAACCTCCAAATTTACCAATAGAACTGAAAGCCAATGCACGGTTGCTTCCGGTCGTAGCATTAACACGCCATGAACCAGCGGTGCCGGCTTCTATAATCCAAGTGTATGCAGTTGATTGAGTTCCTAAATTAGTGCTACTTCCACTATATTTAAGATAAGTATTTTCTGAAATCTTGATTGCAAATCCGTCAGTTACTTTCTCAAAAGTGTATTCACTGGCTTCAGCCTCTACAGTAGTGCTTTCCAGTTTGCCACTGGATACCGTACCTGTAGCATAATACTTCGTTTCACCTACTTGAGCGTAGATTTTGAAGGTACCACCGGTAGTGCCGTCAAAAGCTGCCTCTCCGCCTTGACCTGCTTCGGTCTTGCTGAAGATAGCATAGTAGTCTTGATCTTTTGTAGCCTTGAAGTTCGTTACCCAAGTCTGTGCTACTTGGTTGTCAGCAGGGAGTTCTGCTGTCCACCAGCCAACGAATGTATAATCCTCGCACTCAGCCGTGATGCCTGTGGGAACATCTGCTTGTTGACCTTCCTTGACGTTTTGCGTCGCACCTACTTGTGTGCCTTCACTGAAGAATTTAATAGCGTAAGTGGGTAATTCCGTAACAGTGATATCATAGGTAGCCGTCTTGGTGATTTCACCCTTGGTGTAACTTACTGTAATGGTCTTGTTACCAGGAGTGCTCATGTCCGGTGTAGAAACGCTGGTCGGAGTGACAGTCTTGTCTGCACAGTTGCTGAAATGAGCCGTTACAACCAAACCATTGTAGTTGAATGCCTCGCCCTCTTTGAAGGTTTTCTTTACGTTTGTGGTATTCAGTTCAATACTGCTCAACTCGCAAACAACGGCAGCGCCACAACTCAAACTGTAGTCGCTGTAAGTGGCACCGCCACCAGCAGTGATATCCACAGAAGTGAAGTCTAACTGACCTGCTTTGCTGGAACCATCCGTTCCGTAGTCTGCTTTATCTCCGACGGTAAAGGTTACGCTGGTAGCGGAGCCCGTCCAAGTTACTTGGGTATCACCGGATTTTTGCGTAGCAATGGTACCTGTGCTTGCTGTGATAGGAGCTAAACGCTTCAAACCAGCTGTACTGATATTGAATACAATCTCCGTCATTTCTGTAGCAGACGAAATAGTCAAAGTATTTTTAGCATACAATCGTACATCTTTTCCGTCAGCGTTATAAGTAGGCGCTGTCGATCCGCTATTTTTAACTGCTTCAAACGTAAAGTTGCCAAAAGTACCTGAAGCAGCCTTATAGTCATCCATCGTCAGCGTGGTATTAACAGGAGCACTTCCGCCTTCTGCTGTTGCAAATACAGCGTAGTAGGTAATGGCCTCTGTTACGGTCTTGCTGCCTGCGGTTGTAAAGAGATCAGCCGGAGCCTCACCGGATACTTCGCTTTGAGCGGTCCAACCTACGAATACTTTACCGTTCTCACAGTTAGCAGGATTAGCCGGCAATACGAGCGGGTCTTCTTGCATAATTTCAGAAGTGGTCTCATCACCATCTACCGACCATGTGATTGTAATCATCGGGAGGTCTTTCTTATCAGGAACGATGCCAATGAGCACATCTTGGTCTTCGGAGAAGTCATAGCCACCACCTCCGGCACCACCGCTACCCGGCTTCAGGCTGGAGAGTTTGTAGTAACCATCGTTACTACCAGACCAACCCCAGTTAAAGTGGAAATAGTTGGAATCATCGTAGCCATCGCAGATGAAACTGTGACCGCCTTCATCGCTAGCACCGCCGTACATAATTGGGTGTTTCTTGTCCAACTCTTCCTTAACCATAGCTGTCCATTCTGCGTCCGTCCATGAGTCATAATATTTATATCCGCTTTCTTTATCTATATATCCGTCGCGCATGTAGCCGGTCAATGTGGATTTCTTATAGCCAAAGAAGTTTGCGAGTGCATTTTGCGCACATTCGCCTTCGTCATCTGCCCAATCCCAGTCTCCATAGTTAACGGTATAGGTACCCGAACCGCCATCGTCATCGTTACCATACATCATATCCGTTGCTACACCGCAATGATACATCAAGGTAGCTACTGCAGTAGCTTGAGCATCTGTATAACTGCCACTGTAACTATCCTTCATATTGGTCCAATCGTAAGTTGTGTTGCCGAAATTAGCGGATTGCTGACCATAACGTTTGGATTTAGCACCAGTATTGCTATTCGGGTCCATCGGTTGATACGTGCGGCTACCAGTTCCTTTCACCGGCCATTGCCAGTAGTTCATTACTTGTGCCATAGCAGTAGCTACACAGCCAGTGTATGCCTTGGTGCTACCAGAGCCCGGGCAGAGGTTCCAGTACGGATCATCCTGATCCCATGTGGTTTTAATCAGCGGACCAACAATGGCGTCGCCTTTTGCTTTGCGTACACCTTTTTTGAGAGCCGACCACTCTGCTGCTACTTCTTCGTCTTGAGCAGCACCATCTGCCTCAATTTTGGTGATGAACTTGTCATACTTACCCAGCCAAGAGCGAACGTTAACCGGTTGATTGTCAATACGGAACGTACCTGTCTTTGAGTAGGCGAGAATAGGAGTAACTGCATCGTCTGCAGCGACGATTACCCAGCCTTCGCCATTAGCGTTCTCGTACACATAATACTGATTCTCAGAAGCTGTGGCTGCTTTTTTGAGAACCATCTTCTTAGCAGGAGCTTTCTGTACGCCGGAGACAGTGTTCCCGACGTTCATGAAGTTGTTAGCTACCAAAGCCGCGTCATCCTGCGAAACGCGCTCAGCCAATACTGTCATTGACAGCATCAGGGCAGCTAATCCAAAAAAAATTTTTTTCATGTTGATAATTGAATTTTGTTAAATGAAAAGTAAACAATAGATTGTTATTTTATCTGTTTTTGAGATTATACTTATCTATAATCGTTCCGTTTTGTACTACGATAACACCCGGGTTAGCACGCACGATGGTCTTAAGCGTGATGGGGTCCGTGAAGCAGAAAGTGGAGTAGGTGGTTTCTTCATCCCAACCTAACTCTTCTGCAAAAGCAAAGATCTCTTCTTCACCGGAAGCCGTGAGGAAATAAACACGCGGGTACTCATGAATCATATACATGAGTTTCTCCAATTGGGTGGTATCTGTCTTTGACAGATCATACATCACAACGAGTGTGACGGGTTCTTCAGATTCCAAGATATCTTGCGTGATGTAATCGCCTTCTAATGTCTCGATTTCAAAGTCGTGAATAGGCGGCACATAGCCTTTCTTGATCAGTACAGACTTTTGGTCTACAAACGTCCATTCGGGGTCACCCTTCGGGTAGTTCTCCAAGGTAAATGTCTGTTCCTTTCCGTCTTTAGCATAGATGAGCGTTATCTCATATTGGTCTACTTCCGCATCATCCGGTATCTCCATAAGGGTCGGGATATGATTGCCGACTTTATAGGGACGGAAGTCAATCTGCGGAAGATGGGTGTAGCTGTAACCCATGATACCTGCTACAGATCCGAGCGCAGCCAGAGCAATGATGATCTCCATCCACCAACTGAATAGTTCAGGAATAGCTTTGCGGCAAATGACGAGGCAGATAGACAGAAGCAAGAGGATGATGTTTTTCCAGAAGGTCTGCCAATTCGTTATGACCAGTGCATCGCCAAAGCACCCGCAATCCGAGACAGGGTTTGCAATAGCGATATAGAGGGTGAGTGGTGTCATGATACAATAGAAGAGCAAGGTGATCCAACTCGTCCATTGAGTGCGTACGTTCAATAACATGGAGATACCAAGCAGCCACTCGAGCGTGATGAGGCATACTGCGGCTACGCCTGCAGCCGGAATAGCCCATTGAAAGACACCGCCGAAACCTTCGTGCAGGTAGTCTTGTATCTTATAAACCGTGCCGAGCGGGTCTACTGCTTTCACAAAACCAGAGAAGAGAAATGTGAGGGCCAGCAATGTGCGGGCGATGGAGCCGGTAATATGCAGCGCTTTTTTGTTGTTACAATTACAAGTTGCCATAGTGAATAAGATCAAAAATTGCGTAGTTGATAATATCGAAATAATTTCCTTCCACTCCTTCGGAGGCAATGGTTGTACCGCCGTGTTCGAGAATGGTCTTGATACGAATGATCTTCGCCATGATCATATCGACGATACCTTCTTTACTCATCTCGCGCCATGCCTCACCATAATCGTGATTTTTGCGAACCATAAGTTCTTTGGCTTCGTTGAGCACCCCGTCGTACCATTCCATCGCCTTTTCAGAAGATATATCCACGCCGTCCGCAAAACCCTGTCGGTCTTGGATGATGGCCATAATGCCATAGTTCACGATAGCGCGGAGATTGCCTTCAATATCATCGCCGACCAGACTGACTCCGGTTTGTTGGCGCTGGCGGATATTGCAAACTTTGATATAGAGTTGATCTGTAATACCATGCAGGCGGAAGATGCGCCACGAAGGACCATAATCCGCCATTTTATCATTGAAGATTGTGCGGCATTTTGCCGTCACTTGGTCAAATTCTTTTACAGTATCGTGCATAATTCTTCTAATGTTGCGAGTTTTTGTTCACCGGTTGTCATGTTTTTCAGCATCACTTTGTTTTGCGCCATTTCATCTCCTCCAACGATGGCTACAAATGGGATCTGTTTGGCATCCGCATAACTCATTTGCTTCTTCATCTTAGCGGGCTCCGGATATACTTCTACAGCTTTTCCTGCTTGACGAAGCTCTTTTGCCCACTTCAACGCATAAGTTAATTCCGCATCGCCAAACGCCGCGAAGAGAACTTGTGTTGTGGACTGCAGCGCCTTCGGGAATAAATCCAGTTCTGTTAATACATCGTAGATGCGGTCGGCTCCGAAAGAGATACCGACGCCGGATACATTCGGCAAACCGAAGATGCCGGTGAGGTTATCATAGCGACCACCACCGGTGATAGAACCGATTTGGGCATCGAGGGCTTTGACTTCAAAGATGGCTCCGGTGTAGTAGTTAAGGCCGCGAGCAAGGCAGAGGTCCAATTCAATGGATAATTGACAATTGACAATTGACAATTCGTCAAAGACGATCTCCATTTCTTTCACACCCTTTAAGCCGATTTCGCTGGTAGCTAAAATAGTCTTGAGAGCCGTTAATTTCTCTAAGGTTGTGCCGGAGAGGTTCAGGATCGGTTGCAGTTTGGCTACCTGATCATCTGAGAGACCGCGTTCCTTAAGTTCAGCATTAACTGCATCGATACCAATCTTATCGAGTTTATCAATGGCGACAGTGATGTCGATGATTTTATCCGGTGCACCAATGACTTCTGCAATACCGGCCAGAATCTTACGATTATTGATATGGAGGCAGACGTTGATGCCCAGACGACGGTATACTTCTTCTACAATCTGGATGAGTTCCAATTCGCCGATCAGGCTATCGCTACCAATGACGTCTACGTCACACTGATAGAACTCGCGGTAACGTCCTTTTTGCGGACGATCAGCACGCCAGACAGGTTGGATCTGAAAACGCTTGAAAGGGAAAGATATCTCCTCGCGATGTTGCACCACATAACGTGCAAAAGGAACGGTGAGGTCATATCGCAGACCTTTCTCCGGAGCAAGAGCTGCTTTCTCTCCGCTGTTCTGAATACGGAAGAGGAGCTTATCGCCTTCCTCTCCATATTTGCCCATGAGGGTGGAGAGGTTCTCCATTGCCGGTGTCTCTATCTGCTGAAAGCCATAGAGGGAGAACACCGATTTGATGGTGTCAAAAATATAGTTACGGCGTGCCATTTCGAGTTGACCGAAGTCACGCGTTCCTTTGGGAATACTGGGTTTCTGTGCCATATATCAAATAGGAAATATCTCGTTATAAATTGTTTGCGTTGCACCAAGTTCGGAGGTGACATAGGCTGATGCTTTCGCACCTATCTCAGCGTGGTTATTGAGTGCTGTATTCAATGCCGCTTCCAATTGGCTATAGTTTTTAATGCTTCGCGCTGCACCGGCATCGATTAGCCCTTGTGCTTCGCGGAAATGATGGTAATTAGGGCCAAAGACCACCGGAATACCATATGTAGCTGCTTCAATGGTATTATGAATGCCTTCTCCGAATCCGCCGCCTATATATGCCGTGTGCGCAAAGCGATAGATAGAGGAGAGCAGGCCGATGGTGTCGGCCAAGAGTACTTGAGGTTCGCAACGTTCTGTGGCATTCTCCTGTACAGCAGGCAAGAGGTGACTCTTGGCATACGCAGTGTAGCGAATCATTCTTCCTTTGAAGAGATTGAAGATATAATGCAGATGATCCTCATTCAGCTCATGCGGCACGAGAATCAGTTTGATGTCATAATGTTGACGGAGATATTGCTCCATCAGTTTCTCGTCTTTCGGCCAAGTACTACCGGCTACGATTACACGTTCGGATCCTTGCACAAAGTCGGCTATCGGTCGCAGATCAACGGAAGGCTTTTGACTATTGGCAATGAGGATCTCATTGACACGGTCAAAACGGGTGTCTCCTGCCACGGATACTTGGTTGATGTTGTATTTTGCAAGGAGTAGGCGAGAGGCTTCGTCTTGCACGTATAAGTGCGTAAAAGCGCGAAGTACGCGCAATTGTCCTTTCCCCCACCAGCGGAAGAAATACTGATGCGGACGGAAGATGGAACTGATACTGTAAGTAGGGATGTTTTGCTTTTTTAGTTCGCGGATATATGCCGGCCAGAACTCATACTTTACGAAGATAGCCATGGAAGGCCGCAAAGCAGCGATGAAACGCTTTGCATTACGTCTGGTAGCAAAAGGAAGGTAATAGACACCATCCGCGAGGGGATATTCCTTACGGGCATTATAGCCGGAAGGGGAGAAGAAAGTAACGACGATCTGTCGTTTCGGCTGTTCGCGGCGAAGCCGTTCTATCAACGGCCTCGCCTGTTCGAACTCGCCGACGGATGCAGCATGGAACCAGATAGGGGATTGCAGTTGAGTTATCTCCGATTTGAGAAGGGAAATGGTTTGCTTTTGCCCACGCACCAACGCTCGAGCTTTCTCATGCCCGAACAACGCCGCTATCCGTATAAAGAGGAAGTACAAAAACACTTATTAGAAAGTATAACGTACGCCGAGGTTAAAGGAAAAATCGAATGCATGGCCAGCAGCAACGCCACCGCCGTTGTCCGCCAGCAAGCAACCGTAACCCGGACGGAAGTCAAACGAGAATGCGATAGGCGCATTGGTCATATTGGCTTCAATACCACCTACAGCACCAACGCCGATGATACCTGCACCTCCTTGTAAATAGCCGGTTTTCAGTTGACCACCAACATACCAATCCAACTTAATGCCTTGGCCCTCGGCTGCATTTGCCTGATAAGCCAATACCAAATTGTTTACAGCACCATCATACGGCAGTGCTCCTGTTTGGTCCGCTAAGCAACCACCCAGGTAACCGAACTCCTCGAAGATCGTGAAGTTATCCGTTACCATCACTTTGTACTGTGCACCGATGCCTAAACCGGCTACCATACCAAGACTGTGCTTGTACTCTTTAGCAGAAATAGTTGTAGCAGCTACCAAAAGCGCTACACAGAGAGTTAAAATCTTCTTCATACTAAAAATTTAATTTTTAAATGATTAAACAAATAAAATATTCCATTTATTCAAAAAGCGCGCAAAGATACAAAAAATCTTCGACATGTGCAAATAAATTTGTATAATTGAGAAAAAAAGTGTAATTTTGCAGCCGATTTGACGAAATAATGAAAAAACAAACGGTAATATTAGCCATTGAATCGAGTTGCGATGATACTTCATCGGCTGTCATTGTAGACGGTATCTTAAAGAGTAATGTGATCGCCAGTCAAAAGGTTCATGAGGAGTACGGAGGAGTAGTGCCGGAGTTGGCTAGTCGGGCGCATCAGATGAATATTCTTCCGGTAGTAGATACTGCTTTGAAACGGGCAGGAGTGACCAAAGAGGAGATATCGGCTATTGCTTTCACACGGGGTCCCGGTCTTTTGGGTTCTTTGCTGGTAGGTACTTCTTTTGCAAAGGGTTTGGCTTTATCGCTTAACGTGCCTATTATCGACGTAAATCACTTGCAGGGGCATGTGTTAGCGCATTTTGTGGAGGACGGAACGGGATTGAAACATCCGACGTTTCCGTTCTTGTGTTTATTGGTGAGTGGAGGAAACAGTCAGATTGTTCGCGTGAATGCGTACAATCATATGGAGATTATCGGTCAAACGATAGACGATGCTGCCGGAGAGGCGTTTGATAAATGCGCAAAGGTGTTAGGTTTGCCTTATCCGGGTGGTCCGTGGATTGA
Source organism: uncultured Bacteroidales bacterium (assembly GCA_946626605.1). GTDB lineage: Bacteria > Bacteroidota > Bacteroidia > Bacteroidales > Paludibacteraceae > Colicola. The sequence goes on along the minus strand of CAMOUL010000003.1, from coordinate 86,753 downwards.
TAAACTAGCTAAACAGGGCGATGCTACCAAGTATCCTTTTGCCAAACCGAATATCGCCGGATATGACTATTCTTTCTCCGGCTTAAAAACATCGTTTTTATATACGCTGCGTGATATGTTGAAAGCACATGGTGTGGATACGATCGATGCTTTAGCGGAGAAAGTGCCCAATTTGCGAGAAGATATGTGCGCGAGTCTTCAGGCTACGGTTGTTGATATCTTGATGCGGAAGTTAAAGAAAGCGGCGCAAGATTTGGGTATCAAACAGGTGGCAGTGGCAGGTGGAGTAAGTGCCAACAGTGCGCTTCGTGAGGCATTTGTGACATACGGAAAACGCTATCATTGGGATGTTTTTATTCCGCCGTTCTCTTTTACGACCGACAATGCGGCAATGGTTTGCCAAGCCGGTTATTTCAAGTATTTAGACAACGATTTTTGTGCAATAGACGAAGTGCCTTTTGCGAAGACGCAGATTTAGGCGGATGGAGTAGAGCCGATGGACGTTAAAAAAATCATAGAAGCCATTAAACCCTACAAAGATGTCATCATATTTATGGTGACTTTGCTTATTGCGAACTATTTCTGGAAGTTCACGATGCTGGGTGATGAGGATGGAGTAGTAGTGACATGGTTCGGATTGAATGTTACCGCACCATTTGATATAATGGCTCGTCACATTGCGGCAGTGGTTTATTGGATGACAGATCTGTTTCGAGATACGGTATCTATGATTGATGCGTACACGATTCGTTTTGAGTCCGGTTCCGGTACTCGTATTATCTGGGGTTGCTCGGGATTAAAACAAAGTTTTATCTGGATGTGTCTTATTCTGACGGTAGTACCTTTCAAAGACCGCACATTATGGTTGCATAAACTATGGTATATTCCGGTAGGATGGGTTTGCTGCTATGCGTTTAATATACTTCGTATATTCCTCATAGCGATATTAACGGAATACCATCCGGAATGGTTTCATCCGTTGCACGATTATCTGTTCAAATATTTATTCTACGGAATGCTGTTCGGTTTATGGGTTATCTTTGTTGAAAAGATAAGATCCAACGCTTCAGCGAGCTGACAATTTTCCAAGTCTTCGATGCTTGTGTAGAATCTCCGGTGAGGATATCGGGGATGTTTGCTCCAGTTGCTTGCTCGGGATAAACGAGCATGTAGCTATGATGGGAGAAGAACTTATCGAGCATCGTAGGCACTTGGTCGAAAAGAGGATTATATGAAGGTGTAGAAGGCCTTGCGTTAATCATGACAATCATGTCATCCGGCTGCATTTGTTTAGCCAGCATGAGTGCGTCTTCCCAACTCTCCATTTCGCGATATCCGGCACGTAGATATTTACCTTTGCGTCGACAGAAAGCCTGCAAGGCTTTTTGAGTGTCCTCGTTGGTGAAGAAAATCACTTTGGCACCTATTTGGCTACTGAGTCGCCGAACCAGTCCAAAACAGGAAATGAAGTCGTGCTCTTTCTCGGCGTAACGAGGTACAGCAACAAGGATACGTGAAATGGTATTGATGGGTTGTGCGGGATGGTACACGATAGCTGCTTTGCTTTGTGCCTGAATGAGTCTAATTGCATCACTCCAATCTGTTTCGCTGGACAACTCAGGTTGACGCAGTTCGGTGAGTTCGCCTAATTCCTGCAACTCGTAATGTCTATTTTCCGCTACCGTCATCATGAGCCATGAGTCCTCAATCTTATCTGCTTCCAAGCGTGCTTCTTCTTGCAAGGCCAATTGTTTGGCTGCGTATTCGGTGATGAAAGAAGAAGAAGTGCAGAGGGCAAGAATCATAATGATAGAGGCGTTTAAGATCGCTGCATCAAAGATGCCGGCCTCAAAACCGATAGTAACGATAGCCAATGTGCCGGCTGCCGTAGCATGGGTCAGACCGAAGATGAGTTGGCGTTCTACACCCTGCAGTTTGAAGCTCTTTTGGGCTATCCAAGAGGCAAGCCATTTACCGACCAATTTAGTGGCAATCATCACGATAGCGATGATGAGCGTAAGCCATCCGCTCCAAAGAAGCGATACATCAATCATCATACCCACGCCAATCAGGAATAAGGGCACGAAGAGGTTGTTTCCAACGAAGTTGATACGCTGCATCACCGGACTGAGATTCGGCACCAGTTTATTCATTGCTACGCCGCACATGAAGGCACCGAGGATGCCTTCCAACCCGGCCCAATCAGCCATCCAAGCGGATACGACCATCATGGTCATGATAATCAGGAATCCGCTGGTAGGATCGGACCAGCGCTTGAAGAAACGTTGTGTTATTTTCGGGAAGATAACCAGAATAAGCAAGAGTGTCAGAGCAATCTTACCCAGCACAATCCAAGTGGATGGTTGATCCAGTTCTGAAAGTGCTCCTTGTTGATGACGAATGAAGGCCAACACCAAGAGCGACAGCGTGATCGTGAGCATCGTGCCGCCAATGGCAATATTTGCTGCTGCGTTCTTCTGCACTCCATACCTGCTGACGATGGGATATGTCATAAGTGTATGGCTACTGTACATCGCACCTAAAAGGGAGCTGGTGATCCAGTCAAAGCCCAGTAATTTACTGGTTAAAAGACCTAAACAGAAGGGGAAGATAAACGACAGAATTCCGAATAACATGGCGCGTGTGCGCTGTTGCCGGAAATCGTTGATATCCACTTCAATACCCGCTTGCAACATGATATACAACATGCCGATTTTGCCCAGCGTTTGGATGGAAGAGCTGTCCGGAAGTAAGCCGAAACCGTACTCACCGACCAGAATACCGACGATGATAAATCCCACAATGCTGGGGATTCTAATCTTTCGGCAAATCATCGGCACCAGAAGGATGGCTCCTAAGACGATGGCAATAATAGCAAGGGGATTGGTGATCATATGAATTTTCCAGTGATACTTTTCTTCGATTTTTTGATATCTTCGACCGTTCCTTCCGCGACGATTGTTCCGCCTCCTCTTCCACCTTCCGGACCTAAGTCGAGAATCCAATCGCAGGCTTTGATAACATCGGTGTTGTGCTCAATGATAATGACGGTATTTCCTTTGTCTACCAGGCGACGCAGCACATTGAGCAACACGCGAATATCTTCGAAGTGTAAGCCTGTGGTAGGTTCATCAAGGATATATAAGGTCTTGCCCGTTGAAGGACGGGAAAGTTCGGTAGCTAACTTGATTCGTTGGCTTTCTCCACCGGAAAGCGAAGTAGAGGCTTGACCGAGTTTGATATAACCTAAACCGACCTCTTGAATGGTCTTTATCTTACGTAGGATACGTGGTTGCGGTTCAAAGAACTCCACAGCCTGATTGACGGTCATATCGAGCACATCGGCAATAGATTTGCCTTTCCATCTCACTTCGAGTGTCTCGCGGTTATATCGCTGTCCTCCGCAGGTCTCGCAAGGAACGAACACATCGGGCATGAAGTGCATCTGGATCGTTTTGTAACCGTTTCCCATGCATTCTTCACATCGTCCGCCTTTGGCGTTGAAGGAGAAACGCCCGGCCTTCCATCCGCGGATTTTTGCTTCGGGTAGTTGTGCGAAAAGTTCCCGGATGTCATTAAAAACATTCGTGTATGTTGCCGGATTTGATCGAGGAGTGCGACCGATAGGAGATTGATCCACATTGATTACTTTGTCGATATACTCCATGCCTGCGATGGCTTCGTAAGGCAGGGGTTGCTGCTTGCTGCGATAGAAATGTTGACTGAGAATAGGGTACAGGGTTTGGTTGATCAGGGATGATTTTCCAGAGCCGCTGACACCTGTTATACACACCATTTTTCCTAACGGAATACGCGCTGTGACGTTTTTCAGGTTGTTGCCCGTACAGCCGGAGAGTGTAAGCCATTTATCGTCATTCTTTGCTTTCTGCCGGCTTTCATCCGTTCTATCTGCCGTGACCGATTTTGTGCCGTTCAGATATTGGGCGGTAAGTGTGTCGGTTTTGAGCAGTTCTTCGGGTGTGCCGGAGAAGAGTACTTTACCTCCAAGTCGTCCGGCTTTTGGACCGATATCGACGATCCAATCTGCCTCTCGCATGATTTGCTCATCGTGCTCGACGACAATGACTGAATTATTCATGTCTCGCAGTTCTTTCAGGCTGCGTATAAGTCGTTGATTATCACGTTGGTGTAAACCGATGGAAGGCTCGTCGAGAATGTAAAGAACGTTCACTAAACGACTACCAATTTGGGTGGCTAACCGGATCCGTTGACTCTCTCCGCCGGAGAGCGATTCGCTACTGCGGTTGAGGTTCAAATAACTGAGTCCTACGGACTGCATAAACTGCAATCGGGCACAAATCTCCTTGAGGATGGGTTCGGCAATGGCTTTCTGTAAATCCGTCAAATCCGGAGAGTTAGGGATGTCGGTGAGCGTAGCCAATAATACATCAATGTCCATCTCTGACAAGTCAGAGATTGTATACTTACCTAAGCGATAACTGCGTGCTTCTTTATTGAGTCGTTTTCCCTGACATTCGGGGCAGGTGATATATACTTCTTTCTCTTCCGTCTCTTCTTCGTCGGTTTGTGCAGAAGTGAGTTGCAATAACTGTTCGTACCAATTCTCGTCTTGGATGATTTCATCCACTTCTTCTTTATCGACCTGGAGGCTTTCCGCTTTGATTTTTCCTAATCCTTTGCAGCACGGGCACCAACCGGCTGGAGAGTTGAAGGAGAAGGTGTGCGGCGCAGGATCCATGTAAGAAAGACCTGTGTCCGGGCACATGAGGTTGCGACTAAGGTAGCGCATCTTGACGCCGTTCTCCGCTTGCGGGGTGGAATCATCGATTTCGGAGATGAGCATGATACCATTTCCTTGTGTCATCGCGCGGTCGACGGACTGCCGCAAACGACGGATGTCCTCTTCATTGCCATCCGCCTTCGGTTTAAGCCGATCAACGACCACTTCTATGGTGTGCGTTTTATACCGATCGAGCTTCATTCCGGCTACAATCTCCCGCACTTCTCCGTCCACGCGAACGAGTAAAAATCCCTTCTTGCGAATAGTCTCGAAAAGTTCTTTATAATGCCCCTTTCGCGCATTGATTAGCGGAGCTAAAAGGAGAATCTTCTTCCCTGCGTATTCTCGAATGATGAGGTCGATAATTTGTTGGTCCGTATAGTGCACCATAGGCTTACCGGAAAGGTAAGAATAGGCAACTCCGGCGCGTGCAAATAGCAGACGAACGAAATCGTATACTTCGGTGATTGTTCCGACCGTAGAGCGCGGGTTTTTTGTGGTCGTTTTTTGGTCAATGGAAATGACCGGACTGAGACCTGTTATTTTATCGACATCCGGCCTCTGCATTTGGCCAATAAAACCGCGAGCATAGGAAGAGAAGGTATCCATATAGCGTCGTTGTCCTTCGGCAAAAATGGTGTCGAAAGCAAGCGACGACTTACCTGAGCCACTCAAGCCTGTGATGACTGTGAGTTGTTTTCGGGGCATAGAGACGCTGATATTCTTCAGGTTATGCACCCGAGCTCCGATGACTTCTATGTTTCCTTCTTTCTTCATTGCACACAAAATGGCATGCAAAGGTAGTAATAAAAGTTGAAAGTGGAAAGTGGAAAGTTAAAAGAAATTCATTTTTAGGGCAATTTGACACTTTTTAAAGAATTTTTTGCGCGCGGGCTTGCGTATATAAAAAAAAAGTTGTACCTTTGCGCGAATTTTTGTGAATTTATGAGTAAAGTAGCATTAATAACAGGTGTAACGGGGCAAGATGGAAGTTACTTGTCCGAGTTCTTATTAGCCAAAGGGTATGAGGTTCACGGTATTATTCGCCGTAGTTCAGTTGATTTCCGCGAGCGAATTGCTCACTTGGAGGGAACACCTCATTTTCACTTACACTATGCCGATATGAGTGACTCGATGTCGCTTGTGAAATTGGTGGGAAAAGTGCAGCCGGATGAGATCTATAATCTGGCGGCCCAGAGCCATGTGCAGGTCAGTTTCGATGCTCCGGAGTTCACAGCGGATGTAGATGCAGTAGGTGTACTGCGTATCTTGGAAGCGGTAAGAACGAACCACTTAGAGGCAAAATGTAGGATCTATCAGGCTTCGACGAGTGAGTTGTACGGAAAAGTAGAGGAAGTGCCTCAGAGTGAGACGACTCCGTTCCATCCGTATAGTCCATATGCCGTAGCCAAGTTGTACGGTTATTGGATCATTAAAGAGTACCGCGAGGCATATAATATGTTCTGCTGCTCGGGTATCTTGTTTAATCATGAGAGTGAGCGCCGCGGCGAGACGTTCGTGACGAGAAAAATCACATTGGCTGCCGCTCGTATCGCGCAAGGAATGCAGGATTGCTTGTATCTGGGCAATCTGGACAGTTTGCGCGACTGGGGTTATGCGAAGGATTATGTAGAGTGTATGTGGTTGATTCTGCAGCATGAGACGCCTGAGGATTTTGTGATCGCTACGGGTGTTCAGCATAGTGTTCGTGAGTTTGCGACCTTGGCGTTCCACCATGCGGGTATTGAGTTGCGATGGGAAGGTAAGGGTATCGATGAAAAGGGAATTGATGTCAAGACCGGTAAGGTGGTTGTAGCAGTCAGTCCTGATTTCTATCGTCCGACGGATGTGGTGAATCTGTTAGGTGATCCGACGAAGGCGAAGAAAGAGTTGGGCTGGAATCCGCAGAGCACGAGTTTCGAGCAGTTGGTAGAGCTGATGGTGAAGCATGATATGCAGAAAGTGACTCGTGAACACTTCAATCTGGCCGAGTATTTGGAGAAGGGAATAGTTAAATAAAACCAAAATCACGGAATATATACATTTATGTATATATAGGGTGGTGCGGGATACGACATGAGTCTTACATGAGTCTTACGCGAGTCTTACGCGAGTCTAAAAACGAGTTTAAGCAGTTATGGAAAAGAATTCAAAAATTTATGTAGCCGGGCATAGAGGCATGGTGGGAAGTGCCATTGTGCGGGAATTGCAACGTCAGGGATATACGAATATCATCACTCGTACGCACAAAGAATTGGATTTGTGCCGTCAGGAGGATGTGGAGCGTTTCTTTGAAACGGAGAAGCCGGAGTATGTGTTCTTGGCAGCCGCCAAAGTGGGAGGAATTATCGCTAATGAGCGTCATTTGGCGGACTTTATGTACGATAACATGATTCTGGAAATGAACGTGATCCATGCGGCGTGGAAGAACGGGGTGAAGAAATTGGAGTTTTTGGGTTCAAGTTGTATTTACCCGCGTATGGCTCCGCAGCCCATGCAGGAGAGTTGTTTGTTGACGGGTGAGTTGGAGAAGACGAATGAGGCATATGCTTTGGCGAAAATCAGCGGTTTGAAGTATTGCGAGTTTTTGAATAGACAATACGGGACGGATTATATTTCTGTGATGCCAACGAATCTGTACGGTCCGAACGACAACTACCATCCGGAGCACAGCCATGTACTTCCTGCGTTGATCAGACGTTTTCACGAGGCAAAAGAGAGTGGGGCAAAGAGTGTGACGTGCTGGGGAACAGGAAGTCCTTTAAGAGAGTTCCTTTATGTGGACGATTTGGCGAACCTGTGCGTGTTCCTGATGAATAACTACTCGGGTAATGAGACGGTAAATGCCGGAACGGGTAAGGAGTTGACGATAAAGGCGTTGACGGAGTTGGTGGCGAAGGTGGTAGGCTACGAAGGCGAGATCCTTTGGGATACGACTCGTCCGGACGGTACGCCGCGTAAGTTGCTGGATGTAAGTAAAGCAACCAAGTTGGGATGGACGTATAAGACCGAGTTGGAAGAGGGAATACGCTTAGCATATAAAGATTTTTTAAATAATCCGATGCGTGCAGAGAGGTAAAAATAGCGAATGCTTCTCATCAAAAAACGCGGTGCCCCCCGCTCGTGCTTTTGCGGGCCCCATCCGCAAAAGAACGTTTTTGATTGAGAACATATCGCTAAGGCGGGTGAGGAAGAATGAAGAATGAGAGACTTTAGTTTAGACATATATCGGGAATTGATAGAGACGCTGCAGAGCCAGGGGTATGAGTTTATTACCTTTGCGCAGTACTGCAAGTCGAAGGGAGAGAAGAAAAAGGGTAAGTATATTATCCTTCGTCACGATGTAGATGCTCGTCCGAAAAATAGCCTTAGAACGGCACAGATAGAACGTTCGACAGGTGTGAAGGCAAGTTATTATTTCCGTGTGGGGAGAGAGAGCAATAACCCGGATGTGATTCGTGCAATCGTGCAGTTAGGCCATGAGATAGGCTATCACTACGAGGATATGAGTCTTTGTAAGGGTAACGCGGAGAAAGCGTATTCGCATTTCACGAGTTGGCTGGAATATTTTCGTTATTACTATGCTGTAGAGACGATCTGTATGCACGGTTCGCCGACCAGCAAGTACGATAACAAGGATCTTTGGAAGACGTATGACTACAAGGAGTTGGGAATAATCGGAGAACCGTATCTGGATACGGATTTCAGCGATGTGTTCTATTTGACAGATACCGGTCGCTGTTGGGACGGATATCAGGTTTCCCGTCGCGATAAGATACCTGAATTTCAAGACAAATGGACGGCATCCGGACTGACATGGCATACGACGCCGGAATTGATAGATGCGATTAATCAGGGTCTTTTGCCGGCCCATGTGATGATCACCACCCATCCGCAACGATGGACAAATAATGCAATTCTAAATAAGAAAGAAGAAATACTACAAACCATAAAAAACAGCATAAAGCGATTGTTGATATGATGAATTTTGGATTGATTGGAGCCGCGGGATATATAGCGCCGCGACATATTAAGGCGATTGCTGATACGGGCAACAACCTGTTAGTGGCTTATGATAAGTTCGATAGCGTGGGACGATTGGACAGCAGTTTCCCGGATTGCTCTTTCTTTACGGAAAATGAGCAGTTTGACCGATTCTGCTCGAAGCAGATGCGAACCAATAACCCGTTGCATTGGCTGTCTATTTGTACGCCGAACTACACGCACGATGCGTTTATTCGCTATGGTCTGCGTCTGGGATGCGATGTGATATGTGAGAAACCGTTAGTGCTGAATCCGTATAATATCGATAATCTGGTAGAGTTGGAGAAGGAGACGGGGCATAAGGCGTATACGATTTTGCAATTGCGTCTGCACGATAAGATTCGGGCGCTGAAGGAGAAAGTGGACAAAGGACCGAAGGATAAGATCTACGATGTGGACCTGACCTATATCACGAGTCGCGGAAACTGGTACTATGCAAGTTGGAAAGGAGACGTGCACAAGAGTGGCGGTATAGCTACCAATATTGGTGTGCATTTCTATGATATGTTACAGTGGATCTTTGGACCGGTGAAGAAAAATATCGTTCATGTGATGAGTTTTGATCGCGTGGCCGGATATCTGGAGTTGGAGAAGGCGCGTGTGCGTTACTTCCTGAGTATCAACGCGGCTTGTCTGCCGGCTAATGCGGTGCAAGGCGAGAAACGGACGTACCGTACGTTGAATATCGACGGAGAAGAGTTTGAATTCTCTGCCGGTTTCACGGAGTTGCATACCGAGAGTTATAAGCAGATATTGGCCGGCAACGGTTTCCGTATTTCTGAAGCACGTCCGTGCATCGAAACCGTAGCGGAGATTCGCCATAGCGAACCCATCGGATTAGTGGGCGATTACCATCCGCTGGCTAAACTGCCACTGGCAAAACATCCTTTTGGATGGGATGAAAAAAGGTAAGCCCCTTCCCGACCTTCCCCTGTAGGGGCAGGAGAAATTGAGAAAATGTATAAATGAGAAAATGAGAAAAATCCAAAACATATTATTTCTGGCTTTAGTGGGCTTTGCGCTTGCGTCTTGTGTGACGGCGCGGAAAGTGAACTACATGCAGGATCCTGACCGATATATCCCGAGTTATGCGGATACATTGAGTTACGAGGATTATCAAGTGCGAATAGGCGACCGATTGTATGTGTACGTATATTCGCTGGACGAGAAAATCCAGAAAATGTATAATGCGGGAGGAAGTAGCGCATCACAGATGCGTCAACAAATGAGCCAAGGGAATACCCGAGGTTCGTATGAATTATACACCTATCTGGTGGACGAAGAAGGATTTATCGACTTCCCGACGATAGGGAAAGTGCATGTGTTAGGATGTACAACGCGAGAGGTAAAGCATAAACTGGAAAAGGAGTTGAGTACTTTGCTCAAAGAGATGCCCGGATATTCGACCATCTCCGTGGAAGTGAATATTGTCAACCGTTCCTTCTCTATTATCGGAGCACAAAGCGGACGTTATTCAATCTCAAAGGATAAGATGACTATCTTCGAGGCGTTGGCGATGGCAGGAGACTTACGTGAGTTCAATAGCCGCAAGGAGATTAAACTTGTGCGTGAGAAGAACGGCGTGACGACCATTAAGACTTTTGATGTTCGATCGAAAGATATTGTGAACTCGGAGTTCTATTATATTGAACCGAACGATATCATCTATATTCGTCAGATACCGGGTTATAGCTTCGGTATCAACCACGTGACCTCGGTCATTAGTGTGACGGCTGCTACGATATCGTTTGGTGTCTTCATCTATTCGATTGTTCAGACGGGTATTAACCACGTCAACAAATACTACGGAAATAAAGGGGAAGGAGGCGGACAATGAGAACGATTCGAATGATTTTGGTCGGTCTGGTGGCCGTTTTGATGAGCAGTTGCTACACCCATCGCGTAATAGGCTATCTGCAAGAACCGAACAAGCATAACAAACTGCCTCAGTACGACAGCGTGGCATATGAGCCTTACCGAATCCGTGTGAATGACGAGATCATCTATCGTCTCATAACGATGGACGAGACGATGAGTAAGATGTTAGGATCCAATAACTCGAGTATTAGCACCCAGTATGCGAACTCATATCGTGTCTATCCGGATGGAACGATAGATATCCCGTTCCTCAAGCCGGTAAAGATAGAGGGATTGACGGAGCAAGAGGCGCAAGAGACTTTACGCGATGCTTTCCGCGAGATTATACCGGATGCGGATGTGAAGTTGGCGCTGTATAACAAGTATTTCTCGGTGATAGGTGATGCGCACTCCAGCCAGTATTATATCTATAAGGAGAAGATGAATATCTTCCAGGCGCTTGCCATGACGGGTGATGTGATGAATAGTGGTGATCGTCGCCATATACGAATCATACGTCCTCGTGGAAATGGAGAAGAGCCGGAGATCTTAGAGTTCGATATGCGAACCAACTCCTTAATCGATTCCAAGTACTATTATATTTATCCTAATGATGTGATTTATGTCGCCCGTGAGCGAAATAGTTTCTATACCGTAAACAACTACTCGGGCTTCATCAGTCTGATCACAAGCAGTGTCGCATTATTAACAACGGTGCTTAATTACGTAGCCGTTATCTACAAATAAGCTATGAATAACAATAACCAATACAACCCCGGTGGTAACAATCAGTATTATACCCCGGGTGGAAACAATCAGTATTATCAGGCGGGCGGTAATAGCAATTATTACCAGGCCGGAAATCAACAGTATTATCAGCAAGATCCCTCGCAAGGAGATGACGAAGAGGGTTCGATGAAGTTCGACCCCATTGAGTGGCTGTTTACCTTCTTGCATTATTGGTATCTGTTTGTGATTGCTATAGCGATTGCATTAGGTCTGGCGATGCTGAAGAACCGTCGCTGGATTCCATCCTATCTCTCGCAAGGAACAATCGTCATCAAGGAGAGTAATAGTTATGGCTCTTCCATGGCACTGATGCAGGGCTTTGGTGTGGATGCCGGTTTTAAGAACGTCAACAATCAGATGATCATGTTGACCTCTTATGATTTGATGAGTCGGGTAGTGGACTCTTTGCCCTTCATGAATGTGGAGTATATCACGCAAGGCCGTTTTAAGACGCGTCAGTTATATCGTCAGACGCCTATACTGGTGGAATACACCCGTTTGGATCCCCGTGCGTATGGAACCATGTATCAGGTGACCTTCCGTGAAGACGGCATGATGCATATATCGTCTACCGATGAGTCGCTACCGCTGGAGATTGATGCGCACTATGGAGAACCGATCTCGTGCTCGCTGTTCGATATCACGATATGGCCGACGGAGTATATGAACAACTCGAAGATCTACTTCCGTTTCCGGTCGCATGAAGACCTCGTCAATGAGTTCATGAGCCGAGTCTCGCTGTCCTTTGTGACGGAGGGATCGACCGTATTGGCTATTTCTTTGGTGAGCGAAGTGCCGGCACGCGACTGCGAGTTCATTGATAAGTTGGCTCAGATATACCTGTTGCAGAACCTGGAGCAGAAAAATGAAGTGGCGGAGAACTCGATTCGCTTCATCAACGAGCAGTTGGAGAGTTTGCAGTCTTCTTTGCAACAGAGCGAGGGTGCGATGACAGATTTCCGTCAAGAGAACAAGTTTGTTGATGTGAACTCCTATGCAGGACAGTTGATGGGTATGGTTTCCAGCTATGACCAGAAAGCCTTGGAGTTGCGCTTGCGTGAGACCTATTTTGACTACCTCATCAATTATATCAACACCAATATCGAGAGCGGTGCTGTCATTGCGCCGACGACAATGGGTGTAAATGAACCTATTTTGATGGGCTTGGTACAGCAGCTCAATGACCTGCGTATTCAACGCGGTGAGTTAACGGAGAAAAACGTGTACTACGCAAAATACTCCAAGGATATTGAGAATGTCAAGACGGCGATAGGAGAGGTTGTCGCTTCGATGCGAGCTTCGCTCAAGATAGAGAAAGAGGACCTTAGCAGGCGTTATGCTGAAGCAGAACGGGAGATTAAGAAACTGCCCGAGAAAGAACTTCAGATGGTAGCTATCGAGCGTAATTATCGTATTGACGATAACTACTATACTTTCTTCCTTCAGAAGCGTGCAGAAGCCGAGATTCAAAAGGCTTCGAATACGCCGGATAACTCGATCATGGATAAAGCCCGTACGACGGCTATCATGAATGCCAAGGCGAAGTCGAAGACTACTTCCAAGTATTTGATTATCGGTTTCTTGATCCCGGCCTTGCTAATTATCTTGAGTGAGTTGCTCAACAATAAGATTCGTTCGCCGAAGGATGTTGTGAAACTGAAATTCTTCCGCCTCATCGGTACGCTCCGTCACGCAAAGAGCCAGAACCCGACGCTGGTGCGCGCTTCACCTCGCTCCAGTTATGCGGAAATGATGCGAGCCATTCGAACGCGTATAGAGTTCGTGCTACGCAGGAAAGAGAAGATGACGCTTTGTATCACTTCTACGGAGTCAGGTGATGGTAAGACGTTCTTATCCACCAACCTTGCGGCGCTCTATGCGATGACGGGAAAGAAAGTGTTGCTGATTGACCTCGACCTCCGTAAACCGAATATTCATACCAAACTCGGTTTGGAGAACGGAAGCGGTATGTCGAACTATCTGATCGGCGACTGCGAACTGAGTGATATTCTCGTAAAGGATACTCCGTTTGGATTTGATTTCATGCGGGCAGGTACAATTCCTCCGAACCCGGGTGAACTCGTTCATGCAGATAAATTATCGGAACTACTGAATGATCTGCGTCAGGAATATGATTTCATCATCATGGATACCTCGCCGATCGGTTTGGTGCCTGATGCATATGCTATCATTGAGCAAGCCGACATGTGTCTGTTCGTGATCCGTTGTATGCAGACCAATAAATCGTTCTGCAAGCAGACACTTGAGCAGATGGCCGAAGTAGTAGACTCGCCGGAGAAAGTGCAGTTAGTTCTCTCGGATATCCCGACGAGCGGTCGTCACTCCTATGGCTCCGGCTACGGCTACGGCTATGGTGGCTACGGCGGCTATGGATACGGTCACCTTGGTTATGGTGGCTATGGCGGCTACGGCTATGGTTATGGCGAGAACAACAGTCGTTCAAAGCGATACGGTAAACTGTACGGTAAGATCTACAGCAAACTGGTGAAGGACGACAAGGCTTATCGTTCCTATCAGTACTACCATCACGATGAGGACGATGAGGAGTCGCAGCAAAACCAGAAAGACTAATCACGTATGCGCGTAAGCGCGTGATATAAAATAATGTGCAATTATGGCATTGGCTTTTGATAACGACAAATATATCCGTATTCAGTCGGAGCATATCCGCGAACGAATAGGGCAGTTTAACAACAAGCTCTATTTGGAGTTAGGCGGTAAACTCTTCGATGATATGCATGCGAGTCGTGTTCTGCCGGGTTTCTTGCCCGATAGTAAGTTGCGTATGTTTACGCAACTGCAGGACTCCATGGAGATTATCATCGTCCTTTCGGCGGAAGATATCGAGCGTAATAAGGTGCGTCAGGACTTGGGTATTACCTATGATGAAGACGTGCTACGTCTGCGCGAAGAGTTTACCAAACGTGGCTTTTGTGTATCTTCGGTAGTCATTACCCACTATTCCGGACAGCGTTCGGCTGATACATACCGCCAGCGTCTGGAGCGAAAAGGCATCAAGGTTTATTATCATTATATCATTGACGGCTATCCGCATAATGTGGATTTGATAGCTTCGCCGGAGGGCTTTGGTTTGAATGATTATATCGAGACAACCCGTCCTTTGGTAGTGGTGACAGCTCCGGGTCCGGGCAGCGGAAAGATGGCGGTATGTCTGAGTCAGTTGTATAATGAGCATGCGCATGGTCGCGATGCCGGCTATGCGAAGTTCGAGACTTTCCCGGTTTGGAACTTACCGCTCAAGCACCCCTTGAATATCGCTTATGAGGCAGCAACGGCAGACCTGCAAGACGTGAATATGATCGATCCTTTCTACCTGGAGGCCACCGGCAAATCAGCGGTGAACTACAATCGCGATATTGAGATTTATCCTGTGCTCGATGCCCTCTTTACTTCCATCTACGGGCATAATCCCTATAAGTCGCCTACGGATATGGGCGTGAACATGGTCGGATTCTGCATCAGTGACGATGAGGCAGTGCGTGAAGCCAGCAAACAGGAGATCATACGGCGTTATTTCCAAGCATTGTGTCATTTAGCGAACGGTAAGTGCAATGATGCGGAAGTGAAGAAACTGGCGCTGCTTCAGCAGCAGGTGGGTATCAATACGGCCTATCGTCGTACGACGGTGGCTGCGCGTGAGCGGCGCGCTTTGACGGGTGCGTTGAATGACGGAGCTTTTGCTCATGCGGCGGCTATTGAACTGCCGGACGGACGAATTATCACGGCCGAAGCGGGTGAACTGTTAGGCTCGTCGGCAGCTCTGCTATTGAATGCGATGAAGGAGTTGGCCGGGATTGATCATTCTTTGCGTCTTATACCGCAGGAGATCATTGAACCGATCCAGCAGACCAAGATCAATTATCTGCATGGTCAGAACCCGCGTCTGCATACGGATGAGGTGCTGGTAGCACTTTCGGTGCTCTCGTTACACGACGAGAACTGTCGCAATGCGCTGGAGACCCTGCCGCTGCTGAAGGGCTGTCAAGCGCACTCCACGGTGATGCTTAAAGAGGCGGATTGGAGAACCTTTAAGAAACTTGGAATTGATTTAACAACAGAACCTGCTAAAAAATAACGACAAAGCGTAGCAAGAGAACTCGGGTGAGAATCCCGGACTGACCGGCAACTGTGATGGCCGAACGGCCTAAGTCAGATCGCTTGCACTTTGCACTATTGGTAAGTCCTCCTGGATTAGGACGAACAATGATAAAAAAACTATTTCTCATACTATTGATTGCACTTTGTGCAAACTCTGTGTTCGCGATAGACGACGCAGAGTTAGACTCGTTATACCGCCAGTTCCAGATGGAGGAAGTGGAGGTAACAGCGCGTGCCCTGACCAAAGATATCATCGTTCCGCAGGCGCTCAAAGGCATTGAATTGGAGCGCCTCAACGCCCTGTCTGTAGCCGATGCACTGCGGTATTTCTCGGGTATTCAACTCAAAGACTACGGCGGAGTAGGAGGTATTAAGACGATCAATGTGCGGTCGATGGGAAGCCAACATACGGCGGTGTATTATAATGGTATTCAACTTGGCAATGCCCAGAACGGGCAAGTGGACTTAGGGCGTTTCTCGTTGGATAACATGGATGAGATCCAGCTCTATAACGGTCAGAAATCCGATATCTTTCAGTCCGCCCGTGAGTTCGGTGCGGCCGGTAATGTCTATCTCACGACGCGTAAACCTTATTTCAAGGAGGACGAGCGTGTGCACGTGCGTGCTAAGATGCGCTTCGGCTCCTTTGCTTTAGCGAATCCGAGTGTGGGAGTGGATATCAAGTTGATAGACAACCTCTCGATGACCCTTGATGTCGAGTATGTATATTCGGATGGTAAGTATCCCTTCCGTTATAAACGGGTGTTCCCGTCCGGTGAGACGGCTTATGACACGACGGCAATTCGTCAAAACGGCGATATCAATGCCGTCCGTACGGAACTGGGTCTACATCATTACTATCGCACGACCGGTTTCTGGCGCTTGCATGCGTATAACTACTATTCCGAACGCGGTATACCGGGTGCAATCGTCAATAATGTGTGGCGCAATGGAGAGCGTCTATGGGATCGAAATACCTTTGTGCAAGGCCAGTGGCAAGACGAGTGGTTTGGCCGCTGGAGTACACGGTTATTAGCCAAGTACGCCAATGATTTCACGCATTATAAGAACTATGATGAGCGCCTGCTGCCTGCGGATAATAAATACCTGCAGCAAGAGGTGTATCTCTCCTTGGCGAATAAGGTGCAGGTCTTCAATTGGTGGGATCTGTCGGTGGCATATGACTACCAATATAATACCTTGCGCAAAGATGAGTTGGTGAGCGGAGTGACCGATGAGCGCTTCGCGCGACATAGCCACTGGCTTAGTGCCGCTACGGCCTTTAATATCAAGGAATATCTGCGGCTACAGGCTTCGGTCCTGATGACCCAAATCATCAATCAAAAATCAGAAATCAAAAATTCACCCAAGGTGACTCCCGGACTTTTCCTGTCTTTCCGTCCGTATCCGGCTATTGACCTCAGTATCAACGCTTTCTATAAGCAGAGCTATCGTTATCCTACTTTTAACGACCTCTATTATACGGACTTAGGCAATGCCAACTTACGGCCGGAGTTGGCCCGTCAGCACTCCGTCGAACTGGCCTATAAAATCACCAATGACAAATCATCCGTCGCCAATGATTTCGGCTACGAAATAGCTGCAGCCGTTTCGTATTATTACAATCGTGTGACCGATAAGATCATTGCTTATCCGAAGGGGCAGCAGTTCCGCTGGACGATGCTGAACCTCGGTACGGTGAAGATCAATGGCGTCGATGCGCATGCGGATATGTCGTTCTACCTGCCGCTGCGTTTTGTGCTGCGTACGCGACTCAACTATACTTACCAAACCGCTATCGATGTGACCAATCCGAGTGACAGCTATTATGGCCATCAGATACCGTATATACCTTGGCATAGCGGCAGTGGCGTACTGGGACTTGAGTGGCAAAGCAAGCGCGGGGACCGCTATGGATTCAACTATTCCTTCGTCTATGTAGGAGAACGCTATAGCCAGCAGGAGAATATCGTCTATAACTATGTGCAGCCTTGGTACACGCATGATATATCGCTCTATGGAGAGTGGCAACTGAGGGCGGATCAGAACAAACAACCGATATGGCTGAAAGCCAACGTAGAAATAAATAACTTGCTCGGACAGGATTTTGAAGTCATTCAGAACTATCCGATGCCTAAACAAAACGTACGATGCACCGTTGCAATAAGATATTAACTTTTGTTCTTTGTTCCTTGCTTTTCTTGGGATGTCGAGGTGACGAAGTCATCTATCCGACCATCGGAACGCACATCACTGACGAAGTGCGTGAGGGTGGGTTATACGTGCTCTGCGAAGGCAATATGGGTTCGAACAAAGCCCGTCTGGATTACATCAATCTTGAGGACGGAGAGTATTATAGCAATTGGTACGGCGCGCAGAATCCGACGCAGTTGAAGGAATTAGGCGATGTGGGCAATGACTTGGTGGCCTATGGCAATCGACTCTATGCGGTCATTAACTGTTCGCATAAAGTGGAAGTGATGGATGCCAAGGCGCGTCATATCGGTCAAGTGGATATCCCTAACTGCCGCTATCTGGCTTTTCATGGCGATAAGATGTATGTTAGTGCGTATGTGGGCAGTGTGGCTGATGCCGACCTGTTAGGATCGGTCTTTGAAGTGGATACGGCTTCGCTGGAGATCACCCGTGAGGTCAAAGTGGGCCATCAACCCGATGAGTTGGTTGTCGTGGACGATAAACTCTATGTGGTCAACTCCGGCGGATACCTCATCAATCGTTATGACTCGACGATGTCGGTGATTGATCTACATTCGTTTACGGAACTGCGCAAAGTGGTAGTGGGACTGAACCCCACGCGTCTGCGCGTAGATGACCAAAAGCATCTTTGGGTGTGCTGCCAAGGCAATTATAACCAGACTGCACCGCAGGTAGTAGTGCTGCAGAATGAAGCGGTAATCCAACGTATCCTCACTCCCTGTTCCAATATCTCTATTCAGGGATCGACCGCTTACGTCATAGACAACGAACAGAATACGTTAAATACCATTTCGACCATCGACTATCAACTTTCTACGTTCGACTTCCAACAGAGCCCGGACTTTGAGAATCCCTATGGACTCTTGGCTACGGCCGATGCGCTTTATATCACGGATGCCAAGAACTACGTCTCGTCCGGTGTGCTGCATTGCTTTAGCTACGACGGGCGGGAGCACTGGTGTGCCAGGACGGGTGATATACCGGGCCATCTATGCCGTGTGACGGGCGCTTATGATATCCATGGAGATACGGTTCCTGAACCGCCGACCAAATCGCCGTATATCACTCGTGTCTATGAGTATCTGCCTGCTATGGGGCAGTTTGTGAACGAGTTGCCCAAATACGAGGAAGGAGACGATGCGCAGCGTATGTGCCGCAAGTGCGAACAGGCCATCGCTAATAATGCCGGAGGCATGGTGTCCTTAGGAGGCTGGGGTGGGTATATCACCTTCGGTTTTGACCATGCGGTCGAGAATAAAGACGGTCGCGACATTCAAATCCTCGGCAATGCCTTTTATATGGCGGGTTCTACTGAGTACGGCAGTTCTGAACCGGGTATCGTACTTGTCAGTTGCGATGACAACAAGAACGGTCTGCCTGACGATGCATGGTATGAACTCAAGGGCTGTCTGTATGACGACCCTAAAACACAGCATCACGTATCGCGTACCTATACGCGAGAGAGCGACACGGTTCAAAACACCTTCCATCAGCATCCCTATTATCCGGAGTGGATAAAAACGGATGAATATACCCTTACCGGTGCTCTCCTTCCGTCTCAGTCGGTTGTTATCGGCGGCCAGAACATACAGCGTATTTTGGACTTTGGCTATGTGGATAATAAACCGAACAGTGACATCGAGGGTACGTCTTTTGATATTTCGTGGGCAGTAGATGCGGACGGACATCCCGTCAGTCTGTCGACCATTGATTTCGTTCGTGTCTATAATGCCGTGGATGAGATCCTTGAGACGACCGGAGAACTGAGTACGGAAGTGGCAGGTGCCATTGACTTACATTGCAACAAAAAGTTAGTTTATCCAACTATAATTAATTAACATTTATTAACAATTTAAACAACAAACAAAATGAAAAAATCAATTCTTTTTGTAGCTGCATTGGCTATGACTTTTGCAGCTTGTCAACCCAACTACGATGTAGAAGACAAGACGGTTGCTACTTTTGAAGAGGCTGCTATCAGCCCTGCTGCTCCGCAAAGTTACTTGGCTTTTACTACGGACACGACTGCTTTATTAGCAAGTGGTAACTATGAGCTCTCACAAACTGTTGCTTATGGTGGTACGTATGTAACCGGCGCTGTTGTTACAAACATCACCGACACCACGTTTAAGGACTACAAGGACGCTTACAAGTCTATTGCCGGCGGTGCAAAGGGCGGTAAAAACTATGTCGTTTGGTATGAGGATGGTTTCTCCGGAAATGCTATCAAGCTCAAGACTCCGGCTGTTGTTCAGGGTATGTATGTATGCAACAACACGTACGCGTACAACTCCATGAAGTACGGTGATGCGATTGCAGGTGATCCGTTTGGTGATGACGATTATCTGTTGCTGCACATCGGCGGTTCTTTGGATGGTAAGGTAGTGGATACGGAAGTGGAGTTCTACCTCGCTAAGGGTAAGAACATCGTTACCGAATGGACCTATGTGGATCTCAAGCAACTCGGTACAGTTGACGCTATCTTCTTTACTATGACGGGTAGCCGTACGGGCGACTGGGGTCTGAATACCCCGACTTATTTCTGTATCGACAATCTCGGTGCGAAATAATGAAAAGATCTTTGATCTTTATTCTTTGTTCCTTGGTCTTCGTGGGCTGCGCCAAGCAGTCCACGAAGCAGGGGACTGTACCTGTCGGCAACAAGTACGCTACAGGTTTTCAGATCACGCCAACGGATACGGGTACAATCGTGGAGGTCTTTCAACCATATCAACGTCTGTGCGTCAAAACACCGATGCGTCGACTCGGAACGATGAGCACGGTGCAGGTCGGCTTTCTCTATGCACTTGATGCCATGGAGTGCCTGGCCGCAGTATGTAACCCTGAACTCATCTATACGCCGGTTAAAGGCGATGAGATCGACCTCGGGGACTCTATGAAACCGAGTGCTGAACGCGTCTTACAAGGCAATCTGGATATCTTGTTGGCGGTTAACTATGGTCAGTACGATAACCTCGAAGCTGCGCGCTTAGAGCGACTTGGTGTACCTATCATCTATATCAACGAATGGCAGGAGAGTTCACCTCTCGCGCGCGCTGAATGGATTCGTGTCCTCGGGGCCCTCACCGGTAGACTTCCTCAAGCGGATAGCATCTTTAATGAGGTAGAGATGAAGTATGAAAAACTAACAAATCTAAAATCTTCAATCTCTAATGACCAATCCACGAAAATTATGAGTGGTAACAATTTTCGTGGCACATGGTACGTTCCTTCCGGCAAGAACTATCTGGCTTATCTCTTTAAGGATGCCGGGGCGGTCTATCCGTTCTATGAGAACGACCGCGAGACCTCCATTCCCTTGACGGTAGAGGACTGTTTGCATTATTTTGGTGAGGCAGACGTATGGGTGGGAGCCGGAGGAAACAGTATGGCGGAATTGGCGCAGATGGACGAGAAACATACCTGGTTTAAGGCCTATCAGAACGGACGGGTCTATAACTGGCGCAAACAACAACTGCCCGGAGGAGCGAATAATTTCTGGGAGCGTGGGGTAGTACACCCCGAAGAAATGCTCGAGGACGTCATTCATATTTTGAATAACGCCCCCGATTCTACGCTGCATTTCGCGGAGCACTTGTACTAGTCGCTTAGTTGGCTAGAAATTTCCTGTAAGCACTTTCTGCAAAGACAATCCGAATAATGCGTGCGCAAGTAGGCGCGCGCTTTTTCGTTTAATGTAATACCCACACACTGACAAAACGCATCGTGGGTACAAATAAACTCTGCCCCGCAGCGAGGACAGAGTTTATGAATCTTCTTTCCACTTTCCACTTTTAACTTTCCACTTTACTTATGCAACTTCACAACAATCGTACTTAGTGCCGGAGCGGCCACGTCTGCACGACGCAGATCAACCGTCTCACCTGTCAGCGGATTGATACCTACCGGATTGTATTGACTTAGGATCTCTTCGTAGTTCTCCGTCGGAGCTACGCGCACTTGATCCGAAGCGTTGGCGAAGACAAATACCGCACTTTCCTTATCATAGCGGAAGAACGCATAGGTGTTATCGCGTGCTAAGAAATGCATCGTCTTGCCCGTATGCAGCACCGGTTCATTCTTACGCCATTGGAAGAGTTTGCTTTGGAAATCAAACATATCCTGCATTTCCGGTGTTACCTCGTCGCCTTGCGGGAGGGGAGCACGGAGATAACTGTGGTTACTCGGGTCTTCGCTTGCCGAAGTCATCGCATATTCATCGCCGTACAGCACTTGCGGAATACCACGCATCGTAGCCAACAGCACATACGCCAATTTCACACGGCGCAGGTCTTTGTCCTTCACCACATCAGTGATACGCGCCATGTCATGGTTGCCGAGGAACGTCAGCAGTTTATTCACATCCGCATAGAGGTAATCCATCGTCAGCGCGTCATAGACGCGGGTCAAACCGTTCCCCCAACCTTTACCGTCGTTCTCCAAGGCTTGACGAATAGCCTCTTCCGTTGGGAAATCCATCACGGTAGGCAGGTTAGAATCGAAGCCGTCGAAGTTCTTCGCGCCGCTCTGCCAGTATGCTACAGCAGGAGCCGGACGGGTCCAGCATTCACCAACGATATTCAGGTTCGGATACTCATTACGGATGGCTTTGAGCCACTCGCTGCCCGGCTTCTTCTCGATATACGGATACGTATCTACGCGCAGACCGTCCAAGTCGGCATATTCCACCCACCAGATCGCCCATTGCTGGAAATATTTCAGCAGGTCCGGGTTCTCCAAGTTCATATCCGGCATCGGATGGTCGAACCAACCGCGGTTACTGAGCTTACGGTCAAAATCCGAAGCGTTGATATCATAGTTCGCCGTGAAGCAGTTGTTCGTGTTCGTGAACTCATCGAATTGGTTAATCCAGTTGGCGTAGGGTAGGTCGCTCATCCACCAGTGGGCAGAACCGCAGTGGTTAGGCACCATATCCATCAAGATCTTCAAGCCTTTGTTATGGGCGATCTGTACCATCTGGGCGTATTGCGAGTTCGTGCCGTAGCGCGGGTCGATATGATAGTAATCCGAGCATGCGTAGCCATGATAACTCCATGCCTCTTCGTCGTCGCCTAACATCGGCGTCGGCCAGATAGCGGTGCAGCCTAACTTAGCGATATGGTCGAAACTATTGATGATACCTTGGATATCACCGCCCCAACGACCGTTCACATTACTTTTGTCGGCTTTCTCACGGGTGTCCGCTGTACTGTTGTTTGACGGATCACCGTCTACAAAACGGTCGGACATGATCAGATAAACCACATCCGCCGAAGTGAAACTCTTGCGCTCGCGACTGCCTTCACGACGCTCGGCGATCAGATAGTCATAGGTGGCTTTTTTGTTGCCTTTCTTCAGCGTGATACGGTATGTACCGGCCTGGAACACTCCGAAATCCACGAATAAGTAGTTCGGGCTCTCCGCATTGTGCTGGCTGCGAGGTACCAAACCATGGCAAACGCCGCGCAGCACTTTGCCGTTCACTACCTGCTGTACACTCACTTCCGCATCTGCTAAGTCCTGACCATGAAACATGACTGTCAGCGGGGTCTCCATGTTCGCCCACCAGCAGAGCGGTTCTACTTGTTGAATCTTCGGCGCAGCCCATGCGATTTGACTCATCAGCATCGCTGCTACAAAAAATAACGCGTGTCTTTTCATATCATTAACTCTTTAATTCATTAACTCGTTAATCATTACTTTATCAAGCACATCTTCCTTCGCTTTCAACTCCTTATACCGTTTCCAGAAGGCCGACATCTCTTTAGAAGGCGCCTGCAAAAACTCCTCTGTTCCTTGCTCGTCGATGCGGTCCAGTACCTTACCAATTGTTAACTGATGGGTATCCAGAGCCGGTTGGTATTTACGGTCCTCATCTTCGCCTTCTACCACTTCATTTAGCACGTTCGTCTCCACTAATCGCGATAGCAACTGATTCACTAAACGAATGGGCAGATTGTCGCGAATGGCTAATTCGCTTGCTGTAAGAGGTTCTTCGTTATTCTCAAAGCGCTTTACAATCACCGAGAGAAGGTACAGCATCACGAAGTCTTTATAGCGACGAGACATACGACTCAGGTCGTGCTCGTACTCAAATTCCGAGTTGTTCTGCAGCGCAAAACTCATCTCAGCGCCGATGAGAATCAAGAGGCTCGTGTATTGCAACCAGGTCATCAAAATAGGGATCGCCGCAAACGCACCATACACGATACTTGTTCTACTCAACATGGCGATCAAATAAACCGACAGCATTTGCAGCAACTTAAACAGCGTACCCATCAATATACCGGGTATCAGACCGTAAATGAAGCGCACGTGCGTGTTCGGGAAGGCGATGTAAATCCACGTGAAGAACCCCCAGCTGATCAGGAACTGAACGAAGACCGAGTTGAGAATCGAGGATCCGACAAATACATCAATACCACTGCTGCAGACCATACCAACCGGAATAAGCAGCACGATCGTGATATAGGTCGTGAATTTACGGATGATAGAGCGGTTTTTCTGGACGTTCCATATACGGTTAAACGCTTGCTCGACCGACTCGAAGAACGAATAGATCGCCCAAAGCAATATCAGAATACCTATACCAATGAAGACGCCGCCTTGCGCAGTTTCCAAATAACGGTCCACCATCTGCATGATAGTAGGTACCATACCCGCTTCGCCCAGAAAAGTAGAGTTCAGGTATTGCTCGATCGTATCCGCCACACCAAAACCCTTGGCGATGGCGATCACCATAGCTAAGATAGGGACGAGCGCGAAAGTAAGCGAAAAAGTAAGACTCTTGGCAGTATTGTTCAGGTTCTTACTCGTGAAACCACGAGCCACCAGCACGATCGTGCGAAGCAGAAGATATCCGATACGTTGAACGGGATTCCTGAACTCTGTGGCCGTACGTCGCCACATGTCATAACGCATGAAATGCGATATTTCGGAATATTTCTTCATGGTGCCTTTTACGGTTCCCGCAAAAAGAATAGTGAATCTATAAGCCGGGTTCTGTACTGCGAAGCAGCGTCTATCATTAATCTCGAGTCGCGTGTTACCACGTGCTTCTCTCGCTTCCTACCCTCCAACTCACGCGAGCAGCGCTCAGACGTTGGTATACTTGGAATTGCAGCCCGCAGTGTACTCGTTTCACATCACTCGTCTCTGTAGTAGGGACCAAACATTGCTGCCTGACGGCCGTTAACCGTTGCGGTGCTCTGTGCTGCCCGGACTTTCCTCACCTTGCGGCGCGATAGACCGATCCACTATATCTTTTTTGGGAGCGGTGTACGGGAATCGAACCCGCCTCCTCGGCTTGGGAAGCCGATGCACTACCGATGTGCTAACACCGCAAAATCGACTGCAAAGGTACTACATTTTTTGCATTTATGCAAATCTTTGCGTGATTTTTTAGTAAATTTCTACGATTTCGCGCCTTACGCGCCTCGTCAATTGATGCTTTTTAAGCGCTTTCACGCCTTCCGTCTGAAGGTCTGTCACCCGTTGTGTCGCCTGAATATGAATCGGGATCTCGGTCTTCTTGCTGCCTACGATAAAGGCATTTAAGATCATATTCTTCTCCTGCGTATAGACCAAGCCGTTACGACGTTGATAGATCGTGTTCAGGTCCACTGCGCCGCGCAGCCTTTTCAGACGGAACTTATTGATCTGCTCCTCGTCCATGTTCACCAGATTCAGCATCTGCAACTGGTCGCTGTTCAGTTTGATACCAAAAGGTATCACTACCTTCACTTCCGCGTGCTCCGAGAACCGACGAACGGAGTAGGTGCGGGAGTCGATGATATAATGCCGCTGGAAGGTCATCTTAAAGCAGCCTAAGTATTTGCTTACCTTTTGGGTGTGGGTTAGTACTGTCTCGCCTTCCGATTCATTGCTCACCGACCAGTGTTTGATGTCGTTCATCGTTTCCTGGAAGTCATAGCGCATGTTGCCGATCGCGAACAGCGCTTCATGCACTACCACACCGCTGTCCACGGCATTGGCTGCCCGACGCATGTAGTTCTGCGGCGTACCTTTCGGCACATCTTTCTGCGCTTTCTCTAAGCGCTCCAAGGTCTGACCGGCTAATATTGAATCCGCCTGAGCACGCTTACGGGCGTCGAAGAATCGCTTGCAGAAACGGCCCTGGAACTGTACGGAGTCTCGTCCGCCTTTGGCGGCTTCGGGCAGCACGACGATATTGGCTATCATCTGCTCCATGCCCCATACGGCTGCGTGACCCGTTTGCGCTTCGCCGCTGGTCATCCGAACGTCGCTAACCACCTGATATTGTGCCGGCTCGTCCGGAAACTCCTTCTCCAGTTGCACATAAACGGCGTGGAGTAGAGTAGCCATCTGCTTGCGTTTGTTCCGCTGCTTACTGCTCTTGGCTGCCACTACCGTCTCCTGCAGCGCGATCGGTTGTTCTTTTAGAACAATCACCTGTAGCGCAGCGTCCCCTTTAACCCGTAACCTGTCACCCGTAACCTCCACTTTCTCAAACCCTATAAACGAAACGACGACAGGGGAAGAAGCAGGCAAATTGGCTTCGAAGCGGAAGATACCGTCGTTATTGGTGGCTGTACCTAATTCCGGTGCCACCTCCGGATACACGGTAGCATATGAGATAGGTTGCCCTTTCTCGTCCACTACCTTCCCGGTATATACCGCTGCGTGAACGCCAAGTGCACACAGCAGAACTATGACTAAACTCTCAAATCTCAAATCAACTATCGGCTATAACCCGGATGCGTCTTCTCCATCATCTCGTCGAAGTTCGAGCGGAACTGGAATACCTCCTTGAGCGAATAGTAGTTCTCCGGATCTATGCAATAGGGATAAGCGTCGATCAGGAACTGCTTACGGTTGTCGTCGAACGAGAACTGCTCGGCTATGAGGGCTAAGTCGCGCGTGCAGAAATGACCCAGTACTACGCAGAGCTTACCGATCTCTAATTTCTTGTCGTCGAACGATTGATTGTTCAACACTTTCAGTACCAACTGCATCTGCTCGGGTGTAGCGCAGGGTGCTTGACGCATCTCATGCGGATACTCTCGACCGGGACCTCTTCCATGCCCTCTGTCATGACCTTTCGAACCACCGCGATGGCCTTGTGCCATACCAAACACTGTCACCAAAGACAGCATCAATACGAATAATGTCTTTTTCATTTTATTTCGTTTTACTGATTATTTTCGCTATTTGTTCCAAATAGATCTTATCGGTCTCGTCGAAGGTGTTATAGTCCTTGCTGTCGATGTCTAACACGGCTATCACCTTTCCGTCTTGCCATATCGGCACTACAATCTCGCTGTTCGACTCCGATGAACAAGCGATATGTCCTGCAAACGCATGAACGTCAGGCACAATTACGGTCTCGCCCCGTTGCCATGCTGTTCCGCATACGCCCTTCCCGTAGGGAATACGTGTACATGCCATCGGTCCCTGAAAAGGTCCTAAAACCAACTCCTGTAACCCTTTCCCTGTAACCTGTAACCCCTCACCTGTAACCTGTAACCCCTCACCTGTAACCTGTAACCCCTCACCTGTAACCCGATAGAACCCTGTCCACCAGAATCCGAACGCTGCATGCAGCACAGCCGCTACATTCGCCATGTTCGCGATCAGGTCCGTCTCCCCGCTTACCAGCGCCTCTATCTGTGGCACCAACGCTTCATATGTCTCACGTTTCGTTTCCATACTATCAAAAATCGTGCAAAAGTACAAAAAATATTGCATATATGCAAATTTTGGTGTGATTTTTTGCGTATGTCATTTTTTGGTTTGCATCTCTTTGTTCTTAAATATAAGTATTCTAGTATACAATTAGTAGGTTATTAGTAGGTTATTAGTAGGTGATTAGTAGGTTATTAGTAGGTTATAATTGGAATCATCTTGCAATAATCATATGAAGTTTCTACTCCGTCAGAATACCATTGGCTCTCTTTGGTGTCTCCTGAATCCCTAAAAATTGATAGAAAATTTCAAA
Source organism: uncultured Bacteroidales bacterium (assembly GCA_946626605.1). GTDB lineage: Bacteria > Bacteroidota > Bacteroidia > Bacteroidales > Paludibacteraceae > Colicola. Next base: position 58,965 of record CAMOUL010000003.1, on the reverse strand, counting down.
AAAATGCAAAAAAATTTGGTCATGTCAAAAAAAAGTAGTAATTTTGCAGGCTTTTTCGCGTGAACGGGTATAACGCGCATGCGGAAAGGCGCGTAAAAACCTATTTATAAATCGTCGAGCTGGGCAGTGTGTTAATAAGCCGTCAGTCGTCAGCTATCAGCCATCAGCCATCAGAAAGTAAAATGAATCTGAATGCTGAAAGTTGAACGCTGAATGCTGAAAGCCCTAAAACCGTAAAGATGTCTGTCGGCTCGGCCTAAAACTAACAAATTAATGGAATACAATTCGTACAAGACAGTGTCTGTCAACAAAGAGACCGCTAAGAAAGAGTGGGTCGTTGTAGACGCTGAAGGCCAGATTCTCGGCCGTATGTGCACCAAAGTAGCTAAACTGCTGCGTGGTAAGTACAAACCGTCCTACACTCCGAACGTGGACTGTGGTGACAACGTAATCATCATCAATGCTGACAAAGTTCAGCTGACAGGTAACAAATGGAACGATCGCGTTTACGTTCGTTACACCGGTTTCCCGGGTGGTCAACGTGAGTATACTCCGGCTGATCTCAAAGCAAAAGGCGCTGACAAGCTCGTTCGCAAAGTAGTAAAAGGTATGCTGCCGAAGAATCGTCTCGGTGCTCGTCAAATCACCAACCTGTACATTTTTGCAGGTGCAGAGCACAACATGCAGGCACAGCAACCGAAAGCAATTGATATTAACACCCTCAAATAATAGAAGCACATGGAAACAGTTAATGCATTAGGTCGTCGTAAAGAGGCAGTAGCCCGCGTTTACGTTAATGAAGGTGCCGGCAAGATCGTGATCAACGGTCGCGACATCGAGACATATTTCCCGTCTTCTATCCTGCGCTATATCGTGCTCCAGCCGCTGAACAAGCTCGGCGTAGCTGAGAAATACGATATCAAGGTTACCCTTGATGGCGGTGGCTTCAAAGGCCAGGCAGAGGCACTTCGTCTTGCTATCGCTCGCGCTTTGGTGAAAATCAATCCGGAAGACAAAGTTGCTCTGAAGGCTGAAGGCTTCATGACTCGTGACGCTCGTGAGGTTGAGCGTAAGAAACCGGGTCAGCCGAAGGCTCGCAAGCACTTCCAGTTCAGTAAACGTTAATACTTGGAACAAATCCAAACTGCGGAGACTTCTTAACGAATTACTCCGCAGTTGTCTTTGTTCAATGAATAATGGATACCCATTATGCGCGTGTTAATAATGAACGTACACGCGTGCGCATTGGAACAAAGATAAACGGATAAATAATCATTAATCATTAATCATTATTCATTAAATTCAAAATGAGAACAAATTTTGATCAACTTCTCGAGGCTGGTGCACACTTTGGCCACCTCAAACGTAAATGGAATCCGGCAATGGCTCCGTACATCTACATGGAGCGTAACGGTATTCACATCATTGACCTCAACAAGACTGCTATCAAAGTAGAAGAGGCAGCAGAGGCATTGAAAAACTTGGCTCGTAGCGGCCGTAAGATCCTCTTCGTTGGTACGAAAAAGCAGGCTCAGGAAGTCGTAGCTGCTCGTGCTCAGGAAGTAGGCATGCCGTACATCACCGAGCGTTGGGCCGGTGGTATGCTCACCAACTTCCCGACCATCCGTAAGGCGGTTAAGAAAATGAGCCAGATCGATAAGATGGCTACTGATGGCACGATGGATAATATGTCCAAGCGTGAGAAACTGCAAATCAGCCGTCAGCGCGAGAAGCTGGAGAAGAACCTTGGTTCTATCGCAGACATGACTCGTCTCCCGAGCGCTGTGTTCGTTGTTGACGTGATCAAAGAGAAGATCGCTGTAGCAGAGGCTAACCGTCTCGGTATCCCTGTTTTCGCTATCGTAGATACCAACTCAAATCCGAACAATATCGACTTCGTAATCCCCGCTAACGACGATGCTACAAAGGCTATCGACGTAATCCTCGGTGCTGTTTGCGAGGCTATCAAAGAGGGTCTCGAGGAGCGTAAGGTAGAGAAGGCTGACGAGGAAGCAGCAGAGGCTCAGGCTAATGCAGAGGCTCCGGCTCCGAAAGAGCGTCGCCAACGTATCCGCAAAGCTGCTCCGAAAGCAGAGGCTGAGAAAGTAGCAGAGGCTAAGGAAGAAGCTAAAGAAGAGGAGGCATAATTATGGCAGTTTCATTAGCTGATATCAAAAAACTGCGCGATATTACCGGCGCAGGTATGATGGACGTAAAGAAGGCTCTCGAAGAGGCAAACGGCGATTTCGAGGTTGCGAAGGACTTGCTCCGCAAGCGTGGACAGGCCATCGCAGCAAAACGTAGTGACCGCGAGGCTTCGGAGGGTTGCGTGCTCGCTAAAGTAAAAGACAACTTCGGCGCTATCGTTGGCGTGAAGTGCGAGACCGACTTCGTAGCTAAGAATGAGGACTTCGTAGGCATGGTTAAACTCATCCTCGACGCTGCTTTGGATAACAAAGTACGCACCCAGGAGGAGCTCAAGAACCTCAAGATCGGTAACTTCACCGTAGCTGAGATCATCACCGAGCGCTCCGGCGTTACGGGTGAGAAGATGGAGCTCGCTGACTACGCTTGCCTTGAGGCTCCCGTAGTAGACGCTTACAACCACCTTGGTAACAAACTGAGTTCGCTCGTTGCTGCAGAGGCTGGTGCAGACCCCGAGACCGTTCACGGTATCTCTATGCAAGTAGCTGCTATGAGCCCGATCGCTTTGGACGCTGATCACGTAGCTGAGGACGTTAAGAAGCATGAGCTCGAGGTAGCTATCGAAAAAACCAAACAAGACGAGATCAACAAAGCTGTTGAGAACGCACTCCGTAAAGCTGGTTTGAACCCCGCTCACTGCGATAGCGATGACCACATCGCTTCCAACACCACCAAGGGTTGGCTGACAGAGGAGCAGGCCCAAGTAGCTCGCGACATCCGTGCTAAAGTACCTGTAGAGGCAGAGGCTAACCTCGCTGCACAGGCTAAGAAAATTGAGATGATCGCTCAAGGTCGTCTGAATAAGTTCTTGAAAGAGAGCACACTCGTTGAGCAGGCTTATATCATGAGCGAGAGCAAAGAGCTCGTGAAGGATGTCCTCAAAGCAAAAGGCGTGCAAATCCTTGATTTCCGCCGTATCACATTATCCGCTGAATAATGGAAAAAGAAACAATCATCAAAATTTTGAAAGGTTGTGGATGGGGAGCGCTAGCAATAGTGCTCCTCTTTGCATTGATACTTGCTATCGTCTCTCCGGTCGCGAAACATGTGATCAATAACAAAGGCGAACAAATCCTCGGCCGACAACTGCATGCAGACCTCGTGGTCATCAATCCCTTCTGGGGCGGAGTGACCATCAAAGGCTTCGAGTGTAAGGAACAGAATGGAGAGACCAACTTTGTCTCCTTCGATCGTCTCTACGTCAGGATTGCTTATCCGCAACTGCTCGCCAAGCGCGTGAACATCCGTGCCATCCATGTTGATGGCTTTCAGGGGCAAGTGCTCAAAAGTAATGATAAACTGAATTTCTCGGATATCATCACGCGCTTTTCCAAACCGGACACCGTGCCCGTAGATACAACGCCCAGTAACTGGGTCGTACGTCTCAATGATATCCGTATCAACAACAGCACGTTCCGCTATCGTGATGTAGTGAGCAATAAACAATGGAAACTGGAGGATATCTCGCTTCGTGTACCGGGTCTCTATTTCGATAACACCCAAACAAATGCGGGTCTGGAATTTGGTCTTCCTACAGGCGGACGGGTAGGTATTGCAGCCGGCTATCGCATGCAGGCTAACCGCTATGCGGTGCGACTCAAGCTCTACGATGTACATGCCGATGTAGCCCTGCCGCTCGTGCAAGACTATCTGAATATCACCGGTTTAGGAGCCCATATCAATGGCTCGCTGCATGTGGATGGCAGTCTCGAGAACATCATGAACATCCAACTCAACGGTCACCTCGCTATGACGGGACTCGATATACGCGACTCCCATCGTGATGAAGTAGCAGCGATGGACGAGTTGCGCCTGGTCATCAATAAGGGTGACCTGCTGACCAACACCTTCATCCTCGATACCTTATCCATCACGGGTATCACCGGTCAATACGAGGTACACGAGGAGTGGAATACGCTGAGCCGTCTATTGAAGGAGAATTCAGAAGTCAGTGATCAGGATTCAGTTGTTTCGCGCATCGAAACGTCGTCGAATGATAGCAAGCCGCTTACCTGGATGGCTAAGAAAGTGAAGATAGACGGACACGATCTCGAGTATCGCGATTACTCGATGTCCAATAACTGGAAATATGCCATCAAGACGCTGCACGTCGAGGGTAACAACGTAGCCAATAAAGGCCGTAACAGCCTGAAAATCAATGCGACACTCTCTTCCGATGCGCAACTCAAAGCCGATTTCACGGGTGCGGCAGACCTGCAGAAATATAACTCCCGTTTGGATCTGCAGTTACGCGGCGTACACATGGAGGACTTCGATGCTCTCTGCCGCAACTATACCGGCTATCCGATCGAAAGCGGTGTACTGCTGCTCGATAGCCATATGGAAGTGACGGACGGAAAGATAAGCGGTAATAACCGCATTGAAATCGACCATCCTGAGATCGGTAAGAGAGAGCGCCGCAGTAAAGCCCCGTATAAGAATATCCCTGTGCGTACAGGCTTTAAGGCCCTCACTTCTGCGCAAAATATGATTATTGTGGATGTTCCGGTGAGCGGCGATGCCAATAACCCGAAGTTCAACCTGCGTAAGGTCATCAGCCGTGCACTCCTGAAAGTGTTCTTTGGACCGCTGATGGGTATCAACGATCGCAATAAATCACTCAGCGCAGAAGAACTGGAGCAACTGGAAGAACTGTTCGAGGAAGACAGTGTATTACTCAGCGAAGATACGGTGAGCCAACTCCCGGCAGACGTCACAATGACCGCAAGCGACAGCGTCGGTCTCTCCGAAGTAAGCCAATAAGACTTGCTCACGGCAGAACTGGCTCTGGTCGGCGTATTCAAGCATAGCCTGCAGTTTGCTGATAAATCGCGCTTGACGCGTTTCGAAGATAGCGGGCGATAGGAAAATCTCTTCCTGTCGCTCGTTTGTCATTTCTAAACTGCAACCTATCGATCGCGGAATATAGGTAATAATACCTCTCTGCGCCAAGGAAACCAATAAATCGTGATACTGGTCCGCTTCATGCACATACTGAAGATCCGTATAAATACCAGAATACGATCGCATTAACTTATCCATCAGCTCTGCTTGCTCATAGGATAGGTTATAGTCGCCTAATTGATAGCGGGGCACCAGTATCTGCACACGCGGTTGCGTCTCGTGCTCCTCTTCAAAATGAATATAACCGGCATTTGTCAGTATATGCAGGGCAGAGTAGGTCTGAATAACCGGCAGTTTCATCACATGGCAAAGTTGGTCCATATGAAGCGTAAAACGATGTCCATAACCGCTTCCTGCACCTACTTGCAGAAAATCCATCGTCTTATGATACACCTGCTCCACAAACTCCTTCGGCGGGAAGGTATCTACCGCGCGCTTCTTCAGTTTCGCCTTATCTTCCGCTTCATTATAGAGCAACACCGCATAAGCCGTCAGACCATCACGACCTGCACGGCCGGCTTCCTGGTAATAACTCTCTAAATGGCTCGGTAAATCATAATGAATCACGACCCGTACGTCCGGTTTATCAATACCCATACCAAAGGCATTCGTAGCGACAATAACCCGTGTCTTGCCTTCCGTCCAGGCCTGCTGCCGTTCATTCCGCTCCTTGGTCGTCAACCCCGCATGATAGAAATCGCAATATTTTTGATTTGTGATTTCAAATTTTTGATTTATCCATTGGGCGAGTTCCTGCGCATGCTTTCTATTGCGCACGTAGACGATCGCACTGCCGGGTACTTTCGATAAAATATGGGCTACTTGTTCGGCTTTCTTATCCGTACGACGTACTACGTACGTCAGGTTCTCCCGATGGAAGGATTTACGCAGTACATTACGCTCCTTGAAACCCAACTTAGCCTGTATATCGTCTATCGTCTCCGGGGTGGCTGTAGCCGTTAAAGCCAAGACCGGTACGTCCGGAAGGATAGCCCGTACAGCCGCAATATTCAGATACGACGGACGAAAATCATAGCCCCACTGCGAGATACAATGTGCCTCATCCACCGCGATCAGGCCTATCGGCAGGTCCTTAAGCCGTTTGCGAAACTCCTCGCTCTCCAAACGCTCGGGAGAACAATATAAGAAATGATAGGGACCGTACAGACAGTTATCCAAGGCCGCACGCTGTCTATCCCAACTCATTCCCGTATAGACTGCCTCTGCCTGAATACCGCGTGCCTGCAGGTTAGCTACCTGATCGCGCATCAAGGCGATCAAAGGCGTGATGACCAGACATAAGCGCTTCTCCGGATTTTCCTGACCTATCACCAGGGTAGGTACTTGGAAACAGATACTCTTTCCTCCGCCCGTAGGCATCAGAGCCAGCGTATCTCTTCCGGCCAATACCGACTCGATGATCTCCGCCTGTAACGGACGGAAATCATCATAGCCGAAATACGTATGTAGCGCTTCGCGAGGAGTCATTCGTTTAGGGGTAAGGGATTATGGATTAGGGATTTTCTCTAATGCCGTTTTAACGCGTTTCAGGGTCTCGGCTTTGCCGAGTACGTCGGTGATGGCCCAAATATGCGGACCACGAGCAGCACCTACCAAACAGATACGGAAAGCATTCATGACGATACCTACACCGTATTCTTTGGCTTCAATCCAAGGCATTACTATACCATCCAAGGTCTCCGCGTCCCATGCAGGCGCGTTCTCGAGTACCTCCAACAACTCCGTCATATGTTTCGGCGAGTCCTCTTTCCAACGTTTTTTGAGCGATTTCTCGTCGTACTCGGTCGGTGCCACAAAGAAGAAGTTGGTTTGCTCCCACAGTTCCGGAACAAAGTTCACACGGTCTTTGGTCAAACCGATCACCGTAGCTACCATTGATTTATCAAATGGTAATTGGTCATTGGTGATTGCTAATTTTTCTTTGAGGGTAGGCAGGAACATCTCTGCCAACTCCTCATTACTGCGCAATTGCAGATATTGATGGTTAAACCATTTACCCTTCTCATAGTCGAACTTAGCTCCTGCTTTCGATACACGATCCAGCGAGAAGTCCTGTATCAACTCCTCCATCGTATACATTTCTTTGTCGCCACTGCCGTGCCAACCCAGCAGAGCCAAGAAGTTAATCACAGCCTCAGGCAGGTAACCGCTCTCGCGGTATCCGGACGAAACAGTACCGTCTTTCTGGTTATGGAACTCCAAGGGGAAGACAGGGAATCCAAGACGATCTCCATCCCGTTTACTCAGTTTACCATTACCGTCCGGTTTGAGCAGCAGCGGCAAGTGCGCAAACTGAGGCATCGTATCTTCCCATCCGAAGGCACGATACAGCAGCACATGTAGCGGAGCGGAAGGTAACCACTCCTCACCGCGAATAACATGACTAACCTCCATCAGGTGATCATCGACGATATTGGCCAAGTGATAGGTAGGCAGGTCGTCTGCCGATTTATACAGCACTTTATCATCCAAAATATTGCTGTTAATCACCACTTCTCCACGAATTAAATCGTGTACGTGCACATCCTCATTCGGTTCTACTTTAAAGCGAACGACATATTTTTCGCCTTTTGCAAGCAATTCGCTTACTTCTTCCGCACTCATCGTCAACGAGTTGCGCATGCTCATGCGCGTGCGTGCATCGTATTGGAAGTTCGGGATCTCTGCGCGTTTAGCTTCTAATTCTTCCGGTGTATCAAAGGCGATATACGCATGACCGGAATCCAGCAACTGCTTCACGTACGTGTGATAGATCTCGCGCCGCTCGGACTGACGATAGGGACCATGAGAGCCTACGCTCTCAATTTGTAATTTGTCATTTTTGATTTGTGATTTTTTTGCGCGAAGACCTTCATCGATATCGATGCCTAACCAAGCCAAGGCTTCGAGGATATACTCTTCTGCTCCGGGCACAAAACGGGTGCTGTCCGTATCTTCGATACGGAGTAACATATCACCGCCGTGTTGACGAGCAAACAGATAGTTGTACAATGCGGTTCTCACACCGCCGATGTGTAATGCACCGGTAGGGCTGGGTGCAAAACGAACTCTTACTCTTCTTTCCATATAGTTTTTTTAGTATTTCAGTTTTCAATTTTGATATTCTTTGAGGAACGAGTCCTTGAAGCCCAGGAAATACAAGATACCATCCAGGCCAACGGTAGAGATAGCCTGCTGTGCACTTTCCTTCACTTTGGGTTTCGCATGGAAGGCTATACCTAAACCGGCTTTACCTAACATATTCAGGTCATTCGCTCCATCACCTACGGCGATCACTTGCGCCAATTCGATATGTTCCACCTGCGCGATCAGTTCCAGTAACTCCGCCTTGCGCTTTGCATCAACTACATCGCCTACATAACGTCCTGTGAACTTACCGTTCTCTTCTTCCAATTCATTGGCATAGACGTAATCCACACCAAAGCGCTGCTGCAGGTATTTGCCCACAAACGTAAATCCACCGGATAGAATAGCGATCTTAAAGCCGCATTTCTTGAGGATGCTGAACAGACGATCGGCTCCTTCCGTAATAGGCAGGTGGTCAATGATATCTTGTTTGGCACTCACGTCCAGACCTTTCAGTAACTCACAACGGCGACGGAAACTCTCTTTGAAATCGATCTCACCGCGCATGGCAGAGAGCGTGATCGCTTTCACCTGTTCGCCCACACCGGCACGTTCAGCCAATTCGTCAATGACTTCCGTCTGGATGAACGTAGAATCCATGTCCACGCAGATGAGGCGTCTATTGCGGCGGTACATATCATCACGTTGGAACGAGATATCGATACCTTCTTCTCGAGAAACCTCCATCAGTTCACGTTGTAGCGCTTCGCGGTCGGGTAGGTTACCTCGCAACCAGAACTCGATACACGAATGACGTTTCTCCACAGGGATTTCTACGCTCGGACGATCACTCAGACGCAGAATATTATCGATATTCAGTTGTCTTCCGGCCAGCAAAGCAGTGACACGGGCAATATGACGGGCGTTCAGTTCACGCGCCAACAGCGTTACTACGTAACGTTCCTGTTCCTGACGACCTACCCATGCAGCGTATTCCTCTTCACTCAGCGGCGTAAAGCGCACGATCATCTCTAATTTCGAACAACAGAAGAGTACTTCTTTGATCATATCTCCGCTCTTGGAGGCATCGTCCACACGAATGAGGATACTGAGGTTGAGTTGGTGATGCAAGTTCGACTGACCGATATCTTGCACATACGCTCCGTACTTGCCGAGCACTTCTGTCACGGCCGATGTCACACCCGGTTTATCAAAACCGATGATGTTAATCAATATAAATTCTCGCTCCATATCTTATAGGATTGCTTTTTTAATCGTTTCTACAATATAGCGCACATCTTCATCGCTGACCATAGGTCCGCTCGGTAAACACATACCTACCTTGAAGATGGCTTCACTCACCCCGTTAACATATGCCGGACTTTGCGCATAAACCGGCTGTTTATGCATCGGTTTCCATAAGGGGCGGGCTTCAATCTGATGCGCCAACAGATACACACGCAGGGCTTCTACGTTGTCATTCGGCTGACAATCCGTTGTAGGGCTATCCACCTGATGAATCACTCCTGCAGCTCCGCCAACGGCTGATTTAACGGTCTCTTTATACGCGTTCTCTTGCCCCTCAATTCGCAGAGACGGATCTAAGGTAATAGTGCAAAGCCAGTAGTTCGCATCGTATTCTGCATTCGGCGCTTCGTGTAACTGAATACCCGGAATAGCTTTCAGTAACTGCGCGTACAGCGCTTGTATATGCTTATGATGCGCAATATGATCGTTTACTATCGTCATTTGTCCGCGACCTATTCCGGCGCATATATTGGACAGACGATAGTTATAACCGATCTGTTCGTGTTGGTAATACGGATAGGCCTCACGTGCCTGTGTGGCATACCACATAATTTTGTTTTTATCGGCCTCATTGGCGCATATTAAGGCACCTCCTCCGCTCGTGGTAATCATCTTATTGCCGTTAAACGAGAACACACCGTATTGACCAAACGTACCTAATACTTGTCCTTTATAGCGGCTACCCATACCTTCTGCCGCATCTTCAATGACCGGAATACCGTATTTGTCAGCGATTTCCATAATACGCGCTATGTTATACGGCATGCCGTATAGAGCAACAGGGATGATAGCTTTCGGGTACTTACCCGTTTTTGCCTTGCGGTCCAGAATAGCTTGTTCCAGTAATTCCGGGTCCATATTCCAGGTATCCTTCTCCGAGTCAATAAACACCGGTGTAGCGCCCAAATAGGTAATAGGATGGGAACTGGCGCAGAACGTAAACGACTGCACGCATACTTCGTCTCCCGGTTTCACGCCGCAGGCTATCAAGGCTAAATGAACTGCTGCTGTGCCGGAAGACAAAGCAACCACCTGTTTTCCTTCCCCTACAAACTGCTCCAGGTCCTTTTCAAACGCGTTGACATTCGGTCCCAACGGAACTACCCAATTGGTATCAAAGGCTTCTTTGATGTATTTCTGCTCTAGTCCTGCTTCGGACATATGAGCCAAACAGAGATATATCATTGTTCTTTCTATTAAATTATCTCGTTATTGTATTGCATGTGTTTACCTAATACGGTACAAAAAATCATCTTTATATCTTCGATAAACGAGTAATGCTCCGCATAGTAGCGATTTAAACGCACTTTATCCGGATAGATGACTTCGTCATTATATTGCTGCGGGTACTTCAACTGAGCTAACAGTTCTTCTTCATTGCGATACTTGAGTGTGGCCGGTCCAGTGATGCCCGGGCGCAAGGTCAGGATGATGCGGTCTTCTCCTTGCAGCAAGTCGGCATAGCCTGGCACGTCGGGACGAGGTCCCACAAAGGACATATTGCCAATGAGTACATCCCATAGTTCGGGCAGTTCGTCGAGTTTGTATCTGCGTAGTTTGGCGCCGAGCGGAGTGATGCGACTTTCCCCGGCAATGCTGATAGAACTTCCGTTGTGTCCAATGCTCATAGAACGGAACTTATGGCAGGCAAAGAGTTTGCCGTCTTTGCCAACCCGTTGTTGCACGAAGAGCACAGGACCGGGCATTTGGATCTTGATCAGGATTGCTACTACCAGCAATACCGGCCAAAGAAACAACAGGCCAAAGAAGGCCATTAACCGATCAAATATGTATTTGAGTGTCTTCTGCATTTATGCGATTTTTGATCTATATCGGATTTTCTTATAGAGTCCGGCAATGCCGTTTAGGAACGTATAATACAATGCTCCCATCTTGGAGTAGTGCATCTCCTGACGCCATAGTATATAATGCCATTTTAATAGCGTGAACGGGTTCGCATCGCTAACAGAACCTTGATGCTTATTATAGCCGAACAGGTCTTCATCCAACAGATAACAATCCGCTTTCTGAATCACATGCAACCACATAGCGTAATCGTTGTTTTTCCGCAGGTCGGATATCTGTATGAGTCCTATTTTCTCCCGGTTGTACATCACAGTCGGACAAGCAGGCCAGCAGAAGGCGTACATGCCCATTTTCGTAATATGTCTTGGTCCTGAGATACGGAGTGGTTTATCTGTCCGATGGAAGGCAGTATAAGTAAAGGCATAGCCATTTTGCTCCATGAAGGCAACCTGTTTCTCTATTTTCTCCGGCATCCAACTATCGTCTGCGTCCAGAAAAGCGATGTATTTTCCTTTCGCCTCGCGCAAAGCGCTGTTTCTCGTTAATGCTGCCCCTTGGTTCTGTTCATTACACATATAACGAATACGTTTGTCAGAGTAGGAACGTACCACATCAGCCGTGCTATCCGTCGAACAATCATCCACAATGAGCAACTCCCAGTTGGTATAGGTCTGGGCTAGTACACTGTCGATTGATTTTGCAATATATCGCTCGCAGTTATATGCAGGCATTATGATACTAACGAGTTGCATATTGTTCATTATATAATGCAATGGTTTTTAGAGCAGCATTCTTCCAACTATTCTCTTCTATAATCGTTTGCAATACAGGAACTACGCGTTTCTTATATTCCTCATACTGATCAATACAACGAGTGAGAGCTTGTGATAAACTCTGTATATCGCCCTTTTTGCAGAACAGTTCCTGTGGATATTCTTTTCCCATCGTCTCTTGGAAAGAGGGGAGGTCGGAAAGAATAATCGGTTTTTGGAAGGCGATACCTAATAAAAGGGCACCACTTTGCGATATCGCACGATAGGGATAAACCAATATATCGGAATCCTGTATCTCTTGGAACAGTTGTTGCTCCTCAATAAACGTGTTTTGCCACGTAATTCCTATCTTCTGTGCGCGTTCCAAATAGGTTTCCGTCATGTGTCTATCGGTTGAACCTATAATGTGAATATCTACGTTTTGACGATAGGATGTCGGTAATTGCTCGATGGCTTCAACAAATAGGTCCGTCCCTTTATAAGGGGATTGTTGTCCAAATATTAAGAGACGAAGCGGTTTATCTGTTCGTTCTCGCTTTGGGAATTGCTCGGGCATAAAAATGCCATGCGGAATAACAGCTATCTTGTCCAATGCAATACCGAATTCATCGTGCGCCTTCTGTTTAGAACTTTGGGTATGAACGATGAACTGAGAGATGAATGGCATCACTTCTGCCATCCTTTTGCGATAGGATTTCTGCTGTTCGGCCTTGCTATTATGCGGATAGATATTGTGTAATGTAAGTACAATCTTGATGTTGGGGAAATGTGCATGAACCTTTCGGAGCCAATGCTTCTCCCAATTACAAACTTCCAAGAAAGGCAACCATTGCAGATGTAGCACATCAGGTGATGTCCGTTTTATATGTCGATATAATCGACTATAATTACATACACCTTCCATGGCTTTTATCATTCGCTTCAATGGTTTTACACTTTGCCTATGTTTTTTTGAAACATAACTATGTAAATGAAGCGCTTCGGCATTCTTGGCAATCGTGTAATATGGGCATACGAAAACCAACTGCGCATCTTCCGGAAGGCAAGTTATCATGGCTTGATAGAGAGCGTTGTCGTAGTTCTCTACTTTGCCGGATATGTCAGCAGCCAAATACTTCATGCTCTATTTCGAATGGTTTTTCCCCAGCGGGAGATTCCTATAAACGGATTGTTCCCCGTGCGTATAGATCTCCAAAACAACCGAAATGCAGCCCTAAAACCGTGGTATTTGTTAACGGTATAAAGGTAATACATAATGGATTTTCTATACTTCTTAGGAATCGCGTGTTGGTTAATAAACGTATTAAAACGAACAAATACCTCGATTCTATCCGTTAGATTTCTCAAACTCGGAGTTTGGGTTAAACTGCCGTGACGAACAGTTGCGCAATAGATCACATGCTCATCCGACAGAATGGATTTCGCATAATAACCCGTTAACAACGAGAATAATACATCATTGGCAGCCTGCGTGGTCTCAAAACGGATAGCATGCTCTTTAATTAACGCCATGCGGATTATTTTTCCGCATGGCGAAGCCCATCCATAGCGCAAACCATCCTCTTTTAATGTATTGAGTTCTATATGCCGGTCAGCAGGAGTGCCATCGTCCGAATAACAACTCGTCAGTTTAAAGAAAACAATGTCTTCTTCCGCATCTTTATACGCATCGATGGCATGAAAAGCCTCTTCCGTAAAGTAATCATCGGCATCTAATAGCAACACCCACTTCCCCTGCGCTTTGTCCAAACCCACATTTCTGGCTGTACCGGCTCCTTCACCATAAGGGGAGTATAAAACAGAAACATTTTTACGCTCGGCGAAAAGAGTAGGAGAGATAGGTTCTTTGCTATTATCTATGATCAATACCTCAATATCCTTTCGCTCCGGCACACTGGCTACAGCTCGATGCAATACATCGAGTGACTCAAAATGAGGTATGAGGACACTATATTGTATCAATATGTTAGCCATGCGCCTACTGTGTTAGCTTCTATTTGACGACTCTTTCTAATGACTTTACTTTGCGCTGCAAGCTTCCTCAAAGCGGCAAAATAATCTTTTAAGCATGCCAAGAAATAATGCTTCTTTATAGAATGACCTATTTCTTGTATGCTGATTTTATGGCGTTTTGCCCATCGTTGTAGTGCTGTAAGGTTGATGTCTGTGGCGACAAGCAATAATTTTCTATATAGCACTCCGCGTTGATACAAATCCTCATTGCCATGTTGCTCCCGATCGTGATATATGATAGCATCAGAAACCAGCCTTATCCCGAAATGATAGTATTGCAGCCTTTGGATATAGTTGTTGTCTTCTCCATAGTGATAAAACAAGGGATTGAAACCGCCTACTTGACGAATGATCTCTGCCGGCAATAACCAACATGCGGCATTTACGTACGGCACTTCCTTAACCATGTGTGGCTCTGGTAGCTCAAAGAGCAATGTATTTTGGAAGAAATTACCATCGATACAACTTCCGTCCCCATTCATGTGAAGAGGTGTTAGAAGATGCTGCCCGTCATCCTGTTGTAAAAGGGTTTGTATCGTATCAGGCTGTATTGCTGCATCTTGATTAAGCAAGAGGATGTGAGAGGCTTGCTTTTGCATAGCATATTCGATGCCGATATTATTGGCTTGTCCAAATCCTTTGTTTTCCTCTTGTGGCAGCAATATAACTTCCAGATAATTTGCTTTAATATGCGTCAACGTGTCATCAGTGGAGTTATTATCTACTACGATAGTTGACATAGGAACAGAGGAGTGACGAATGCTTTGTAAGCATCGATCTATCCATTGCATCCCATTATATGTCACTATTACGCAGTATATCATGCCTTTTTCAATGTATGACTTAACATCCAGCAATATATCAACGAACCAACGATATAGTACCCCATATTCACTTTATAGTAACTATAGTAGAAGATGCCTTGCAAGGGCATTAACAATAAAATCAATATAATCAATAATCTGCTCAGCATTATCGTGCCTTCGTTATTAGCCGATTTACAAACCCATGTGCTCAGTAAAGAGAAAAGTATAACAAAAATAAACATGCCCATATAACCGAGGTCAACCAATAAATCTCCTAAAAACGTAAAAAAGACACCAATGTTCATACCGGAATAGGACCAAATCATATCTCGATAATCATCCAAATTCCAGTCCGGATGCATGATAAAGTAATTCGTTAAAGGCAATATCCGATCAAAATGCACCGAATGAAACGTGTAATTACAAAAGAAATTATTGAAATTAATAAAGGACTGACCGCTATATGCTAAGAGGCTATCAAAGGTGCCTGTATCATGGCTTATACCGATGGTTGTAAAACGAGCAATTGTCACAGCGGCAATGAATAATGCCACTATAGTACCAAAAAAAGCAAATGGGAATAAGGCTTGACGACGCTGCTCTTTATCCAACATCGGGCGGAAGAATATATAAAGCGCAAAGAAAGCTAAAAACCAATAGATAGGTTGTGTTCTTCCTGCAATCAAAACGGCTTTAATGACCGGTGTGAGTGAAGACAACAACAGCACCCAGTTAAATAGAGTGGATTTGCGTTTTTGAGCAATGTTGATGTAGTAGAATAAGATGGCTACTGGGGAGAACCTGGAGAATAGCGCCTCAGGTAATGCCAATAGATATTGTATGCCGCTTAGTTTCACTTCTTCTGTATTCTCATATACATCATCTCGAACCTCTTTTAAATCGGAATGTAACACCACTTCGAGATTAGAGAAAATACTGAGTAGCGTAGTGAAGAACGTGATGATTAGTACCCATGATAGTACATCCACTAACCATTCTTTTTGTAGTTCTATTTTTTGAATACCATTGCTATTAATCGTGCTGAATGGCAAAATAGCTAATGTGATTAGTCCACAGTAACAAACTGTTGCAAGTGGCGATATAGGTATTTTTTCGCAAACGCCATTCATACCATATATACCAAACACATCCAGCAGAATAGAGCAGAATGCAGAGAAAGCATATATCATTATCATAAAAGCACTGATATCAATGCCTCCATGCTTACGAACCAAATAGATGGTAAGTAAAGTAAAATATATGAATGGAACAGCAATCATTCTGTCAGGGGCGTGCAATGGTTCATTTTCCCCATAGTTCTTTGATGACAACACTCGGCCATTTCCAGTTCTGGTAGGCGAGTTGGGCAATACCCGGTGCGAGAATCAATCCCCATATGCCCCAATGGAACGTACTGAGGAATAGCCATAATAGCAAAACAGTAGCAGCGCCACTCACTAATGACGGAATAAAGAATGGAATCTTATTATCCGCCATGATAAATCCGGCTGAAACAGCATGGTTGTGCTCTAATGTGCTTATCAGCAGCATGACGCACAGCATGGCTGTTGGCACGAAATGGGTTTGACTTCCAATCAAATCCAAAGCCCAGTCTCCCAAGAAAATCCACATCACGCCGCCTACTAAATAGATCAGAAGCAGACTTCCGGTGCAGAGTAGGTAATAGCGTTTCAACCCATTCATGTCATTCTCGGCTCTGCATTGTGCCAACTTAGGCAGGTAAGATTGATAGAATACAGTTCCGCAGCGCGCCAAGATATCCATCACCTGCAAGGTAATACCATAACATGCCACTTCTTCCAAAGTCAGGAAAGCCGAACCTATTAAGATAGCGGACTTGTTCACCAAGAATCCGCCTAATTGCGTTAAGCCGATCTTGATGGCATTCGGAGTGATGGCACCAAATATCTGTTTGGGATCTTGCGTATCAGCAACCGCTAAATGGGCTTTCAGTTCCGGTGTGAAAAAGACGCGATAGGTAAGTACACGTCGAATAATGGTCGAAACCAGTTGCGAAGCCACAATAGCAGTTAGTCCCAAACCGGCATAGATAAGTCCGATGGCTAAACCAATATACACTGCCTGACCCAACATGTTAATCTGTTGGCAGCGCTTGACATAGCCTTTCCCGGTCAGAAGCGCATCGTAATAAAGCGTGTACAGGTTATAGCAGTTGATGGCAATTAACAGCACCCAGGCTATCATCGCGTCTTGCTTATCTCCGGTATATTTCTGCAGGATATAATAGAAATAAGCCGTTCCTGCTGTGGCCAGAAGGGCAAATACGGTTATAGCTATCCATCGATAGAAACGACGCATAGCAGCCAAGGTGCCTTTGAGCAGACTATAGTCCACTTCGGCATCAGCCGTTGTTTGTACAACTCCTTCTTTCTGCAGCGCTTTTACACCAGAGAAGATATAACTGATATTTCGTGCAAAGGTAGGACGAAAACCAAAATCGAGCAGCAGAACAAGAAACGTGATCGTCTGGAAGATATTCCAAACACCTACTGTCTCTTGCGACATCTTATGAAGGATAAAGGGTAACAGTAATACCCCCGCACCGATCATAAACGCTGTGCCGGCATAGCTCCACGCGATCTCTCGCTTACCGATATTTTCGATTTTCTCTGCCACTTAGTCGCGTCGGAAGATATCTCGCGTGTACACTTTCTCTTTTACATCGTCCAAACATGTATCATAGCGATTTGCTATGATAGCCTGGCTGCGAAGTTTAAACTCCACCAAATTATTAACCACTTCGCTGCCGAAGAACGTACTTCCATTCTCGAGTGTCGGTTCGTAAATAATGACCGTAGCACCTTTCGCTTTGACACGTTTCATGATGCCCTGGATGGACGATTGACGGAAGTTATCGCTATTGGCCTTCATCGTCAGACGATAGACACCAATGGTACAATGCTTCTCTTGGTTCGCATCAAAATCACCACGATGGTAGTAGTCGTAGTATCCGGCTTTGGCCAGAACACGGTCGGCAATAAAATCCTTGCGCGTGCGATTCGACTCCACAATAGCCTCAATCAGGTTTTCGGGCACATCTTGATAGTTCGCCAAGAGTTGTTTGGTATCTTTGGGCAAGCAATAACCGCCGTATCCGAAAGAGGGGTTATTGTATTGGGTTCCAATTCGAGGATCCAAACAAACCCCATCAATGATATCTTGCGTATTCAGCCCCTTCATCTCTGCATAGGTGTCCAGCTCATTGAAATAACTTACACGAAGTGCCAAGTAGGTGTTGGCAAACAACTTAACCGCTTCTGCTTCAGTCAAACCCATGATACGCGTCTCGATATTCTCTTTGAGAGCACCTTCTTGGAGCAATTGAGCAAAGGTCTTAGCTGCCTCATACATCCGAGGATTGTCTAGGATTGTACCGACAATGATACGACTCGGGTACAAGTTATCATAGAGCGCTTTGCTTTCGCGCAAGAACTCCGGCGAGAAGATGATATTCTCGCAATTGTATTTCTTGCGCACCGACATCGTATAGCCGACAGGAATGGTCGATTTAATGACCATGATTGCCTTCGGATTGACGCGCATAACGGTTTCAATGACGTTCTCCACGGCACTGGTGTCAAAGTAATTGAGTCGGCTGTCGTAGTTGGTAGGAGCCGCAATGACCACAAAATCCGCAGTTTTGTACGCGGACTCGGCATCAAGTGTAGCAGTAAGATGCAGGTCTTTCTCCGCCAGATATTTCTCGATGTACTCATCTTGAATAGGCAACTGGCGACGATTCAACATCTCTACTTTCTCCGGCACAATATCTACGGCCGTTACTTCATTATGTTGGGCGAGTAGGGTAGCAATACTTAGACCCACATAGCCCGTTCCAGCTACTGCAATTTTCATATTAGATATGTTCTTCTACACCTCGGAAGTGTACATTTAACTCATGAAGGTGCTCCAGCAACGTACCGAGAGAGGTACCTTTGGTCATCTCTGCAAACGCGTTTACATCCTTCGGGAAACATTTTCCACCATATCCGAACTTACCGTCTGGTCCGGGCACATAAGTATGGGTGTCATTGATGTAGCCTGACAGCAGCACACCGGTGTGAACCTTACGCCAGTCTGCCCCCATCTTCTCGCAGTACTCACGGCAAGCGTTGAAATACGTCACTTTATAGGCACCGAAGACATTGTGCATGTACTTGGTTAATTCCGCCTCCAACGGCGTCATAACGGTAAATTTCTTACCTACAAAGATCTTGGTCAGCAGATCCTGAGCACCCGTGAAGACCATCGTCTGCTTGTTGAAGTCCTCAATGTATGTACGCTCCGTAAGGAACTCCGGCATGTAACATACTTGATGTCCGGTCTCTTTGGTAAGCATAGCACTTGTTCCGGGAAGAATCGTCGTGCGTACAAAGACCGGTACGTCCGGCAGATTCTTGATTAACTGCTTCATCAGCGTCAAATCCTGCGAACCATCTTCTTCTGTCGGCACGTGAATTTGCAGGAAAGCGATGTCAATCCCACTCAAATCATCATTGTACCCTTTAGGAGGATCACTGATAAAAAGTTTACACTCCGGGTTGTTGTTCTCCAACCAATTCTTCAAAGCTCCGCCCACGAAGCCGCATCCAATAATTCCAACTTTAATCATTTCTATTGTAATTTGATTTGTTTGTTCTTTCGAATCTACAAAGGGTTGTTAACCACTTAATCGCAAAAAGCCCGCAAAGATACAACATTTTTTTGATATGTGCAAGCGCGCGCGAACTTTTTTCATAAAAATAGGGCAATCGGTGCAAAATCATTAAATTTTTAAATTTAAAATTTGACATGTGAAATTTTTGTAGTACCTTTGCACCCAAATTGGCATATTATGCACTTATAACAAAAAAAATAACGATAAAATGAAAGAATTCAAATTATGGAATACGCTGTGCGGATGGATGGTTTTTGCCATCGCAGCTGCCACGTATCTCCTTACGATGGAGCCAACCGCATCGTTTTGGGACTGCGGTGAGTTCATCTCCAGCGCCGTGAAGTTGGACGTTGGACACCCGCCCGGAGCACCGTTTTTCATGCTGATGGGCCATTTCTTTAGTCTGTTTGCATCGGATACCGAGCACCTGGCAATGTGTGTGAACGCTTTGTCGGCTCTTGCCAGTGCCTTTACCATTTTGTTCCTGTTCTGGACCATTACCGCATTGGCGAAGAAACTGGTTCAGCCCGACACGATGGCAAAAGGTATCGGTTTGTTAGCTGCCGGTACAGTAGGCGCGTTGGCTTACACCTTCTCGGATACCTTCTGGTTCTCCGCAGTAGAAGGTGAGGTATATGCCTCCTCGTCGCTCTTCACGGCTGTGGTGTTCTGGTTGATCCTTAAGTGGGACGAGCATGCAGATGAAGAGGGTTCTGACCGTTGGCTGATTGCTATTGCCTATTTGATGGGATTGTCTATCGGTGTTCACTTGCTGAACTTGCTGACAATTCCTGCTATCGGACTCGTTTATTACTTCCGTCGCTATCCGTTCAGTTGGTGGGGTGTGATTGCTGCTTTTGCGGCTTCCTGCGGTGTGTTAGCGGTCATTTTGTACGGTATTATTCCTGGTTTCCCGACAGTAGCCGGTTGGTTTGAACTGCTGTTTGTGAATGGTCTCGGATGTCCGTTTAACACAGGTCTGGTCGTTTATATTATCGCAGCAATTTTGGCACTTGCGTGGGCTATTTATGAGTCGGCAGTTGATCGCAGCAAAATGCGTATGATCCTGTCGTTTGTGCTGGCATTCGTACTTTCAGGTGCCGCTTTCCTCTTCGAACAATGGTGGATCGGTGTGATTTTAGCGATCATTTTAACGGCCGTATTACTGTCGTATCAAGAGGTTGTTCCGGCTCGTTGGCTGAATACGATAACTGTGATGATTGCTGTTATCCTGATCGGTTACAGTTCTTATGCAGCTCTTGTCATTCGTTCGAATGCCGATACGCCGATGGACCAGAATAGTCCGGATAATGTCTTCTCGCTCAAGTATTATTTAAATCGTGAGCAGTACGGAGACCGTCCGTTGTTCTACGGACAATACTATAATGCTCCGGTGAAACTGAGAGTAGAGGGTAATATCTGTATTCCGGTTGAGAAAGAAGGACACGCCCAATACGCTCCGGCTCCTCAAGTAGAAGGAGAAAAAGATCATTATGTGGTTACCGGCCATAAGACGAATTATCAGTATATGAGCCAATTCTGCACGATCTTCCCGCGTATGTATTCATCGCAAGGAAGTCATCAGTCGGCTTATAAGGACTGGGGTCAAGTGAAAGGAAGACGCGTTCGCTATGATTATTGCGGACAGCAGAAAGCGGACCAATGTCCTACTTTCGGAGAGAACCTTCGTTTCTTCTTTGCGTACCAAGTACATTTTATGTACTGGCGTTACTTTATGTGGAACTTTGCCGGTCGTCAGAACGACTTGCAGTCATATGGAGAGATCACCAAAGGAAACTGGATCTCGGGTATTCCTTTCATAGACAATGCACGTCTTGGCGATCAATCCATGCTGCCTACGGAATACAAGGAAAATAAGGGACACAATGTGTATTATTTCCTGCCGCTTCTGTTAGGTCTTATTGGAATCTTCTGGCAACTGACGCGTGTGAAAGACGGAGAAGCAAAGGGTGCCAAGAACTTCACCTTGACCTTCCTGCTTTTCTTCTTAACCGGTTTGGCTATTGTGATTTATTTGAATCAGACGCCTTATCAACCGCGTGAACGAGACTATGCTTATGCGGGCTCCTTCTATGCGTTCTGTATTTGGATCGGTTTAGGTGTGTTGGCGCTGATTGACTGGTGTTCACGTTCTGTAAAATCCAAGACGGGGGAAGTGATTGTAGCCGTATTACTTGCCGTTGTTTGTCTGGGTGTACCTGCTCAAATGGCATCTCAGAACTGGGATGATCACGATCGTTCAAATCGCTATTCCTGTCGCGATTTCGGAGCGAACTATCTCAAGTCCTGTGAGACGCAGGCTATCCTGTTCTCTAATGGCGATAATGACACATTCCCGCTTTGGTATAACCAAGAAGTAGAAGAAGTAGGTACAGATCTGCGTGTATGTAACCTCTCGTATTTACAAACCGATTGGTATATCTCGCAGATGAAACGCCCGTACTATGAGTCAAAAGCGCTTCCTATCTCTTGGGAATACAAGGATTTCATGCCGAACAGCAATGAGATAGCACGTGTAGACAATCGTCTGGGTCAGCCTATTTCGGTAGAGCGCGCGTTCAACTTCTTGCGTTCCGACGATCCGCGAACCAAGACTCGCGAAGGCGATAACTATATCCCGTCCGACAAACTCTATGTAGAGACTCCGAGCGGCGAGCGAGTTATGTTCCAAAGCAAACGGATGTATACGCGTTCGCAGATGATGATCATGGAGATGATTTCTACGAATAACTGGGAGCGTCCTATTTATTTCTGCGCAACCGTAGGAAATGACTATTATCTTGGTTTGGAGCCTTGGATGGAATTGACCGGTTTGGCTTATCAAATCACTCCGACTCGCAGTCGGGATGGTCAGCCGCGTGTGAACTCCGAGAAGATGTACGAGAATATGATGCATAAGTTCAAATACGGCAACATGAATATGCCGGGCATCTATATTGATGAGAACTTGATGCGTATGTGTCGTACACACCGAATGATGTTCGCGCAATTGGCAGAGCAACTGATTCGTGAGAACCAACGTGACAAGGCGCTTGAAGTGCTTGATTTCGCGGAAGAGCAACTGCCCGGATATAATATCTCATATGACTATACTTCGGCTTCGATGGCATCGATGTACTTCCTCTTAAATCAAGACGAGAAGGCCCTTGCTATCATGGAGAAAGTAGCGGAGAATAGCGTAGAGAATATCCGTTTTGCGGCTTCTTTAAATCGCGAGCGTCGTAAATCGCTGGAGTCCAACACGTATCGTGAATGGCAGATTCTCGGCTATGTGCTGCAGACCTGCGAGCGTTACGGGCATAACGATTTTGTGGATAAGTACTATGCAGACTATGCTTCTTATACAAAATAATTTAAAACAATGACAACAATCAATAAAGTACCTGTCTTGCTGCTCACGGGTTATCTCGGGAGCGGCAAGACAACGCTTCTCAACCGCATCTTGACGAATACGAAAGGAATTCGTTTTGCGGTTATTGTAAATGATATCGGAGAAGTCAATATCGATGCGTCTCTGATTCAACAGGGCGGAGTAGTATCGCAGCAGGATGATTCGCTTGTCGCGCTTCAGAACGGCTGTATTTGCTGCACCCTAAAAATGGATCTCATTCAGCAGTTACATGACCTGGTTGCACAGAAAGCCTATGACTATATCGTAATCGAGGCCTCCGGAATATGTGAACCGGCACCTATTGCTCAAACGATCTGTTCCTATCCGGAGATGGTACCTCAATTTGCCATGGACGGAGTACCTGTATTGGATTGTATTTGCGCAGTAGTGGATGCTCTGCGACTACGTGATGAGTTTGATGGAGGACTGGCCTTGGAACATCATATTCCGAAGGAAGAAGACCTTGCAGCCTTGGTTACTGAGCAGATAGAGTTCTGTAACGTTATTCTGTTGAATAAGGCCTCTGAGGTGAGCGAAGAGGAACTGACGAGAATCAAATCTATTATTCGCGCCATTCAACCCACAGCTCCGATTATCGAAACGAACTACTGCGATGTGGACTTGGAGAAGCTTCTGAATACGAATCTCTTCGACTTTGACCGTACGGCTACTTCTGCTGCTTGGATTCAAGAAGTGGAAGATGCCAGCCATCATCACGACCATCACGATGATGATGATGACGATGAGGAAGAGGAGGAGCATGAGCATCATCACCATCATCACGATCATGACCATGAGCATGGCGATCATGATCACTTGGCTGAGTTCGGAATAGACACCTATGTATATTACGCGCGCAAGCCTTTTGACCTGGGACTCTTTGATGAGTTTGTAGCGGCTCACTGGCCGAAGAATGTGATCCGTTGTAAGGGTATGTGCTATTTTGCCGAAGAGTATGATATGTGCTATCTCTTTGAGCAAGCCGGTCGTCAGTTCAATCTGCGTAAAGCAGGAGAGTGGTTTGCTACCATGCCTAAAGAAGAGTTGATGCAACTCATGGCGGACGATGCCCAATTGCGGAAGGACTGGGACGAACAATACGGTGATCGCATGCAGAAACTGGTGTTCATTGGCCAGCATTTAGATGTAAAAGCCATCCAAACAGCCTTAGATAACTGCTTGCAATGAAACGAATAATCAATCCTTGGACAAAAATGCCCGGCTACAACTGCTTTGGTTGTAGTCCGGACAATCCAATTGGTACACGGATGCGATTCTTTGAGGACGGAGAGGATATCATCTCCATTTGGAAACCAACGCAGAACCATCAGTCGTGGATCAATACCCTGCATGGTGGTATTCAGGCAGTGTTACTGGACGAAGTGTGCGGTTGGGTGGTGTTTCATAAACTCAAAACAGCCGGTGTGACGGCTAAGATGGAGATGCGCTATCATAAACCGGTTTCCACCCTTCAGGAATACATCAAATTACGGGCTTATCTTAAGGAAATGCGTCGTAACGTGGCCATTGTAGCAGGGGAGTTATACTCTGCAGAAGGAGAATTGCTCTGTGAATGCACATGCACCTATTTCACTTTTCCGCAAGAAAAAGCAAAAGAATCCATGGGCTATATTCCCTCTGCAACGGAAGAGAAAGAATATACTTGGGAAGAAGCGATTAATCTTTAATACACTATGATAGAAACCTTTTTGCAGACGGACTGGTTAGTCGTCATTACAAAGATCGTTTTGGCTACAGCGCTCGGATACCTCATCGGAATGGAGCGTGAGTTGCATGGAAAAGCAGTGGGTACGCGTACGATATCGCTTATAGCGATAGGTAGTACATTATACGTACTGATGTCGCCTGCCATCACAGGCGGCGATAATTCCCGTATTATTGCGCAAGTGGTATCCGGTATAGGTTTTTTAGGTGCCGGAATTATCTTCAAAGACGGCGATACTGTCAAAGGCCTGACTACGGCTGCCACAGTATGGTGTGCAGCTGCCATCGGAGGTTTGTGTGGTTTCGGTATGTTTGCCGAAGCTGTCATGGGTACCATCGCAATTATGACCGTGAACTTATTCTTCAAGCACCTGCGTGGAGAAAAACATGAAGAAAACGCTAATCATGAAAACCACCATGAAAATTCTACTGATTAATGGTAGTCCTCGTAAAGAGGGGAATACTTTTCTTGCATTGAATGAGATAGCCCAAACCTTGCAAAGCGAAGGTATGGAGACTGAAATTGTTTGGATTGGTAATCACGCAATGCGCGGATGTATCGCTTGCGGACAATGTCGTTCCGGCAAACCCTTTGCAGACGGGCATACAGGCTGTGTATTCAATGATGATGGCTGTAATGCAATTACAGCGAAGTTTGCTTCTTCCGATGCTTTTGTCTTTGGTTCTCCGGTTTATTACGGTCAACCGAATGGAACATTACTCAGTTTTATGCAACGGGCGTTTTTCAGTCAAGGAGATGCGCTTCGGAATAAACCGGCTGCTGCTGTAGCAGTATGTCGTCGTGGAGGGGCTACGGCAGCATTACAAACCCTTTTGATGCCTATGCAAATCATGCATATGCCCATCATCACTTCCCAGTATTGGAATATCGCTTACGGGCGTGAAGAGGGGCAGGTGAAACAAGACGCGGAGGGATTGCAGACCATGCGTACGTTGGCTCACAATATGGCGCGTGTATTACGTGGTTTGGCGAACGAACCCATCCCGGAACGAGAGCCTGTTACGCCTACGCATTTTATACGATAATATTTTTTTTCATTTCTTGTTGCATATGTGAAGTTTTATTTGTAACTTTGCAGCCGATTTGAATAAATCCTTAAATCAGATAATATACATTATAAATCTATAAAAAACAATTCATTATGAAACCGACTCACATTGAGCATTTAGGTATTGCTGTAACTTCGATTGAAGAGGCAGCTCCTTTCTTTGAGTTCCTCTCCGGGAACAAGTGTTATTCGATTGAAGTAGTTGAGGACCAAAAGGTTCGTACTGCTTTCTTTAAAGTAGGCGAAGTAAAAATCGAGCTTCTCGAGCCGACCAGCCCGGAGTCCACGATTGCTAAGTTTATTGAAAAGAATGGCGGTCGCGGTGGAGTACACCATGTTGCTTTCAACGTAGAGAACGTAGCAGAAGCTCTCGCAGAGTGCGAGGCAGCAGGTATCCAGCTGATTGACAAGGCTCCGCGTAAAGGTGCAGAGAACCTGATGATCGCTTTCCTTCACCCGAAGAGCACGAAGGGTGTGTTAACTGAATTGTGTCAACAGCCGAAATAAGCATATTATGGATCAAGCTAAATTGGATAAATTGGTTGCTAACCGTGAAGCGGCTATTGCCGGAGGCGGTGAAGCAGCAGTAGAAAAACACCATGCAAAAGGCAGTTATACTTGCCGCGAGCGTATTAACATGCTGCTCGACGAAGGTTCGTTTGAAGAGGTGAATATGTTCCTTACCCACCGCTGTCACGACTTCGGCATGGAGAAGAAAGTGTTCCTGGGTGACGGTGTAGCAGTAGGATCGGGTACGATTGACGGCCGTCTGGTATTCGTCTTTGCACAAGATGCTACAGTTATCGGAGGTTCGCTGAGCGAGACGATGGCACTCAAGATTTGCAATGTGATGGATCAGGCCATGAAACTCGGAGCGCCTATCATCGGTTTGAACGACTCGGGTGGAGCACGTATTCAAGAGGGAGCATGTGCGCTGGCCGGCTATGCCGAGATCTTCGAGCGTAACATTTTGGCCTCGGGTGTTGTTCCGCAGATTAGTGTGATCTTTGGTCCGTGTGCGGGGGGAGCAGTTTATAGTCCTGCATTAACAGACTTCATTATGATGACCGAGCAGAACAGTTATATGTTCATCACCGGTCCGAAGGTAGTGAAATCCGTTACCGGTGAGGACGTAACCGTAGAGCAACTTGGCGGCGCTAAGATCCACGCTACCAAATCCGGTGTGACCCATTTTGTGGCGGCTACAGAGGAAGAGGCGCTGGCTGAAGTTCGTCGTCTCGTTTCCTTCATCCCGCAGAACAACATGGAGGAGGCTCCGCTCGTAGAGTGTACCGATGACATCACCCGCGTGGATGACAATCTGAACGACATCGTTCCGGCTGACCCGAATAAACCGTACGATATGCATGAAATCATCAATACGATCGTAGATAACGGTGACTTCATGGAGGTTCATAAAGACTATGCCAAAAACGTCATCTGCGGTTTCGCTCGTTTCAACGGCCGTTCTACCGGTATCATCGCTAACCAACCGAGTTGGCTGGCAGGTGTGCTGGATTGTGACGCTTCTCGCAAAGCAGCTCGTTTCGTTCGTTTCTGCGATGCCTTCAATATTCAGATCTTGACTTTGGTAGACGTACCGGGCTTCCTTTGCGGTACCGGTCAGGAATATGCAGGTATTATCGATCACGGAGCAAAACTGATGTTTGCGTACGGCGAAGCAACTGTACCGAAAGTAACTATCACCGTTCGCAAGTCTTACGGTGGTTCGCATATCGTGATGAGTTGTAAGCAACTGCGTGGTGACATGTGCTATGCTTGGCCGAACGCAGAGATCGCTGTGATGGGTGCGAGCGGTGCCGTAGGTGTACTGCAGGCAAAGGCTATTAAGGCGATCGAGGATCCGGAAGAGAAGAAGAAATTCATCGCAGAGAAAGAGGCGGAGTACAAAGATTTGTTCGCAAGTCCGTATCAGGCTGCTAACCGCGGTTACATTGACGATGTAATTGAGCCTCGCTACACCCGTAGCCGTATCATTCGTGCCTTCGAGATGTTGCAAACCAAGCGTCTGACCAACCCGCTAAAGAAACACTCTAATATTCCGTTGTAATATGGTTTTACTTTTAGTTAACCCGGAAACGTGGACATGGGCGAATACCTGGACGGTAACAGGTCTGGGCTTCGGTATCGTGTTAGTGCTCCTTTTTGCGTTGGTATTCATCCTGATGTTCTTCGGATGGATCATGCAGAAAGCGACAGCGCCTAAGGCTCCGAAAGCCCCCCAAGAGGACAAACCCGCTCCGAAGGCTTCTGCTCCATCAGCAAAGCCTACGGACGAGGGAACCAAGGTAGCCATCGCTATGTCTCTGGCCAAAGCGGGAGATGAGGACATCGCCGCTATTGCCTACGCGCTCTATCTGGCGCAGAATAAGAAACATGACATCCCCACGGCTATGATCTCGCTGCATAAACACGAGACTGCGTGGAACGAGAAGAGTGTGGGAATGAACAACGTGGGTTTTTAGCCCTCGTTACTCGTGCCCCATACGGGGTTGAGAATAACCAAAGGTTTTTAATTGATATTAAACGTACATTTATATGAAAGAATTTGCATTTAAGATCAACGGCGCTGAGTACAAATGCGCTGTAGAAGAAATTGAAGCCGGTAAGACCAAAGTAACCGTCAACGGCAAAGTATACGAAGTAGAGACAGAGGCACCGAAAGCGGCTCCTGTAGCAGCCAAACCGGCCGCTGCTCCTGCTCCGAAGCCTGCAGCAGCTCCTGCAGCACCGAAGGCAGAGGCTAAATCAGCAGCTGCTCCTGCTGCCGGACTTCAAGTGAAGAGTCCGCTGCCCGGATCTGTTATCAAAGTGCTGGTAAGTGAAGGCCAGGCTGTCAAGAAAGGTGACACCCTGCTGACACTTGAGTCCATGAAGATGGAGAACGCAATTATGGCAGAGGCCGATGGTACAGTTAAGCAAATCGCTGTTACTCCGGGTCAGAACGTGATGCAGGATGACCTGCTGATCGTGCTGGGATAAATCATAAATTATAAATCACAAATAAAAAATTCAAATGGAAATACTTGAATTTTTTACAAGCATGGGATTCATGCAGATGACGTGGCAACAGGGTATCATGCTGCTGGTGTCGTTCGTCCTGCTGTACCTTGCCATTCATAAGAAATACGAGCCGCTCTTGTTGCTCCCGATCGCGTTCGGTATGTTGCTTACCAACCTCCCGGGCGCAGGCATGTTCCATGATGAGTTATGGACCGCCTTCCTCGACCCGTCGAGTCCGGCATACCATTCTTACGGGGCTATCCTCAAGGGCGCCGGTCTGCTGGATGTGCTCTATATAGGCGTTAAGGCAGGCGTTTACCCGTGTTTGATCTTCATCGGAGTAGGTGCTATGACGGATTTCGGTCCGCTGATTGCCAATCCCAAGTCTCTCCTTCTCGGTGCTGCCGCGCAAATAGGTATCTTCGTTACCTTCCTCTGCGCTTACGCGATGGGCTTTACTCCCGCAGAAGCCGGTTCCATCGGTATCATCGGTGGTGCAGATGGCCCGACGTCTATCTTCCTGACTTCCAAACTGGCGCCGCATCTCCTGGGACCGATCGCTATCGCCGCCTATAGTTACATGGCTCTCGTTCCGGTTATCCAGCCGCCAATCATGCGCGCGCTCACGACTAAAAAGGAACGCGCTATCAAGATGGGCCAGCTCCGTCCGGTTTCCAAGACCGAGAAGATCGTCTTCCCGATCATCATCACGGCTATCGTAGCCCTCATCCTTCCGGATGCAGCACCGCTGATCGGCTGTCTGATGCTCGGAAACTTGATGAAAGAGTGTGGAGTAGTGGATCGTCTTAGCAAGACAGCCCAGAACGAACTGATGAACATCGTAGTCATTTTCCTCGGCCTCTCTGTCGGTGCTACGGCTACTGCCGGAAGCTTCCTGAACTGGCAGACATTGATGATTCTCGCGATGGGAATTGTGGCCTTCGGTTTGGGTAGCGCAGGAGGTGTACTGTTAGCTAAGTTCATGAACCTGTTCCTCAAGGAGAAGATCAACCCGCTGATTGGTTCTGCCGGAGTATCGGCTGTGCCGATGGCTGCACGTGTATCGCAGACCGTTGGTCAGGAAGAGAACCCGTCTAACTTTCTTCTCATGCATGCTATGGGCCCGAATGTAGCCGGTGTGATCGGTTCTGCTGTCGCAGCAGGTGTGTTGCTCACGATGCTCGGATAATATATGTCTAACAGACGCATTGCAACAATCGTATTGGTAATAGCCATGTTAATCGTGGCTATTTCCGTACTATTTACCAATAATCTGGCTCGTTCGCTACAGGAAGAAGAGCAGAAGAACATGGCGATTTGGGCAGAAGCAACCCAACAACTCATCCTTGCAGATGAGGATGCGGACATCGATTTCTTCATGTCTATCATAGAGAAGAACACAACGATTCCTGTGTATATCTGCGATAAAGAAGGGAACGTGCTCTCCAGCCGTAACGTCACTTCTGCAGGTAAACCAGGCGATCACGGCCCGATAGAACTGAAGATTGACGATACTACGACGCAGTATATCTACTGGGATGACAGTAATCTTCTGACCCGCCTACGGTATGTTCCTTATGCGCAGTTTGCGCTGATCTTTATCTTTATTGCCATCGCAGTCATCACGATGCTGACCGGTCAACGAAGTGAAGAGAACCGCTTATGGGTGGGGTTGAGTAAAGAGACGGCTCATCAACTTGGCACTCCTATCTCTTCCCTCAACGCTTGGCAACAGATATTGGCAGAGAAATATCCGGAAGACGAATATGTACCGCAGATGAAGCGGGATATAGACCGTTTGCAGATGATTGCTGATCGCTTCCAGAAGATAGGTTCAGAACCTACTTTGCAGGCGGAGAACTTGATTCCGGTTGTACAAAACGCTGTGACTTATATGCGCGCGCGTATATCTAATAGGATTACGATTGATGATAGTTGTCTGAATGAGGTCAATCGTACGGTGATGCTGAATGCTCCGCTTCTTCAATGGGTGGTTGAAAATCTGCTCAAGAATGCGGTAGATGCTATCTCCGGAGAGGGCGCAATTACCATCCAGCTTCATGAGAACGAGCACGATGTGATGATCGATGTTTCGGATACAGGCAAGGGAATTGACAACAAAACCCAGCGTCGCATCTTTGAGCCGGGTTTCACTTCCAAGGAAAGAGGATGGGGTTTAGGCCTTCCACTCGCCAAACGTATCATCGAGCAGTACCATGGAGGCAAACTCGTGCTTAAGAGCAGCCAAGTGGGTGTTGGTACCACTTTCCGCATCATTCTTAAAAAACCCGAAAACAGTTGAACCACTTCCACTCATGGAAGCATAGAAAGCGCCTGCGTCCAGCAGACGCTTTTTTATGTAAGCAATAATAGGATGATGAGGGAAAACCGTTGCCTCGAAATCGTTGATGAAAAGAGTAGAAAGTAGAAAGTCAAAAGACAAAAGACTTTTCTTTTTACTTTGAGCGATAGCGGTCTTTATACTTTGAGCAACCTCCGGACGCGGTCTCATTCCCGAATAAGCTTCTCGGGTAGATACCCCCTCGTCCGGCTTGATCATCACGATACGTACGCCTTTGAGATCCAAGTCGATAGGAGTGAGGATATCTCCGATGCCTTCGGCAAAACAGGGTACATTATAGATAAAAAACGGGCAATCAGCTCCTAATGAAGCCACCTCTGCGGCTAACTGCTTTTTACTTAATCCTAAGTCAAACAACTCATTTAAGGCAATAGCCATGTGAGCTGCGTCGCTACTTCCTCCGCCTAATCCTGCGCCAAAGGGTATATTCTTCTTAAAACGGATAGAAACAGGACCTATCTGCGGGTATTTAGCGGCCAAGTGACGGTAACACTTGATAATAAGATTGTCCTCCGGAGCACAATCCACCGTTATTCCTTCATGCGTAAAGGCAAATGAGGGGGCAGGAACGACCTCGAGTTCATCATGTAAACCATAAACAGGCACAAATATTGTCTCCAGATCGTGGTATCCGTCCGGTCGTTTACGTACAACACGCAAACCCATATTTACCTTGCAATTCGGATAGAGTAGCATCGTATAATAAAAAATTTGCTGCAAAGGTACAATATTTTTAGGAAATATGCAAGCCTTTACAGCAAATACTGAGAAATAATTCGAATTAATGACGTTTCCTGAAGGTCCCACATCGGGAACAGGTGTAATAATACGAATCGGATGGAGTAGCATCTGGTACGCCCTCAACAAACAATCGAAGCAGGAAATCCTGCGTGCGCTGTTTGATACGATAAACATTCATTTTCATAACAGGTAAAGTTTAATGGCAATAGTTACTGAATTGTTCATTTCAAATCGAGTGCAAAGGTAGTATATTTTTGTGAATTATGCAAGCAAAAAATCAAAAATGTTAGCAGAATAAGTGTGAACACAAATTATGTATTGTTTGCTCACAAACCAAACGTTCACAAACCGCATAAAAGAATCGCCAGGCCTCAAACTTTTAATTTAAGAGTCCAAGAGAGTAGAGTAGAATCCATTTTGCAGAAATGCACGAATCTTAACAATCGTGCATGCCTTCAAAATCAAGTAAATTACACAATTAGTGATAATATAACTATCTGTATATGAGCATTTTACGTATTTAATTAAAGTAATACTATGAAGATATCACGGTATATGAAGAAATAGAGGTATAAAAAAGTTAAAATACGTTTAATAATTACTATAACTTGCTTATTATAAGGCATATATGCGCACTACACAAAGTAAAATAAGTATGACTATTGGAATAGTTTGTTGAACATAGACAGGGATGAGGGAGATGACTTTGTAAAAATGTTCCACGGCTTGTTGCTGATAAATAAATTTCACAATTGCAAATTTCATGTATTCACAAATGTGAAAATATTTTTAAAAATAATTGTGCAAACATTTGTGTATTTCACATTTTTTTTGTAATTTTGCACTCGCTTACGTTAAGGCTCGTGTGAGTCGCTACCACGTAGCTCCTTAAACACTCCGCCTTACGCTACGCTCTCCCCATAGCAAACAGCCTTAGGCTTAGTTTACTCTGGGGGCCCCATTTAAATAATAAATTATTATTTTATGAATGAGAGAGAACGTATAGAGAAGGTAAAAGATGCCTTAGGACTAACAGCAAGGCAGTTTGCTGCAGAGATTCATGTGCAACCCGGTACTATCAGTAATATGATGGCTGGACGTAATAATCCCAGTTTAGAAGTGATGAAACGCATTATGGAGCGCTATCCTACCTTGAATCCGGAGTGGTTAATTGCCGGAAGAGGTGATATGTGGCGTTCTGTACCCGGTAAAGATGCCGGTTTATTTGATATATTACCACCGGATCCGAAGGAAAAAACAGTGCGTACGGCACAAAAAGAAGAGCCGCAAGTAGTTGCAGCTCCTTCAAAACAGATTAAGAATATAGTAGTGTACTATACGGATGGTACGTACGAAGAGTTTATAAATCAAAAATCATAAACCCAACATCATACATGAAAAAGCGCTTATTTTGTAAGCGCTTTTTCGATCACCTCGCTGATATCGTGCACGAAGTGCAGTTTCAGCCCTTTCAGGTAGATGTCGTTGATCTCAGCGACATCTTTTCTGTTGTCCTCGCAGAGGATGATATCCGTGATACCTGCTCGTTTAGCTGCGAGCAGTTTTTCTTTTACTCCGCCAATAGGTAATACCTTACCTCGTAAAGTCATCTCTCCGGTCATGGCGATGCGGGGTTTAACGAGGCGTTTGGTGAAGGCACTTACTAAAGCCGTTGTCATCGTGATGCCGGCAGAAGGTCCGTCCTTCGGAATCGCTCCTTCGGGCACATGGATATGTACGGCTGTTTTCTCGAATACATCGGGTTTGATGCCGAGTTCTTTAACATGGGCCTTGACATATCCGAGTGCCAAAGTGGCGGATTCTTTCATCACATCGCCTAAGTTACCCGTGAGGGTAAGTGTCGGAGTTTTGCTCTGGCTCAGACTCGTCTCGATAAACAATATCTCGCCTCCGACTTGTGTCCACGCCAGGCCTGTTACCACACCGACGTATTTGTTTGTCTCCCAGCTATCGCGGCTATAACGTGCTTGCCCGAGGTAGGTACGCAGGTCATCAAGGGTGATAGAAACGTTATATTCTTCTCCTAAAGCCAGTTTGGTATCTATCTTCCGACAGATCGTCGCAATCTGACGTTCCAGACTGCGCACACCGGACTCACGTGTGTAATCATCGATGATATGCGCCAAAATCTCCTTCTTGAACTTCAGTTGGCTGGCTTTCAGACCATGGTTGGCCAGTTCTTTCGGAATCAGATGGCGTTTGGCGATCTCTTCTTTCTCTTCCTGCAGATATCCGGTCATCTCGATCAACTCCATTCGGTCGAGTAGGGGTCGGGGAACGGTCTCCAGACTATTGGCGGTAGCGATGAAAAGCACTTTGCTCAGATCGTAATCCACATCCAGATAGTTGTCGTGGAAGGCATTGTTCTGTTCCGGATCGAGCACCTCGAGCAGCGCTGCGGTCGGGTCACCTTTGTAGTCGGCGCCGATCTTGTCGATTTCATCGAGCACAAACACGGGGTTCGATGTGCCGCATTTCTTGATGCCGTCTATGATTCTACCGGGCAGGGCACCTATGTAGGTACGACGATGGCCGCGCACTTCCGCTTCATCGTGCAGACCACCTAAAGAGACGCGTGCATACTTTCGTCCGAGGGCTTCAGCCACACTCTTTCCGAGGCTTGTTTTTCCGACTCCGGGAGGGCCATAGAGACATAAAATCGGCGATTTCACCGGGTGATTTTCTTTCTCTTTTTTGCTACGAAGCGCCAATTGACGTTGTACGGCCAGGTATTCGACAATTCTTTCCTTCACTTTATCCAATCCGAAGTGATCGCGATTCAGCACTTCTTGGGCGTGCGCCATGTCATAATTATCTTCGGAATAAACACCCCAAGGGAGGTCCAACATGAACTCCAGATAGTCGAGTTGAGTGGAGTAGTCCGGAGCATGCACATGCATGTGTTCGAGGCGGGCTAACTCTTTCTCAAAGCGTTCAGCCACCTCTGCAGACCATTTCATCTCTTTGCCTCGCTCACGCAGTTCACTGACTTTTTGTGCCGATGAATCCGTGTCGCCAAGGTCATTTTTGATGGTCTCCAACTCTTGTTGCAGGAAGTATTCACGCTGCTGTTTATCCATCTTCTCGACGGTACGACGACGAATATCTTCCTTGATATTCAGTTCCTCCAGGTCTTTCTCGAGAATACGGAGCAGGGCATTAGCACGTTCAGTTAAGTCGTGAATAGCCAGCAATCCTTGCTTGGTCTCCGTCGGCATAATATAGATGGAGCACACATAATTCAAGAAAGAAGGCGAGGAAGTAAGATTTTTCAAAGAGGATTGAAGCGCAGACTGCAATCCGGCAGGGGAGTCTTCTCGTTTCGGCAATATCTTCTGTACCGTCTCACGAATGGTTTCGATGGTTGCGTTGAACTGTTTATCGTCCTTCCGCGGCATATTTTCGTCCATTTCAACGGCACTGGCCATTAATCCGCCGTTCTCAGCAGTTGTGAAATCCATGGCCTGTACACGATGAAGACCCTCGAAGATGGTCATCATCGTATCTTTTCCCATTTCCGGAACAGGAATTACTTGTACCACATGCGCCAAGGTGCCCAGAGGGTACAGGTCTTTCTCCGTGGGTTCTTTGGCCTTGTTGTCTTTCTGGGTCAGCAGAATTATCGGCTCATCTGTTTTTTCAGCTTCTTTGATGAGCTTCAGACTGCTTTTCTTTGAAACAGCAATAGGTAAGAGTACTCCCGGGAAAATGACAGTATTCTTAATAGGGAGTACTTTGTAAATCTTGTTTTCTGATTGATACTTATCTTCCATTTTGTAAACGTAGTTTGCGTAGTTAGGGTTTTTTGCGTAGTTAAGGTTGTTTTTGAAATATGCTATTTTACATAATGCCGATTAGGTTTAAAAGGCACACATTTCGTACTATAGTATAAGTACAATAATTATACCATAATAATGAAAAGAAATAAATCTGCCATAATGTCAGTAAATTATGTAAACGTAGTTTGTGTAGTTTATGTAGTATACGTGATTTTCGTAAACGATGTTATTATAGTTGTTTTTGAAGTCTCTCACGAATGATCGCTTGAATGAAGTTATCGAGTTTAGCATATTGTTTTTGTCGGAGAACCGATGCGCCTGGTCTTAGTTTCTTTTCGAACGGTGCTTCCGGATCCGGATGTTTGAATTGCGCGTAGAAACGATTTCTGAAGTTTTCCAGTTCTGCGCGCAGTTCAAGCGTTTTTTGGTGCTCCTCGGGTGTCATGGCTGCGAGTTCCTCGTCAGTAAGTTTGCCGGAATTGATAATCTCGGAAGTCTGGCGTTTGGAATCGCTAAACAGCTGAATATTAGCGAGTTCAGCTCCTTTAGGCGGGTTCTTATCGTAATCACGCGGATGAACGATTTTGTACGATTCCTGAACACCTTCTCTGAGGACGGCTCCATTCGGTGCGCGATATTTCTTTTTTCTCATGACAATACCGCTACCTTTTTCGAATTCACCGTTCATTTCTTTAACCGGTGCATAAAATTTAATTTGAGTCATATATTGGCACGATTTTTGCAGTGCATTTTATAATATTTCTATAAGTCTGCCAGTTTGGCAGTTCTTTTGGGCGTTCTTAGCCCGGCGTCGTATAAACATTTCCCTAATCACGCAGTAATTACCCGGTAATCGCCCCGTAATCACCCCCTTAAACCATTATTTTGGACTGTAAAAACCTCGGTTTTGCACCGAGGGGATTGTTATGGGGGTTGTGCTCTACCCTGTTTTGACGTTTATTACCCAAGATTACAACTCAGAAAACTGGTCCTTACCTACACCGCAAATTGGGCACGTCCAATCTTCCGGGAGTTCATTAAACGCTTTTCCTGTTTCGCTGGGGTCATATTCGTACCCGCAGACATCACAAATGTACTTTGCCATAGTTATAAAATTTTATGTGAATAAGTTATTTTCGGCGACAAAGGTACAAAAAATATTTGATATATGCAAATTTTGGAGGTTTTTTAGTCAAAAACACAAAAAAAGGGCGAGGCACTGCCCCACCCTAAATGTTTACACATCGGAATAATCCTTATTGTGTATGTCATTCAAAAAGTTGTGCAAAAGTACTACTTTTTCGTGATATATGCAAATAAATCTGTAAAAAATTTTGTCATTTCCGCATTTTTCTGTAATTTTGCAACTTAATGGACACAAACAAAAGCAGCACCCGGTACTGCTTTTTTACGTTCTAAAACATTACTTAACTTGTTGTGTTTTAGCGTTTTATACGGAGTCTCTTGTTTTAGTCCGTATTCTTAGCTTCGCACGATTACTGGTTTACTTTTTTGAATGACATACACAACTATACCGGCATACGTACGCCCAACGTCTGCCTTGTTTTAGTCCGTATTCTTAGCTTCGCACGATTACTGGTTTACTTTTTTGAATGACATACACAACACTCCAACACTCCAACACTCCAACAAAACCCTTGTTTTAGTCCGTATTGTTTACTTTTTTGAATGACATACACAACGTGGAGACGTACGAGGGCGGCGTTCGTCTTCTTGTTTTAGTCCGTATTCTTAGCTTCGCACGATTACTGGTTTACTTTTTTGAATGACATACACAACTATACCGGCATACGTACGCCCAACGTCTGCCTTGTTTTAGTCCGTATTCTTAGCTTCGCACGATTACTGGTTTACTTTTTTGAATGACATACACAACCATACGAATGCGAGGAACAGATTTGCGAGCCTTGTTTTAGTCCGTATTTCTTTACCCTAAAGGGTACGATTATTAGTTATCCTTATCAGGAATAGATACTTTTATAATCCAGATATATCTTCTGCCATTTTATTCATTTCGACACATTCTGCACGACTCACATATTTCTTTTTCGGATCATATTCCCACGGGCTTAAAATCAAGACCCTTTTTGCCGCGACTGCATCGAATAAAGCAGCCGGTGGTTTATAATAATCTCGAAATCCGTTATCGGCGATATAGATGAACGGCAGTTTTTCTTTTAGCAGCTCTTCCATGACAGATTGTTCCTGTTTGCTGATAAATGGCGAAACCATTACCGTTCCTTTTCTCGCTGCCAGCACACAGCTGTTCATATAGTTACGGAGGCGCGTGTTATCGCCATGCTCTGCTTCTTGAACCATTGTACTCCGAACGTGTACCGGCGTATATTGTGATCTTTGTAATAGTTCCACATTTCCCACAGCGTAATATTTCCGTCCGGCAATTTCAATATTCTCTTGTACACGAAAGAAACCGGGCATAAGGTGCATAGTGGCAAGGCGTTGCGGATTGAGCCAAGTATAATGAATCATCGCATCCAATTGTTCTTTGCGAGACAATGGACGGATAAATGGCATCTTCGTGAAAATAGGGTCAGGTATATGGTTATCAGTCCGAATATCATTCGGAACAATAGACATAGATGGCGGAGTGGTGGTCGTGGAATTCGGAGAAACAGACATAGAGTATTCGCGCCCTATCCGTTTAACAGCCTGCCAAAATCCACGCACAACAGATTTGATGCCGATTGACATCGGTCGTGTCACATGCCATATAGTATGCAGATGATTTGGCATCAAGTCAAAACTGATGATACGCACTTCTGCGTGATGCTTCGGTACGGTCCACAAACAGTCAACAACTGCCTCTCCTAAATCAGTACGATTTACCCACGCTTGCATAGGATCGTTATTGGGGATAACGAGTGTGCCCAACAAAGATTGACGAGAAGTCACCGTCAGTGTAATATGGTAGATACCGACTCCTTTCCACGCAGATCCCGGTTCCTGCCATTTCCACTGAGAATCTATTTCTTTTTCTCTATGTTGATTTTCCCGAATGTCATTCGGGTCAACTGACATAGAATGCTGCTGTTCGTTTATCATGCTTTATGAATATGACCGAGCAAATCTACTTTGACTTTGTGAGGGAATACCCGGAATAAGCCATCAAAACTACTTGCACGGAATGCTTTCCCAATTTGGAAACTCCATTGTTCGTTCTTTACTCCTTCATATTTATCATCTACAGTAGTTTCGGTGTGATAGCGAAAACAATAGAATTTAGAACTACCCTTTTGCACTCTGTATAAATGCTTATTCAAAGTGGCATAGTCTTGACGTTCGATAGCATCGTTGAACTCATCATCTTCCATGCCTAAAACAAACATTTCGTTTTCTTGCATAGATAGGACAAATTGCCAGTTGTCGTTGGGTAGTTTAGCCAAGAACTCTTGCGGAAGATCTTTATTGAGCAAACTATCCCATACTTCGTGCGGATTAGTGATTACTACCGGTACACCATAACGCTTGCGTTCCACGGCATCCCAGAAGCTAACCACCATTTCTTGGTATTGACCATCTTTGTCTTGATAGATAGCGATGTGGTGATTGTTACCCTTCTTGGCATAGCCAATAGGCTTTCCTGCTTCGTCATATTTAACCGGCACAACACCATTCTCGGAAAGGCTTGTATAGCAACGCACACTCTTAATCTCCATGCCTTCAGCCGAATAAAGCGGTTCTTTAAACGCATCCTTTCCTCGTTCTACTACGCGTTTTTGTACCAGCGCGCGAATAGTTGGATCAACGATATTCTCCGGTTTCATGGACGGATGATCAAGCGGATATTTGACTGTGAACTTGTCTCCTAATTTGCCATAGATTGTTTCTTCGGTCAACGCTCCGCGAGGCACTTCAATACCTCGTTGCGCAATTACCCGTTTACCGCCTTTGTATATCGCACGACGTGCAGGTGTAGTCACTCGTTTACCAGCACGGAATGAAACGAGGATTCCATCTACTGCGTTGGTAACCTCTTCGACCGAGAAATGCGGCTGTTCGTTAATCCATTTCTCCAAGATGGATTTCTTCTCGTTGTATTTCGTGCCTGCTTCTTTGACTTGTTTCTCCATGAAATCATGGGAAGCCTCCAAAGTGTTCAAACGCTGTATGTAGCCTTGTTGCGTCAAAGCAACGGTCAAAGCATCTATCGCATGGTGACGATAGTCGATTCGTTTTGACCAGTTTTTAATACGTTCCTCGGTATGTTTTTGTCCGGCATGCTCAAAATCCACGAACTCGGTCAATCCTTCTACTTGGCGGTAACGCGGCAGATTAAGTGTATGTAAGATCTCATCGTAACCCCATTGATGGCGCAAGAAATCTGTTACACTACCGCCGCTTGTCCATACTTGACGGATTCCATCTTGCAAGACCTCAACCGCCTTGACGGCTATATACTGGCTTTGCCGTAATTGACGCTCAATGAAATCCGATGGTATGTCCGCTTTGCGCCACAAGAGGTGATCGCGTTTGGTTTTGCTGATACGCTTGGCTGTAAAGGCCTCATCTACTCGCTGTTTGTATGCTTCTTGCTCTGCGGCAGATTTGGTTTCCATATACTCCATCGCCGTTTGATTGCCTTTCTCTTGATTACAACGTCGGCAGGCACACACTTTGTTGCTGAAACTATCGTCAAAGAGGATGCTACGCGGAATAATATGCTCGATCTCCACATCGGCTCCATTCAGGAACTCCGACAAATCAATTGTCTTGCCGCAGTAGAAACATTGATGCAGACTTTCTTCCCACATCTTGTATTTTTGTATGCGCGAGCGCGAAGGCCGAATACCGAATTCTGCAATCTTGGCTGCTATCTCCTTATTGCGTCTCTCATTCTGTCCCATCGCTTTATAAGCGCTTTCACGCTCGTCGCGGCTCTGTTTTAGTTCGCGCGCCAATTCCACTCTCGCTTCGTCAATCTCGCCATATTGGTCTTTGAGCGAGTTGACGATATTAATCATCTGGTTCAGCACTTTCTCCACTACCGGCTGACGCAGTTGGTTCTTTTGCAACAACTGAATACGTGCGCTCAATGGGCGTTGTTCGCGTTCTTCGCGGGTCATACTGTTGGAATGGTTAATATTGATGCGTTCGCACGCCTCGCTATACATCATTCCTTCCATCAAATACGGCAATAGACGACGGATGAACTTATGAGATTTGTTGGCATATCCGGGTTTGACAAAATCAATCTTGCATAGTGCCTCAATAACAGCCTCGTCGGTTATCTGGAATTTCTCGCGAAGCGTCTTGGCTAACTCCTCCGCGTTTTGTAAGGAATAAACGGCATGCCACAATCTGAACAGCGGCGTTTCTTCCACCTCCGGACTAACCGCCCAGAATACTTCACTTGTAGTGGCATCGACTACATCAATATGTTTAATGGGCATTTCGAGCCACTGGTCATATTTGCCTTGTAGCGCGTCGCGAAGCTGGTTGAGAGTAGCATTTCCCTTAATGCCTTTTCCGATTGCTTTGCCACCATACCAACCGTCCTTCTTTGAAATACCCAATATCTTTTGCAGATGGGTCACTTTCATTTCCTTGTTATGGCAAAGGAAATCTACTATCTGTCGGCGTTGCTCCAAGGTAAACTCAAATCGCTCGTTATTGCGGTTAGTAAGTGTAATATTATTGGCGGTTTCCCACATCGCGCAAAGTTGTGCTAAAGGCGATGTACGCGGAGCACATTTCGGTCCGCCATAAATGATCTTGCCGTCTTTCGTTTTGTACGGTTTCATCTCAAACTCGCACAAACTAACCAAGTGCTTGCAAGACTTCAGCGGACGCTGATAGAAAATGATGCGGTTACGAAGAGTGTCTATAAATTCATCCGTGAGCACTTCGGGATAATAAACCCGCTGAGCATTCATAATTTGATCAAACTCCGCAATATAGGCTGCACGCGGAAAAACTT
The DNA here is from genome assembly GCA_946626605.1 of uncultured Bacteroidales bacterium. Classification (GTDB taxonomy): domain Bacteria; phylum Bacteroidota; class Bacteroidia; order Bacteroidales; family Paludibacteraceae; genus Colicola. The sequence goes on along the minus strand of CAMOUL010000003.1, from coordinate 17,271 downwards.
GGTCTTTGATGCGATAGGTGTAGTAAGGACCATTTGCACGCTCTATTTTGCTACGAAGCAGTTCCGAATAGAAATGTTGACCTATAGTTTGATGCACCTCTTGAATATCTTTGTAGCGCTGGTTAACCGCCTCTACATATTTGGTCTGCTTGCTATCACCATTTTCGTCAGCTTTGCTGTGTTTATATCCGCGTTTTTGATTGATATGATAGAGCACGCGACCGATTTGCGGAAGTGTCAGTTGGTGTCCTTCTGTTGCAGCATCGCTACGCAGCTTCCATAAATCGATGATATTCTCATCCATCCGTTCAGGCAACATATTATTGTTGCGCAAAGCCTGAGTGAGCAACGCACGGCGCATTTGGTAACGGTTGTATCCCTTGCGCGCTGTGCGGCGTGCTGTACGATCGGCATTCTTGGTGATAGCTTGTCCTTTGGAGAATTGGTCATTGTCGTCCTTACTAATGGGCACTATGCGACTTCCCATACCCAAAATCTGTTTGGGTTGGTTATCTTCTGTCTCTATCAAAGCCCATCCTATAGAGCCAACTCCTAAATCTAATCCGAGAATTTTCTTCTTCATGGTAATGATTATTTTTTCTTATCAGACAATCTTGCTCGCAAAATTACTACTTTTTTCTGAAATACGCAAGAAATTTTTCAAATAATCGTTCCGCAGGATAAGAAAAGACAGAGATTTTTAGTTTAGAGTTTGTTGTTTAGTGCTAAGAGGCACAAAAAAAAACGGACAGAAGTCCGTCTTTTTTATGATTGCATTTGATTCAGGCGCAACGCATCGATGCTTTCGAAAGTTTTCCAATGAACCGTTTGCTCGGCGGCAATGCGATTTGCCTGTAAGTCATCAATAAAAATGATGGGTGATTGGTGATTGGTAATTGGTGATTGGTGATTGATGGCCGCTTGTACAGCTTCAAAGATCTGCGGTTCGGGTTTGGAAAGATGCATCTCCTGAGACAAGAAAAGACCGTCAAAATGGCTGTCTAAGCCGTACGTGCGGTTGATGAAGTCAAAATGAAGTTCATTCCCATTGGATAACAGATAGACGTGATGTCCTTTGGCACGCAGGTCGTCCACTACTTGTAATCGTTCTGCGGGCAGTTCGTCCAACATCGTCATCCAGGCATCTATGATCTCTTGTCTGGTAGTCCCCGGACGGCAATACGTTTGCACCTCGGAAAGGAATTTGTCCGTTGAGATGAGACCTTTTTCAAAATCCACCATGAGCTGTTTGGATGCAATACTGACGGCTTTGACGCCTTCTCCGTTGGCATCCATACCAAGAACGGCGCGCATGTTCTGCTCACCCATCAATGTCTCAAACGCCCGCATACATCGAGCCACATTGAGCTTGATCAGCACTCCTCCCAGATCAAAGACAAAGATCGTTTTCATGGACGATTATCCCACAGTTACGGTTGCATCGATCTTACGAATCAGGCCTTTAAGGACGTCTCCGGGGCCGAATTCATAGAACTCGTTTGCGCCGTCAGCAATCATATTTTGCACGGACTGCGTCCAGCGAACGGGGCTTGTGAGTTGTTTTAACAGGTTTTCGCGGATTTCATCCGGATTCATCGAAGGTTTTGCAGTCACGTTCTGGTAGATCGGACAGAACGGTTTGCGGAACTCTGTCTTGCGTATAGCCTCTGCCAATGCTTCGGCGGCAGGAGCCATGAGCGGCGAGTGGAAAGCGCCCCCGACAGGTAGGCGTAACGCACGACGAGCGCCGGCTTCTTTGAGGGCGACACAGGCTGTCTCAACGGCGTCTATCTCACCGGAGATGACCACTTGTCCCGGACAATTGAAGTTGGCAGCGACCACTATGTGGTCATTTGTGATTTGTGATTGGCGATTGGTGATTTCTTGACAGATCTCTACTACTTGTTCATCGGGCAGACCGAGGACGGCGGCCATCGTGCCGGGATTGGCTTCACAGGCTTCCTGCATGGCTTGTGCACGTGCGGAGACGAGTAATAAGGCGTCCTCGAAACGAAGTGCGCCACAGGCCACTAAAGCGCTGAATTCACCGAGACTATGTCCGGCGACCATATCCGGTTTCTCGATCGTCATAAGACGTTGAGCTACTACGGAGTGCAGGAAGACGGCAGGTTGCGTCACTTTCGTTTGTTTGAGTTCGTCTGCCGAACCATCGAACATGACGTCCGTCAACGAGAAGCCAAGCAGCCTATTGGCTGCCTGGCACATCTCGCGGGCTTCAGTATGTGCATCGTACAGGTCTTTGCACATTCCCGGAAATTGACTTCCCTGTCCCGGGAATACAAAGGCTTTCATCATGATTAGAGAATAACAGGCTCACCCATCAGACCGCCCATAAGAATTACTACGAGCAATGCCAAGATAGCGTAGAACTCCGGGAAAGCGGCCATAATCATGGTACCTGCCGTTACATTGTGACCACTTCCTGTTGCAGCTACACCGTTTGCGCAAACCTCACCTTGACGGATAGCGGACAACAGGGCAACGAGACCCAGTGCGATACCACCACCCAGAATAGCTGCAGCTTGAAGAGTGGTAATACCTGCAGTAAGGTACTTTTGAACCATGAAGTAACCTACGAAGCCGTAGATACCCTGCGTAGAAGGCAGTGCGGACAAAAGGATGTAGACACCCATAGCGTCCGGGCGTTTCTTCAATGCACCAACAACGGCGTTACCGCACATCGTCAGACCATACACACTACCAACGCCGGACAGACCGACCATGAAAGCGATGCCAATAAAGGCAATAATCAAATTTAATGTCATAACTGTAATTTATTTTGTTGATTTATAATTTTTTAAAAGGTTTGTACTCCCTACCGCCACCTTCGAAGCCTGCATTCTTGTAGAATTCAACGAATGTCAGACGCATCGGGTGAACAACAGAAGAGATTAGACAAAGTGCAAAGTTCAGCGTGTGACCGAACACCAGAATGAGCAACGTCGGCAGCCATCCTATCCATCCGGGTAAAGCCCCTCCGGCTTGAAGCGCCAAGGCATTGAACACGTTTCCGAGAATACCTCCGGCGAGACCGAGCGCGAACAAACGGATATACGACAGCACATCGCCCAACAGGCCGCTGACCATATTATACGTGCCCCATAAACCGCCACCGATATTCACCAGCAGAATCTTGCGATCCGGATTGCTGTAGAACAGGATGAACAGCGCGCATATACCCAAAATCGCATAAATGCAATAGAGCCCGATGGTAGATAGCGAACTTGCGGTTGCTGCCCAGACGATGAGCGTCACCAAAGCAACAAGCCATGCACAATCATACGCCGCGTATTTGAAGCCGTCGCGTAAGGTGATCTTCACTACCTTGAAGCCCATAGCAAACAAGATTTGGAATATACCAATGAGGATGGCAAACACCATCATAGGATGGTACGAACCGCCCATGAAATGCACCGTGGCGTTCGTCTCCGTGATGAAATACTGCTTCACAGGAGCAAGGAATGCCACTTCCTCCAGATTGATTCCGAAGAACATACCCGTCAGAATACCGACAATCATAGTCGTTGCGCCCATGAACACGCCTAACCATCCCCACTCTTTCAGTTTCGGAGCTTTGAGAATGACCGCTATACCTGCCAATAAGATCACGAGACCATAGCCGCCATCTCCTAAGCATAGACCGAAGAATAGCATAAAGAAGGGTGCAAAGAATGGTGTCGGGTCCAATTCGGCATAGTTAGGCAGCGAATAGAGCCGCGTGATAGGTTCGAACAAACGGGTGAAGAAATTATTCTTCAACTCGATTGGCGTAGCATCCTCTTTCTCCGGGTCGGTCTCTTCGTAATACACCTGTGCCTCTGCCAACATGGCGTTCAGTTCAGGTTCTTTATCTATCGGGCAGAAACCTTCGAACAGACAAAGCGCACCTTCGGCCAGTTTATCGGTAGAAAGGGTCACTTTCTGCCAATCAATCTGCTGACGTGCTTCGGTGAGTTGTGCCTGCAGGTCGTCCATGTTGGCTTTTTGCCAAGCGACGATACGAGTGTCCGCCGCGGCATAGAGGCCTTTGAGGTGCTCTATTTCTTGCAACCAAGCTGCCTCCGACTTCTCAGGAGCCGGGAGCTCAGAAGCAGTTGTCTCCGATAGGTCGAGTCCTTCTCCTATTTGTACGAAATAGGTCTTACCGCCCTTTTCGTTGACGGCAATACCCCACTCCGGTTGGAATGATTTGGTGGCACACTCGAAGAAACGAAGCGCATAGCCGGCGGCTTTGAGTTCCGCAATACGTGCGGCATCGAACTCACCCCAAATAGAGGCTTGTTTCGCGGCTTCTTGGGCGGCAGCGATACGTTCTTGGATGTTTGAACGTTCGTTGATTAACTGGTCGGGCGCACCTTGTTTAAGCAGACGACGCAGTTCATCTTCACGCTGCAAGGCCGCTTGTAAAGCTTCATTATCCTCGATGAGACCGGCGGCTTTCTGGGTGATGTGTACTACTCCGAGTTCACGAAGTTGCTCCAAGAAAGGCTCGTAATCACGATGGAACACCAAGAAGGTGTATTTCTTCATTTGCGTAATCATGCGTTACCCCCTTCCTCTTGTGCGCGGGCTTCTTTCTCGCGTTTAGACTTCACGATCTTCTGGCTCGATTTATTGAGGTTTTCCTCGTCTTCCATAAAGCGTTTAATCTTACGGATGGCATCTTGATAGCCAGGAATCTGCACTTTCTCAAAGAGGTTCACTTTCTGCGTCGTTTTCTTACGCGCATACTCGAGCAAGTCCACTTTGCGGCGCACAAACTCCTGCCGGATACCTACATCGGCGATGGCTTTGAGTTGCTCAAACCCATCGGCGAACCACTTGGGGCTGGAGAAAAGCGAGAACTCTTTGGTGGAATAGACGACCTCATCGAGCACGGGTACGCGTACGCCTGCGATCTTTTTAATAGACATACGCACATCGTCCACGTGTATGAGCGAGGTGTCAAATTCGCCCCAGAGAGCAATCATCTGATCATAGTCCTTGATTCGGCGGTTCACTTCCTCGTCGAGGTCAGCCAGTTCTTTCTTGGCTTTCTTGACCTCCAGACGAAGTGCCGTTTCCTTGCTTTGCAGCGTAGGAAGCGTTCTTTGCCGCATCTTCAAGTCCTTCTCCAGACTCTGCAATGAGGTTTTATTAAACTGGTAAGTTATAGCCATAACCTGTTATTCTTTTGGCCAGTATTTCTCTACTAATGCTGCTTTGATGTTGACCTCTTCGGGTTTGAAGTACTTACCGAAGAGTTGCCAAGCGATGTCGAGCATCTGCACGGTGTTGATATTGACATCGATAGCGAGGATCTCGCGGCTGTAATCGCGTGCGAAATCGAGACAACGGAGGTCGTAGTCGGTGAGGTCGAAACCGTTCTCTTTCTTGGTTTTGGCGTTCGCTGCATCGGCGTACAGACGTACCGCAGCGTTCATGACCTGCGGGTGATCCTCACGGGTCTTCTTACCTGCCACGAGCTGTTTCAGACGCGAGAGCGAACGGAACGGATCGACGATGACTTTACCGATCTCGGAGTCACGACGGAGGTACAACTGACCCTCAGTGATATATCCGGTGTTATCGGGGATAGCGTGTGTAATATCGCCTCCGGAAAGGGTTGTTACGGCGATGATGGTGATGGAACCGCCACCTGCCTGCTCGGGGAACTGTACGGCCTTCTCGTAGATCTTAGCAAGGTCCGAATAGAGCGAACCCGGCATAGAGTCTTTGGACGGGATCTGGTCCATACGGTTCGAGACGATAGCGAGTGCATCGGCGTAGAGCGTCATATCGGTCAGTAGGACAAGCACTTTCTCGTGTTTCTCTACTGCGAAATACTCAGCTGCTGTCAGCGCCATATCCGGGATAAGGAGTCGCTCAACAGGCGGGTTCTCGGTCGTGTTGACGAAGGAGATGATGTGGTCGAGCACACCGGCATTAGTGAAGACATTCTTGAAATAGAGGTAGTCGTCGTTGGTCAGACCCATACCGCCGAGGATGATCTTATCTGCCTCTGCACGCAGGGCTACGTTCGCCATCACTTGGTTGTAGGGTTGGTCCGGATCCGCAAAGAACGGAATCTTCTGACCGGATACCAGGGTGTTGTTCAGGTCGATACCTGCAATACCCGTAGCGATCAGTTCCGACGGTTGTTTACGACGTACGGGGTTCACAGAAGGACCACCGATCTCCACTTCTTTTCCTTCGATAGCAGGACCGCCATCAATCGGGTCACCATAGGCGTTAAAGAAACGTCCGGCCAGTTGATCGGATACCTTGAGTGACGGCGCCTTACCGAGGAAGACTACTTCGGCATTGGTAGGGATACCTTCGGTACCTTGGAACACCTGAAGCGTCACCTCATCGCCGATGATCTTCACTACCTGCGCCAGTTTACCATTTACGGTTGCCAATTCGTCATTACCTACTCCTTCGGCTTTGAGGGAGCAAGTGGCCTTGGTGATAGCCGTAATCTGTGTGTAAATCTTTTGAAATGCTTTAGCCATATAATTGTGTATTTAATATTCAGTTTAATGGATTCGAACGCCCATGATATTATAGATCTTATCGTTATGATAGATATAAATCTGTCCGTTGATGAGCATCTTACGGGCTTGTGTTTCGATGAACAGTTCTTCGATGCCCTCTCCCGGGTCAACAGGATCCGGAATCTTGACGAAGTCAATCTCGATCGTCTTGAGGTACATCGCTTTGTTGGTGTTCTCCAGACGAATCTCTACGGCACCGGATTGCGGGTTTTCCACCTCGAACTCATATACTTCCGAAGAAGTAGTCAGATACTCGGTTTCACCGGCTTTATTTCCCGCCACATAGACGTTGAGCACACCGTCTCCGTTCGCCGAAGCCTCCACGCGTACGACTGCTACGCCACAGCCGAAGGTCTCCTCCGTATAGAAACGAACCAGGCCTGCGGGATAGGAACCGGAGCCGAACACAGCACCTCTGTTCTTATCGTACTCCACGTGGTTCTCGTTTGCAATCGTCACATCCCATGTGTATACACCGAAGTCCTGTGCTGTACCGGAGCGGACGACAGATTGGAAGGTATAACTATAGGGGTCACAGCCATCCTCTTTCTGTTCCCGTACATTGACGATGCTGATATAGATATCGCCCGTGATGGATGCAGCCGGAATAGCCACAAAGATCGAATCGGCATCGTAGCGTACCACATCGCTCAGTTGCTTCTCGCCGCAGGAGACACGTACAAGACAGTTATCGGCCGTAGGCGTCTGATAGCCCTCTTTCTTGACGAAACGAATCGTTGCATCGGTGATGTTAATGGTCTTGACATAGGCGCCGTTGAAACCGATGTAATCGTCGATAACTACGCCCTTGAAGTCATAATAAAACCAATATCGGGTGTTATCCTGCATAACGGCAAAGACCGAACCATCGCACATCGGGTAATAACGCTCACCCGGTTGGCCGGCATCGGCTACAGTACTATTCTTACGGGTAGACCAACCTTTGAAGGTATAACCGCTGTTAGCCGTTACATTCGGGAGAATGACGCCTGCGCCTTTCTTGGACTCCGTTAACGAAGCCGTGCTGCAGGTACCGTTGCTAACCGAGAAATAAACCGTACATTTATCGACACCTCCGTTGAAATCGAAGGAAATAACCCCATCCTGCTCCTTAACGTTCTCAAAATACATCTTGTTACTGAACATGCTCTTGGACGTCGCACCGGCGGGGAAGAGGTCTCCTTGTTTACCGAAGAATCCGTTACCGGGGATATCGGCTTTGTATTCAGGTGCACTACCATCTGCTTCAATCAGGTCTACGCACGGGTGACGCTCTACGTTATTCACCTCGTCCGACTCCCATTTATTCTTTACATAGTCGATTTTCGTGAGCATCATTCCGTGTCCCGGGATATATTTATCCCAACCATCCTGCTGACGATTCTCCACGATATAGAACTCCCGAGGATCAGGACTGATACCACTCAAGTTTGACTGCCCGGTAGCTGTAATGATCGCGCAATCTCCGGTAGAAGCAAAATCACGCAGGCGAACGTTCATAGGTCCGTCCAGCAGAATCGGTTCTACCCACCCTAAATAAAAACACTCGTACGCGCTCAGGTGCGCAGGGGTGTGCGAACTGTTGTTATAACTGCCGTGGTCCATCACATCCCAGTCGCCCAGGGTCTTCTGGGTACCGCCATCGGTGGTGCAGAAGTTCGGCAAACCAAGAATGTGGGCATACTCATGAATAAGCGTACCTATACCATCGCGTTTATTCGCTGACTGCAGTTCCGGTACAGCCGAGAAATAAGTGACCGTCTTACCGTCTATCTCCACGTTGTACTCCAGTTCTTCGGACTCCTCGAGGTTCGCGGTATAGGCCCATACAGCATCGTAGTTCCGCACACCGTATTCCTCCCCTTCTCCGGCATAGATCACCACTACGGCGTCTAACTTACCGTCTCCGTCTTGGTCATACACCGTGAAGTCCGCTAAGCCCTCGGCGAGGTTACAAGCCTGTGCTACCATCTCATCGGCACGCAGGTCGTTGTCGTAGTAGTCGTTCTCACCGTAGTATTTCTGGATGTTAGGCAGATTGACAGGTCCGATGACATCGAAAGACGGCGTATATTGACCGAACGAATTCTCGGCCCAGTACTTCTCCAGAGAAGCGATATACTCGCTGAAATCGGTCGATTTGAACGTGATGTCCGAATAATTGGCCAAGATAACAGGTACACGCTTCGGTTGCAGATGACGTACACTTCCATTGGACGAAGCGAACGCCATGCTTACTACCAGCAACAGGGTTAATAGGAAAGAGAAGCGTTTCATGCAGCAATTTGTTTTTCTGCTAACAGTTCATCGAGTTTCTTGCGGTAGTCTTCGAAATCAGCCGAGTGGAACTCGCAGTAGTTCATCTGCTTGCAGAGGTTGATGACACGCTTGAAATAGTCGATGACATCGAGGAAGTTATCGAAGTCATAATCGTGCTTGCAGATATCCATCACCAGACGCAGCATATATTGCTGACGCTCGAGCGGGCAAACGGCATCGATCTTATCGAAGGCATCTTGCTGAAGGATGACGAAGTCGATCACTTCGGCTTTCCAGAAGGCCTCATGGTAATCTACCGGTACACCGTCATCACCGAGGATATTAATCTGCTCCTGGATCTCCTTACCGCGCTGCAGATAGGTCTTCATATCGTTGACCATCGGCAACCAGTCTTTATCAATCAGTTGGCTGATATATGCTTCAAACTCCGGATACTCCACATATTTGGAGTACGAATCAATCGGGTTGACAGCCGGGTAACGCTTACGGTCCGCACGTGCCTGCTCCAAGGCATAGAAACAACGTGCCACTTTCTTCGTACCTTCGGTAACCGGCTCTTTGAGGTTACCACCGGCCGGCGAAACGGTACCGAGGAAAGTAACAGAACCTGTAGCGCCATTATTAAGGTACACGTAACCTGCACGCGCATAGAAAGCACCGATGATGGCAGAGAGGTCCATCGGGAAGGCATCCTGTCCCGGAAGCTCCTCCAGACGGTTCGACATCTCACGGAGCGCCTGTGCCCAACGAGAGGTGGAGTCCGCCATCAGGAGGACACGCAGACCCATCGAGCGGTAATACTCCGCGATGGTCATGGATGTATAGACAGAAGCCTCACGGGAAGCGACCGGCATATTAGATGTGTTCGCGATGATGATCGTACGCTCCATGAGCTTGCGGCCTGTGTGCGGGTCGTCGAGTTCAGGGAACTCCGTAAAGGTCTCTACGACCTCGTTGGCACGCTCACCGCAGGCAGCGATGATCACGATGTCTGCTTCGGCCTGTTTTGAGATAGCGTGCTGAAGCACGGTCTTACCGGTTCCGAACGGACCCGGGATAAAGCCTGTACCACCCTCGCACAGCGGGTTCGCCGTGTCGATCGTACGCACACCGGTCTCGAGCAGTTTGAATGGACGCGGTTTCTCGCGGTACGCCAGGATGGCTTTCTTCACCGGCCATTTCTGAACCATGGTCACTTCGTGATCCACACCTTCCGCATCGGTCAGAACCGCCATCACTTCGTTAATGGTGTACTCGCCGGCTTTGGCGATGGACTTCACGGTGTAGGTTCCTTCGAATACGAAAGGTACCATGATCTTGTGCGGCTGGTGGTTTTCATCCACTTCGCCGAGCCAAGCAGCAGCCTCTACTTTATCGCCCACTTTCGCGATAGGGGTGAAGGACCATTTCTTCTCTTGGTCGAGCGGGAAGTTGTACTCACCGCGCTTGAGGAACACACCCGTCAGTTTATCAAGGTCGTTCTGCAGACCGTCGTAGTTACGACTAAGCAGACCCGGACCCAAGGTCACTTCAAGCATGTGACCGGTGAACTCCACTTTGTTGCCCACTTTGAGGCCACGCGTGGACTCGAACACCTGTGCGTACACATTTGCGCCGATGACCTTGATGACCTCAGCCATCAGTTTGGTCTCATTGACGTAAATGTAACAGATTTCGTTTTGCGCAACCGGGCCGTCCACTGCAACGGTCACCAAGTTGGCAATAATTCCTTTTACTTTTCCAGTTGTCATATCTTAAAATCTTAAATCTTCAATCTTAAATCTTCAATCAAGTTTTACGCCCTGTTTCATTTCGGAAACAAGCTGGCGGAAAACTTTCTCACCTTCTTCGATGGTGAGTATGGACCAGCGATGCAGCATCACGGCTTCGAGATAGTAGGCAAAGACCATCTCGGGCGAGAAGAAATCGAACTCCGTGCGGTCTTGGAGCCATGTGAAGCGAATTGCATCCTGCGCTTTCTCGCGTTGCATGAGGTCCTCGATAGAGGCTAAGGCCAGTATCTCGGTCCAGTCCCCGGTGACTTCATTCAGACCGAAGTCTTTTTGGTTCACGTGCGTGCGCAGTTGCTCGGCCACTTCGCCTTCTCCGATGATCTGGGTCTTGGCATCAAAACCGTGCTTACGGCAGATCTGGGCCACGAGGACGTTATTCATGTCCTGATTGAACGCAAACCACTCCCGCACGAAACGGTTGCGTGCCTTCAGACCTTCGGCCAACGTAGCCTCGTCCATCGGAGCACGCAGCAGCGCCAGGTATTTCTTATCCGACGCGGACAGCTGTTCATCCAGCAGTTCGTCCAATTTCTCCAGGGAGATCGGACTATCACTACCCGCCTTCAGTTCCGGCAGTCCCGCCAATAAATATTCGTAAGTCATATCAGAAGAGTTCTTCTACGAGTTGCGGACGAAGCATTTCCTTGAAGTATGCGATGAACTCGGCATCACCGAAGGCGAGTTTGTAACCGCCCTTTGCCGGCTGAATGGTGAAGTCGGTCTTGATACCTTTCACCTCGTTGATCTTCACGCCCTTGTCCAAGAGCCCCTTGGCATTAGCAGCGAAGTACTTCTTTAATGCCTCGGCATCCTTGGTCTCGATGAGCACCTCGCCGTTCTTAGCCATTGATTCCGCCAACTTAGCGATGAGCCCCTGCATGAATTTCGCATCCGCTGTAGCCGCCTTTACGCTGTCTGCCGCGATCTTATCGGCCAGCAGGTTCACAATCTCGGTCTTCACGGCATTCACACTCTGCTCCGCATAGAGCTTGAGCTCCGCACGGGTCTTCTTGTCCAGGTCAGCCGATTTCGACTCCGCCTCTGCCACCAATGCAGCGGCTTTCTTCTGCGCCTCTGCTACGATAGCCTCTGCTTTTTTCTGCGCCTCCGCGATGATCTCCTGCGCCTGCGCATTTCCTTTTTCTACGCCTTCCGCATAGATTTTCTCAGTAATCTCTGATAAGTTCATTTTGTATAGTTGTTTTAGTTTATGCCTTTCAAAACGCCTTTACAGCGAAAATCGCTGCAAAGGTACTACAAAAATTGCATATATGCAAGTTTTTGCGCATTTTTTTTGCAGGGCGGAATATATTCCGCGATTATTCATAGCCTAAAACCATTCGTATATCGGCATATACGCGGGGCGTAGGCTATGAATAAACAGAAGCGACGAAGGAGCGGACGGCAAAAAAAATGCGCGGCTTGCATATATCCCGCAGGATGCGAGATAATCGTGCCCTTGAGGCTAAGAACTAATTTCGGAGGGAGAATTGCACTAGCAATAATCGACAGAGCGAAGCGGCGGAGAACCCACCCCAAAGGGGAAGGGGCGTGCCGAAGATACAAAAAAATAATGACATACACAAGGGTGTATGCCATTTTTATGCAGATTTTTCTGCTTTTTAGTAGTTGCTATCGTCCGTAAACCCACTCCAGTCGTATAACTGGCGGTCGAATTGCTGATACAATTGCACCAGATACGGGAACACATTATCCCCATAGGTGTATATACGTCCGAAGTACTTCATCCATGCAGCAACATCCTTTTTATCTACTGTCTCAAACGGGCCAAAGTGCTTATCCATGTAGATACCATAGAAGAAATTGCAATACTGATAAGCCTGTTCCCATTCGCCGGTGAAGACATAAGTCTGCATCAATGCCCGATAATGCGGTTCCAGCAAGGCGAGTGTCGGATAGTATTCACTACTCTTGTCGCCCTCAACCGGCAAAGCAGGAAGCGCCTTAAGCGCCTCTTTATTCAATTTAATGGCCCGCGCATAGTTGCCCGCCAACTGCGCATGCTTCGTCTGCAAATCAATGATGCGCGCAATAAGTCGATTGTCGCCGGTCTTACGGATGGCTTTAGCGGCCTTGTCCAATTCTTTTTGCAAGGCTTTGGTGGCTCCTTCCCTACTCAATCGACATTGGTAGTCATTACAAACCCATTCGTAATATAGCTTGATACTGTCTTGACGAAGTTCCTTCTGCTTGAGGATATCCTCGCAAAGCGCTTGTGCCCGTTCAATCCGCTGCGCTACAGCGGTTGAGTCATAGGTAAAGGTGAGCGCATGGAGATAATAACCGGCCGCTTGCAGATACTGTTCGGAATGTTCCCCATAGATACGTTTGATGATCTGCTCGTTCGCGTGAGCAATATCCACGAAATCCGCTGGCGAATAAGAAGCACAATACGAAGCGATCCACATATAATCCGCCCGATAAGTGGCTTCGTCGGCACGATCCGATTCGTAGAACGGGAAGATTTCTCCCTTTATGAGCAAGCTATATTCCTGTGCAGAGATAGAATCCCAACGCATCAAGTCTCGCCAAAGAAGAGCGGCCGTGCTATACGAAGCCCTGGCGTAGTACCATTCATAGGTATCGGGGTCTACATCCACCTCGTGATTGCGATAATAGGACAGATTACCATAGAACCGCACGATCGCCAAATAGGCAGAATCCGTAGGTCGATAGAGCTGATGGCAGACCTCTAACATCTGATCAAACAACGCACAGACGGAATCAATCGTATCGGCGGGTTGGCTTTGCAATTCGTTGATAGCGAAGTCCACCCCCCAACTATATGCTTCATCTTGCAAGGCATCCAGATAGCGTTTGCTTCTACCCTCTTGGGCTTCTACGATGGTTCGCACTTGCCGCAAGGTCTGACGTCTCTCTTCTTCCCGAAGGAAATCCGCTAAGTGAAACAACGCATCGGCGTAGGCCAGACTATTGGGCTCCAACGTAGGTAGCACTTCGGCATAGACATACTTCTTCACTTCCAGTCTGCAACTATCCTCGGCACGGAATCCGGCTTCGTAGTCCTGCTCCCATAAGTCATAAAAATCATCGCTGATAAGCATATCGCCATACTTCGCCTCGAAATACTCCTTCGGCGTCCGTCCGTAACTCAGCAGACTCATCGCTGCCAGTAAAATCAGGGAAATACTCTTTTTCATGGTGTTCGTTTTTTTTAAGGCTTTGCGCCATTCCGGCTGCAAATTTACTACAAAAATTGCATATATGCAAGTTTTTGCGCATTTTTTTTGCAGGGCGGAATATATTCCGCGATTATTCATAGCCTAAAACCATTCGGATAGCGTATATACCCTTCGGAGTAACTCGCCCCCTGCTTGACGGATTTTGGCGTACCCCTTCGCCAAAATACGCCTCCGAGAGGGTATATGCCGATATACGCGGGGCGTAGGCTATGAATAAACAGAAGCGACGAAGGAGCGGACGGCAAAAAAAATGCGCGGCTTGCATATATCCCGCAGGATGCGAGATAATCGTGCCCTTGAGGCTAAGAACGTACTTTCGGAGAATTCCTTGTTTGCGCAGCAAATAAGGGCGTGCCGAAAGTACATCTTTTTTTTTGACATATGCAAGAATTTGCAAAAAAAAGAGACCCCGAAGGACGCTTCTACACGTTCCGCAGGAACACTACACGTTGCATAGCAACTCTAACCGTTCCGTAGGAACAATACACGGCTCATTAGCCTTTGATTAGCTACTTCTTTGCTTGACGCTATGGCATTTTTTCTGTTTTTATAACCATTTGATTTATAGTGGTTTACAAACATGTTATCGGACTCAAGACGTACTCATTTCAGAGTAATCTCGGAGGCAATACGGACTCAAATCACCTGATTTCCGGTGGGGTTGGTCATTTTCCATCCGTCTCGCTCCGCCGTCGTGCCGGTGTGATGGGATTCCGTGCCGGTATGCTCTGTTACTTGCTCGAAAACCGCAAGTTCACCAAGACCGTTGGCGCGTTTGCCGAATGGGTTGCCGAATATGTCTTCCGCAATCAGATGGAACTCTGGGGCGAACAGATGGAGCAAGAACTGTCCGGAGCACTCGAAGTGCTCTCCGGCGAAAGAGGTTCAGCCGCTTCTCTCCTCGCTTTGCTGCCTGCCGAGTTCACCACTGCCGACCTCATCAAACTCCGTGCCCGCAAAGGTCAGTCGGTCAAAGGTTCTGCAATCAGCATGGTTCTCAACCGATGGCGTAATAACCGCAAGATCGAGCAAATCGGCGAAGGTAAGTGGAAAAAACTATAATCGTCAAGCACCCGGGGCAAATACCTCGGGTGCTTCATTCACACATTCACACATTCACACAAATTTTTGTGTTCATTTAATAACACAACGCGGCACTTGTGATTATGTGTCGCGTTGTGCTCGGATTTACATTGGGAAACGAGTCCCATGGGAGATATTAAAACCACTCCCTTAAAAATAGTTCGTTGAAGATGTCGCTTTCTGATTCTCTGTAACCTAAAGAATTGTCCACTATGTCATAAAGATGATATATTTTGAACCCGTTTTCTTTGGCTGTTTGTGCTAATGGCGCATAATGCATATTATTGCTATAGAGACATGTTATCAGAACATAGTGGCAATTTCTTTGAGAATCTTTGTAATGTTCATTAAATATTTGTTTGTAACGCGCTAATTGGTCATCATGTACGCCGGTGTAATATTTGTCTTCAATCAAAATAGCGTGGTGTTCTTCTCGATCATTTATACGCAAATCTACCTCTACCCACAAATCAATATACTGTTTCTGTTTACATACTCGCACATCGTCAATAGTTATATTGTTCATATCCTGCAATTTGTCAAGAAGCGTGCAGAGAATGTATTTGCAGTAGTGGTACAAAAGAGGCTTATTGTCCTTGATAAATGAATATTTTGTGCACCGCAGGCTCCATGACAAGATGTAATCCATCATTGTTTCTGCGTGTCCGTCTTTTTTGGAATCATCGCACATTAAGAAAGGCTTGTATTCTTCCATAATTATTTCAGCTGAATGATTTTATTTCCATTACCATTAAACTTAGCATAATATGATGTAATGTTTCCGTCCTTAGGTACATAAATTGTACAATTTTTGATCTCCTCAAAATGACTAAAAGAATTTAACTCTGGAGCCATTTCGCTTTGGAAATAGAGATTCATATTATTTAGCGAAGCGTTCATTACCTTTACATCCTTTCCAACATACACATTTTTTAGTCCCGAGCAGTCCATGTTAACGAAAGGACTAAAAGTAGTCATTCCTTGTGGCATGTAAATAGTTTCAAGATTTGGCAAGCAACCTATTTCTGCATTCACTTCTCCCCCACCTATTACATTGAAAAATTCTTCCATGTGACAGTTAGATAGATCTATTACTCTTAACGTAGAAATTTTATGAAATGCCTCTCCTTTTATTTGTTTGAGTGTCTTTGGAAATTTAATCTCTGAGAGTGAAGTTTTTGCGAAAGCAGATCTTTCTATTATTGTCAATGACTCGCCCAAGTCCACTTTCTGCAGCGATGTGCAATTATAAAAAGCACTATGTCCAATAAACTTTACTGTTTTCGGAAGAACTACCTCTGTCAAGTTCATCTCTGAGAAAGCATGTGAAGGAATATAACAATCAGGCATGTGCGGATACTCAAAGTCTCCTATGATAGAAGAATTCTTTCTGCGTTGACATCCTTCTGGAGACTCAGAAATGGTTGCATTTGCCATATTAAGATATTGCAAATTCGTGCACATTTTAATAATGGCAATATCCGTTTCATACATTTGTCCGGAAATAGTTAGTGATATAATGTCAGATAGTTTGTCCATCGGCAAATATTTAAGAATATTTCCAGGCTCCTTCACAACAATGTTAAGAGTAGAATTAGTAGCAGAATTATCAGCGGAATCAGTTGTCATTGCAGGAGCAAGTCTACTGGAGTGAACATATCCTAATGGAGAGCCGGATTTTTCTAGTGATATACGATACCATTTCGAATTACTGTTATACTCATAGTACACAGTTGTTCCAGAATTTAATGTTGTAACTATATTAGCCTTTGAATTCGCATCTGAACGCACATTAACATATCCATCGGGATCTTCAATATTAGCTGCAATGTCACATTGAGCATATGTAACTTTTGCTACTAAACTCATTGTTGACGTAAAAAGTAACACTAATAATTTATGTTTCATCTGCACATACCCTTATTTTGTGTCGGGCACAACTTTAAATGGTTGGTATTTGGCAATTTAAGTCAATAGGGTGCTTAAGGTCTTTAAAGTCCGTAAGGACGATAAGGACAAACAAAAGCGCGAACATTATTCACGCTTATTCTCCTTTATGAGGTTCCTGCAAGACCCTTAACCCAAGAATAAACAATAACGTCCACGCCCGATATGCTAGCCCTCCCGCCCTGTGAAGGGCGAAGACGAGGTAATACATACCCACGAGAACGCTTATTGCACTATCTTGTTTCGGGGTTTGAAATTTTGCATGATTCCTATTTGCCAAAACAAGCGCAATAAACGCCTTTTATTATGTCCTTGCTGTTTTACGTCGGCAGGCGACGAGGGGTTATAAGGCGATTTCTAATCGATGCCCGATTAGCTGGTTATTAC
>CAMOUL010000002.1 GCA_946626605.1 uncultured Bacteroidales bacterium | reverse complement strand
GACCTGCCTTACCGCTCTTCTCCAAAGCGTGATCACTGTTTCCTACTACACCAACGGTAGCCTTGCATGCAGCAAGCACCTTGCGGAGCTCACCTGAAGGCAACTTGATGATAGCGTACTTGTCCTCACGGCTCGACAACTGTGCGAACGTACCGGCGGAACGTACCATGCAGGCACCCTGACCCGGACGAAGCTCGATGTTGTGAATCAGTGTTCCCAGAGGAATCACCGACATCGGCAGTGCATTTCCTACTTCAGGAGCAGCGTTCTCTCCCGACATTACAGTTTGACCTACTTGCAGTCCATTCGGTGCAAGGATATAGCGCTTCTCTCCGTCAGCGTAGAACAACAGAGCGATACGAGCACTACGGTTCGGATCGTACTCAATAGTCTTTACTACTGCGGGAACACCATCTTTGTTGCGCTTGAAGTCAATTACACGATACTTCTGTTTGTGACCACCACCGATGTAACGCATCGTCATCTTACCGACGTTGTTGCGACCACCGGTTTTGGTTTTACCAAACACAAGCGATTTCTCAGGAGCGCTCGCGGTAATTGTCTCGAACGCACCTATAACTTTGTGTCTTTGCCCCGGTGTTGTGGGCTTTAATTTACGTACAGCCATTTTTAGATATTGCTATAAAAATCAATTGTTTCACCTTCTGCCAGTGTTACGATGGCTTTCTTATACGCCTGCTGTGCACCCTTCAACAGACCGGACTTCGTCCAGCGCTGTTTTACTTTCGGAGCACGGATCAACGTATTCACATCCGTAACCTGAACATTGTACATTTCTTCTACCGCTTTCTTGATCTCAACTTTGTTGGCATTGCGAGCTACAATGAAACCATAACGGTTCAGTTTCTCGCCGGCGGCGGTCATCTTCTCAGTGACGATTGGTTTAATAATAATTGCCATAATTCTACCTCCTTATGCGTTTAAAGTTGCCTCGATAGCAGCAGCCGAAGCCTCGGTCAGAACTACTACGTTCGAGTTCATGATTGTGTAGGTGTTGAGCTCGTTGACGTTCACTACGTTCACACGCTGAATGTTAGCGGCGGACTTGCGAGCGTTGAGATTAGCGTCTGCTACCACGAACAGCACTTTCTTACCCTCTACTTTGAGGTTGTTGAGAACCTCTACCATAGCTTTGGTCTTCGGTGCGTCGAAGTTCAGAGCGTCCAATACGAGCAACTCATTCTGTTTTGCGCGAAGCGACAGAGCGGACTTGCGAGCCAGTTGTTTTACTTTCTTGTTCAGCTTGAAGTCGTAGTCACGAGGTACCGGACCGAAAATCGTACCACCACCTACGCGTACCGGAGACTTCAGATCACCCGGACGTGCACCTCCGCCACCTTTCTGGCGACCGAGCTTACGGGTCGAGTGAGCGTTCTCGCTACGCTGTTTTGCTTTCGCTGTACCTTGGCGTTGTGCTGCCAAGAATTGCTTAACGTCCAAGTAGATAGCATGGTCGTTAGGCTCGATGCCGAAGATAGCGTCATTCAGAGCGATCTTCTTTCCGGTCTCTTTACCGGCTTGGTTCAAAATACTAAGTTCCATAACTAATTACTTGTTAATAATGACGATTGAATTTTTTGCACCCGGTACACTTCCCTTGACCATGATCAAGTTGTACTCAGGGATCACTTTCAGTACGACGAGATTCTGAACCGTTATGCGGTCACCACCCATCTGTCCGGCCATGCGGGTACCCGGGAAGATACGGCTCGGGTATGCACATGCACCTACAGAACCCGGTGCGCGCAGACGGTCGTCCTGACCGTGAGTGCTCTGACCTACACCGCCGAAGCCATGACGCTTAACGACACCCTGGAAACCGTGGCCCTTGCTGGTTCCGATAACGTCAACGTACATTCCCTCTTCGAAGAGATCAGCTGCTGTGATTGTTTGACCCAGAGTGAGCTCTCCGTCGAACTCGAACTCTGCTAAGTGGCGCATCGGCTCTACGCCTGCGGCCTTGAAATGGCCTGCTTCGGCCTTGTTCGTGTGCTTCTCGCTCTTGTGCATAAAGCCTACCTGAGCTGCCTTGTAACCGTCTTTCTCAACGGTCTTCAGCTGAGTCACTACGCAAGGACCTGCCTCGATAACGGTGCACGGGATGTTTTTGCCGTCGGCACCAAAGACGGAAGTCATTCCGATCTTTTTTCCTAATAAACCTGGCATTGTTGCTTAGTTTTTTAAATAATAATTGTTAATTAACTCCTCACTCGCCATCGGGTTAATTCTTAGGTCTTCCTAGGACTACCTAGGTCTTCCTAGGATTTCCTATTACCTCACTATCCGATGGATGAGGTTTGTTGTTCATCAAACCTTGATCTCGACTTCAACACCCGAAGCCAGCTCCAGTTTCATGAGCGCCTCAACGGTCTTGTTGTTACTGTTGTAGATGTCGATCAGACGCTTGTAGCTTGCCAACTCGAATTGCTCACGGCTCTTCTTGTTAACGAACGTCGAGCGGTTTACGGTAAAGATACGCTTGTGCGTCGGCAGTGGAATAGGACCACTTACTACAGCACCCGTTGCCTTTACGGTCTTCACGATCTTCTCTGCAGACTTGTCAACCAGGTTGTGGTCGAAAGACTTCAGTTTGATACGAATTTTTTGACTCATAATTAGTAATAATGTTTTTATTTTGTTAATACTTCGCAGAGCGCAGATAACCTTAAGAG
The DNA here is from genome assembly GCA_946626605.1 of uncultured Bacteroidales bacterium. Lineage (GTDB taxonomy): Bacteria > Bacteroidota > Bacteroidia > Bacteroidales > Paludibacteraceae > Colicola. The sequence goes on along the minus strand of CAMOUL010000002.1, from coordinate 189,769 downwards.
TCATTTGCTAAGATGACCCACGCCCCGCAGGGTTAATTTTGTTCTTGCGAACGTATTATTTATATTGAACGTGTGTATGCGCACGCTTGCGCACACACGCGTTCTTTATTTTATACCAGATCTACGCGACCGCCAACCTCTGTCAGCACTGCCTTAGCGATGGAGCTGGATACTGCCTCGTAATGACTAAATTCCATAGAGCTCGTAGCACGACCGGAGGTGATGGTACGCAGAGCAGTTACATAACCAAACATCTCTGCCAGAGGCACCTTAGCCTTCACGATGCGCGCACCGGTACGGCTGGTGTCCATACCCTCTACCTGGCCACGACGTTTGTTCAAGTCGCCGATGACATCACCCATGCTCTCTTCCGGAGTAACGACCTCGATCTTCATGATCGGCTCCATGAGCACCGGTTTAGCCTTAGCGCAAGCCTCTTTGAATGCCATCTGTGCAGCGATCTCGAAGGACAGCTGATCGGAGTCAACCGGGTGGAAGCTACCATCTATCAGAGTCACCTTCAGGCTGTCAAGCGGATAACCTGCGAGTACACCGTTCTTCATTGCGGTCTCGAAACCTTTCTGAACAGACGGGATGTACTCCTTAGGCACGTTACCACCCTTGACGATATCCTCGAACTGAAGACCACCGGGGAAGTCAGCGTCAGCCGGCTCTACGCGAACGATGATATCTGCGAACTTACCACGACCACCGGATTGCTTCTTGTACACCTCGCGCAACTCTACCGGAGCAGAGATAGCCTCGCGGTATGCAACCTGCGGACGACCCTGGTTACACTCTACCTTGAACTCACGTTTCAGACGGTCGATGATGATCTCCAGGTGAAGCTCACCCATACCGGAGATGACGGTCTGACCGGTCTGCTCGTCAGTCTTAACGGTGAACGTCGGATCCTCCTCTGCGAGTTTAGCAAGACCTACACCCAGTTTGTCGAGGTCAGCCTGGCTCTTCGGCTCTACAGAGATACCGATCACCGGTGCCGGGAACTCGATCGACTCGAGTACGATAGGCTTGTTCTCGTCGCAGAGTGTATCGCCCGTGCGTATATCCTTAAATCCTACGCCCGCGCCTATATCACCCGCGAGGATCGTCTCAACAGGATTCTGGTGGTTGGAGTGCATCTGGAAGATACGGCTGATACGCTCTTTCTTACCCGAACGCGGGTTGTAAACGTATGAACCTGCATCCAGGTGACCCGAGTACACGCGGAAGTAGCACAGACGACCTACATACGGGTCGGTAGCGATCTTAAACGCCAGTGCGCACAACGGATCCTGATCGTCCGGGTGACGCTCTTCTTCCTTCTCCGTGTTCGGGTTGGTACCGTAGATCACCGGAGTGTCGAGCGGACTCGGCAGGTAGGCACACACTGCATCCAGCATCGTCTGCACACCTTTGTTCTTGAACGAAGAACCGCAGATAACCGGGAAGATCTTCATCGCGAGAGTACCCTTGCGGATAGCTACGCGGATCTCATCCTCAGTGATAGTAGAAGGATCATCGAAGTATTTCTCCATCAGCGTGTCGTCGAACTCAGATACCGTCTCCAGCATCTTGTCGCGCCACTCCTCAGCCTCAGCCCGGAGGTTAGCCGGGATCTCCTCCTCCACGTATTCTGCACCCATGGTCTCATCGTGCCAGAGGATAGCTTTCATCTTCACGAGGTCAACGACACCCTTGAAGGTCTCCTCAGCGCCGATAGGGATCTGGATAGGACACGGAGTTGCACCCAGTACCTCTTTGATCTGACGTACCACGTCGAAGAAGTTTGCACCCGAACGGTCCATCTTGTTCACGTAGCACAAGCGCGGTACATTATATTTATCTGCCTGACGCCATACAGTCTCAGACTGCGGCTGTACACCACCTACCGAGCAGAGCGCCATCACAGCGCCGTCGAGGATACGAAGCGAACGCTCTACCTCGACCGTGAAATCCACGTGCCCCGGAGTGTCAATCAGGTTGATCTTGTACTTATTACCCGCATAGTTCCAGTAGGTAGTAGTAGCAGCAGAGGTGATAGTGATACCACGCTCCTGCTCCTGTACCATCCAGTCCATGGTTGCCGCACCATCGTGTACCTCGCCGATTTTGTGGGTCAGACCCGTGTAGAACAGGATACGCTCAGACGTAGTGGTCTTACCCGCATCGATGTGGGCCATAATACCGATGTTACGGTTTAATTTCAAATCATGTTTTGCCATTTTCTTATCAATCTTTTTCGTAATTTCTTTTCTAGGTTCTCCTAGGTCAACCTAGGTCTTCCTAGGACTTCCTAGTTTAGAATCTGAAGTGTGCGAATGCGCGGTTAGCCTCAGCCATGCGGTGCATATCCTCTTTACGTTTGAAGGCACCACCTTGGTTGTTGTATGCGTCCATGATCTCAGCAGCGAGTTTCTCAGCCATGGAGTGACCGCCACGTTTGCGTGCGAATGCGATCATATTCTTCATTGCGATAGACTCTTTGCGGTCAGCACGGATCTCCGTCGGCACCTGGAAGGTAGCACCACCGATACGCTTCGATTTAACCTCTACGAGCGGAGTGATGTTGTCCAGAGCCTGTTTCCAGATATCCAGAGCACTCTTCTCCTCGCTCTTTGCTTTCTGCTCTACTAAGCCAAGTGCGCTGTAGAACACACCATACGCGGTATTCTTCTTACCGTCAAGCATCAGGTGGTTAACGAATTTTGCCACCATTACTTCGCCATAAACCGGATCCGGCAGGATCACACGTTTTGTTGGTTTTGCTTTTCTCATTGTCTTAAATAATTTTAATTTTGGTTGTCGATTACTTCAGCGACTTTCACTCGTTCATCCGTTCACTCGTTCACTCGTTAAGTCCCTTACTCAACCCTCAACCCATTGTTTCGTCCCATTCTATGGAACATTTAGTTAGTTAATTCTAAGTCAGAACTTGTTTTTGTCAGCCGAATGGCTAACTTGCTCCGGTTCTAAACCGGTTACTTTTTAGCTTTCGGACGCTTAGCTCCGTATTTGGAGCGGCGTTGCAAACGGTTTGCTACACCGGCGGTATCAAGCGTACCACGAACGATGTGATAACGAACACCCGGCAGGTCTTTTACACGGCCGCCACGCACCATGACGATGCTGTGCTCTTGCAAGTTGTGTCCCTCTCCGGGGATGTAAGCGTTCACCTCCTTGGCGTTGGTCAGACGTACACGTGCAACCTTACGCATTGCGGAGTTAGGTTTCTTCGGGGTCGTGGTGTACACACGTACACAAACGCCACGACGTTGCGGACAGCTGTCGAGCGCAGGGCTCTTCGATTTGTCCAGCAGTTCTGCTCTTCCTTTTCTAACTAATTGTTGAATTGTAGGCATTTTGTTGTTTTAATTAATTGTTTGTTTATAAATGTTTCCATATGCTTCGGCGCGTTGCCCGTACCATTGTTTTTGTATATACACATGTGCGTACAAGGCTCAGTTCGCGCGAAAAAGCCTGCAAAAGTACTACTTTTTTTTGACATGACCAAATATTTTTGTAAAAAAATGCAAAAAAAGTGATTTTTTCTTCGAAATGCAAGGTTTAGGTAGCAAATTAAGATCGATATACAGCCCAAAAGAAGGTCTGGCGAAATGGACCAAGGGGTGACGGGAAAGCACTTATTTTCGGAGAAAAGGGCACGAAAAGTATATAATACTATGTATTATATAGTAAATTGCATTATTTTACCATTTTCAGGGTTCCATCCTATGGTGATCCTATGGTGATCTTATGGTGATCCTATGGTTTAGGTCTTACTCTGAGCTTATATTCTTTCGCTGTGAGTCCTGTAACGCGCTTGAAATAGCGGTAGAAGGAGGGCGCAAAAAAAGAACGGCTCACGGGAGTGAGTCGTCCTGTTTTTACCATACTAATACCTTAGAGCAGCAGATTACTTCTTGTCCTTTTCTACGTGCTTGCGTTGGGGAGCACCTTTGTGCTGGCAATCGCCCTTGCACGGATGTCCGCCGTGGAAACGAAGCACTTTCTCCACCTGGCGGTCGTTGAGGTCCTTCGCGAACTTCTTCTTGAAATCTTTCCTCAACTCGAATTGCGCTTTTTTGAACTCGCGGTAGGTCTTAGCGAATTTCTCCGACTGCAGACTGTCGAGATAGAGCTCATCCGAGAGGATCTTGATCTCCATTTCCGTCCGCTCTTCGAAGGACTTCTTGCACTCTTTGTTCTCTTTTTTGCACTCGGCCTTTTCGGCCTTAACTTCTTGCGCGCTGATGTTTGCCGCAAAGATGGCAACTAATGCCATGACGAATAACTTTTTCATTTTCTTTTCCTCTTGTAAATAAGGGTTTTAACAATAATCTCTCGCCAATAAACTTGGCCATTTTTCAACCGGTTATCCCATCTCTCACAAACATCGTGCCAAATTTTTTTTACTTCCTTTCCTTCTTCTTTCGTACATTAGCCCCGCATAGATGCGGGTTCCCATTTTTTCATTCTTTTCTTGCATATTTCAATTTTTTTTTGTACCTTTGCACCCGGTTTTGAAAAAAATCCCCTCCTGCCCTGACGCGCAGGGAGCGCAACAGAACGCTACAGGGACGTAACGGTGGCAGAACGAGGGCGGAACGGAGGTGGAACGTATCCTGCACCTACCTATATATATTATAAATAATATATATCCAGTGATTTTAACAAATGGCTATAAAATTGTTCAAAATATCGGATAAACCGATTCGGAATTGTAAGATTCATCCTATCTTATACCACTTCTTCCTCCGCCTGAAAGACACGCTGGAGGCGGAGATGGTACATCGCCGCAGACGTACCTCTGACAAATCCGTCGAGATTATCTACAAAAACCATCTAAATGCCGCCCTCACAGGACGCCTCAACACCCTCCGCGAAGCGGAGGAGTGGGGATTTTGGGTCGTATGCCGGCTCCAGACCAAAAACCACGCGCCGGTCTTCTACCACGGCCGCGCCGTCTACCAGCTCTTCCTCACGCCCGTCCATCCCAAGAAACGACGCGAGCAACAGCCCGTCATCCGGTCACTTACTGCAAATAACACATCACTCGCTTCCGGGCTTTCGTAAAAAAATGCACACAAAATTTGCATATATCAAAAAAAAGCAGTAAATTTGCAGCCGATTTGAAACTTTAAGGATTAAATACTGATACTAATGAAGAAATTTTTATTGATTGCTGTCGCATCAATTGCTCTGATGGCATGTGAAAACGGAAACACCGTCAAGACAGACGTTATATCCCAAAAGGATCAGGAAGCTCTGAAATTCCTGGTCACCAAACCCCGTACGATGATCGGTCAACCGGAGCGGGATGTGGTTACCCAGATTGAATCATACGGATTCGAGGAACTGGTAGTTCCGGAGAACAGCCCCGCCAAAATACCAGCCAAGACAACCTATTGGTCACGGACGTTCTATCTCAATGCTCCAGAAGCAAAGGGGTGGCCTGGTTTCAAAAACATTTCTTTCCCAGAAGGCGAGTTTTTCTATGAAGCCTTTAACGATGTTATAAATGCAGGAAAGGTATATATTGAGGCGAAAGCATACTTTATTGAAGGCAAACTAACAGAAATACTTTCCAGTGTTTACCTGCTGTCCGAAGAGCGGACAAGCGAAGTGCTCAGCCTTGTTACCCAAGCCGCCTACGACGACCTGCCAGCGGGCAAAGACGGATGGAAAGACTGGAGTGCCGAGGCTTCCAACGATGTGAAAGAACGCAAATTCTCATCCTGGGAGGATCTGAAGGCATTTCTGTCCCAAAGCGGGCACGTAAATGCGTACATAGAAGGAAACGCGGCTTATAAAAACAATCCTCTCGGATACGACATAGAAGCCGAGTATGTGTCTTGTATTAATTGGACGGATGATGTGTTCCACACCGGACCGAAACTCATTTTAACACCCGATTTGGTACAAGCAACTCTTGATTGTTTTTATTATGACTATACAGAATCAGAATACTAAAAAAATCAAATTAATCCAATTATCTTATGTCAAGCGTAAACAAAGTAATTCTTATTGGTAACGTAGGCGCAGATCCGGAAGTACGTTACTTGGACAGAGGCGTAGCAATCGCAACCTTTAATTTAGCAACGACCGAGCGCGGTTATGTCATGCAGAACGGCACCCAGGTTCCTGACGTCACCGAATGGCACTCGATTGTGCTCTGGCGCAACCTTGCCGAGTGGGCACAACAGAACCTCAAGAAGAGCATGAAGGTCTATGTGGAGGGCAAACTCAAAACGCGTTCGTGGGAGAAAGACGGCCAGATCCGCCGCAAGACCGAGGTCATTGCGGAGAATATCCAGATTCTGTACCGTCCGGAGATCTATAGAAATGGAGTAGAAAGTCAAAAGTCGAAAGTCGAAAGCGATGAAGCGCAGGAGAGTTTCAACGACGAGGCTCAAGCCGCTCCTGAAGCACAAGAGCAAGGCGGATTCTTCAATGGACTGTTTAGAAATTGATAGTTGATAGTTGATAGTTGACAATTGATAGTTGATAGTTGACAATTGACAGTTGACAGATGACGAATAAAGAGCGATACATAGAATGGTCTGCAGCGCAGGAGTACATGCCTGTCTTCATGCAGCCGTGGTGGATGGATGCCGTCTGCGCGGGCAAGGAGTGGGATGTACTGATCGCAGAGGACGAGCATGGCGAGATCATCGGCGCCATGCCGTACCTCTTGCGTAAGCGCGCGTGGCTCAAATATATTATCATGCCTCAGCAGACGCAGATAGGCGGTATATGGGTGAGAGAAGATGTCACCGGCGATAAATGGAAGACGGCGGAAGTATGCCGTGCGCTCAAGGAGCAGCTGGACGCTCTCAGCCTCGCCTACTACTACCAGCAATACATGCCGGGCAGCCTCTGCGTCGATGCCATGCGTGGTCTGGGCTTCAAGACCAAAGAGCGGGTGACGTACCGCGTGGACGACCTGAGCGACTTAGATGCCCTCATCGCTTCGTTCAGCAAGAACAAACGCCGTCAGCTGCAAAAAGCCCTCAGCCTGCATGCCGAACGCGGGATGGAGGTAGAGGACTTCTACCGGTTCCACGTCCGCTGCATGGCGGCACGCAACCGCAAGATCCGCTACAGCCGGGAGTTCCTTCTGGTGCTGGAGCGCAAGGCGCGACGCAAGCAACAATGCGAGATCCTGAAGATCTGCAACGCCGACGGACAGGTCTATGCGGCAGCCTTCCTCGTCTGGGACAAGAGCCTGATGTATTACCTCATCCCGGTCTATGACCCCGCTTTCGGCGACTCCGGCGCAGGAGCTCTGTTAGTCCTCGAAGCGATGAAGTTAGCCCGCGAGAAACAGGTACGTTTTGATTTCGAAGGCTCGATGGAACGCGGCACGGCGAAACACTACAAGCAGTTCGGCTCTACGCCCTATACCTATTTCTCCGTCGAGAAATACTACAAACCCCTCTTCCGTCTCGCCATCTGGTTCCAGAAGCTGAGGGAACTGAAGTTCCGTTAAACCGTTAAACCGTTAAAACGTTAAACTGTTAAAACGCCCCTTGCGGACGGCGCTTTTCAAAGCCGTTTACGAAAGCGTCTTGTGATAATTACGGACGAGGGAGACAAACCACAACAGTTGTACCAAGAGGTACGCGAAACGCGTCCAAGCCAGCATGAAGATACTCCCCAAGAAGCTGCCTAAAAAGATACCGGTCTCTAAAGCAACCGCCATCATTAAGACGTAAACTACCTCCATCCAAAGGGCTGTTTTTTGTTTGCCAAAAACATCCGACAGGAAGCTGATCGTACCGCATATAGGCGTGAGAATGAGGTAGGGATAAAGCGCCCGGATGATATCCGCCGAACCAGTCCATTCCTCGCCGAAAAGGAGCGTCACTATCTGCGGCATAACAATATACAACAACGCCATTCCGACAACCAGCACGCCTCCCGTCACTATACCGAAACGCCCTAAGACACGACCTATCGGCTGACGGTTCTGCACGAGAACGGAGACCTTCTGAAAAAGCACCTGGTAGCAGGATTTCGTCACTATATTCAGCGGCACAAAAGAAGCCATCATCGCCAGGGAGAACAACCCCACTTCCTGAAGACCGAAACAGGGCGTTAACAACCATACCGGCAACGCTTGACCGACGGAATTGACTAACGCGCGAGGTAAGCTATATTTGGGGAAATTAGCATACTCGCGCGCTACTTCTCTCATCGGTGCTGCAGGCTCGCAGAAGAGTCCACGCAGGTGTTTCTTCCATGCCATCCCGACACTAATCGCAAGGGAGACCAGCGGCGCCAGGACGGTAGCTAAGATCATTCCCCCGCGTAAGCATCCTAAAGCGCCGAATCCGACCTTGGACCCGGCGGAGAAGAGGCTTTGCGAGACCTGATAGCCGCTGATACGAGCAAAAGCCCGCCGGCGGATATACCAGTAGTTGAGGATATTCCATGCCCCCATCACCGCGATAGAGAGCGGCATGGCCCACCACCACCGCGCTAACTCCGGCGCATTGAAAAGTCCTGCTATAGGCTCCGCGAAAGGCAGAGAGAGACAGAAAACTCCTGCGACGCACAGGGTGATCATTCCGCTCAAACGCACCAACGCCCGGGCTTTCTCTTCCTCCTTCGGCAAGACGACCGCGTACTGGTACTCCGCCGTAGCGGCCAACCCTGCCACTCCCAAGGTGCTTGTGAAGAGCGAGAGCAAAGCAAAATCCTCCGGCGCGTACATACGCGTCAATATAGGATAGACAAGGATGCCTAACGCCTGCGCAAAAATATTCGCAGTAAGTAATTGGCCAACGTTCCTCGCCGAGCTCGATTTCCATATTTTTGATAGCCGATGGCTCATTTTTCGGGTGCAAAGGTACAAAAATATTTACAAATGCGCAAATTTTTCGAAAATTATTTGCATAAATCGCAAAAAAGTTGTACCTTTGTAGCCGATTTTGATTATCACGACCTAAAAAACACAAGATATGCAAGTTAAGAAATCAGAAAAAGCCAGTTTAGAGAAGGACAAACTCGTCTATGTATTGATGGGTTTGGTTTTCGTTCTGAGCCTCGTTTATGTGGCGCTGGAGTGGACTGAGCGAGAGGTCACGAAGTACGAGGTGACCGACACAGAGTTCCTCTTTGAGGAAGAAGTAGAGATTCAACAGACCAGCCAGGAGACACCTCCTCCTCCCCCACCCCCTGCCGTACAGGAAGTGGAAGTGCTGAACGTAGTGGAGGATAACGTCGAGACCGAGTCTATCGAGGTGAACACCGAGGAGACGGAGCAAGAGGTCGTTATCGCTGCGCCGGTAGAGGCTCCTGTAGAGGAAGAGGAAGAAGAAGTCGTCTTCGTCGTAGTAGAGAAGATGCCGGAGTTCCCCGGTGGACAACAAGCCCTCTTCAAATACCTCAGCGAGAACGTCAAGTACCCGGTTATCGCACAGGAGAACGGTATCCAAGGTCGTGTGATCTGCCAGTTCGTCGTAAACCGTGATGGTTCGATCGTTGACGTAGAAGTCGTTCGTTCCGGTGGCGATCCTTCGCTGGACAAAGAGGCGGTTCGCGTCATCAAGTCCATGCCGAAATGGAAACCCGGTCAGCAACGTGGTAAACCCGTACGCGTGAAATATACCGTACCTGTTAACTTCAAGCTGCAATAATAGTAGAAAGTCGAAAGACAAAAGACCGGTCACGTTGTGACCTCAAAGACTCTTTCTACTTTGAGCGAAGCGGTCTTTCGACTTTGAGCGAAGCGGTCTTTCGACTTTGAGCGAAGCGGTCTATCATGGAACTGTCTCAACGAGATATAACGTATTGTAAGAATGTCGGTGCCAAACGTGCCGACATTCTTCGTAAAGAACTCGGGGTGCAGACCGCGATGGATTTGTTGCGGACTTATCCCTACAAATATATCGACCGCAGTAAGTTCTACCGCATCGCCGAACTCAACGACGAAGACACCTATGTCCAGATCATCGGTGAAGTGACGGAATGGCACACGATCGGTATCGGCAAGGCGCAGCGCCTCTCGGCGACCTTCTTCGACGGTACGCATCAATGCGAGTTGGTATGGTTCCAGGGCGCGAAGTATGTCAAACTCGCCAAGGGCGTCAAGTACCTCCTCTTCGGCAAACCCAGCCGCTTCAACCACCTCTATAACTTCGTTCATCCGGACCTCACTCCCTGGTCGAAAGTAACGCCGGAGATGACGCAGGGCCTCGAGCCGTACTACAACACGACCGAGGTCATGAAACGGCACGGACTCAACTCAAAAGCTATCCGCTCTATCATCGCGGAGCTCTTACCCGACCTGAAGATGGGTGTACCGGACACGATCGGTGCAGACATCCTGCAGCAATACCGGCTCATGAGTCTGACGGACGCGCTGATCAACGTGCATTTTCCGAAAGACACCCTCGCCATGCAGAACGCACGGGCGAGACTGAAGTTCGAAGAGCTCTTTTATATCCAGCTCCAGATCCTTCGCCAGATGAAGCGGCGCGAGCAGAACCCGGGCTTCGCCATGCCGCTGGTCGGGAACCGTTTTCATGCGCTCTACAAAGCCCTGCCTTTCGACCTCACCAACGCGCAGAAACGCGTCATCCACGAGATACATGACGACCTCAAGTCCGGTCGCCAGATGAACCGCCTCCTGCAAGGCGACGTCGGTTCCGGCAAGACGCTCGTGGCGCTGATGTGTTGCCTGCTCGCCATCGACAACGGCTACCAGGCTTGTATCATGGCGCCGACGGAGATCCTCGCCAACCAGCACTACGAGACCCTCAAAGCTTTCTTGGCTCCGCTCGGCGACGCTGTCCACGTAGCCCTGCTCACGGGTTCCACGACGCCGAAAAACCGCGTACCGATCCATAACGGACTGCTCAACGGCACCATCCATATATTAATAGGTACGCACGCGTTACTGGAGGATGACGTGCAGTGGCAGAACCTCGGCTTCGTCGTCATCGACGAGCAACACCGTTTCGGTGTCGCCCAACGCGCCAAACTCTGGACGAAGACCCGGCGCGTCGCCGGAGACGGAAATGCGATGCCGGATTGCCCTCCCCACATCCTCGTCATGACCGCGACACCTATCCCCCGCACCTTGGCGATGACCGTCTATGGCGATCTGCAGGTCTCGATCATCGATGAGTTACCGCCGGGACGCAAACCCGTGCAGACCATCCATTACTCCATCCAACGCCGCGCGCAGGTCTATGCCTTCCTGCGCAAGCAGATACAGGACGGACGGCAGGTCTATGTCGTCTATCCGCTTATCAAAGAGAATGAGAAACTCGACCTGCAGGACCTGCAGAACGGGTTCAATGAGCTATGCGAGGCGTTCCCCGAGTATAAGATCTCCATGGTGCACGGTCAGATGAAAGCCGCCGACAAGGACCTCCAGATGCAACGTTTCGCTTCCGGCGAGACGCAGATACTCGTCGCGACGACCGTCATCGAAGTCGGCGTCAATGTACCTAACGCGACCGTCATGATGATCCAGAACGCCGAGCGTTTCGGACTCAGCCAGCTCCACCAGCTCCGCGGACGCGTCGGTCGTGGCGGAGACCAGAGTTACTGCCTGCTCCTGACCGATCTGGAGCTGAGCAAAGAGACCCGCAAACGCATGGATATCATGGTCGCTACCAACGACGGTTTCCGCATCGCCGAAGCCGACCTGCAGCTCCGCGGACCGGGCGACCTGCAAGGTACCCTGCAATCCGGTACTCCCTTTGAGCTACACATAGCCAACCTCGCAACCGACGGCCAACTCGTCTCCCTCGCACGCCAGGCAGCCCTCGAGATCCTTGACCCCGACCCGCTGCTCGAGGATGAGAGGAACCGTATATACAAAAGACGCCTCGATGCGCTTCGGATTACTCAGAGTTATAACTGGGGAGAAATTAGTTGAGAAAATGGTAAATGACCAAATGGTAAATAAAAAAGACCGCGTTTGCGGTCTTTTTATTACATATCGTCGTGAGCGTGCAACGACTGCACATACTTCGCATGTGCCATCTTGATTCGCTTCAGCTCACTCGGTTTGTCGAATTGCTGACGACGACGGAGCTCTTTTACGACACCCGTCTTATCGAATTTGCGTTTGAATTTCTTAATCGCGCGCTCGATGTTCTCACCTTCTTTAACAGGAACGATAATCATTGCATACACCTCCTTTCTTGTACCCAGGGCCGGGATCGAACCGGCACGGTTTCCCATTGGTGTTTGAGACCAACGCGTCTACCAATTCCGCCACCTGGGCTTGCTTGCATTGACACTCGCGTGACTGCGCGTTCCACGCTTGTATAACGCTACGTGTCATGCTACGCTTTTCGGTCTGCAAAACTATGTTTTACATCCCGAGGTACTTTTCTATCAAGCGAAAAAGCGTGCAAAAGTACTGCTTTTTTTTGAAATGAGCAAATTTTAATGCATTTTTTTTGCATAATTGCGTATTTTTTTGTATTTTTGCAGCGAATTTGCATGATTATGGAGGATTTCTTCAGCAGAAGTGAAGCTTTATTGGGGGCCGAAGGGATGGATCGGCTACGCAACGCACGCGTCATCCTTTTCGGAGTCGGCGGCGTAGGATCATGGTGCGCCGAGGCGCTCATCCGTACCGGTCTTATCCATCTCACCCTCGTCGATGGCGACGTCGTCCAGTCCTCAAACGTCAACCGACAACTACCCGCTACACGCGAGACTATCGGCCGACCCAAAGTGGAAGTTCTCCGCGAACGACTCCTGACCATCAACCCCGAGGCGGAGATAGAGGCAGTTTTTGAGAACTACTATGCGGATGGAAAAACCGAGAGCGGAGCGGATCTGAAGATCGGTGAATACGATTATGTGATTGATGCGATTGACGATGTTCCGGCCAAGACAGACCTTATTATTAACGCGACGCGCGTGCGCGGGATGAAGGTCTTCTCCTCCATGGGTGCCGCCTTGCGATTCGACCCCACCGCCGTGACCACCGGCGAACTCATGACCATCAAAGGTGACGCACTCGCCAAAGCCGTCCGCGCACGGATGAAGAAGATCGGACTCCATCCCTATCGCAAAGTCCGCTGCGTGTATTCCACCGAGCAAGCGCACCACTGCGCGACACGCGGCTCCCTCATGCAAGTGACTGCCGTCTTCGGATGCACATTAGCCTCGATGGTCATCCATGCGCTGAAAACTGATAACTGATAACTGAATACTGAATACTATATGAAAAAAATTACGCTTTTCCTGCTGGCGATAGTAGCCAGCGCAAGCATTTGGGCAGAGAATGTCAAGATTAACGGCATCTATTACTCCCTGGGTTCCACCACGGCGCAGGTGATTAGCGACCAGAGTTCGGACAAGTCGGTCTATTCAGCCTATACGTCCGTGACGATCCCCTCGTCCGTGACCTACAACAACTACACGTACCCTGTGACATCTGTCGGCACGTCGGCTTTTGAAGGTTGCTCGAACCTGCAGTCGGTCGTTCTGCCGTCCTCCGTCACCGTCATCGGCACCGATGCCTTCTACGGCTGTGTGAGATTAGAGCGCGTGAACCTGGAGGAAGGTCTGACGAACATCAACCTCCGTGCGTTCTATAATTGTAAACTCGACACCATCGTCATCCCTTCGACCGTCACCTCCATCGGCAACGGGGCTTTCAAAGGCAATCCGACGAAGGCTATCGTCTGGAAACCGGCTAACTGCTCTATCGGTTCGGATGATAGTGCGCCGTTCTATAGCACCTCTTCGCAAGTCACTTCGTTCGTCTTCGCCGACGGCGTAGAGACTGTCCCGGCATATATCTGCAAGAACATGAACTTACTGGACACTATAGTACTTCCGTCATCGGTCCGTTCACTGGGTCAGTACGCGTTTATGAACTGCTCGAAACTCAAGTCCATCAATCTACCGGTGACGCAGAAGACCCTTCCTGTCAGCTTCCTCGAGGGCTGTACTTCATTGGAATCGATTGAGTTACCCGCCACCCTGACGACCATCAACACGGACGCTTTCTACGGCTGTACGAAGTTGGCACATGTGAACCTCCACGAGGGCTTAACGACTATCAATCTGCGGGCATTCTATAATTGTAAACTTGACTCGATCATCATCCCTTCAACCGTCACCTCCATCGGCAATTCCGCCTTCAAAAACAACCCGACGAAGTCCATCGTCTGGCTCCCCAAGACCTGCTCTATCGGTTCCGATGATAGTGCGCCGTTCTATAGCACCAGCTCGCAGGTGACCTCGTTCGTCTTTGGCGACAGCGTACAAGTCATCCCGGCGTACTTATGTGCGAACATGAATCTGCTGGATACGATCGTGCTTCCATCTACGTTGACCACAATCGGGGCGTACTCGTTCAAAAACTGCTCCGCGCTCAAAGGTATTCAACTGCCTGAAGGAGCTACCTACATGGGAGATGGCGCTTTCATGTATTGTACTTCACTCAAGTCGTTTGCTTTTCCGGAAGGGAAAAAGAGCCTTCCCACCAGCGTCTTAGAGGGTTGTACGGCACTCGAAGAGGTCTTCATCCCTTCTTCCGTCACGACCATCAACCAGGACGCTTTCTACGGCTGCTCGGCGCTGCGCGCGATCCATAACCTCGCCTTCACCCCGCAGACCATCACCGAGCGCGCGGTCTATAATGTCAACAAGCAGACCTGCATCCTCTACGTCCCCATGGACTATATCGACCTCTACCGCGCGAAAGCCGTCTGGTGCGATTTCCTCAACATCATCGGCGTAGCGACGGATCTGCAGTTTGAGGACCAACTGATCACGGTGACCTACCTCAAAGCCGACGCGGATCACTCGCCCCATTACATGGAGTCGCAACACTGGCAGGTACCCTATGCGCCGCGTATCGAGGGATTCACCTTCCTCCGTTGGGAAGTACAATCCGGCGACCTCTCTGACGGCATCTTCCTCCAGGCGGTCTATCAAGCCAACGAACCGACCTCGGCACCCGCGGTCTATACCAACCCTGCGAACCCTGCGCAGAAACTCATCCGTAACGGCGCCGTCTATATCCTCTCCGACGACCAACTCTACACCATCGACGGCAAGCTCGCTCACTAAAAAAAATAATTAAAGGAAACCGCAAGAGACAGAAAAAATCTAACGATATGAAAAAGTACTTATTCATGGCATTGGCTATGGTGATAACTGTAGCGATGCAGGCACAAGTGACGTTTACGGCTGCCGATTGGGCTCAGGCGCAAAGCCTTAGTGACGGCGCGACCGTAACGAGTTACACCTCCGGCAATGTGACCGTGACGTTTGCGCAGGGGGCAGGAGAGAGTGCACCGAGTTATAACAGCAGTTCTTCGTACATCGTTACTAACACCGGTAATACAATGACCGTGAGTACGGTGGAAGGCAAGGTAATTACCTCTGCTGTTTTTACGGCTACAGTAGCCAGCCATGCAACGCGTCTGGTTGAATCTACCTGGGACAGCGGCAGCGCGGAGGCAAGCGGTACCACGGCGACGTGGACTGGCAGTGCGCAGAGTGTGACTGTGACGCTCACTAACTCCGTGCGTCTGACGGCTTTCGCCATTACGACAGAAGATGCTCCGGAACCGGAAGAACCGGAAGACGAGTCACTGTATAATGACACAACGGTCGTTACGGCAGCCGAGTGGATCACAGCTGAAGACGTAGCGTCCGGCGACAGAGTAGATGCAATGAGTTATCAGAAAGAGGGCAAGACGCTGAACGCCAACAAGAATACCGGCAGTCAGATTAGCATCTATGAAAACGATCTGAGGTTCTATGCCGGTAATACGCTTGCTATCTCTGCACCTTATATTATGCATAAGATAGTGCTCAAGTTCATTAATGCCGAGGCGGCTACTGATTTTCTTGAGGGCAATGACAATAGAGGAAAAAGCACTCCCGTTCCGTCCACCTGTTCCGTCGGTTCATTCAGAGCCGATGCCACGGACGATACCCAAGTGCTATGGCTGGGCAGTAGTGCCGGCGTGACCATTACTTTCGGTTACTCGGTACGCCTTCGGACGCTGACCATTATCTCCGACAATACGGCTACCGGTGCGACCGTTACTTTCCTTGGCCTGAACGGCGAAGAGCTGAAGCGCGAGACAGTGGCTCTGGGCGGCAGCCCCACGGCGCCAGCCTTGCCTACTACGAATGAGTTAGGATGTGTCGTTCGTTGGAATCAGGATTTCACGCATGTGTACGGCGACATGACGGTTCGCGCAGTAGTAGAGCCGATTGTGCATCTCGACCTGACGCCGATTGAGTGCGACGAGCTAAAGACAATATCCAAAACCACGCTGTCTATTACTTCCGGCGGTGCTACCATTATCCTCACCGGCGATCGCGCTGCGGAAGCTACTCAGTGGGCGCGATGGGAAGGCAAAGTGGTTCTTTTCCCGAATAACTCGATTGCCATCCGTGCCACGGAGACCTTCCGCACAGTGCGTTTCACGTGTCTGGACAATGATGAGGCACAGCGCGTAGCAGGCTCTACCTGTACCAGCGGTACCTTCTCCGCTAGCGGAAACATCGCTACCTGGAAAGGGGCGGCTACTTCGCTCACTATCAATACCTCAGAGTGGTATAACGAAGTGGGTGTGACCCGTTTTGAGGTGTCTTCCAGACCGGCGCCTATTACCGTCACTTTCCTTGACAAAGACGGCGGTATGCTGAAAGTGGACACAGTGCCCATGGGCGGCAATGCTACGGCTCCCACTGCCCCGGCTATCACGGGATTAGTGTTCTCCGGCTGGAGCGTACCGTTCACCAATGTGACCGAGGATATCATCACGCAAGCCCAATACACGCTTGATCCGAATTATGCGGAGGTTACCTTTACCGATCTGTATGGCAAAGTGTTGGAGATGCAGCTTGTGCAGATAGGTGGTACGGCTGTTGCGCCTACACCGCCGACATTTGCGTTCTATCAGTTCACGGGCTGGAGTGCTCCGCTGACCAATATCCAAACCTCGCAGACTATTCAGGCGCAATACCAGTTTGTCTTCGATCCTAACGACCCGAATATACTCTCCGTAACGGAAGTGAGAGCCATTTACGGGCAAGCAACCGCTGGAGGAAAATACAGGAGTGAACTGCTGGTTGTCAGAGGTATCGTGACCCGCGGACCGGAGAACATCAACAACGGCAAACTGTCCTTCCGTATCGGTGACCAAGGCAATGAGAGCGAGAATGACTTGGATGTATCGGGTCTGCTGAATCTCGGGAATACGCCTTTCACCAGCAAAAAACAAATCATGACGCTCGATACCGTCTATCTCGTGGGATACGTGGAGCAGGATTGGGATGGTTTGCAGTTCGTGGATGGTTATCTGGCGTATATCCTTCGCGCTACGACTTCGGAAGGTGCTATCTTCCTTGATATACCCGATGCTGCAACGATGTATGATTTCTCCGGTAACGGACTCAAGCAGATACTCAATATCTACTCCCGTATTACCTATGAAAATGGCAACTATTATAACGGCCGTCAGGATACCCATTTGTCTATATGGGAGACAGGCGATATATCGGCTTCTTTCGGCGGCTTGGATAGCATCGGCGGCGTAACTATCTTAGATACAAGAGAACGTCGATTCTCCACCGCTCCGATGTATATTCAAGATATGAACCACGATGGTAAGCCCGAGGTATCTACATCCGATATCGTGATGCTTAGTGGCGCGAATGGATATACGTTGTTAGACAAGGCTCTGGCAGTGACCAACATGGACCTCAACCGTGACGGACGTATGGATTACATCGTATTGAACCAATACGGAGCGTCCTCTTATTACGGCGATATAATGTACAGTCTGCCGGACGGCTCATTCCGGAAAGAGACGATGCAAGTAATGAAATGGGATGAGTTCGTGGCGCAGATGACACCCGAAGAGCAAGATCAGTACAACAACCCGCAGAACTATTCGTTGGGTGAAGTGTCCCGCTATACCTATTCGACTACGCTGTGCGCTGGGTCTTTCTCGCGTGCGCCGCGACGCGATCCTTCCGACCCGAAGAAAGCACCGGGTATCGGCAGTTCCGTCAGTGCACCCACCAAAGCCATCGACCTCAACGGCGACGGATTAGTGGATCTCATCGACGAGAAAACGGGTATCATCTACACCAACATGGACCACGGCAAATGGGTATGGACGCAAACCAACGGTGTGGTCATTCCTACCGACCTCAATAACGATGGTATTACTGATTTCATCTTCCCTGGAGAGAAACTATATACCGTTATCTATAATAAGAACACCAACCAGCTTGTTCAGACCTTGCTCTATCAGAATGCCGCTTCGGACAACCTCGTTCATTGCTACGATTTCGACCAAGACGGCGACGTGGATATCTTAGCTACTTTCTCGGCGGAGAACAACGCCACCGGCTATGCTTATACCTGTTTCTTTGTGAACGACGGTAACGGTAACTTCACCCAACAGCCGGAGCAGAACTATGGCGCTAACTCCTTGGCTTTCATGGGTATGCAGGATCTGGATGGCGATGGGATCTATGACCTCTTAGCGTACAGAGCTTCAACGGATAATCAATATGACCTCGTTTGGCTCCAAGGACAAAACGGTATGAGTTTCAATACCACGCCCTTCCTGCTGGCGTCCGATGTTATCCGGCGTGAGAGCTATTGGGATAGCTCGCGACAGCCGTTAACCGATTATCCTGTGAGTGCCGAAGACCTCGATAACGATGGTCTTATGGAGATTTGGGTCTCGGGTCGCAACGAAGGTGTGACCGAGTTCTATCCGCTGCCGGATAATATCACCGTTACGGCTAATACCCGTCCTACGGCTCCGGCAGCTCCGCAGTTGGCTTATAACAACGGTCTGCTGACCATCACATGGGGCAACGGTGTTGACGACAAGACCGCCACCGCTGACCTCACTTATGCCCTGCGTATCGGTACGACGGCAGGCGGCAACGATATTCTCGCTGCCCACGCCAATGCGGACGGTAGCCGCCGTAACTTCATTGACGGTAACATGGGCAAGGAGCACTCTTATACTATTGATTTGCGCACATACGCACCCGCAACGGTACATGTAGCGGTGCAAGCTATCGACGCACAGCACAGCGGTTCGGCTTGGTCGCAAGAGGCCACTGCCGCACATACGTACCTGCCGGTTGAGTTCACGCTTGACCGCAGTTCCATCAATATCAACGAGACTGTAGAACTGACCTTTACGGCGCTGCCGGAAGGGTACAGCCACACGTGGACGGTACAGGACGGAGACTATGTAGCGGACGGCTCCAAACTGGTGTTGTCCTTCACCTCCGGCGGAGAGAAGACCATTACGCACACCATAACGGCTCCAGGCGGCAGTACTACATCGGCTACAGCAACTATAACCGTTCTGCCGGCAGGTGTAGGTGAGGCGCTCACCATAAACAACGATGAGCGCGAGTATATTTTCGATGCGCCTGTAGCGGACTATAACTTTGACGGTCGCATGGATGGTATAAAGCGCAGCAGTTATAGCAGCGGCACTTACGCCTCCATGGTAGTAATGGAAGGTGTGGCGACTGACCAACTCTTCTCCAAAGCCGCGGGTCTCTGGAATACCAATATACTCTCCTCCTCCGTTCAATCCGACGGCGCATCTTATATCCGCTGGTATGACTACAATCGGGACGGCATGTTAGATTTGCTCTTCCGTGAGGGCAATACATGGAACGGTACCTACGGTATTCTCTACCACGACGCTACCCAACCGACCCTTACAACCAGGCAGGATGATAACAATCTGCTGTACCTGTTCGGGTACAACCGGAGCGGCACGTATCCTGAGGATAATTACTCCGGTAATTCATTCTATAGCGACATGACGCACAACGGTCTGTATGACAACCTGATGATGAACCCGTCCAACCACTACCAACTCATCGAGATAGACGGTAACGGCGGTACCGAATGGAAGCAGTTCACGGTCAACGGCGACGCGGAGTTATTCCAAAGTATCTTGGGACAAGTTGGAAACAACGTACTGTTTGCCGACTTCGACCGCGACGGATTTACCGACATTGCTGCTTATCACCGCAATGATAACGGCACATATAACAACCGCCTGGATCTGTTCTACAACCGCGGCAATGCGCATTTCGAGCAAGCCGCTATACCATTCTCGCAGAGGCTGGAAGAGAGCTCCTATGGTTATGGAATGCGCTTGGCCGACCTCAACGGCGACGGCTATTTGGACCTCATCGTACGTTCGTCTAGCGTTGAGAGCGGCGAGCAGGATTACCTGGCTGTCCTTTGGAACAACGCCAACCAGTCGTTCTCTGCTCCTCAGAAAATGCCGAACAGCGAGGCGTTGAACAGTTACGAAATGCTTTCCAAACTCGCTGACCTCGATAATAACGGCTATCCTGACCTTATGGCGGCAGTCAAGAACCCTGCTGCAGGCGAAAATCACACGGGCACTTATGTATGGTATATGGGTGCGGAAGGACTGCTCTCGCACGGATTCATTCTGCCGGACGTGAGCGGCTACGGCGCTTCGGCGAAAGCGATAGATGTAGCAGCCGGTGACCGCCGATTGTTGGTCAACGGCACACAACTCTATCCGATTGTTGCGCAGGCAGACGAGCGTCCGGCAGCGCCGACCGGACTCCAAGCAAAGATGACCGAAGAGGGACTGCTCATCACATGGAACGCGGCGGTCGATGACCACACGCCGGCTAACTTGATGCGCTATAACCTCGCCGTCAAGCAGCAAGGTGCGGCTACCTGGCTCATCTCTCCGCAGAACGGACTGAACAACACCGCCGCCTACCTGCCGGATTACGACTATATCGAAGCCACGCGGTTCCTTATCCCGACGACTTATCTGAGGGCCGGCAACTACGAGATAGCTATCCAGGCACTGGATCGCCAGAACCAACTCTCGCTCTTTACCGAGACGGTGGTGGCTAACGTGACCCGCAGCCCGATAGAGGCTCCCGCTTCCGCTTGTGCGGACAAGAATGTGACTGTCTCCTACCGCGGCGCAGAGACCACCGGCACACCGGTGTGGGACTGGAACGACGCAACGGTGGTAGAGGGTTCCGGCTTCGGTCCCTATACCGTCTATTGGCCGTTTGACCATCAGGGCGGCGACAAGACGATCACCCTCACCCTCAACGGCGAGACCTACACACGTACCATCGCCATCAGCGACCCGAGCGCACTCGACGTAGTGCTCCCGACCGTCCTCTACGAGGGTACAGCCGCTGCGGCTACCGTGCCCGAGGGCGTGACCTATAAATGGTACGCGCTCATTGACGACTACGGCGAGGCTTATCCGGTTACCGCCTCCGGCGTACAGCTGCCGAGCACCGCGCCTTCCGGCGGTAGTGCCGTACTGCGTCTCGACTACCGCCTTACAGCCGATGGACTCAATGTAACGGCTGTACGGAAAGCCGGGACTAGCGGTTCGCTCGTCGGACATGAAGTCACCCTCTATCTGGAAGTGACGAACGACAACGGCTGCTCCGTACGTTTCGCGCAGCCGGTGACCGTCATGCCGTCCACCGACATACCTGTTATCACCCTTGTCACCACCGATGCCAACGGACATAATGTAGTCTCGTGGACCAACGCCGATGCGTTCGCAACGGTGAACGTCTATAAGGAGGGCAACACCCTCAATGAGTTCCAACTCATCGGCACTGCTTCCGCTGCCGAAGGCTCTTTCACCGATGCTCTCTCCGACGCTACGCAGAAAGCCGAACGCTACCGCATTACGGGTATCACCGCCGCTAATGCCGAGTCGCCCGAGAGTAGGATCCATAAGACGGTTCACCTGACGATCAACCGCGGTGTGACGAACGGCACGTTCAACCTCATCTGGAACGCCTACGAGGGTGCCGCTATAGCCTCCTATAACATCCTCCGCGGTGCCACGCCGGCAAGCCTCGCGCAGATAGCTTCCGTAGCGGCGTCCAACACCTCTTATACCGACCAAGCTCCCGCGGATAGCGAACCTTATTATGCAATCGAATACGTGCTCTCCGCTGCGGCTAACGCTCCGGGCAAGGCGAAAGCACCCGCAGCTGCCCTGAGCGGACGAAGCAACGTCGTGGACCGACGCAACGCAGAACAAGGAATAGACCCGGTAACAAGCAACCAAGTATCTTGTACGAAAGTACTCCGTGACGGGCAAATCTTCATCCTCCGCGGGGAGAAGGTATATGACATGACCGGACAGGAAGTACGATAAAGCGGATGACGGTGCAG
This sequence comes from uncultured Bacteroidales bacterium, assembly GCA_946626605.1. Classification (GTDB taxonomy): domain Bacteria; phylum Bacteroidota; class Bacteroidia; order Bacteroidales; family Paludibacteraceae; genus Colicola. Next base: position 167,556 of record CAMOUL010000002.1, on the reverse strand, counting down.
TAAATCGGCGGGGGGTAACCTCGCCGGTTTTTGTAGCCGAGGCGAAGGGGGAAAGGAAGGAAACAAATAAGGTACGCGCGGGTGCGCGTACCTTATTTTATATCCGCCAAACTTGGCGAATGCAAGAGGGGAGATTAGAGTCCGAGGCTCTTCTTGATCTCCGGCACGCGAGCCTCAGCTTCCGCAGTGCAACGCTCGTAGTCGGCACCGTCTTCGGCTGCACCCTCGCAAGCATGGTTATAAAAGACTTGAGGAAATAGTAAGTAATAAGCATTCTTTATAAAATGACCTAAAAACATGAAAAATGGCACTTTTATTTGCAAGTGTCATTTTTTTTGTGTAATTTTGCAGCCGATTTTGTGGTGTGTGGGTACCAGATCGGTCGCCGCACTTAAAAGGGAAGGCTGTGTAAATCAGCCGCTGTCCCGCAGCCGTGAGTCTTATTCAACCGCGTTTCTGCACTCAAAAACCACTGTTACAACCGTAATGGGAAGGTTAGAAACAAGGGAGACGAGCCGGAAGACCTGCCACGAAAGATTAGAACCGTTGTACCGCAAAGCGGTTAAACGCCCTCGTGGATTGGGGCACCGGAGAAAATGAGAAAAACACCTGACACAATCGGAACGGCAGATGCCGTGTAATGACGTGTACAAAGCGAAAGAACGCTTTGTGCTTTTTGCGTGTGCCTTCGCGCGAACTATCCTTCGTAATCGCCGCAAAACTCCGTTTTACGGGTAGTTACTCGGATGTTCTCGCTCTCCCCACAAATTAATATTTGCGGGGACCCCAAAGGGATTACACTTATGAAACTAAAATTATACAAACAATGAAAAGAATGTATCTTTTTTTGATGTTGCTCGCCATGGGATGGTGGAGCAGCATAGCGGCAGAGGATTATCTCATGCCGCAGTACGGACACGAAACAAAAGTGGTGTCCAAGAACGCTCCATTGACGTTCTACGATTTTAAAGGGGCAAGCACACATTTCACACAATCCGCTTTCTCAACGGTGATCTTCCAACCAGCTACTGAGGGCTATTCGATCAAAATCACCTTTGAGGAACTGAACTTAACCAAGTACAGCGATTCATGGAATGTGTACATGCGTATTTACAACGGTCAGTTTGATGTAACGAGTATTTCATATCCGACCAGCGGAAATCCTACCGGCAGTTTTGTGGAAAATGCGAATCAAATTGCCTATATCCCCGGCGATGGTGCGGTTAATCCGCTGCCGACCTATATCTCGGGGGCAGCAGACGGCTGTCTGTCCGTTTGCTTGTATTCGAAAGATCCGAGCCCGAAAGAGTCTTATTGGAAAGCTACGGTGGAAGAGGTGCTTTTAGAGACCATGACCGTTGAGTCCGCAGCGGGCAACAACACTTTTGTCGATGGCGAAGTATGGGCCGGAAAGACTAATGTAGGAATGAGCGGTATGACTATCACAACATCCGGTTATTCTTCGCCTGATAAGCTGCAAACCATCACGTTCACCTGCTCCAACTCAGCTGTGATTGATCCCACAACACTAAAACTCTACGCCGGTACAGGTGTTTCGGTAACCGGTTTGAGCGAGATTGCCGGCACAATCACGGAGAACGAAGGGATTTATACCTATACTTTGTCGGAAGGCTACGCGCTGAGCAATGGAAATAATTCATTCTCGCTCGGCGGCAATATCCTTTCTACTGCGGCGTTCAATGCCACGGCAGCGGTGAATATAACCGGTTTCAGCACAGTGGGAGGATTCACGACTTTTACGCCGGCTACGCCGGTTACGATGACCGTTCAGCCGATGTATCTCATGGCTGAGGATGCCACCTATACCATCTCCGGCGAGACGCAGTTCTTCGACGAAGGCGGTAAAGACGGCAAGGTGATCAAGGGCTTTAACGGCAAGGTGGTCTTCACTCCGGCGACCGAAAGCAAAAAAGTACAACTGACCTTCAACAGCATTGATGTTTTCTATACGGATTATGCTGCCAACTCGACCGGTTATGTGGATTATATCAAGGTCTATAACGGCAACTCGACCGATGAATCCGACCTGATTTGGCAGATCTCGCAAGCGGAAGCCAGCACGACCACGCCGATCGTCATTAAGAGCACCGCGGCAGACGGCAAACTGACAATCACCCATCGGAATAATATCTCCTATGATTCCAACCTCAAAGAGGGTTGGTCTGCTGTTGTAAAGGAGTTCACACCGCAGGCTATGACAGTCAGCAGCGTAGCTGTCACCAAAGAGACGGGCACTGTCTCCGCAGGCACCGAAGGCAAACAAGTAGCTTGCCTCAAGGTGGTTACCGCAGAGACCGAGCCGGCACTGACGGTAGCATCGATAGCGTTGAACACCAACAACACCAATGCGCAAATCAAAAAGGCGAAACTCTATTACACCAAAGAAAACAGTTTCAGTACATCCAACCTGATTGGCGAAGCCACAGTGGACGCCAACACAGTTACTATCAGCAAAAGCAATGATATTAACTTCCGCGAGGGTGACAACTATCTCTGGGTAGTATGTGACATCAACGAGCTGGCACAAAACGGCGAGAAAGTGAACGTGACTGTCACTAATTTGGCGTTCACCAACCTTTCCTCGGTGTCCGAATTCGGCAGCCAAAGCGGCGAACTGACAATTGAGAACAAAGCTGTTCAGGCTTGCGGTTCGCAGACCTTCACCATCCTCGGCAACTGGGCATATACCCACACCGTGACCAACGAATACAACTCCAAATATCCGGCGGAGCAATGTGACCAGACGGTTGTCTTCAAACCCGCTACCGCAGGTCACGTCATCCAGATAGACTACACCGATTTCGATGTCTATTATGCCTCTTCGTCCTATTCCACACGCGCGAAATATATTGTATATGCGGGCGAAGGGACGAACGGCGAAGTGCTGTGGCAGTTGGATGCAAACGGCAAGCAACCGACGCAAATCCGCTCTACAGGAGCCATGACGATTGTCTTCAATCCAAACACCACTTCGACTTACTACACCGGCAACGGATGGCATGCTACCGTGCAGGAGTATAAACTGCAAAACATGAAAATAGAATCCATCGCCGTAGAGCAGGCTTCGACTAAATTAGTGAAGACAGGCGAACAGAAAGCCGCTTTGCTAGATGTGGATATTCAGACCATCGGCACGCTCAACGCCCTTACGCTCGAGGCGTTAACCCTTGATTTGAAAGGCACCGAGGCGAATATCGAGACGCTCTATCTGATGCAAGGCGAGAATGTGCTGGCACAAGCTTCTGCAGCGGAACAAGTGACGCTGACATTGGAGAGTCCGGCTACCCTTGCAGAGTACGCGAATGCGTTTACCATCGTCGCTGACATCAAAACCGATGCTTCGGTAGAGAGCACGGTGGATGCAGCTTTGGGCTCGGTTACACTCAGCGGCGTGGCGCAAACTATCACAGCCGGAGACCCCGAAGGAAACCGCATTGTGAAGAATGTGCGTTACCTGCAGGCAGGCGATAACGGCATCGTAACTATTGGTGCGAACAGTCTGATGTTCTACGACGACGGCGGTGCAGACGGAAACTACAGCTCTAATTTCGAGGGCTATATCACTTTTGTGCCCGCTTCCGAAGGCTGCGCTATAGAGCTGGTGTTCAAGGACTTTGATATCGCGTATCTCTCCGGTGATCCGTTCCGCATTTATTACGCCAACACGTACGACCCGGAGGCTACTCCCGATAAGAAATACGGCATGTACTCGATGCCCGAAGCGGATGAGAGTGTGATCTCGCGTGCCGAGAACGGAGCGATTACCGTCTATGTCAAGATGCCGTCGAGTCAAAAGCGCGGCTTTGAGGTGGAAGTGCGTCAGCATGTGCTCACTCCGCTGGCGGTGGATTCGGTGCTTGTTACTCCTATGGCGCCAGCAGAGGCGACCAAAGGCACAGGCGACATCCGTCTCATGCGCGCTGCCGTTTATGTCTCCGGAGACCGTATTCCGCTGACCATCACCGGCTTTGAGCAGACAGCTTCGGAGCTCTTGGTGGATCGTCATATCTATGCCACCGGACATTCTACCACTTTTGCTACAACGAATGAGTTCACCGACTCCTATGTCATGGACGAGAAGGGTGTGTATTACTTCTGGTTTATCGGTTCGATCGATGCCGCAGCGGAAGTGGGCAATGTGGTGTCGCTTGCGCTGAATAATGTGGTATTGGGCGAACAACAGATCGCTCCGCAAGGAACAGCCTCTGTGGCGATTAACGTAGTCAGCGGCGCGCATGGATTCTACCGCATCGGTAGTAGTGCCTTGGCGGATTATGCTACGCTGTCGGCTGCTCTGCAAGCCATCAGTTCAATCGGCATGGACGGCGCAGTAGAGATAGCCATCGAACCGGGCATTTATACCGAGCAAGTTATGATTCCTGAAATCAGCGGTGCAGGTGCAGCCAATACCCTGACGATCCGTTCACTCAGCGGTAACTACAACGATGTGCTCTACCAATACAACAGCACGATGACCCAAGAACAGGGAGTCTTCACTATCGACGGCGCAGACTACGTGACCCTCAAAGGTCTTTCGTTCACTTCCACTTATACTTCCAATCAGAACCCTGCGGTAGTGGTCGTACGCAATGCCGCTACGCATGTGACGATTGACAGTTGCCGCATTTATGCCGAGCCCAAGACGGAATACACGGCGCGTTTGGACTTGCTGCGCGTGGATGCAGGGGAGAACAACTACAACAATGATTTTGCGCTAATGAACAGCGTGCTCGAAGGCGGTTACATGGGAGTATATGTCATCGGTCACAAAGCCGCAGCGGATCCGTTGCAGCAGAATATGCTGATCAGTCACAACTCCATCCGCAACCAAGGCAAACAAATGGTTTACGGCGATGCGGTCAGCAACCTGCAGATTATCGGCAACACCTTCCGCGCACAAGTGAAGTCCAGTAGTGCGAATGCGATTGATTGGATTTTGCTCGGCGGCACTTGCACTATCGCAGAGAACGATATTTACTACTCCGGAACCGCTGCCGATAACCAAAGTATCAAGGCGATCTACATTCGTCCGAACAGCTATCAGGATAAGGAGAACACCCTGTTGCAGGTGGTGAACAATGTGATCAACGTGCAGAACGGTTCCGAATATGCATCGTATTGCATCAACACAAGCAGCAATATGCCGAAACTGTTGTTCGCCCATAATACGATGGTGATGAACTCAGCAGGAACAGCTTCGTCCACGTACTATATCGAAGCAGCACCGGCTGCCGGTTCGGTTTTCGTGAACAATATCTTCCATGCCACAAACAAAGGCTATGCCGTGCGTTATAAGAACGCAGCCGCAATCGCCAATATCGCTTTCCGCCATAACGTGCTCTATACGCCGGAAGCGACCTTCGGTATGCCGACTGCGACTGTCAGCACATTTGCGGATTGGAAAACCGCAGTGGGAGCTACGGACGAAGACGGTAACCTCAACGAAGCCGTTACGTTCGCTTCCTCAACGCTGCTCATCCCGCGTGAGACCAACGAGGGACATCTGCTCACCGCTGAAGTGATGGCATCTGTTCCAACAGACATCACCGGCAAGCCCCGTGCAGTTACGCCGACGATCGGTGCGTATGAGTATGACGCGGATCTCTTCCGTGTACCGCAGATGGCAGAAGGTTATCCGACCGTTCATGCGCAGGATGTGAAAGCCGATGTTGTGCTTAAGACCGATAATTTCGGTATCGCCAAACTCCTCATTCTGCCGGCTGAGAGTGCTGCGCCGACTATGGAAGATTTGGATGCCGCGACCGATAAAGTATCACTTATCAAAGAGGGTGAAGTGACCTTTACAGCCACCGGTTTGACCGAAGAGACGGCGTACAAGGCCTATGTTCTCTTGGTTTCCCCGATCGGCGAAGCGGCTTCAGACTATCAAGAGATAGCCTTCACGACCGCGTGGACAAAGCGTCCAGTAGTTATCAACCCGATTGAGAAACAGACCGTAGCTTCTGGTTCCGAATGCACGCTAACTGCTACTTTGGAGACCGAGTATGACCAAGCCAAACCGTACTCGTACGCATGGCGTTCTGCTTATAGCGATGCGGTAATCGGTACGACTGCGACTTTGACGCGTACAGCGGATCAAACGACCGAGTACATCTGCTCCGTAACGGATCGGTTTGGTCAGAAAGCTACCGTTTCCGCCCATGTGTGGGTGGAGAAAACCGCCAAAACAGCGACCTTCGAGGAATATGTCCTCGCAGAAGACGGCCACAAGCACGTCGATGAAGCATGGACGGACAAAGCCGAAACATACCTCTACAGCGGTACATACGCGTTCGCGAACACGCCGAACAAAGCTTATAAAGCCTATACCGGCTATGCCATTTGCTCGGATCGCTCGACGGAAGCTACCGGAAACTACAACTACGATCAGTTCCGTTCGGCAGCCGGCGGCGCGTACGAAGGCAATAACTTCGCCGTGGCGTATTACTCTGCGCCGTCCACATGGTATGCCGGCTATACTGACCCGATCACGCTGACGAATAGTACAGAACCGCAGACCATCACCGGATTCTACATCACCAATACGGTCTATACGCTCGATGCAATCCTCAACGGCGACTACGCGAATGATGCGTTCTCGCAAGGCGATTATATGTTCGTCACCGCCATCGGTTATAACGGCTTGCAGACGACCGGAGAAGTGGTGTTCTACCTCGCGGACTACCGTAGCGAGAACAGCAACGAGCATTTTGCGCTCGACACCTGGAAATGGTTCGATCTATCCTCTCTCGGAGCAGTTACGAGCATCGAGTTTGAGATCTTCACCACCAAATCCGACGAATACGGCTTTACCACTCCGACCTACTTCTGTCTCGATAATTTCGGAGCAGAAAAATCCATCGGAACAGACCTCGAGAAAGTACAAGAGGACAAAGTACAAAGTACAAAGGTGCTCCGCAACGGACAGATCTTCGTGCTGCGAGGAGAGCATATGTATGATCTCAACGGACGACTAATTCGATAAGCTATGTCGCTGATTCTAAGTATTTTAATGACTGTTTCGCCCTATCTGGCGCGGGTATATGAATATATGCCCGCGCCGGGGCAATTCGTCAACGCCATGCCGGTTGCTACTATTGATGACACACCTCAGACCATGGCAGCCAAAGCGGAAGCTGCCATCGCTAACAACGCCGGCAAAACGGTTTGTCTCGGCGCATGGGGCGGGTACATCGTCTTTGGGTTTGACCATCCGGTGGTCAATAGTGGAGATGAGTATGATTTTCGGATCAAAGGCAATGCCACATATGCTTCGTATGCCAAGGACACGAACCGCAAAGGCGGTGCTTCAGAACCCGGGATTGTCATGGTCAGTTATGATGCCAACGGCAACGGATTGCCCGATGATACGTGGTATGAACTCGCAGGAAGTGAGTATAACTCGCCTCAAACGATTCGTCGCTATGCCGTCACTTATACGCGTCCGAACGGGCTGGAAGATGTCCCTTGGACGGATAACCGAGGCGGAAGTGGTGTTGTGCCGAGAAATGAGTTTCATCAGCAGGATTACTACCCGCTTTGGGCACCCGACGAACTGACTTTTACCGGCTCACGGCTTGCCCCGAATGCTGTCGATGAGGGTGAGAACGGTGAGCATTCATTTATTCTCTACTGCTACGACTACGGCTATGCCGATAATCATCCGAATAAAACAGATGGATGTAAGTTTTGTATTCGTTGGGCAGTGGACCAAAACGGTGTGCCCAAAGACCTGCCGGCGATCCATTTCGTCAAAGTCTATACCGCTGTACAGCAGGTCTGCGGTTGGATCGGCGAGACCAGTACGGAGATAACCGGTGCAGAAGATCTGCATCCCGATATGCCGCTTCCGGACACACAGACAGATATCCCTTTGACAGATATCCCTTGGTCCGCTCAAAACCCGGAGCAACCTACTAAGATCCTCATCAACGGTCAGATTCATATCCTCTGTGGAGAGAAGGTTTACAATGCGCAGGGCGCTTTTGTAAAGTGAGCAAGGGACTAAGTACCAAGTACATAGAAAGGACACGGGCGACTCAACGAATGAGTCGCCCGTGTGTATTATGCCTATAACCCTTTTTGCAAGAATTGGAACAGACCAATGTACGTTATACCATTTTCATCCGTCCAGGGAGCTATGTCATCGCCCACGATAACCACCTTCCGAAAACTGTCATCTATCCGTTTCAGAGATTGCAGTTCCTGTTCTTGTTTGACCTCATCGTCTATCCGGTATGCCGATTGAATGTAATACTTCTCCTGACCGTTTGTGGCAATAAAATCCACTTCATACTGCGTTTGTTGCTGCTTGCCGTCTTTCATCTCACGCACTTCCACAACACCCACATCTACCAGATACCCGAAAATCCGCAAATGGTTATAGACGATGTTTTCCATAATATGCGTCAATTCCTGCTGGCGAAAGTTCAAACGTGCATTACGCAGACCAATATCTACGGAGTAATATTTCTTGATGGATTCAAAATACCGCTTTCCTTTGATATCATAGCGTTTGACGGACTCAAACAAGAACGCATCCTCCAGATAAGAAAGATATTTTTCTACGGTCTCACGATCTGCTTTCTGCTGCTTGACCGATTGAATAGTGTTCGCTAATTTGGTCGGATTATTCAGCGAGCCGACTGAGGAACAAAGCACATCCGCCAAGTTCTCCAACAAATCCTCATTGCGCAACTTATGCCGCTCTATCACGTCCGCCAAATAGGTCTTTTTCCACAGGCGTTGCAGATAATTCACTTTCTGCTCGGCAGAGCCGTGATTGCGCAATCCAGGAAGTCCTCCGTACGTGTAATACTCCTTCCAAAGTTCGTTCACAGGCTCCGTTCTGTTCGTGCAGAACTCGCCAAACGAAAGAGGATAGACATGTACCTCATCGCCTCGTCCTCGGAAAAGCGTATTGATATCGGAACTCAACAGATGACTGTTACTGCCGGTAACATATACATCCACATTCTCCTTGGCATTCAGTCCGTTTACCAAACGCTCAAAACCCGTTACCTCTTGTATCTCATCGAGCATCAGATAATAATTATCTTTGTCTTGTATGCGTTCGTAGAGATAGGATTTGAGAGCCGATACTTCCAATAAATCTTCGCGCATATTCTCATCATCCTGATCAAAGGACAAGACGATAATATGGTCTTCCGACACACCTGTTTCCACCAAATAATCATGATACACATGCGATAACAGCCATGACTTTCCGCTACGTCTCGGTCCTGTTATGACTTTCACTTCACCATTATTGCGCCGGGCAATCAATTTGTTCAAATAAATCTCACGTCGAATATAATCCATAACGCATTTTTGTTAAAAACGCTGCAAAGGTAGTACTTTTTTTTTAATTACGCAAATATTTATCCGTATTTTGGTGCAAATTTGCACTAAATAACGGTTTACAAAGCTATTTATTCGTATTTTAGTGCAATCTGCATTAAATTACGGTTAGAAATCTTCATCATCCGCGGCGATAAGACCTATACCGTCACAGGACAGGAAGTGAGGTAAGGCGGATGACGCTGCATCAATGCAGCTTGCGGCGGGCGGAATATAATTCCGCGGGAACGGACATACAAGGCGGGCAATCGGATTGCCCGGAAAAAGAAGAAAATAAAAGCGGAATAAAATTCCGCGGAAAAAGACACAGTCAAGCGGAATAATATCCCGCGAAAGTGCCAAGAAAGAATACTCGCGCAAGAATGCACGAGAAAGGAACAAAGGAAATCGGCGGGGGAGACCTCGCCGGTTTTTGTGATACGCAGTTTATGCCGCGTGTCGGGGACATAATACAGCAGCGGATCTTTCACCAGAAATGGGAACAAAATTTGCATATTTCAGAAAAAAGCAGTATCTTTGCAGCGGGAAAGGAAGGAAACAAATAAGGTACGCGCGGGCGCGCGTACCTTATTTTATATCCGCCAAACTTGGCGGATGCAAGAGGGGAGATTAGAGCCCCAGGCTCTTCTTGATCTCCGGAACGCGGGCTTCCGCCTCGGCGGTGCAGCGCTCGTAGTCGGCACCGGTGAACGGTTTGCCGATCTCGGTCTTGACCGGAATCTCGAAATAGAACTTGATCTTCGGCTCCGTACCCGACGGACGTACGCTGACCTTCAAGCCGCCTTCGGTGAAGTACTGGAGCACGTTAGAAGTTGCGTTCAACGGCATTTCGAATTTCTCTTTTACCCACTCGCCGTTGACGAGTTTGCACTGCTCGAGGGTCTTATAGTCCTTGATGAGGCATACCTTCTCGCCGGCTATCTCCTTCGGAGCGTTAGCGCGGTAGTCCTTCATCATCTGCTGGATCTCCTCGGCACCTGTCTTACCCGGGCGAACGACGTTGATGGTCGTCTCGCGTTGGAAGCCGTAGTCGGCGTAGATCTTCAGCAGATAGTCGTACAGCGTCATGCCGTTGTCCTTCGCGTACGCGGCGATCTCGCAGATCAAGCAGATAGCCGAAGGCGAACATTTATCACGGACAGCGTCGTACGGCAGGAAGCCGAAACTCTCCTCGCCGCCACCGATATACTTGCGCTTGCCTTCCCACATACGGATACGGTTGGCGATCCACTTGAAGCCCGTGTACTCATCCGTCAGCGTCACGCCTTGAGCATCCGCGATCTTACGGATGAGCTCCGAGGTCACGATGGTCTTGACGATATACATGTCGTCGCGGAACTTACCCAGCCGCTTCATGTTGTTGATGATGTAGTAGTGGAACATGATGTTGGTCTGGTTACCGTTGATGATGACCCACTCGCCCTTGTCGTTGCGGCAGACGATAGCGATACGGTCTGCATCCGGGTCGGAAGCGATCACCAGGTCAGCGCCCAACTTCGTACCGAGTTTCATACCTAAGGTCATCGCCTCAGCGTTCTCGGGGTTCGGGGAAACGACCGTCGGGAAGTTACCGTCGATCACCATCTGTTCCGGCACCACGTGGATATTCTGGAAGCCCCAGCTGCGCAGACACATCGGTACGATCTGACGACCGGCTCCGTGCATCGGAGTATAGACGATATTCAGATCTTTCTGACGAAGGATACTCTCCTGATCGATCATGACGGACTTGACCGCCATCATGTAGTCGTAGTCCATCTCGCCTCCGATGATCTCGATGAGGTCCTTGTTCGCCTCCCATTTGACATCCGCGAGGGTCACTTTGTTCACCTCGTCGATGATACCCTGGTCATGCGGCTGCAGTACCTGCGAGCCGTCCTCCCAGTAGGCCTTGTAGCCGTTGTACTCTTTGGGGTTATGAGAAGCCGTCACGTTCACACCGCCCTGACATTTCAGATGCCGGATAGCGAAGCTCACCTCCGGCGTCGGACGCAGGCTCTCAAAGAGATACACCTTGATGCCGTTCGCAGAGAAGATATTGGCTACCGTCTCCGCAAAGAGCCGACCGTTATTACGGCAGTCGTGACCAACGACAACCGCTACACGACCGTCCTGCACGTGCTCAAAACCGCCTTCTTTCTGTACTTTCAGCATGTAATTAGCGTAACCCTGCGTTGCCATCGCAACGATGTACTTGTTCATGCGGTTCGTACCCGGACCCATGATACCGCGCAGACCGCCCGTACCGAACTCGAGGGTGCGATAGAAAGCATCGATGAGTTCGGTCTTGTCCTCTGCCTCCATCATCGCCTTCACTTGTGCGCGGGTTTCAGCGTCAAACGGCTCTTTCGTCCAAGCCTCGGCTACGGCCATTACTTGTTTCAATTCTTCATTCATAATGGTACAATTTTAAAGTTAAACTATATTGTTAATTATCTGTCTCTTCGTAGTTCTGGAAAAGAAAATCGTTATACGGATACCGCTTCACGTGAATCGCCTTGATACGGTCGTACAGCAACGCACGCAGCGCGTCGATATTCTCTTTGTTGCGCGCGGAGATGAAGATCGCGTCCTCGCCCAGCCGCGCCATCCAGGTCTTCTGCAAATCCGCCAACGAGTAGTTCTCCCTTTGCATCGGCGTCAGGTCGTCCTCCTCTTTTGGAACGTACGAGAAGTTATCGATCTTGTTAAACACCACAATCGTCGGTATTTCCCGCTGAGCCGTTATCTCCCTGATCGTCTGCTCCACCACCTCGTACTGCTCCTCGAAATTCGGATGGGATATATCTACTACATGGATGAGGAGGTCTGCTTCCCGCACTTCGTCCAAGGTTGATTTGAAGGACTCCACCAAGTGGTGCGGCAGCTTGCGGATGAACCCTACCGTGTCGCTCAGCAGGAACGGCAGGTTCTCGATCGTCACCTTCCGCACCGTCGTGTCGAGCGTCGCAAAGAGTTTATTCTCCGCGAAGACCTCACTCTTACTCAGCAGGTTCATCAGCGTGCTCTTACCCACGTTCGTGTACCCCACTAACGCCACGCGAACCATCTTTCCTCGGTGCTGACGCTGGGTCGCCATCTGCTTGTCGATGGTCTTCAGCTGCTCGCGCAACAACGCGATACGCTGCCCGATGACGCGCTTGTCCGCCTCTATCTGCGTCTCACCCATACCACGATTCGTGCCGCCACCACCGCGCTGACGGTCCAGGTGGCTCCACATCCTCGTCAAGCGGGGAAGCATATATTGCAGATGCGCCATCTCCACCTGCGTCTTCGCGTAACTCGTCTGCGCACGCTGCAGGAAGATCTCCAAGATCAATATCGTGCGGTCTATCACGCGTACGTCCGGCTTGCCCTTGTGATTCAGCGCTTTCTCTATGTTGCGTATCTGCCGCGGCGAGAGTTCGTCATCGAAGATCACCACATCTATAGGATGATGCTCAGCGATATATTGGTCTATCTCTTCTAACTTTCCTTCGCCGACATAGGTGGCGGTATTGGGTTGGTCGAGGCGTTGCGTGAACCGCTTTACCGGCACAATGCCGTGCGTATCGGCCAGAAACGCCAACTCATCCAAGTACTCCTTGGTGCGATCTTCCGGTTGGTTGGGTGTAATCAATCCAACCAAAACGGCATGCTCTATATATGGTTTAATCTCAATCATAATTAATTCGAGTGCAAAGGTAGTAAAAAAAAATGACATACGCAAGTGTATGCCATTCTTTTCTCAAAAAATTCCGCAAAATTACTTACGGATACCGAGTTCTTTGATGATCGCACGGTAACGCTCGATGTCTTTGCCCTTCAGGTAATCCAACATACGACGACGCTTTCCTACCAAAGCGGTCAGCGCGCGCTCTGTACCGAAGTCCTTGCGGTTTTCCTTCAGGTGCTCGGTCAGGTGGTTGATACGGAAGGTGAACAATGCGATCTGGCTCTCAGCAGAACCGGTGTTTTTTGCGTCGTTGCCGTACTTTGCGAACAACTCTGCTTTCTTCTCAGAAGTTAAATACATAAAAGCATTTACGATTTGGTCATTTACCATTTGGTCATTTACGAGCCACCCGGTAAATGAGAGTTAAACAATGGTGGCTAAAGCATCATACTTGTATCAAAACTTCGCCACATTTATTACGCTTTCTCACAAAAGCGGCTGCAAAAGTACTGCTTTTTTTTGAATTGACCAAAAAATTTGTTACTTTTTTTGTATATTTGCCATTTTTTTTGTACTTTTGCACTCGCTATGAGACGATATATCTATTTTTTTCTCTTTTTACCGATTAGCATCATGGCTTTCGGTCAGGTCAAGTTGCCCCAGGTCCGCATGCTCGAGAGCCGCGGATGGAGCGTGCAACATTCCGTAATGAGCTGGGACTCGCTCACGATCTTCTTTGCCGCCAAACAGTCCGCGGAGATGAGTTACGATCTGTACGAGATGCACGCCGACGGATGGCGGTGGAGCGAACCGCAACGGATCAACGCCCTCAGTACCGGGAACGACGAGTCATGGCCGTCGATCAGTAGTGACGAGCGCATGCTCTTCTACGTCACCTCCTCTCCGGACGGCTCCTCCAGCCAGATATGGCGGGCTTGGAACAGAAACGGAGAATGGAGCGAAGCCTCGCCGCTGATTATCAGCACTACTGCAGATATACATCCGCAGATTCTCGAGGATAACTCCACCCTCGTTTTCCTGCGCCGCGAGCAGACCAAGAAGAACAACGGACCTTGGAAACCCTTCGTCGCAACCATGGTGGATAGCCATAACTGGACCCTCCCGCAAGCCGTAGAGACGACGCCCCAACCGCAGCCGATCATCGCAGCAAGCGGGAATATCGTCATTAAGAAAAGCGGCAGACCCCTCGCTTCAGGCCAAGTACTGGTGTACGATGCTACCGACGGCCAGCTCCTCCAGACCGCTGCCGTCCACCCCATGACCGGACGATGGAGAGTGGCGCTCCAACGCAACAAACACTACCGCTTGGCCCTCATGGCGAAAGGGTACTCCTACCATTATATCGACATCAGCACCTACCACCTCGATTCTCGCCAGGAGCGCTCCTTCGGCGAGATAGCCCTCGAGGACCAACTAACCCTGACCCTCAACACCTACGACAGCGAGACACAGGAGATCATCAACACGCGACGGGAGATCCTTGCTTTAGGCAAGAGACACACGCTTCCCTTGAAGCACGACAACTACAAAGATACCATCCTGGAGGTCAATACCGCGAGGCCGATGGTCTTCACCGAGACCGAACTCGACATCCCGCTGCACCCCAAGAAGAGCCTCCATCATTTTGTTCCCACCCACGCCGTCACCGGAGAACCTCTCGCAGACGTATCCATGCGCCTGGACGGCCAACCGACACGCCGGGATACTGCCCTGCGTATCAATCAGGAACTAACCCTGCAACTCTCTGCTCCGGGATTCTTATTCTACGACACCTTGTTTAATACGGGCGATGACCAGCGCGAACGAACCCTCTACGCCCGCCTCACGCCGCTCACCAAGGATCTGGTGCTCCAACTTCGCAATATTCAGTTTGAGTATAACTCCTACGAACTAACCGAGAGCTCCAACGACGAGCTGGAGTCTCTGGCACAACTGCTCTTCCTCAACCCCTCTCTTCGAATCGAACTCTCCGCCCACACCGACGGCCAAGGCTCCGACCAGTACAACGACCGCCTCTCTTCCTTACGCGGCAAAGCAGTACAGACCTGGCTCATCGAGCGAGGTGTGGACCCCTCGAGGATGGAAGCCGTGGGATACGGAAAACGCAAACCCCTGGTAGCGAACGACAGCGAAGCGAACCGCGCTATCAACCGACGAGTAGAGATAAAAGTGTTGGATTTCTAATTAACGGATAATATGAAAAAATCGGTCATAATCATTATTTTCGGTTTCCTCTTTGCCTTTTCCTCAAAGGCGCAGGAGAAATACAGCGTGGTGCTGGAACAAGCACAGGAGATGAGCCCCTACGAAGCGATATACCTGCTCATGGACTACCAATACTGGCATCCGGAATATGCCAGTATCTACTACCATCTGGGTAATCTCTGCTACGGCCTCATCCCCTCACGGGACCCGCTGCACCACTATTTAGAGCTGAGCACCCTGCTCTATCAATCGAAACTCTTCTACGGAAACTGCCTACATTTTGCCCTGGATCAGAAGCTTCCGGGATGGCAGTATGCCGAACTCGCTAATGGGCAGAAACGCATCGAATACGCGGCCTTGGAGCAGTTTATCCGTCCGCGGTTGGAGGATATCAAACACCGACAAGTAGCCTGTGACTCCATCCATTTCTCTTTCATCCGGATGTCCGAACGCTATAACCGGTGTCAGACGCTCTTCCGACAGTTTCTCGACCGCTACACACGCGAGAAAAGTGCCCATCTCCATCTCCAGCCCGAAGAGCGGCTCCTCTTGCAGGCTTTGCGGCTCGCTGCCGACAGTCTCGACACCGACATCGCCGCCTATCGGACGGCTCTGTCGCTCCAAGCTATCCCTTCCTACTCGCCCCGTTTTCGCAAGGAACCTATCGCGCTCTACCGTCTGGACGGACTGACCTACACGGATTTTTTGCAAAACGATATAGCTATATGGGACTACAGCAAGTGGGCGTCAAATTTTCTACATGAGCAGGAACACGTGTACGAGCAGCTATACAGCGATCTGGAGAAAGAACACCGACTCCTCGCTGCGCAGATAAGCGATTATCGCAAAGGAAAAGATATTTCCGGAAAGATGGACGGTTCACTTCTCGGTCGGTGCGCACGTCTGGAGCTGCGAAGCCAGGCTGTAGATACCATCCGCCTGATGCAGGAGTCCGTCCTCAATGCGTTTGCCCAGCAAAGTATCGCACAAAGTCCTGCACCGAAGACCATCCGCGAGATGACGCCGCTCTTGCAGATTGCTGCCGGACGGAGAAAAGCCGCTCCCGATAGCGCGATCGTCAGCATGAAACGAACACTCGTGGAGATGGCTCTCCCGCTGCGTTCCCCCCAACCCGCTTATATCGATCCTCTCAATGGTGAGACCATCACCTTTGAGACGCTCCCGGGAAGGAAACCAACTCTCCAAGAGGACGAACAACCGCTCATCTTCACGAAGATTCCGGGAGGAGTATGGGTGCTGATTACCGATAAGGACATCTACTGGTTAGAGTGACTCCCGGTAATCAGAGTGATTCACGATAAATAGTATATAGTTGGTGACCATCCACGGTCTCCAAATCTCCGTTGAAATCGGACAGATTGACACTTGGTGCCGCTACTCCTTCGCCGATCGTGATCTCCGGTGCCACCTCGATATGCATCTCGTCCCAGAGACCCGTCTCAATAATATGGTTCAACAACGTCGTACCGCCTTCGACCATAATCGAGTGAATACCCCTTCCCGCGAGATCCTCTAATATATACTCCCAGTCGGTCCGTTCCCGATAAACAATCACCGGGTCGATTCCTGTATAATCACTCTCCTTCCGCTCAAAAATCTTCGATTCCATCGGTATCCGTCCATGGCGATCGACCGTCACGCGTATCGGGTTGCGACCCTCCCAATGAGTCGTCATCAGCCGCGGGTTATCCATAATCACTGTATTCGTCCCCACCATGATCGCCATATTTTCCGCCCGCATCCGATGCACTATCGCCTTCGTCCGCTCCGTCGAGATTGCGAGCGCCCCATTCAGGTGAATCGGTCTGTCAGCGAAGCGGTCTGTCAGCCGAAGGCGGTCAATAAACCCGTCCCCCGTCTGCGCCCATTTAAGAACCACGTACGGACGATGATGCTCGTGCAGCATCAGAAACCGTTTATTCAGCTCCCGACACTCTTTCTCCAGTACTCCGACCACCACCTCTACACCTGCCTCACGAAGCATCTTCACGCCTCTTCCGGCAACCAACGGGTTCGGGTCTAACATCCCGACAACAACTCTACCGACACCCTTCTCGATAATCAACTTCGCGCAAGGCGGCGTCTTCCCGTAATGGCTGCACGGCTCCAGACTAACAAACAACGTACATTTCGATAAATCGATATCGCGATATTTCGATTTCTCGAGGCTCTTAAAACAATTCACCTCCGCGTGCCCTTCGCCAAACCGCTCATGCCATCCCTCTGCCAAAATGACCTCCCTTCCTTTAAGAGAAGGGTCGGGGTTAGGCTCCCCTACCAGCACCGCTCCCACCATCGGATTCGGCGCCACATAATACTCCCCGCGACGGGCAATTTCAATGCATCGAGCTATATATTGTTCGTAATTCATAAGCAAAATTTGCGTATTTCATTATTTTTTTGTAACTTTGCACCGTGAAACAAATAATCAGTCAAATCAGTTCGCAACTTCAGACGGCTTATCCGGAGGACGAAGCCCGCTCTCTGGCGTGGTGGATCATGGAAGAACTCACCGGCAAAAGCCGCACCGAATTGCAATTCGGGTGCAAAGATACTGCTTTTTCTCCAATTATGCAAGAGAAATCGCAGGAAATCATCTCCCGGCTCCTGCATTTTGAGCCGATTCAGTATATTTTCGGGCATACCTTATGGTGCGGCCTCGACCTTCTCGTCACTCCTGCTACCCTCATTCCCCGCCCCGAAACCGCCGAACTCGTCGAGAGAATAAATGTCCAAATGGTAAATGACCAAATGGTAAATGTCCTCGACATCGGCACCGGCTCGGGCTGTATAGCCATCGCCCTCAAGAAAGCGCATCCCTCATGGTCCGTCACCGGCATCGACATCTCCCCCGAAGCCATCGCCATCGCCCGGGAGAATGCCCGCCGCAATAACCTCGACGTCAACTTCCAAGTCGCAGATATCTTCTCTGACCCAATGACCAAATATCTCAATAAATGGTACATGGTAAATGACCCAATGGTAAATATCGTCGTCTCCAACCCTCCCTATATCTGCGAGTCGGAAAAAACCTCCATGCGGCCGAACGTCCTGAACTTCGAACCCTACTCCGCCCTCTTCGTCCCCGACTCCGATCCCTTGCTCTTCTACCGCCGCATCGCAGAGTTGTTCTCCTTGCCCCTTGAGGGGAAAGGTCGGGAAAGGGGTTTATTTTTCGAGATCAACGAAGCCTTCGGGCTCCAACTATCCGCCATGCTCGACAGCCTTGGCTATACCGACATCCAAATCCACAAAGATATTTATGGCAAAGACCGAATTATCGAAGCTCGAATGGCTCGCTAAAGCCCAAGCCTATTGTGCCCGCGCGGAACATTGCGCCGCTGACGTACGGCGTAAGCTCTACGAGTGGGGCCTACAAGATGCAGAAATCGCCGATTCCATCGAGCAAAATCTCTACGCCGACAACTTCCTCAACGACCGCCGTTTCTGCGAAGCGTACGTCCATGACAAAGTCGCCTACCAGTCTTGGGGACGACTCAAGATCCAGGCAGGTCTGCGGGCTCTCCAACTTCCCGAATCAGAGATACGTTCTGCGCTGGAAAACATCGATGAAACCGCGTATTTTGACAACTTACGCAAGCTCATCCGTGCCCGCAAAACCGACTCCGAAGACAAACGTCTCCGTTTCCTCCTTCAACGAGGTTTTACCTACGAAGAAATCAAAGAAATCAAGGATTAGAGTTTAGGAGTAAGGATATATTTCCGCAACCATGCGTCTATATCTTCGATGGCGGGATCCACATGCTTGCGCACGATCTGGCGGCGGTGGTAGATAGTCTGCTTCTGGACGTTCAGCAAGATACCCATATCGCTGTCCGAAGCACCGATGATACTCAGGATAGCAAACTGCATATCGGACTCCGTCAAAGCCGGATACTCCTTCCTCAACCTGCTGATAGCCCCGTCCAAAGCGGTGTCCATCGAACCGATAAGTTCGTCGATACTCTCCTTACTGAGCGTCAGCTGCTCGTCACGGTAGGTCTGCAGCCATTTGGGAAACTCCGGCTCATTACCCCGAAGCCGCTGCAGTTCCATCTCCCGCGTCAAATTCACTTTCTGCTTCAACCGCTCCAGAGCCAACTGAAGTTGCTGCGCATACTTGTCCTGCAACGCCCGCAAAGCCGCAGCCTGTTCCTTTTTATGGTGCTGCCAGTACCGCCACGAGACGAAGAATAACGCCACGGAAAGTACCAGCAACAAGATCAGCACCAACGAGATCTTCCTTTGCCACGACCGCTCGCGAAGCGCCTCTTGCGCCAACTGCTGCTCACGCGCGACATCATAATGAAGCGTCAGCGCATACGTCCGCGAACCCGCATCGCGACGCAGCTCCTCGATCTTCCTATCGTACAGATCCAACAAAAGCGAATACGCCTCGCCCGACTTGCCTTCTTGCTGCAAGATCTTACTCTGCAGATAGGTGTAACTCTGCTCAAACCAATAGGCATACGCAGAATCCCGCGGTTGCAAACGCTCCAGATAATAGGCTGCCGAATCGGTCTCCGCTTCGCTCAGAAGAAGCTCCACGATCTCCGAATACCTCGCGTGCGCGCCAAACTCCTCCGCCAACCGACGGCACACTTCCAACCGCTGAGGGATGCTGTCCGGAAAACAAAGCTGATACCGGTACGCCCGTATATCCAACTCAAGAACCGTACTCTGCGCCTCGCGCGCAAAACGTTCTGCTTCGTCAAAATAATACAGCACACTATCCTGCTCCCCCTCCGTCAGCGCCGTCGTACGCGCGATGTCCCGGTACGCGCAAGCCAGATAAGCAAGGTTCTTACTCTCCCGAAGCAGCGGAACGGACTTGCGGTAGTATTCCTTGGCGATCTCGTACAGCATCTCGCTCTCGGACGTGTTTCCCAAATGAAACCACGTCAGCCCCAACAACTTCGTCCGCTTTCCCTGCATCTCCGGCGATAACGCCGTAGGATCGACATCCAGAAACGCCTCTTCCGCCTGTTTCAGGTAATAAACCGACTCCTCATAATGGCTCGCATAATTAGACGACGTCCCCGCCTTATAATTCGCCTCCCCCTGCTCCAACTTCTCCACCGCCGCAGAACCCCTCCTGCCGCAGGAAACGACCGCGAGAGCCGCGGCCAAAAGTGCAAGAAGGATAGTATATGAACGCCTGGAGGATCGCATAACTTTATTTTTGAGTGCAAAGATAGTAAAACTTTTGCATTTATGCAAATTATTGGGTAAAAAAACGGTTTTCTATGGTAAAATTTGGATTTATGAGAAAAAATTCGTACCTTTGCAGACGATTTCAACCCCGGAAAGGACGCGGGACAACCCCGCAACTGACTCATTCTAGACTTTATTAAATCGTAATAGCACCTATTTAACTGATTGTCAATACTTTACAAACTATGTCCAAACATCTGAAAACAAAGGTAATTGAGCGATTGAAGGGTAGCGGTTTTGAATTTGTGCCGCTTCCGGCAGGCTCCACGCCTCATAAAAGGGGTGTGTACTACTGTCATATGTGTGCGGGCGTGGATTTTCTGCTGGGCGCGATGGATTCAGCGAAAGAGGGCTGTAAATACAAGAAGCGGATCGTCGTTCGTCCCTCACGGTTCAGAGAGGGATTGTTTGAGTTATATACCTTCCATTTCCCGAAATACTGGCCGGAAGCCTGCGTAGCCAACAGAGAGCTGATCAAAGAGGCACAACGACGTGCGCACGCATTGGAGAAAGACCACACGCCGGAGGGTATCGAATGGCGGATTCGGTTCTTCCACCACTATTTCACCGTCTATAAAGGCGGCGGAAAACCCGAAGAAGGTTTCAAGGCCTATTCGCGCTTTTATCAATACGTCTATGTAGCCATCTATCGCCAGCTCCAAAAAGAAGCCAAACGAGCCAGAGAAAATCAAGTCGAAGTGGAGGAAATCAGCTTCGAAAAGGCGGATTACCACGTAAGATTGCAACCCTTCGCAAGCCCTCTTCGTCGCTCGTACAACTATTTCCAAGATCGCAATTTGCAACTGCCTTATATTCAAGTACTTACAAATTTAGAAAAACCGCCTCGTACAACTGCAAAATTTGCACATGTCAAAAAAAAGCAGTAATTTTGCACCGAATTTCAAAGGGTAAAATAGCCCTCGGAAAATTGTACAAGAAAACATCAAAAAATCAGTAGAGATATGAAGACCTCAAAACACATCGGTTTGCTCATCGCAGCAATGGTAGTATTAAAAGGAACGTGCGCCTACGCGCAAAGTGACTTGGCGGACAAGTATGCTTGGCGTCTGGACAGTGTGGTATATGCCTATCCAACCTATACGGAGGAAAATGACCCGGAGGAGGTGCGTCCGGACCATTACACGGCTTACAGGTACACGGACGACACGCTTGAAGTTATCAGCGTGGAGCGCGACACATGGCATGACACGACATATATGTCGATGCCGACCAAGACCTTGTACACCAAAGTGGACAGTGGCTTGTACATGAAAGAGTCCATGCGTGCAAAACGCGGATATTATGAGAGATTTGACTCGCTTCAGTATGTTGAATACCGTGATCCGGCACAGAAAGAGTTGTATATGAAGGACAGCGTGCGTAACGTCTATGACGAGGAAGGAAGGCTTATTCGTCAGATTCGCAATTATGACTACATCACGTTCCGTCTCAACACCGTCTATGACGAGCAGACAGGAATGACGACAGGCATGGAATGGACGCCATACAACCGCACCGTTCGTACAGAGAATGATTCTGTTTCGGTTGATTATACCTATAAATATAACGCGTCTGCACGCAAGTGGGAAACGAAGTCCGAAAGCGTGGTACGCAATTCTTACCGCAATCATATTCTGTATATGTCTGTCCGTGAATCTAACTACACCTATCATGAGAACGGCGAAATAGCTTCTCTCCATGTGGACATCTCTGAATATAACCCAATGGGAATTGATACACTTTGGATAAAAGCCGAAATCAAACGGAATACAGAAGGCAAAAACACCTATGGACGGGAAACGGTAACTACGCGTAAAGATCCTGTTGCACGCACTCGGGAGAGTTCTTATACTTACGATGAGCAAGGAAATCTCGTGTTCACCGAAAACATCGAGCGACGGATTGACCGTGCTACAAATCTGTGTATCAGCGAGATTCATTCCGAGCGGTCGGGCAAGGTATGTCTTTCCAAGCAAGAGCGCGAATGGATAATCCGTACCCGTCCTATGAGAAGCATAGGAGCGGCAACCACCTTGCTGACGCTGGAGAACAACTACTCCAACGACAGCCTGAAACGACACCATTGTATTCGCTACGATGAGAATTACAATATCGCATTGGAGGTGGATTCGTTCATTAACTCCCAAGGCATGTGGTGTTACGAACGCAAGGAATACGACAACGGCGAGGAAATTTACAGCCGTTCCGACCGTGAAGATCCTGCCTATGGAGGATGGACTACATTCGAAGAGAAAATCCATAACGACGAATATAGACAAACGATACTTATTACTAGACAAGGCGGAGGCTACCATTACGATACAATCCGCGAAACACAACGCTACTACTCCAATAATTTCGACATGTCGCGTAAGCGGGAAAAATTGGATACCAAAAACTTCACTTGGAATTTGTTAAACTACAACCGCGAGCAGACCACATTTAATTCCGACGGAACACCCGCCTCTACTATAGAATATATCAGTAATGATCCGGAAGGGAACATTTGGGAGGAGAAATACCTCTATACCTTCACTTATGATGAGGAACTCGGTTTGTACCTGCGTATCAAGACAGCAGAGATGGCGGATAATGGAGACGGCACCAAGTCCTGGCAGGCTCTGGCTAAACCTATACCTGACTGGTATTATAAGCTCGGAGGAGGTAAAGCCGGTATGGAACGTGAATACTATGCCGAGGTACAAGAAGATATAGAAGGACATCAGGCACATCTATATTACTATAACTATGTGGACTCTACCGCCTCATGGGAACTGACATACCGGGAAGATGTTACTTACTTCCCCGAGCCTGATTGTAAGAAAGAAGCATCGCGCTATTTTTGGAGAAAGGAAAACTCAAGTATGGTTGTTCCCGGAAATCGAACCGAGGGGCTGGAACTTTTCACCGACACCTTCGATATCTTCGATGAATTCGGCACTTTTACAGAGCAGCACGCCTATCATTGGGACTATTATTCAACAACACTTATTTGTGACAAGATCATCCGCAACCAGCCCACCTACGACGTCCTCGGCCGTTTGACGCAGCGCATCGAGTGGTACACATGGAGCAATACAGGCAATATCCCGTATTGGAAATACCGTTACTTCTATCGTCCGGACGACGGTACGCAGTATGATTGCGTTGCTGTTTCGCAATACGGCGGCTCATCTAATGGGTGGACTGATTTCCAATTGACGAATGACGGTCTCGGAGATGTCTCTTATGATGAACAGGGACGCCCTGTCAAGCAGATTTACTACCGTCTGGACAATACGGCAACCGCATTGGTGCCGAAGACCAAACAGATCATGTATTATGAAGGCGATGAAGCCGACTGGTATTTCCGCGAGACCTACAACTGGTCGGATACAAACAACGCATGGGAATTCGCGAATTCTTCCTATCGCGGCGCGGCTACTTTACCGGTTATTTCTCTCGATGAATCCGGCAATATAGTGCAGTACGAGTTGCGCAACGAGGCCTACAATCTGACGTACGGAGCTTTGTTGGAAGCGGAACCTGTGCTCTCACCGGCATCGTTCGGAATTCAGGAAACAAACCAGCTCCTCTACACCGGCTGGCTCAACCCCGAAGCGATGAAAGCGCGTATCCTGACTGCACACCACGTGTCAGAAAACAAATACGGCATTTTTGATCCTGTGAATGCGCAATACATGGCACGCTACTACTACACCCAACTGAGTGCAGAAGTTGATACCGTAAAAACGCCGACAGAAGAGAACCTGGAGATTGAACCCGAAGAGAACACCGCTACTTTCACATGGCCGGCTGTCAGCGGAGGTGCTTCTTACACCCTCATTATCTGGGCGGACGAAGCGCAGACAGAGAAAGTATGTACTCTCCACTTGGCTGCTGACGGAACGCTGATTTCCATTGACTTCTCCAAAGCGCCTCGCCGCGCACCTGCCTCCTTGTGGAGCGCGCCGGTATTGAGTACCACAATAGAAAACCTGTTGCCCGGTACACAGTATTGGTACACCCTCGAAGCCTATGACGAAGTGGGACTGCTTATAGATACCGCGAATGGCACATTCTTCACTAGAGTAAATGCGGAAGGAATCGATTTCATCGAGGAAAACGGCACAAATACTCCTGTCAAATTCCTTCGTAACGGACAAATTTATATAATGTACAAAGGGACAATGTACAATGTACAAGGACAGTTGATAATTGATAATTGATAGTTGACAGTTATATGAAAACGAAAGTATGTATTGTTCTTGTTTGCCTGACGATGATGGCAAGCAACTTGCAGGCGACGGAAGGTGCATTGAGGGGTAAGTTTGCCATCAGCGCAACCGACACGGTGGCTTTCTCGCGTGGCAACTTACAGTACCAACCTAGCACAAACACATGGCGTTTCGCCGAGAACCAATGGGATTTTGTAGGTACGGCAAACGAGCGTATCAGAAGCTATCAGTACTCGGTTGACGGATGGGTATGGACCTATGAAGGATGGTTGGATCTCTTTGGTTGGGGGACAGGTAATAATCCCACAGCCAGTAGCACGAAAAACAGCAATTATGGTTCCTATAACGAATGGGGGAATAATGCCATCAGTAATGGCGGCAATGCTCGTAACCTATGGCGTACAATGACCAAGGACGAGTGGGAATACCTCTACCGGGGACGCGAAAACGCCGCTTCGCTCTATGCCAACGGAACGGTGAACGGCGTGAACGGTTCTATTCTGCTGCCGGATAACTGGGTTATTCCTGCCGGCTTGCATTTCAAACCATCCAACAGCACAGACTCTACTGCCGCTCCCAATAACTATACGACTGACGAGTGGACGCTGATGGAAATGGCAGGGGCTGTTTTTCTGCCGATTACGTACGAGCGGACAAAGGACTGGCAGAGCCAAGATTATTGTACGAAGGTATATGCTTCGCAAACAGCTCGTTATTGGACCTCTACCCCGAATGGAACAAATGGCGGATATTATTGTCTGGCATTCGGGTCTCCGTCCATAACCATAGATAACCGCTATGTAGGCAAGGCGGTGCGTCTGGTTCAAAACCACGACGGTAGTGATCTCTTTCCGGTGATGGCAGATGCGCACAATGCCTTGTTCAGTTGGAAATCTGTACCAAACGCAGAGACTTATGTACTTCATGTTTATGAAGACAGCGCGCACACGGAAGAGGCGTTTTATATCACTTTTGACCGCAACGGTGTGGTAACCGGTCTGCATTTTGTTTCCCATGCACCGGCACGCGCTCAGGAAGATGCAGACAGCACCTATTCGGAGCGGCTGTTCTTCTATACTCTGGACGGGCTGCAGGCCAATACCGATTATTGGTACACTATTAGCGGCGAAGACAGCAGCAGTCAGACGATTAGCACGGTCTCCGGTTGCTTCCATACTGCCGATAGTGAAACAGGGCAGGAGATAACCACAAGTCTTGAAGAAACATCCGATACCATCGGTACCTATCCGCAAATACGAAAAATTCTCTTGAACGGCCAGATCTATCTGATGTACGAAGGACGGATGTACGATGTGCAAGGCAAACGGATTGAATAGAAACAAACTAATCCAATGAAAAATAATACCGGAAATATTTATATAGGAATAGCCGTTTTGCTGATAATAACCGCAATGGTCTCCGGAGGGGTGATTTATCTTCGGGATTCGGAAAAGAAAGATCCTGTTACGCTCTCCTCCGAAGAACCGAAAAAAAGCGTTGAAACCGGAGAAAACGAGCCGATTCTCATTCAGCATAACGGCGATGTATATTCCTTGGACGGCAATAAAATAATACCCGTTAATTAAACATAAAAACCTATGAAAAAGACAATCTTTGTACTCTTGGTTATTCTGCCTCTGATGGCAGGTAATGGTTTTGCGACGGTCTATACCGGCAGTGTGGGACCGGAGTTGACGTACACGCTGGATTCGGGCACGGGGCATGTAGTGATCGAAGGCCGCGGAGCGATGACGTCGGACGATTTGAGTTACTATCCGAAGAGGGAGTATGTGAAGACCGTCTCCTTCCCGGAAGGGCTCACTTCAATCTGCGCGAACGCTTTCCACGGGTGCTATAACCTGCAGTCGATTGTGCTGCCGGACAGCGTAGTCTCTATCGGAGCCTATGCCTTTCAGGAATGTACTAAGCTGACTACTGTCAATCTGGGCAAAGGAATCAAGACGATCGACACTCAGGCGTTCATTTTTTGCACCGCTTTGAGAAAGGTCAGATGGTCAGATTGTCTCGAATCCATCGGGGATATGGCTTTCTATAATTGCACCAACATCGGCGACACGGTCTTCTTCCCGAAGACCTTCAAGACGATGGGCTGGGGCGCTTTCGGATCGGAAAACTATAATAGTGCCTCCAAAGTGATGGTTTGGGAAGCGATACACGCAAATGATTTCGTCCGGTATGAATCGGACGTCCCGGGAGAGTGCCATTTCACCCATATCATTTTCGGCGACTCGGTGGAATATATACCGAATATGTTGTGCAAATTTATGTACAACGACTCCATCACCCTGCCGGAGACGGTCAAAGCCATCGGCGCGAGTGCTTTTACGAATTGCTCCCGGTTGCAGAAAATCCATATCCCCGAAGGAGTGACGAGTATCGGCGCAAGTGCTTTTGCGGGTTGCAAGAAGCTGAAACAGCTGGTTTTACCGGCCGGTCTGCAGGAGATTCCGGAGCAGTTATGCAACCTTTGCGAAGCATTGGATTCCGTCAGACTGCCGGCAGGACTGACGATTATTCCCCAGAAAGCGTTTAACGGCTGCTCGGCGTTGCGATCGATAAAAATCCCTAATTCGGTAACCAATATCGGAAACAATGCCTTTGCGGGTTGTCCGTTGGATACGGTGGTTTTGCCGTCTTCGCTCAACGTGTTAGGTGATGGCGTTTTCAATCAATTATCTTTGTCTACCAGCCCGAAACACCTGGTTCTGAACGACAAGTTGGTTGCAACGGGGATGAGTACTTTTGCCAACTGGAGCGAGTTGCAGACCATTGTTATCGGCAAGAATGTATCTATTCTCGGTCAGGATTGTTTCTTCGGAGATTCGTTAGTAACGGACATCACCTGCTATGCCTCCCAGCCGCCGCTCATCTATGATGCTACGTTTGACGGCGTGCCGGATACCGCTACGGTACATGTGCTGTCCGGGAGTGTAGCGGCATACAGGTCTGCGCAATACTGGTCGCGATTCCGCATCGTGGCTTTGGACGGCGAAGAAATTATACAACGCTCTGTAACCGTCGATCCGGGAGAGACGACCGCCGACTTTACATGGCCGACGGACTCCGCCGCACATTCCTATCAGATAGATATATACAAGGACGGCGCTGTCTTCTGCAAACTGACGCTCGGAACGCATGGACAACTTCTCGGTATCAGTTTCTCCGCTCCGGAAAGAAAAAATGCAGCCATGGTCCATGCGGAAAGCAGTACTCCCTACACTCTCTCATTCAAGGTAACGGGTCTGGATGAGGCTTCGCGGTACACATATGTATTGTCTGTTTTGGATGAGAATGACGCGCCGTTGCACGTGTATATCGGCGATTTTGCGACCTTGGGTTACAGCGGAGAGTTGCAGTTCGACGGTAACGAACTGATCCCGACACCACCGATCATCCCGGGGGATCCGGATGCACACCATGTCGTTACGGGAGTAGAAGAAACCGGCTCGGAGGGGGCAGAGCAAAAAGCCATTATTGAAGGACGACTTCTCTTTATTACGCCGCAAGGCACCTATGATATAACCGGTAAACGCATCGAGTAAGCAAGATTTTATGACACGCGTATTTATGTGGATCAATACTGTGCTGATAAGCATGGTATTAGGGGCGACCCATACCTCTGCGCAGAGTCTGACTCCCTGGAACGGAGGTTCGCAAATGCCCGATTTCAACGGACAGACATACACTATCCATACTGCAGAAGAGTTAGCCTGGATAGCCGCAGCGAGCCGCACGGATGACTTTGCCGGGAAAACCGTTCGTCTGGCCGCAGATATTGATTTAGGCGGCAGCAGCGCGACTCCTCCGAGTTGGGAACCGATAGGCAGTGCTGCCAAACCGTTTCAGGGCGAGTTGGACGGAGCCAACCATGTGATTTACAATCTATATATTCTCTCCTCGCTTTTACCTACAGGTGCCGGACTCTTAGCCGAATGCGGGAACGCGGCGGTCGTTCATCATCTGGGCATCGCGCAAGGGCAGATCATGACCGACGCGGCGAGCAATGTAGGATGCCTGACCGGTACCAACCGCGGACAGATACATCATTGCTTTAATATGGCGCATATCATCGCCCATAACGGAGATAATATAGGTGGCTTGGTAGGCTCTAATCATGGCAGTATCAGCTATTCGTACAACGCCGGAATCATCACCGACGGCAATAATCATGTAGGCGGACTGGTGGGCTATAACCACGCCTCAGCGGTTTTGGATAACTGCTACAACATGGGTTATTGCAAGGGATCTGACCATGTAGGCGCATTGTTTGGCAAGAACGAAGCACCGGAGACTAATTTGACGATGGTTTATTTCGATCAGCAACTGACGCGTATGTACGCTACAGGTTACGGAGGTTCGGACCCGATCCTCACGGACAACACCCGATACGCCATCGCCAAATCGTCCGATTTCATCGGTGAATTCAGCCCTTATTATGAGAATCCTGAAAATGAATGGCGGTGCACCGCAGGAGGCTATGAAAGTCATCCGCAGTTGGTTTGTTTTGCCAACCACATCGCCTCGGAGCTTTCCGTCAAGTCCGTTTATCTGGATGCAGAGACCGTGCCGATCATGCGTGCGGAAGGTGTAGGAGCGCCGTCAGAAGGAAACAGCCCGCGGAACAGTATCGGTCTGGAGAGGCTGAACAGTTCGGCTTTTGGTTCCGGAGAATGGTACTCGCCGAGTCCGGATGTTATTTATATCTCCAACCCAAAAGGAGCATCGGCTTTGGTGAAACGCCCTTGCGGCAACCAAGAGGTGATCCTGACCATCAGCTGCGGTCCGGCCGTGAAGCAGGTATATACCATCGTGAAGGGCTACGAAGCCTTCGATGCCGGAATCCTGAACGGGTATTATAGTGCCTGCTGGAACGAGGAGGAGGTAAAGTTTAAGGAGAAGAACAACAACGGCAAGGAGGCCAGCGGCGGCAAGGACGACGAGCAGAAGGACGGGCAGTACAGCTACCAATACCGGCTCATCCGCGACACGGTGATCACCGCGGAAGACGGTACCAAGACCTACCTGCCGATGGATACTATCCGGCTCTGTCAAGAGGATTATAACGCATGGGTCATGCCGACCGACGTGCCGGGCGATTATGCCTTCCGCCGCGATGTACATGACGTACAATGCAAGACCGAGTGGACCCGCTCGCAAGGGCGGTTGTACCTGAAAGTGCGAAAAGAGTTCGACCCGGGAGAACTAAAAGAGCAACCCGACACGCTCTACGGCATACTGCCGATGACGACCACTATACAGAGTATTCAAGACGCGTCAGGAGGAGGAGAGGTGTTCCGCTATAAATGGATGCTCAAAAGGAGCGAATGGATCGTAGAAGAACGGACCTGGAAACCCGTACCGGAAGACACCCGGAACCCCTTGTATATCGACGGAGAACAAGTGGAGACACCTTCGGTGACTTACAGCTTCGACAAACCCGGCACTTATACCTTCACGCGAAGCGTCCGGGAAGAGGCGTGCAAGGCCAGTATGACCGAGTCCCGAAACCCGCATGTAGTGGTGGTGTTTGAAGCAATAAACCCCGGTTCCATCGAGAGTTTCAACCGAAACCTGTGCTCTGAGGAATGTATGGAAACGATTCATGAGACAGACACCGTCTCCGGCGGAAACGGGATTTACTCCTACCGATGGCTCTGCAACGGAGAGGAGATCCCTGAGAGCGACACGACCTCCCTGCCCTTGGAAAACATACTGATGGAAGCGGGTAATACGTATGTCTTCACTCGCCAAGTGAAGGACGATACGGGTCTGATGGACTGGCTGAGTTCAAGGGGCAGCGTGAGTATCACCATTTACGGCGGATATAACGCCGGCAGTATTGAGCCGTTTGATTTGCAGGTTTGCTCAGATGCCGGCGTACCGGACGAGATAACCGCCCTCATCCGCGAAGAGGAGCCGGCGCAGGGCAGCGCGGGCAGTGTGTTCACCTATTGCTGGCTGCTCTATCGCGGCAGTACGGACACGAAGCCGTTTGACACACTCCATATAGACGCGCCCGTACTGAACACCGCTATCCCGTTAGGGAAGTACCACCTGACAGCACCGGTGAGTATCTTCTTGCAAAGAGCAGTAAAGAACATCCTCTGCGAGGGCGAATGGCAGGTCTCGGAAGGCAAAGCCTCCTGGCGTTTCGGCAGAGCCGAGAAGAAGACAGAGCGTATTGTTATCTGCGCCGGCGATCTGCCGTACGAATACACCTATACGTTTGCAGACGGACATACGCAGACCTTCCGTTTTACAGGAGACAAAGAGCATTTTGTAGCCGCAGATGAGACCCATGAAGGCTGCCCGATGGACGTGACGCTGGTGAGTGAGGTACTGCCGGTGCCGGCAGTGGAGGTCGTACCGGAGATATCCGTATGCGAGACGGAGAACAGTATGAAGATAGCCTATACGATACTCAGCGGTACGCCGGAGCGATTCGACCTCTATTTCCCGCAAGCCTCCAAAGAAGCAGGTTTTCGCGATTCCATCGGTGCTTTTCTGCCGGAAGAGGATGTCATAGAAGTACCACTGCCCAAGCGTGTGCCCCTGGGGCCGCAGGAGGTGACAATCCGCTTTTATACCGATGAAGACGTGCCGGAGAAATGCAAGCAGGCTGCGCCGCAGAAGATGACCTTTACGATCAACCTGGACGGCTACGTACGGCGCAAAGGAGAGGACGTGGTCTATGTAGATAACAGTGGTATGCACACCGAAGGCGAACTCACTTTTGTGGCATATCAGTGGTACCGCGACGGGGTGATGCTAAGCGGTGAGACCGACCAGTTTCTCCTCGAGAACCCTTCGCTGGACGGCATCTATCAGGTGGAGATGACGACGCCGGACGGCACAGTATATCGGAGCTGTCTCTACGCGATGTACCCCACGCAAGGGGTAGAAGAGGTGCTAAGTGACCAACTGCCGTGTAGAAAAATCACCGAGAACGGGCAATTAGTGCTGGTGGTAGGCGATCAACGATACACGGCGACGGGACAAAAGATACAATAAGTATAACCGATGAAAATTCGCGCAAGTCATAGGGTATGGGTGCTGGTTCTCTGGTTGTTGGGGACCGGAGGAGGCATGAGCTGGTCGCAAAACGCGTTCTCTCCGAGCCATTATATCGACATAGAGATCGGTGGCGGCGTAGGCGGTCTGGGTTATGAGTTAGACGGCGGAAGGACGTTTGTCTCTCCTTCGTTCTCTGTCGGCGCAGGCTATACGTGGTTCTTCCTTCCGATAGCGGGTCTGCAGACAGGAGTCCGGCTCACGCGTATCGCTACCACCGCCATGCTGACCGAACCGATGGAATGGCGTACCGGTGCCGATGACGGACGACTGCGAGACTACATGGGCGAAGAATACACCCACCGGGCATCCTTCAACGACTGGAAGGAGCGTGAGCAGATGTGGTTGTTGCAGGTGCCGATAGGTCTGCGTTTCCGCCATTTCGCCAGTACGGACGCCCGCTACGGGCTACATGCGGCAATAGGAGCGTTACTCTCTGTCCCGCTGCGATCCACCTATACCCTCCTCTCAGGCGAAGTGACCCATACGGGATGGTATGAACAATGGAGACTGCTGCTCCATGACCTGCCCGGACGGTTCGAGACGGAGAATTATCCCCGCCATGAGGCTTCATTCGGTTCCAGAATCCGACCGCTGGGTTTATCGGCATACGGGGAAGCCGGTATGGTCATGCGTTTAAGCGAGAGAGCGCAGCTGGTGGTGGCAGCATACGTACAATGGATGCCGATGGATTTTGCATCGATGAAATCGGGCAAACATATTCCTATCGGCTTTGCTACCGAGCGCAATCACTATACCTTCATGAGCGAATATCAGGGTCTGGTCGGTACGGATAAGACGAGTGCCGTCAGGCCGTGGTCGGCAGGGGTAAAAGTGGCAATCTCTCTTTGGCCCGGTCAGACTACCGTCCAACGCAGACGATGCATGTGCTCGATGATGAAATAATATAGAAAATAATGAATTAATAGATAATTATTTGTATATATCAAAAAAAAGCAGTACCTTTGCAACCGCAAAGGTTTGGACGGACATATGAAACGGATCTTATGTATAGTACTATGTTTGGCGCTTGCGCTGCCGATGATGGCGCAGGAGGAGACGCTTTGCATGGATGGGACGCTTCTCTTCCGGGAGGATTTCGGCGGCAATGACCCGTCCGATCCGGTAGCCGGTACGGATCCTGTCCCGGGCATGACTAGCAGTTACATGCAGATCTACGACACCGCTCATTGCAACGGCAGACCAGGCTGCACGGGCATGGGTAGCGGTCGGTACCTCGTAACCAAAGTCGGATACCGTAACTCTGTAGGGTATAGTTACTCACACTGGTTCATTATGGACGACCACACTTACCCCAATGACTACAGCCGCGGCTACCTCTTAGAGATCGATGGCAGGACGGATGGTGCTACCATCTATGAGACGATCATCGATGGCCTATGCGAAGGATCCCGGCTGACCTTCACTGCGTACGCCGTGAATGTAACCACCGCTTATTCCTACGACGTAAATAGAAATAATGGTGACCCCCAGTTAAGTTTTGTGCTGGCTGATCCGGAGACAGGTTCAGAGATCACAACCCCTTATAAGACCGGTCCTATTCCTGTCGATCGAAGTTATAAGGGGATGACCGGTGAATGGAGGAACTCGGCGCATTGGAACCTGGTGGGTATGAATTTCACGGTGCCGCCGGGTAGAACGGCGATCAAGCTGATCATCAAGAATGCTTGTATGCAGTATAACGGCAACGACTTTGCCATCGATGACATCGAGATCCGTCTCTGCGCACCGCCGGTAACGATTGAGGGCGAGGCGGAAGTATGTACAAACGCCTCAACAACCCTCACTGCCAACTTTACCAACGATGGTACGTTTGCCGAACCATTAGCCTATAAATGGTGGCACTCTACGGATAGCGTCACATGGACAGAAATCGCCGATTTCAACGGAGGAATCCTCAGCTTTGACGCTATCCAAAAAGCCGATTCGGGTTGGTATAAAGTTGCCGTCTCCGGCGATGGAAATATCGAGAGCGTCAACTGCCGTGCGATGAGTGAACCCTTCCGACTGAGAGTGAACGAATGTGTAGAGCCACTCTGCATCGACGGGACACTCCTTTTCCGGGAGGATTTCGGAGGAAATGACCCGAACGATCCGGCGGTGAGTTCGCTGAGTGTACCGGGTATGAGTTCGCAGTACCACAACTCCGGCAACAGATTGGGCAGCGGTAATTATACGGTACGCAAGGAAGGCTGGTCAAACGGCATTCAGTGGCATCGGCAGGATGACCATACTTATCCCAATGACAAGACCCGAGGTTATCTCCTGGAGGTGGACGGAATGGGCGGCGCAGAGCCGTTCTACAGCAAGACCATAGACGGACTTTGCGCAGGAAGCAAACTAACCTTCAGCGCCTATGTGGTCAATGCGCACTATGCGGGACAGCTCGATTATTTCGGCGGCAGTTATGTCTTTCCGCGCATGAAATTTGTGCTCAAGAACCCGACTACCGGCGCCGTCTTGGCCGAGAAATCCACCGGCGACATCCAGCCCGACTGGCGGTACGGCACGCCGGAGACTTGGAAATATGCGCGGGATAACCAGTTATCGGCAGAATGGCAGTTGGTCGGTATGAACTTCGTGGTTCCCGATGGTATCGAGTCGATTCAGATGTATATCTACAATGACGTCGCGCGCAATGGATCCGGCAATGACTTTGCGTTGGACGACATCGAGATCCACCTCTGCGCACCGCCGGTGACGATAGAGGGAGAGACGGAAGTATGTACAAACACCTCTACGACCCTCACCGCTAATTTCTCGAACGACGGTACGTTTGCCGAACCATTAGAATACAAATGGTGGCACTCGACGGATAGCATCACATGGACAGAAAGACCCGATTTCATCGGTAAAAATCCGAGTATCGATGCTATCCAAAAAGCCGATTCGGGATGGTACAAAGTAGCCGTCTCTGGAGACGGAAATATCGAGAACGTCAACTGCCGTGCCATGAGCGATCCGTTCCTACTAAAAGTGAACAAATGTACGGAGGATCTCTGCATCGACGGAATACTCCTCTTCCGGGAGGATTTCGGCGGTAATGACCCGGATGATCCGGAAGTGATTTCTGATGCCGACGCTGCGCGGGCAGCTGTACCCGGTATGTCCTCCAATTATATTCCCTGTTTGAGCCGGACAAGCGGAATGAGTAGCGGAAAGTTTTTGGTAACCAAGCAAGGATACCAAAATGGGATTCAGTGGCATATCATGGATGACCACACTTATCCGAACGACAAGACAAAAGGCTATCTCTTACAGATAGACGGACGAGGGGACAATGCGCCTTTCTATACCACCACGATAGAAGGTCTCTGCCCCGGTTCGCGTCTCACATTCTCCGCTTATGTAGCGAATGTCATGACTTGGGGACATTATATGAACCCTAACAGGGATGATATCTATCCGCGGATGAAGTTTGTGCTGACCGATCCCTCTTCGGGGACCGAACTGGCAACCTACGACACTGGCGATATACCATTTGACTCCGCATCCATCGGAGATAATTCGTCTTGGCAGTATTCTGCACACTGGCGGCTCATCGGTATGAACTTCACCGTGCCGGAAAACATCTCTCGTGTGAAACTCACCATTTTTAATAATGTACCCATAAACGGTAGCGGTAATGACTTTGTACTGGACGACATCGAGATTCACCTGTGCGCACCGCCGGTGACGATAGAAGGAGAGACGGAAGTGTGTACAAACGCCTCAACAACCCTCACTGCCAACTTTACCAACGATGGTACGTTTGCGGAACCTTTAGCCTATAAATGGTGGCACTCGGCGGATAGCGTCACATGGTCAGAAATGTCCGGTTTCAACGGAGAAATCCTTGCTTTCAATACTATACAGAAAGCAGACTCTGGTTGGTATAAAGTAGCCGTTTCCGGCGATGGAAATATCGAGAGCATCAACTGTCGAGCCGTAAGCGATCCGTTCCTGCTGAGCGTCAACGAGTGTGAGCCACCGGAACCGCCGACACCGCCTGTACCGCCTTGCCCGGAGGTATTAACCGTTACGGCTGACACCACCGTCTGTGACACCTTGATGCCTTTTACATGGTGGGGAATGGTGTTTGAAGAAGCAGGCGAGAAACGATGGATGGAGAAGAGTCCGCGGGACTGCGACAGTATAGAGCACGTCTATACGCTCAGTACCATCCATTGCGAGAAACCCGAACCGCCCGAACCACCTGAGCCGCCATGCCCGGAGGTAGTGACCGAACGGGCAGACACGACGGTCTGCGACACGCTGATGCCATTTACGTGGCGGGATACGCTGTTTACAGAACCTGCTACCTATGAGATTCTGTATAAGGATCAACGGGGCTGTGACAGTTTGATCCGTGTACTGACTTTAGGTACACAAGTGTGTTGTCCCAATGTGGTGACTATTACCGCTGACACCACGGTTTGCGACACTTTGATGCCTTTTACGTGGACGATAGGCGGTCAGACTTTTGTGTTTGAACAAGCAGAGACGCAGGAACGGGAAATGCCACACCCGAAATGGACGGAGTGTACCGGTACGAACTATGTGCTGCGTCTGGATACGTTCCATTGCGAGAAATTGTGGCAGATCATCGTCAATAAATACGACTGGCAGCTGCTTTGTAATAACGTGGCGCTGCGGAACTATTTCCCGGGGCAGACGGCGACGGCGTTCCAGTGGTACAAGAATGAGCAAGCCATCCCCGGTGCGACCGGCGATGACTACTCCGAGCATAACGAGTTACAGGGCGTGTTCCAGCTGAACGTTCACCTGAACGACGGCCGCAGCATCTGGTCGAATATCATCGAGATTGAAGGCCCCGAAGATGCACCTGCGCGGGTGCAGATATACAATAGTCAAGGTATGCCTGTGAGCGAAGGACAGATGACGCGCGGCGTCTATCTCTACCGCTACGAGAAAGGCAAAGAAGTATGGACGGAAAAGAAGGTCGTGCTATGAGAAAAACAGGAATCGTCATATTGCTTTTTCTGCCCGTCCTGTTGCATGCCGAGCACTTTTTCGAGATGGGTCTCCACGGCGGTGTCGCCGGATGGAACGGGAAGACAGAGTACATCGAGAGACGCGTCGGGGCGCAAGGCGGTGCGCATGTGTACTACGACTATTTCTCGCCGTACGTGATCGGTTTTCGTTTGGGTGTGACGATCGATATGCATAACGCTTCGCTCGGTAAGACGAACTACGAGGACGCCTACTCCACCATCGACGTGGAGAACGAGCAGATGGATATCCTCTACTCCATCCGCGACCTCAACGAGCGTTACACGACATACTCGGTCGGCATCCCGTTGCAACTGGCGCTGACGGCGAAGGGTTTTCATTTCTTAGCGGGCGCCAAGGCGGTCTTTCCGCTGGCGAACGGATGGAAGCAGACCGTCCGGCACGCGGCGCTCGCGGTTTACTATCCGGACTACGACAATATCGTCGAGGAGTCGTACCCCTTAGCCGCTTCGCGGGATTTTGAGATGACGCAGAACGGCAAGCTGAGCCTACCGACCGTACAGTGGTGGGCGGCGATCGAAGCGGGCTATGCCATCCCGATCAAGACATGGGGCAAGTCCTACCGCTCGTATATCATGGTAGGCGCATATTTCGACTATTGTTTCAGCAAGCATACGGCTTCGCAAAGCGAGGCGGTGAGCCTGATCATGCTCAGCGACACGAAGGACGGTCTTCCGCTGCAACGGCTCCTCACGCCGGTCATGGAGGCGAACCGGCAGGGGCGCAAACTCGTCAAAGAAGCCGCCCTCTTCGACGCCGGAATCAAGATCTCCTACGCTATCTCTCCATACGACCGCGCCAGCCGCAGGAGAGCTTATCGCTGCCAATGCCTGCCCTTCACCTATTCCCTTTAGCCTTTTTTGTGTAAAAATTCGCAAATTCTTGCGTATGTCAAAAAAAAGCAGTAAATTTGCACGCTTTTTTGCAAACGGTACATCGTAAATGGCTAAATCGTACAGGATTTTATGAATATTATCAAGACACCTATTGAGGGATTACTGGTCATTGAGCCGCAGGTATTCAAGGACGCGCGGGGGTATTTTGTAGAGACGTATAACGAGCAGCGTTACCGCGAGGCGGGTATCGATGCGCAGTTTGTACAGGATAACCAGAGCTGCTCGTCGTACGGCGTCGTACGCGGGCTGCATTTCCAGCGTCCGCCGTACAGTCAGGCGAAATTAGTATGCTGCACGGTCGGCAGAGTACTGGACGTAGCGGTTGATCTGCGCAAGGACAGTCCTACTTTCGGCCAGTGGTTCAGCGTAGAGCTGAGCGAAGATAACAAACGGCAGTTCTTCATTCCCCGGGGCTTTGCGCACGGTTTCTCGGTGCTGAGCAATCAGGCAATCTTCACCTATAAATGCGATAACCTCTACCATCCTGAGGCGGATGGCGGACTGCTGCTGAGCGACCCGGATTTAGCCATCGACTGGCAAGTCTCCGCAGAACTGCGCATCATTAGCGAGAAAGACAAAAAACACCCTAAAATGGCAGAGTTCGATTCTCCATTTTAATGTATAGTAATATTTTAATAGAAAAAAAACATAAAAAACCCCTTCGTCAGCAATCGCGCCTTTAGCGCTTATAAGTTCCGCACACCACCGCGCCGATTACAAATAAATTTGCACGTCGCGATAGCGTACGTACCTCACATCCAAAGGATGTAATTGCTGCCAAAGGCAATGAACATAAAAAAACATTTTTTACATGCTATACACGTTGAAAAGATTAATGGATACAAAGCCGGAGATGGCAATGGAGCTGAAAAAACGCTGCTACGCTATTAATGGTTGCTGTGCAGCGGTTCACCGCGAGCTCGGTCCATTTCTGAACGAGTATATGTATCAGGAAGCGTTGCAGATTCTCTTGGACGAGCAACAGATACCTTACCAACGAGAGCACTACTTCTCGGTAGTCTTTCACGGCAAGCCTATACAGCACAAGCATTTCGTCGATTTTCTCGTGGAGAACGACATCATCGTGGAGTGCAAGGCAGTAGATAAGTTAGTCGCAGAACACAGGCAACAACTCTGGAACTACATGCGGCTTACGGGCAAGCAAATAGGTATCCTGTACAATTTTGCTCCACCGATGGATCAATGCGAGCACTACTTCCTGGACGTAGTAAATGGTCAGATGTATATGTTTTAACAAAAATGTTTTTTAGGTTTATGTCCGAAGTGAATGATTTTAGGTGTTTGAAAGCAGCGAAAGCTGCTGCGGAACAGGATAGTAGGTCGCGTGTTGAGCTTGCTCAAAAACGCGAGATAGTAGACGGTTACGCTCAGGCCGCGTAGGCCCAAACACCAAAAGCATACACGAGGGGTTTTATAGGTTTTTTTCTAAAATTAATAGTTGACTAACGACCAAACAAGATGAAAATACTAATTACAGGTAGTAACGGGCAGTTGGGAAATGAGATGAGGGTGCTGAGTAAGGAGCACGGGAAGCATCAATATTTCTTCACGGACGTCATCCAGGCGGACGATACCTATTTGTTGGATATCACGGACAAAGCAGCGGTGTCGGCATTCGTCGAGGCACATTCCATCGATCTGATCGTCAATTGTGCAGCTTATACGAATGTGGACAAGGCAGAGGAAGATGAGGCGACGGCGCAGAAAATCAACGCCGACGCCTTAGCTGTATTAGGCAGCCAGGGCGTGAAGGTGATTCATATCAGCACCGATTATGTCTTCTCCGGCGATGAGCACGTGCCTTGCCGCGAGAGCGACCCGGTAGCACCGCGCACGGCGTACGGCCGAACGAAATATATGGGAGAGAAGAACCTGCTGGCAGCGTGCCCCGAAGCGGTGATCCTCCGTACGGCATGGCTCTACTCGACGTACGGCAATAACTTCGTGAAGACGATGATCCGTCTGGGACAAGAGAAAGAGAAGCTCGGTGTGGTCTTTGACCAGATCGGTACGCCGACCTACGCGGCCGACTTGGCATGGGCGATCTTCACGGTCATCGAGACGCCGGCATGGCATCCTGGCGTATATCATTTCACGAACGAAGGCGTGTGCTCCTGGTACGATTTCACGATCGCTATTCATGAGCTTGCCGGTATCAAAAAATGTCAAGTTCGCCCGATTTTATCGGAGGAATATCAATACAAGACCCCGCGGCCGCACTATAGCGTCTTAGACAAATCGAAGTTCAAAAAGACCTTCGGCGTGGAGATACCGCATTGGATGGATGGATTGAGACGATGCATGATAAAGTTGAAGGACTGAAGAAGGTAAATCGAAAATAGACCCCTCCCAACCTCCCCAAGGGGAGGTGAATAGGAAGACCTAGGTAGGAATAGGATAACCTAAGTAGTTTGGAAGAGCGGATTTTTGACATTTTCGATTAAATATAAATTATAATGAAAGAGACCTTAGAATTTCTGGCGGAGTTAGCGGTCAATAACAACAAGGAGTGGTTTGACGCCAACCGGGATCGGTACCAAGCGTGCCGGGATCGATTTGTTGCGTTTTCAACGGAGTATATCTCCCGTCTGACGAAGATCGATCCGACGCTCGAAGGCCTGCAGCCGAAGGACTGTATCTGGCGCATCAACCGCGACATCCGTTTCTCGGCGGACAAGCGGCCGTACAAAGAGTGGTTCGGTTGTTTTCCCGCTACCGGTGTACCCGGTCAGCCGAAGACCTGGGGCAAGAAATCCATGCGAGGCGGCTACTACGTACATATCCAACCGGGACAATGCATGTTTACCGGAGGTATATGGGATCCGTCCAAAGAGCTGCTGAAAGCCCTGCGCACGGAGATTGAGGCGAACTACGAAGAGGTCGAGGCAATCATGGGCAGCAAGCAATGGAAGAGATATTTTGCGCAGGATTTTGACAGCTACTGGGGTACGGGACTGAAGAAAGTGCCGGCTGGGTTTGACCCGGACTTCGTACATGCCGAATGGCTCAAACATAAGATGTACACCTTTAGTGTGCCGTTGAGCGACGAAGAGGTCATTTCTCCCGATTTCATCGATAAAATTACCGATATAGCAAAGGCAGCGAAACCGATGAACGACTTCCTGAACTATACCTTCGAGGAGTACGGGGAGTTCCCTTCAAGGTGTTAATAATTGACAATTGATAATTGACAATTGATAATTCCGCGAAGCGATCCATCATACATCATACATCTTTTGGTCTGATAGTTCAATGGATAGAACGGGGCTCTCCTAAAGCTCAAATGCGGGTTCGATTCCCGCTCGGATCACCAAAACAATGAGTACTTCAAAACCTATATTACCGGCTCTGGCGGTGGATGCTGCATGCAGCGGCAACCCCGGTGTCATGGAGTTTCGCGGCGTGATAGCGGATACCGGCACGGAGGTCTTTCACCGCGGTCCGTTCGTCGAGGGGACGAATAATATCGGCGAGTTCTTGGCGCTGGTGCTGGGCTTGGCGTATATCAAGAAATATAACCTTCCTTGGGTCATTTATACGGATTCCGTGACGGCGCTCGCGTGGGTACGTCAGAAACGATGCAAGACCAAGATCGAGTGGTCGGCCAAGAACCAGGACTTGTTCTTCATGGTACGGAAAGCGGAGATGTGGCTGCATGACAACACTTGGACGACGCCGATATACAAATGGGACACGAAAGCCTGGGGAGAGATACCGGCGGATTTCGGGAGGAAATAGGAAAACATAGGTAAGACTAAGACAACATAGGAATACCTAGGTAGAAATAGGATGACCTAAGTAGCAGAGCCGCATTAAGCGCCGACCGCCGCATTTTCGATTTACGAAAAATTTAACTGCTTTAGACTGCCTTTTTGATAAAATAAGATTACAAAAATAAAATTTTTGGACGAATTATTTGCATACGTGCAAAAAAAGCAGTAATTTTGTAGCGCTTTTCAGAGAAAAGAGCTTTGACAAGGAAAAACAATTAATACACAAATAACTTAAATTAATCTACAATTATGACAAAAGTAGCAATTAACGGCTTTGGCCGTATTGGTCGTCTGGCTTTCCGTCAGATGTTCGAGGCAGAGGGTTACGAGGTAGTTGCCATCAACGACCTGACCAGCCCGAAAATGTTGGCTCACCTTCTGAAATATGACACCGCTCAGGGTGGTTTCGCAGGCAAGTTCGGTGAGGGCAAGCACACTGTAACTTACAAGGACGCAGTTCTCGCAGAGGACGGCAAGACTGTCGTTACTCCGGGTTCAATCACCGTTGACGGCAAGGAGATCACTATCTACGCTAAGCCGAACGCAGCTGAGCTGCCGTGGGGTGAGCTGGGCATCGACGTAGTACTCGAGTGTACCGGTTTCTATACCTCGAAAGCTAAAGCAGAGGCTCATATCCAGGCCGGTGCAAAGAAAGTAGTTATCTCTGCTCCTGCAGGAAACGACCTTCCGACCATCGTTTACAACGTAAACCACAAGACCCTGACTCCGGCAGATAAGATTATCTCCGCAGCTTCTTGTACGACCAACTGCCTCGCTCCGATGGCAGCAGCTCTTCACAAATACGCTCCGATCCAGAGCGGTATCATGAGCACTATCCACGCTTACACCGGCGACCAGATGATTCTCGACGGTCCGCAGCGTAAGGGTGATCTCCGTCGTAGCCGTGCAGGTGCACAGAACATCGTTCCGAACTCTACCGGTGCTGCAAAAGCTATCGGCCTCGTTATTCCTGAGCTGAACGGCAAGCTGATCGGTAGCGCACAACGCGTTCCGACTCCTACGGGTTCGACCACTATCCTGGTAGCAGTAGTTAAGGGTAAAGACATCACCAAAGAGGGTATCAACGCAGCAATGAAGGCTGCTCAGACCGAGAGCTTCGGTTACACCGAGGATGAGATCGTTTCGAGCGATGTAATCGGTATGAAGTTCGGTTCGCTCTTCGATGCTACCCAGACTATGGTTGCTAAGATCGACGAGGATACCTATCAAGTACAGGTTGTTAGCTGGTACGACAACGAGAACAGCTACACCAGCCAGATGGTACGTACTATCAAATACCTCGCAGAACTCAAGTAATTCTAGGGAACTAGAATTCTAGAGTCCTAGAGCTCTAGGCAACAAAAAACAGACGTCCGACGGGCGTCTGTTTTGTTTTGCGCATGCGCGTAGGCGTATGCGCGTGATTTAATAAGGAGTGGAGGCGCCGGAGTCGGCGTCCGTCTTGGAACTCTTGGCTTTCGGCTCTTGGCTCTCGGGCTCCTTTACCTTCGCGGGCTTGTGGATCTTCTCGAAAGCCTTGAGGAGCGTCGGGAGATCGGTCTTGGTCGTGTCATAGGTGAGGGTGACGGTCTTGGTATCGAGGTCGCAGACCAGATCCTTGACACCTTTCTCGAAAGCGATATTCTTCATGATCTTATCGCAACAACCCTGACAGTGGAGGTCGCAAGAGAGGACAACCGTCTGGCGGTTAGACCGCTTTGCTGGACCGTTCGCTGCGCTCACTGACAGAGTACAGAATACAGAACAGATGATAATAAAAAGATATTTTTTCATAATTGTATAATTTTTTTTCTAGGGTACTAGGATACTAGGGTCCTAGGATACTATGGCACTAGTAGGGATCCTATCTGATAGACGAGGAAGGAGACGAGCCAAGCGAGGGCGAGGGAGTGGAAGACGGTGAACCACGC
Source organism: uncultured Bacteroidales bacterium (assembly GCA_946626605.1). Classification (GTDB taxonomy): domain Bacteria; phylum Bacteroidota; class Bacteroidia; order Bacteroidales; family Paludibacteraceae; genus Colicola. The sequence continues at coordinate 124,095 of CAMOUL010000002.1, read as the reverse complement.
CCATACTTTTCCTGCCTCGCGGCGGAGGGTAGCTATCGTCGCTACGCAAGGGAAATAGAGCAGGACGAAGAGCAGGAAAGAGAACGCCGTGAGAGGCGTGAAGCCTGCGGTAGCTATATCGCCGCCATAGAGGATAGCGAGCGTCGAGACGATGGCTTCCTTGGCAGGCAGACCGGTGAGGAGGCAGACGGACATCTTCCAATCGAAGCCAAGCGGCTCCAGGAGCGGCGAGACGGCCTTGCCGATGGAGGCGAGGTAGGAGTTCTCGAGGTCGTTGAGGTCCTGCGAGGGGAAGTATTCGAGTGCCCAGATGATGATCGACGCCCAGAGGATGACGGTACATATCTTCTGGAGGTAGTCCGCCACACGTTCCCATATATGCGCTGCGGTGGCGCGGGCCTTGGGCAGACGGAACTCCGGCAACTCGTTGACGGAGTCGTCGTCATCCTGCCGGAACCACGGGGTCTTCTTCATCACCACGGCAAAGAGCACGGACAGGCAGATACCTATCGCGTAGAGAGAGATCATGACGAGGGCTTTGTGGTTCGCGAAGAAAGTATCTACGAAGAGCATATATACCGGCAGCCTTGCGGAACAGGACATGAACGGCACCATGAGCATCGTCAGTACGCGGTCTTTGGGGTTCTGGATGTCGCGCGCCGCCATGATCGCCGGCACGTTGCACCCGAAACCCATGAGCATCGGCACGAACGAACGTCCGTGAAGACCGACGCGGTGCATAACGGTATCCATGATAAACGCCTCGCGCGCCATGTAGCCTGAGTCCTCCATGAGGGAGATGAAGAAGAAGAGGATGATGATATTCGGCAGGAAGGCAAGCACGGCTCCTACGCCCTGCAGCACGCCGTCGATGAGCAGACCCGAGAACCAGCCGTCCGCCATGTGCGCATGAGCGAGCTCGCAGAGCGCGTTGATGCCGTTCTCTATCCACTCCTGCGGATAAGCGCCAAGGGTGAAGGTGCACCAGAACACGAAATACAGCACCGCCATCATGATCGGGAAGCCGAGCCAAGGGTTGGTCAGAACCTTGTCGATCTTCTCCAGACGCGTCCGGTGCGGGTCGTTCTTGGCGTGGGTCAGCGTCTGGGTCAGGACACCATGGACGTAGGCGCGGTAGGCATCGTCGTCGCCCTGGTCGCGGAGGTGATAGATCGGGTGCGCCGTAGAAAGCGGCTTAGCCGCTGTGTCTTCTATCAACGTCAGGCACTCCTCCAGACCATAGTTCTTCTGCGCGGAGACGCGGCAGGTGGGTACACCGATGAGTTGCTGCATTTTCGGGATATCCAGCGAGTGGTCGGTTGCCAGCAAGAGGTCGTAACGGCCGATGGCAAGGACGATCTTCTCATGCTCGTCGATGATGTGCGGAGTGAGGAGAAGCGACTCCTCAAGCCTCGTGGAGTCCACCACCTGAAGCACCACGTCATATGAATGACCGTGCAGCTCATCGGGGTTGTGTACCTCCGTGAATTGCAGGTCATGCGCATCTTTGTCCGCCAGGTTTTGGAGGGCGGACGTGAGGGCGGATTTGCCGCTCTGAGCCAGGCCTATGACGGCGATTTTGATATTCTGCATGCTGTCTTCTGCTTGTTAAAATTTTGCGACTGCAAAATTACTGCTTTTTGCGGACATGTGCAATACCTATTTATGGGGATTTTGAGGGAAGAGTTATACTTTCGTGCTTCGTCGTTAGCGTATTTCTGCAATCCCAATCCCACTCCTCCTTGACCGCTTCTCTCCAATTGAGTATTTTTTTGAATTTCATAGAGCTCATGATTTTTATACAATATGTTCAAATCTCAAATACAAAATGTTCAAATCTCAAATACAAAATGTTCAAATCTCTGATACAAAATACTCAAATTCGAGCGCAAAGATACAAAAAATAATTTAAATATACAACGATTATTTCGCGCAAAGATGCGCGAAAAATGCACAGAGAAAGGGCGCGGGCTAAAGCCCCGCAAACCTAACGAAGAACAAGGGGGATATAAAACAAGAGAGCGGTCTCACGACCGCCCGCTTTGAATAAATGAAATATGGATTTATCATTAATTTTCGATTAGTTCCAAAGCCTCTTCGGCACTTTGCTTCATGCCATAGAAAGTCTGGGACAGCCGTTTGCCTTTCCTAAGCATATCTTGCTCGATTTCCAATAAATAAGCAAGGTTTTCTTGTCTTCTTTTCTTAGTCATAGTTGTATCGGTTAGTAAATTCCGCTGCAAAGGTACAACTTTTTTTCGATATATGCAAATATTTTTTAGAAAATATTAACAATGAGCAGAAAGGAGCCATGCAGAAAGCAAATGTGCGGCCCCCTTATAAGCCTGCGGATAGCGTGCAAGAGGGATATAAAACAAGAGAGCGGTCTTGCGGCCGCTCCCTTTGAAAAAATGAAATAGTTGGGATAATTACCACTGGACGTTGGTCTCTACGCCAGGGTTGATTTGCTGATTTGATTATAGCTGCACATCCGTCGTTGCGCCTGAGTTCAGAGGCGAAAAGGTTGTAGAACCTGAACCGCCGCTTGCGCACAGAGTTTGAACCATCAGCATTTCTGTTACGGAAACAGAGGGTTGGATATACATATTTTTTGTCATAGTTGTGTCCTCCTTATTTTATGATTAGACCTTGCGCGTTGTACTCCTTGTTGTCCTTAATGATGATCAACTGACCGTCACGCAGGATCTTGGAGCAGGATGCATTACCCTCTTGAACATTCTCAAAGCCCGTAGCCTGTTCGTCACGATTGAAGAGGAAGCGTACAGGGGCATTTTGCTGATTGCTTGAACCGGAACCAGAACCATCATAGATGAGATATGCCTTGTGTGCGCCTAAGGTTGCGCCGGTGTACTTGTACAGACCCATGCCCTCTTGACGGTTGCCTCCAATCCAAGCTTCCTTACCAAGAACGTAAACATTTTCGCCATTATTTCCAACACTGGTTCTCGGAATATTCACATCCGTACCGCGGAGTTGGTTCGTGCCTGTGTAAGGCTCAGCCACAGGCTTCATAGCAATCAAGCGGTATTCCGGCGAGAAAGAGCGCAGCACTACAGCCGTTCCGGCAGGTACGATCTCTCCGTCGAAAGCAATGGTATGCAACTTGAACTCTTCGTTTTCTACATAGCCTACGTATGCCCATACATCAGGCGGCAGCATTAAATCTTTAGAACTGTTGTAATAAGTGCGGTAGAAAACGACATCGTGAGGATCTTGTGAAGCCGTAACATCCTCAAATGCGCTTTCAACCATGCAACCTGCCCATGCCGGTGCCCATGCCTGATAAGCTAATAATTTTCCTTCGGGGACGAAGATTTTTGTGTTACCGCTTGCAGCCGTTGCAAATTCTGCACCTACGTTTCCATCTGCCCAAGTAACCGTTGTAGGGTCGTTCCAGAGGAAGAACACATTCTCCACATTCGTACAACCCGAGAAGGCACCAGCTTCAATGCTACGGACAGATTGCGGTATTGATACCACCTTGATGTCTGTGATGTTCTTGAACGCATTGGCAGCAATACCCGTAACCGCATATCCATAGTTCATGTAAAGCGGGGACTCCGGAATAACGAGCGTGCTTTCGTACGTGATCGGATAGATAGCATTTACATCTGCGGGGTACGGGAGTACTTTTACCTCTTTCGGCGAAGCAGATGTAACCTCATATACACCGGTGGTCTTCTGGTTGTGGTAGAAAAATTTCTCTCCGATAGCACGATTAGACCACAAAGCGGTAATCTTGGAAGAGTAGTTCGACCAATTGGCAGTTCCTTGATAATTCGATACAACCCAAGAATATACATCAATATGATTCAAGCGGGTGTCACCCTCGAAGGCGTTGTTACCCAGTACAGGAGGCAGGCTTGTATAACATTGGAGACCATGCAGGAGTAGACAGTCTTTAAACGCCTCATCGCCGATAGACTCTACGACGCGGCTTTCGATTCTAATCTCTGTCATCCAAGTACAGCCATCAAAAGCATGTGCGCCGATTTTAGCAACATTCTCCCCAATAAGGGCATTGGACAGTTGACCGCGATGGTAGAAGGCATACTCATTAATCTCGTTGATATAATAGATAACACCGTTATCTTCTACCGATGCAGGGATATTTATGCTTCCGCCCAGATTACGCGGTCCAGTAACTTTTGCCGTGTGGGCACCAGTGATCTCGTACCATTGCCAATCATCACAGAATTCTTCTTCCATGCGCGGAGCCGCAGCCGGGCTGTAGAAATACTCAATAGAATTTACCGATATACTTAAATTTCCGGAAAGCGTAACCTCTTCAGCCGGCGTACCAACCCACGTAAGGGTGCCAGCTACATCATCATACGTCCAATTAGCGGGAAGATTGGTTGCTGTCCAGATGGAACCGGTAATGACGATACCCGTCAGATCTCCGGCAATGGATTTGAACTTCAGGGTACCGCAACCGCTTATCTCGATTCGTCCGTAACTAAATTGACAGGATTCGACAGTAGACGGGTTATTATAGTCTTCGTTTTTGTCCCTTGTTTGCGTCAGAGAAGTAATGATATTATTGATGAGACCATTTTCTTGCTCTTTTCCACCCTCATTGTAGCAACTCAAGTCCACTAAGTTTATTTGTCTTTCGCTCCAAGTGAAGGACGGACCCGTAGGAGTCGAAGGAGTCGGACCTACAGGAGCATCACTGCTAATTTCTACCTCGTAAGGAAGCATCGCACCACCTTGGTCATCAAAGAAACAACCGATAAAATCGTCTGCGTTCGTTTTATAGTAGTAATTGATATCATCCTCGTTGGCAGGGTCATTAGACCAAATAACGTGCTCCGTGAGAATATTTCCCACTAATGATGTATTTACAATTCCCACCGCTAAGCAAGAACCGCATGAGGAGAGATCTGTATTCGGGGTAACCGTAGCGTGGAAATTTCCTCCATTAATAACTGATAATTTGCCAGCCCAGAACACACCGTAGTCTGTAAAGTCCTGAGAGGGGCTCAGACTCGTAAAAGTCTCGCTCAGTACCAATGATGCATTGTCAATCGTCAGTTGATTGGATGCAGAGATTGCTGCATGACCGATGCTGTTCACTGTTAACTTATCTTGCGCCGCGTCATTACCAGAGAAGATGAGAGTATTCACTGAAAAGAGTTCTCCACAAGTAATCGTATTCGTGCCTACAAGCTGAACCGTAAGCGGTTGATTTTCCACCATATACGAGAACATAGCACCTCCAACATTGCCAAAATTGGGCAACTGCGTAAAATCCTTGGTCCAAGTATTGAAGGTCAAAGTGTGAGTTGCGTAGTCGTAAGACACCTTCCCGTCACCAAAAATATTGTTGGCATTGGCGGGTGTTACATCCACATAATCCTCTCCTCCTTGAAAAACCGAAAGAGGATATTGAATATTACTGAGCGTAATCTGAGCATCCTTTGCTTTGTAGTTGGCATCTCCGTCAGTATGAGCAGAAAGCGTAACTGAACCAATTTGGTGCGGAGTAAGGATTCCGTTTTCATCTACAGAAAGGATGTTAGCATCAGAGGTTGACCATTGAACCGGAAGATGCATACCGTTGACAAGAGCCAAGTTGGCATCGTAAGTCTCGCCAATCACTAATGTTCCAAGAGCAGAGCTGTATTGATCAAAATAAAATGGATGATCATACTGCGCCATTACTCTTTGTGGCAGACATAGGATTGCTGCCATCAGGGCAATTAAGAAAGTTAATTTTCTCATAATGTTAGAGATTTGAATGTTAATACTGTGAGGGTTGCCCCTCGGTTAATTATTTTTGATTCGTTGTAAGTTTGCTATACTATATGTAACTATTTTTTATCGGGCGTGCGCGCGGGTGATTTGGCGGCATCAGACTTGTCGGACGAGAACAACTCCTCGATCACCTCCTTGGTAAAGTCTTTCGCTTCCTGATGGCGATACTGCGAAACGGAGGATGATTCCTGCGTAGATTGATTGTCATTTTTCTTGTTTTCCATGCCCGAGTAAACAGCACAAAAAGCACCCGATTGAATTCGGGTGCAAAAGTAGTGTAAATTTCCGAAATTGCTTTTGCAAAAGCGGACAATTATTTTACAAAATCGGACAAAGTGCCTAATTTATCATTTTTCCGCGGTTTAAACGGTAGTCTGAAGGGGACATTCCGACGTTTTGGGTGAAGGTTCTGGTGAACGAACTATGGTCGTCGAAGCCACAGCAGTTACCTACTTCGACGATAGGAATATCGAGATCCTGGAGCAACATGATACGTGCCTGCTCGAGCTGGATGCGCATCATATATCGCTTGGCACCTTCGCCGGTGAGATACTTCACCCGGCGGTTGAGAGTCTTGGGCGACATGCACATCTTGTCGGCGATCTGAGTGACCGTAACCGCCTGATGATCCATCATTTGCGTGACGGAGAGGATGAGTTTCTTGAGGAACGTTTTGTCCTCCTGCGTCAAATATTCCACATCCTCTTCGGGTTCGGGTGCTTGTTCGGGCTCGGGTTCCGGTTCAGGTGCCGGCGCCGGAGAGCGACGCGCTTCGTTGAGCTCCGTCATGACGGTATTCAGCAGCTCGTTGGTCTTGCTCTGGCGCTTGCGGAACCAGATGAGCGAGCCGAGGATACAGAGTATCGCGCCCACGCCGACCGCTACTCCAATACCCGCGAGGCGGTGGTTGCTGCGGGTGAGTTGCTCTTTCTCTTTCTCCAGCTCATCGCGTCCGAACTCTGCGTTGAAGCGGGCTACCTGCTCGGCTGTAGCATGCGAGTAGAGGGAGTCCTTGAGCAGGTGGTACCGCTCCAGATGAACCCTCGCGGCATCGGGGTTGGACTTATAGAGAATCTCGTAGATCGCGCGTTGGGCGTACGCCTCGTTATAGGGATTACCGATCCGGCGGCAGATGTCGATCGCCTCGGAGAGGTAGGTCACCGCCTCTTCCTCGTGGCCCAGACCGCTCGCCGCTTTACCGCGTTTATTCAGGGCTATCGCCAGAGAGAGCTGGTCGCCAAACTGCCGGAAGAACGGCACGACGTCGCCTAAGATCCGCTCCGCCTCGTCGTAACGCTGCATGCCGACGAGGATAGAGGCTTTCTGCGTCTGGCGTACCGCCATCTTGTAGCGGTTGCCGGTAGTGGCCTCCACCATGCATGCGCTGTCGGCATAAAGGAGCGCCAGGTCCTGATGATCGAGGCGGTTCTCTATCTCGCTCGCCATGCCGTAGATGACCGCCCTGCGAGAGGGGTTATCCGCCTGCTTGGCGTAGGTGACAGCTCGAAGGATATAGCCCTCCGCCTCCTCGGGATTGCCCGCCGCGAGGAGCGTTCCGGCGATCGTGTTCAGGGACGAAGAGATGCGATCGGGGTCGCCGCTCTTGCTGTCGAGTTGGTAGCAACGGCGCATGTAATGCAGCGCCTCGTCGTATTTCGACTGCCGCATGTAGGCGAGGCCTAACATCGCGAGGTTGTCGGAGATAGATTTCTCATCGGCGTACTCCATCAGCTCGAGTGCGCGCAGGAGGTTCTTCTCGGCGCGCGGGTAGTCCTGCTCGGCATAATACCACTCGCCCGCCCAGTACCATACGAGAGCTTTCATCGTGTCGAGAGGCGTGGCGGCGGTGAAGACCACCGGTTCGTCCATAAACTCCTCCTTATCCATGTAGGCAAAGAAGGCCTGCGCCGTCTTCAGTCCGGGTTTGTGGTCAAAGCGCTCGAGGAGCGTGTCGATCGGCTCCGGCACCTTCCGGTCGGTCGCCATGACTGCCACCACGCAGAATGAGAGGGCCATTAGCGAAAATAGTTTTTTCATGATCATAGATGATATATTACAGCGTTTTAAGGATCTGGCAGAGCCAGGAATAGCAGCGGTCGGTGGAGGGGATGGAGAGACGCTCCTGGGGGGAGTGGACGCCGTACATCTGCGGACCGATGGAGACCATGTCGAGATAGGGGTACTTCTCGAGGAAGAGTCCGCACTCCAGACCGGCATGGATCGCCAGCACTTTGGGCTCGGATTTGAAGAGGTCGATATAGGCTTTCCTGGTGATGTCGAGAAGCGGCGAAGAGGGGTTGGGAGTCCATCCGGGGTACCCGTCGCCGTGGGTCACTTCGTCGCAAGCCATAGAGAGCGCCTGCTCAACGACCCATTTGAGATGGTGCTTGGAGGATTCTTTGGAAGACCTTTGCGACGTATTGACCTCGATATATGATCGACCATACATGGTCGATTCTTGCTTCATCTTGATGGAGGCGAGGTTGGTGGAGGTCTCGACGAGGCCGGGGATGTCGTGACTCATGGCGATCATGCCGTGGGGGCACTCGCAAAGCGCCATGACGAGGCGGTAGGCCTTGTCGGAGGGGATGAAAGTATCGGGCATGTCGGTCGTCTCGAGATCGAGGCGCATGTCCGTCTCCACGGCGCCGAAGACCTGCTCCATCTGCGCTACGAAATGGTTCCACTCAATGCGTATCTGCTCCTTGAAAGCCATGGGGATGGCGATGACGGCTTCCGCTTCGCGGGCGATGGCATTGCGGAGGTTACCGCCGTTGATGGACGCGAGCTGCACTTCGGTCTGGGGGATGATACGCGCGAGGAACCAGACGAGGATCTGGTTGGCGTTGGCGCGGCCTTTGTTGATATCATCGCCGGAGTGACCGCCCATTAAGCCACCGACTGAAAGTCGGATGGCAAATGAGGGAATGATGGAATGAGCCGCTTCGCTTAATGATGGATTGATGGGATCATAGTACATTTTAGCCAAGGTATCGATGCCGCCGGCGCAGCCGATGAAGATCTGGCCGTCGTCCTCGGAGTCGAGGTTGATGAGGCGCTTATGGCGAAGCATGCCATCCCGGAGCTTCATGGCACCGGTGAGTCCGGTCTCTTCATCGACGGTGAAGAGACACTCGATAGCGGGGTGCTGGAGCTCGGGATCGGTGATCGCCGCGAGCGCCATGGAGATACCTATACCATCATCTCCGCCGAGGGTGGTGCCTTTGGCTTTGAGCCACTCGCCGTCGATATACGTCTCGATAGGATCGGTCATGAAATCATGGGCGACATCGCCGTTCTTCTCACAGACCATATCCATGTGCGCCTGGAGGATGACGCCCTCGCGGTCCTCGTAACCGGGTGTAGCGGGGACACGCATGATGACGTTCATCGCCTCATCGGCGACACACTCGATACCATGGGCAGCGGCGAAAGATTGCAGCCAGCGGCTGATTTGCTCCTCGTGCTTGGAGGGACGGGGCACTTTGCAGATCTCAGCAAAGATGTCAAAGACTTTTTGATTCATATTTCAGTCGTTTTAGTTGTCTGTTAAAGCGTATATGGAAGAGGACGGCAGGGATCGCAAGGGCGATGACAAACGCCATCCACATACCCTTGGCGCCAAGGCCGGCAGGGAAGGTCAGATATAGTCCGAGGGGCAGGGCGACACCTATATAGGCGAAGAGGGCGATACGCATGGGGACACGTACGTCCTGAATGCCCCGCAGCATGGCGGCTCCGATACACTGGAGTCCGTCGGCGTACTGGAAGAGCGCGCCTATCACCAGCAAGGTAGAGGCGATATTCGCCACCTCGGGGTCGTTGGTGAAGATATAAGGGATCCGGTAGCGGAAGAAAAACATGATACTTGCGCCGATGGTGTTCATAAGAAGACAGAGATGGATGGAGGCGGTGGATGCCATTCGCACGGCGTGTAGGTCGCCTTTGCCGAGTTGATGGGAGACGCGGATGGTAGTAGCCGCTCCGATGCCCTGCGCCAACATAAAAGTGAGGTCACACATCTGGTTGGCGACGTGGTGCGCCGCCAGGGCTTCCTTGCTGATCCAGCCGATGATGACGAAAGAGGCGGTGAAGAGGAAAGCCTCCGCAAAAGACTGCAGCCCGATAGGCGTACCGATCGCCAGCAGGTGCTCAATCTCGCGGCGGGTGATCATCCGCTTACGCAGGGAGACAATATATCTGCGCCAATCCGCCTTCCAGAACATGACAGCAAAGAAGCATAGCGGCATGAGCGCGCGGGCAATGAGGGTAGCAATGCCTGCCCCCTTGGCTCCCATGGGTTCAAAGCCCCAATGACCGAAGATGAAGACCCAGTTAAGGAGAATATTCAAGAGGTTGCACGCAAGCGTGATCACCATCGCGACCGTGGTGTTGCCCAAGCCCTCGAGGAACTGCTTGCTGAAACAGAAAAGCAGGAAAGGGATGATGGAGAGCACTATTAATATATAGTACGGGCGCGCGCACGCGATAACCACGGGTTCCTGGCCGAACGCATCGAGATAGGGGATGCAAGGCGCCAGCAACAAAAGGGACGCCAGGCACATGAGGAAGGTGAAAATGAGTCCGTTAGCGAGATACGAAGAGACCTGCTCGTGCTTGTGGGCAATCTCTTCGGCAGACGCGGACTGCCGGAGGAGTTTCTCGAGGCGGCCGTGGACGTGTCCCACGAGCGGCGTGATGCCCATGACGGCTCCCATGGCAAAGACCATGACGGTGAAGAAGATGGCATTGGAGAAACTGACCGCCGCCAAGTCCGCCGTACCGTAATGTCCCACCATGATACTATCCGCAAGACCGACCAGAGCCGCGCCGAGCTGGGTGAGCATGACGGGAAAAGCGACTTTGAGATTTCGCTTATAATAGGGCACTATTTCTCGAAAAGTATAGGTCATGATACAAAATCGAGTGCAAAGATACAATTTTTTTTGCATATTTCAAAAAAAAGCAGTAATTTTGCAGGCAAATTATGAAACAAATGGGCAGTTTAAGGAATAAACAGGCAGGAATCCTCCTCTTCATGGCATGTTTGTGGGCAGGAATGGCGTGGGCGGACGAGCCCAATAAACCGGCGTACCAGATAGCGGATAACACGTTCTTCGATCCGACGAAAAAAGTTGTGCGCGAGGAGAGTTACCAGTTTGGTGTGGAATACCGCATCGAGGTGGGGTACGCGCAACACCAACAACGGACGCACAGTCTCACCTTCCCGGAGATGTACCTTCACGGCGTACGCGCCGGCGCCAATTTCACGTTCCTGCTGCCGATCCATTTCAGCCTGCAGACGGGTGTGTATTATACCTTGCTGTACGGTCAGAGAGAGCAGCACTGGCGGTCGATGGACGCTCCGTCGGTTCAGACGGAGTACGTCAAACACCGTGTGTTAGCGCATAACCTGACCATACCGGTAAGGGTATATTATACGATTCCGCTCTGGAAAAAACTGAATCTATTCTTCTACACGGGTCCGCAGCTCCATATCGGCATGGCGCAGACGGACTATATCGAGAACCACCTGAGCGCCGGCACGGAGACGTGGCTCAAGGGTCAAGGTATCGCGACCGAGCCGTACGACCGGATGGCGGATGAGTTAGTCCGCGCGAATATCCAATGGGGCGTAGGCGGCGGTCTGGAATGGGACCGTTACCGGTTGCAGAGCGGGTATGATTTCGGTCTGAATAATCTCGTCAGACACCAACAAATCCCCACACAGTACATGTCCGAGTGGGGATGGTTCGTAAGTTTCAGTTACAAATTTTAGGGGCTTGCGGGTAGGCTGTGGGTAGCCTAACCTCCAACGAATCACCAAGGTATCTCCAACGAATCACTAACGGTTGGACTTATTCGTGGGTTATTTCCGGGGCGACGAGTCGGAGGAATTTCTCGGGGAGAGGGAGCCGGTTCGGGCCGCAGCTGTTGCCATACTGGTTGCGCTTGAACTGGCCGTTTTCTTCTTTGCGCTCCTGTCCGTCGATAAATTTCGTCACCAGATAGAAGTAGAGTCTCTGCCAATCCGCCACCAAATTCTCTGCCTGCGAGCACGAATAGGAAGAGAGGAAGGATTTAGCGTCCTCTTCGCTGAGTTCGGAAGCCTGCGCATCGACTCCGGCGATCTGGGTATTGAATTTATCGTCCCAAATCTGCTGGTTTTCGCGGATGTGGGGGTACATGCGGCTGTACTTGGTGTACGCCCAGTTAGCGACGATATTAAAGGTCCACCAAGCGGATGTCGGCGAGTAGGTGTAGCTGTCTCCGTTGCCTTCGGCAAAACACTCCGGCACATGCTTGAGGCAGCTGTACATCGGGGTGTAGCAGCTGCAGGCGGCATCGTCCACACCGAACCAGAAAATACCGTATTTGCTGTACGGACGCATTTGCGCGACGAACGACCAAGCGGTCTGCTGGGTCGCCGTCGGGCGCTCGTACCAGTATTGCAGCGTATCCGCTGCAGGACCGGCTTCGCCTGACAGACCGTCCTTTGGACTGACAGAGTACAGACCGTCCTCCGGACTGACAGACAGTTTGAAGCCTAAGCCGCCATAGCGGAGTTTGCTGTTCCAGGGGCCGGCGTCGGTGCCTTGGGTGATGTCAAGCGGCGTACCTTTGTATTCATCCCGCATACATTCCTTGATATCCTGGACGGAGACTTTACGGTTCGGGACGATCCACAAGGGCATGTGTTCGCCCTCCGGGCTAATTGATGATTTATGATTTATGATTGATGATTTATTATTTTCGCGGAAGGTCTTGCCGGTAGCGTAGTCGAAGTACTTGTCCATGTCGGTACTGAAATGGTTGAAGAAGGACCATACGCGTGCTTCGCAGACATATAAACCGCTGAAATCAAAGGGGTTATAGGCAGCCTGGAAGGAGAAATCTTTGTCTGCGCCGGAGAAGAATCCTTTCTCGCGGGCAAAGGAGATGACATCCTTGCTCCACATCCAATCGCCCTTGCAGACACAGTTGAGTTTTTTCTGGAGGCGTTTCTCCTCTTTGGTCAGTTTGTGCTTTGCGGAGAGAGGCAGCGTGGTGATGCGCGCTTGGTTGGCATGGGCGGCGATGGCGTTGTCGGGAATGCGTACAGCGACCCAGACAGCGCCTTTCTGCCCTTTTCCTTTGCCGATCAGATCCATGATCCAGACCTCATTGGGGTCGCCGAAAGAGAAGGACTCTCCTTCGGAGGCATAGCCGTATTCGTTGACGAGGGTAATGAACCACTCGATGGCTTCACGTGCGGTCTTACTGCGCTCGAGAGCGATGTAGATGAGTGAGCCGTAGTCGATGCCGACGGTGTCCCAGAGTGCCTCGCGGCCTCCCCAAGTGGTCTCACCGATGGTGACCTGGTGCTCGTTCATGTTTCCCACCACGGTATAGGTGTGGGCGATCTGGGGGATGGATCCTTGCGGCCGTCCGGTGTCCCAGTCTTTCACTTCGCGCAGGGCGCCTTCCGGATGATCGGCAGCCGGGACGAAATGCAGGAATCCGTACATGCCGTAGGAGTCCGCGGCATAGGAGATAATGGTACTACCATCCGCGGAGGCATCTTTGCCGACCAAAAAATTCGTACAAGCCTGGATAGTTGAAAGTTGAAAGTTGAAAGTTGAAAGGAGCAGCATAGCTGCTATCATCCGAAGATTTTTCATAATAAACGTGGGTTTTGGAGTTCTGATATACGGTTATCTCTTTTTTTCAAAGCTATCTCATAGGCCTTGCGGTAGTACTTGAAGAAATGCTTCCAGTCGGCTTTCTTCGCCACCGCTGCAGCTTCTTTGCGTGCCCGGGCTTTGTCTTCACCGCACAGGCGGTCGAAGCGCAAGAGGTCATCGGCGATATGCTCTGCGACGGCATCGAAGTTGGAGTCATTGCGTTCGATGACGATGACGCCAAACTGGTCTTTTTGCTGCGCTGCCCAAGCTCCGAAGCCCGCGAGGGAGGTGGTGATCGTCGGCACATGGAAGGCGCAGGACTCCAGCGGCGTGTAGCCCCAAGGCTCGTAATACGAGGGGAAGACGGTGACATCCATGCCGATGAGCAGATCGTAGTAAGTCTTGCCGAACAGAGGATCATGGCCATCAAGATAGTAAGGCACAAAGATCGCGCTCACTTTACCTTTGCGCGAAGGTGCGCGATCGAGGTAAGGGATCATGACAAACGCCACGACTTCTTTCTCGGGCCGGTCGCTATGGTAGATCTTCTGCGCGAGCTTGTCCAGCGCCGCCGCAAAGACATCGATGCCTTTGTTTTTCCACTCCTGGCGACCGGAGATAGCGACAAAAAGTGCGTTCTCCGGCACTACTCCACCCAACTGCTCGCCCGCCACGCGGCGCAGAGCCTCGCGCGCCTCTTTACGGCGGATGTCGAAAGCTTTTCCTTTGGGCACGAAGGTCGGTTCGAAACCGTTAGGAGTGACGATATCCACGGGTTTGTCGAGGAGCTGGGCGCACTCGCGCGCGGTGATGTCGCTGACGGTGGTGAAGCAGTCGGCAAAATGCGCAGCCTGTTTCTCCGCCGAGTGCTTGGAGACCATGTTCAACTCCGCTGCCATCTGATCGCCGTTATAGCCCTCGAAATAGTCGTAGAGGGGTTTGCCGTTGCCGGCGATAGAACGACCGATACCCGTAGCATGGGTGGTGAAGAGGGTGGCTATCTCCGGGCAATGATCCCGGAGGTAGAAGATCGAGAAGGCCGTCTGCCACTCGTTGGCGTGGGCGCAGACCGCAGGCTGCGCCTGCTGACAGAGCACAGACCGCTTTGCTGACAGACCGCCCTTCGGGCTGACAGACTGATTTACACACAGCCAGTGATAGAGGTTCTCCATGACGATGCCGGCGGCGTAGCCGAAGAGACAGGACTCGTCGTAATCGCCGTAGGCGGCATGGCTCTGGACTTGGAACTTCTCCCACGCCCAGGCGTATATCTCATTCTTGCGCGACCAGAGGCCGTCGAACTTCAGCAAGATAGCAATGGGTTCTCCGGGCACTTTCCAACGGCCGACACGAAGAGAAGAAAGACCGCTTTGCTCAAAGTCGAAAGAAGAAAGCCATTTTTTCAGGAGGGATTTGTCTTCCTGAAAGAAGATATCACTGTGATCGCCGAAATCGGGACCGAAGAAAAACACTTTGTCGGGGTGCTCCGCCTGCATGGAAGCCGCGCGGGTACTGAGCACCGCATAAATACCGCCTACGCGGTTGCATACTTCCCAAGAGGTTTCAAAAATATAATCAGGTTGCATTATTTGAGGTCGCTATCCACAGCGATTTTTGTTATATTCGTTAATGAATTCAAGAGGACAGGGGTCGTGACAAACTTGTTGTTATCCGACCCGACAAAAGGCATGTACCACACGCCCTGCGCGTTCGCCCAATAGATACGGCTGTCCAGCACGTCATCCAGCGTCATGGCGGCGCAAGGGGAAGCGTCAATCTGCACGGGGTAAGCGCCATCGATATTCGCCACCCAAAGCCCGTTAGCGCGGTAGTAGATCTTGCGGTTGGCGATATGGAAGCCCTCCATCTGAGGGAAAACGGTTTTCAGCTCGGAGAGGCGGAAGGTAAAGCCGTTGTAGGTCTGGACGGTGTCTTGCTCCTCATCCAAGAGCTGTTTTGCGTCCGGGTCGGCCTTGTAAGGCTCGAAACGAGTACCAAAAAGCCGCTGCCGGTAGTCGGCGTCCGGCGTACGGAAGAGGACAGAGTTGGTGGCATAATCCTGGATTTGGAAGACTTTCTCCACAACCGTAGTATCCTTGTTGAGGATGACTACCAGTTTGACTTTCTCCTCCTGAGCGGGGTGCGTGAAGAAGCACTTGACGGAGGGTTTGTCTTTTGCGGCAAGGGTGTCTCCCAAGTACCAGGCATACGAGATGTCGTAGTTATAGGGGTTATAGACATTCGCCGTGAAGGTATAGTCGCGGAATATATAAAAAGTCGTGTCGGACGCCACGAAAGTAGGGATGGTATCGAGGACGACAATCCTCTTATACGCCGTCCAACGGTTTTTCTTATCCACCTTGAGGATGACGTCGTACTCTCCGGGCCGTTTGAAAGTGTGGGTAGGTGACTTGAGCGTCGAAGTAGCGCCATCCCCGAAAGTCCACTCCCACTCCTCTCCGGAGGAAGAGTGGTTGGAGAAAGTCACCGGCTGTCCCGCACGGGGTGTCTGCGGCGAATAGGAAAAAGAGACATCGTTCTTTTTACACGCTACCACCGCGCAACAAAGTGTCAATACTATCAATATTTTTTTCATAATCGTTATTTGCATCTATCCAATGGATATCTTTGTCTCTCCTGAACCAGGTCATCTGGCGTTTGGCGTAGTGCCGGGTGTTTTGGCGAATAAGCTCGATTGCGCGCCGGAGGTCGTATTCGCCATCGAGGTATCCGAACAATTCTTTATATCCGACCGTCTGCAGACTATTGAGATGGCGGAGCGGATAAACGGCTTTGGCTTCCTCGAGCAGTCCGTCGTCCATCATCCGGGTGACGCGGGTGTTGATGCGCTCGTACAGCTGCTCGCGAGGGCGCTCGAGCGCGATCTTGAGGATGCGGAACGGCCGGTCCTTCCGGGTGTTGGTGCGCAAGGAGCTGTAGGGTTTGCCCGTTGTAAGGGATAACTCCACGCAGTGCGCCAGACGCGCCGGGTTATTCGGGTCCACGATCTCCCAATACGCCGGATCGAGGCGTTGCACCTCCTGTTGGAGCCACGAAAGGCCGCGGGTCTTGTAGTTTTCGGTTACCTCGGCGCGGATATCCTCCGGCACGGCGGGCAGGTCGTCCAAGCCGTTGCAGACAGCGTCGGCGTACAACATCGAACCACCCGTCATGACCACCACATCGTGGGTGAGAAAGAGTTGGTCGAGGAGTTCGAGGGCGTCCCGCTCGTACCGGCCGGCGTTATAGTCGTCCTGCAGGTCGCGCGTAGCAATAAAATAATGTTTCACGCGCGCGAGTTCCTCCGCCGTGGGGGCTGCCGTTCCGATGGGGATAGACTGGAAGATCTGGCGGCTGTCGCAGTTGAGGATCGGCGAGCGGTAATGCTCCGCCACCCGCAGCGACAACTCCGTCTTGCCGACACCCGTAGGACCCAAGAGCAAAAGGAGGGTTTTAGAACATGGTGCCATCATCGAAACTGAGGTCCTGGAAGCCTTCCATGTCGATGTCGCCCAAGTCGTATTCGTCCTTGAACTCGTCGTCAAACATGAAATCATCGTTGCCCTTGCCGGCGTTGATGCCTGCTAAGGGATCTTCGGATTTCAGTTGTTTCGGTGCTTTTCCCCTGCTCTCCACGCACTCTACTCCGGTCATGGAACCGGGTTTGATCTCCTTGAGAGAACCGAAGAAATAGCGCTCGAACATCGGGTCGAAGACATAGATCAGACGCTGGCCCTGCTCCTCAATGAGATCATTGAGGTGGGTCTCATTCATGACCATGTTGTCGTACTCGAAGTTGGAGTCCATCTCCACGAGAGTGATCTCCTGGCCTTTCTCCCACTCATCGTTGCAGAGGAAGAAAGAAGTCATCTGGTCATCGGGATAGCCCACACTCTTCAAAATAGCCTCGTGCAGCTCCAGAAAAGTAGCATCGGCCGAGGCCTCAAAGACGCGGCGGAAATTAGGGTCGCCCTCTTCACACGAGAAAGTAAATTTATATATCATATTTTCAAAAAATTAAGTTCAAAAATGCAGTTTTCAAAAAAATGCGCACAAATTTACTGCTTTTTTTTGATATACGCAAGAAAAAAGTGCTTTTTTTGTATTTATCAAAAAAGTTTGAGTAATTTCGAGGGCACCGACCCGGCTTTGCCGGCCCACCTCGAAATTACAGCCGCACGCTTGTGCTCATACACAAGCTCTTAGCCATAAAACATAAATAAATTTAATTTTAGTGGCTAATTTCTTGCGTATGTCAAACTTTTGTTGTAACTTTGCACGATTTTTTAACAAACGAACATTAACATTCTGTCATCTTCATTCGGGGTGCCACTCTCCCCACAGATTAAAAATCTGCGTGGGCTCTATATTTGGCTGAGATAAAACCCGTTGAACTTGGGCAGGTAATGCTGCTAAAGAAAATGAGAAAAAACATTCTTTCAATCAACCATGCATGGTTGATGGTTTTTGGTGCATTCGCGCCGGTTATGTCTGCGTTCGGGCAGACAAGTGAGGACACATTGTCCGTCAACGATTTTCAGATTCAGGAGGTAGAAGTTACCGCGCAACGCGTGGAGCAAAAGACCGTTTCAAGCGCGATTGTCAGGAGTGACGACTTGAACCGTGACAACACGGGTCAGAACCTGCCATACCTGCTCTCCACCACGCCGGGCCTGCAAGTCACTTCGGATGACGGTCTGGGCGTAGGTTACACCTATTTTCGTATCCGCGGTACAGACCACTCACGAATCAACATGACGGTCAACGACGTCCCTTTGAACGACAGTGAGAGTCAGGGCGTTTTCTGGGTAAACATGACGGACGTGAGTTCGTCGCTTTCGCAGATTGAGGTTCAACGCGGCGTGGGTACGAGTACGAACGGCTCCGCCTCTTTCGGCGCAAGCCTGAACATGCAAAGCGGCAATAGAGATACCGTTTCCAATGTGACACTTGCGTTTAACGGCGGCATGTACAACACCTTCCGCGAGTTAGTGAGTACACATGTGGTTTTACCCGGTCATTGGATGGCGAACGCACGATTCTCCAAGGTCAATTCCGATGGTTTTCTATACCATTCTACAAGCGATCTATACAGTTACTACGGCGATTTCGGATGGTATGGAAAGAAGACACAAGTCATTGCTCGTCTTTTCGGCGGAAGCGAGCGAACGGCGCAAGCATGGGAAGGGGTCGATTATAACACCGCTTATGGCATCGGAGGTGCAGACAGACGAACGAATCCCGCAGACTCGCTTAACTGGGACACCTACGCGCAGCAACACGCCCAAATAGCTATCCATCATCGCTTTACACCTAATTGGAGCCTCAGCGCTACATTGCATTACACGCACGGAAAAGGCAACTACGAGCAATACAAAAAGAAAAAATATAGTTATTGGGGGCTCAGCGACAGCGGCAAGAGTTATGGATTTTATCAAAAATGGCTCGACAACCATTTTGCAGGCGCCGTAGTTTCCGCCAAATATATCTCTGAGCCGGTGGATGCGCAAATGGGAATCGCAGCGAATGATTATATAGGTAATCACTGGGGTGTTTTAGACTATCTGGCTACTCCTTCTGCCACCTCGCTGCCTTTCCATTATGAATACTACCGCAATAAATCCAACAAAGTCGATGCGAATATTTACGGCAAAGTCAACTGGCGCGTAATTAACCGCGCTCAGGAGAAATTGGC
Organism: uncultured Bacteroidales bacterium; assembly: GCA_946626605.1. GTDB lineage: Bacteria > Bacteroidota > Bacteroidia > Bacteroidales > Paludibacteraceae > Colicola. Next base: position 104,955 of record CAMOUL010000002.1, on the reverse strand, counting down.
AATCTACGCTGACCTGCAATACCGCTTCATTAGATATAGTATGCGAGGTCTGAGCGATGATAGCATGAAGGAGTTGCCATTCGACAAAAACTTCCATTTTTTCAACCCGAAAGCCGGCTTGACGTACCAGAACAAAGGTCACTTGCTATCAGGCTCCTTCGCGATAGCCAACCGCGAGCCGAACCGCGCCAACTACACGGAGAACATCTATTATGATCAAGCGACAGACAGTTATGTAGGCAAAATGCCGGAGGCAGAGCGGCTGTACGACTATGAATTAGGTTACTCATACGCACATAGGCGGTTTAATATAGGTCTCAACCTCTATTTCATGGACTATGACAACCAATTGGTTCTCACCGGCGAATACAACGACGTGGGGCAATATAAGACCATGAACGTGAAGGACTCATACCGCATGGGCGCCGAGCTGAGTGCCGCAGTGAAGATTACCAAGTGGTTCAGATGGGAAGGAAACATGGTCATCAGCCGCAATAAAATCCAGAACTACAAGCAATATATTAACCTCTACGACGACCAAGATAACTGGAACCGGGTCGGTACTGACAGCATCGAAGGCGAGGTGACAATCGCCTTCTCGCCAATGATTACCGCCATGAGTCTTTTCACCTTTGATGTCGCAGGATTTGTTGGTACCATCCAGACAAATGTTGTCGGTCGTCAATACCTTGACAACACCATGGATAAAAACGCAATGTTAAAGGCATTCACGACGACAAATGTACATTTAGAGTATAATTTGCCGATGAAAAAATGGTGCGCTGAGCGTAGAGGCGTACCAGAGGTGAAGGTATTATGCCAACTGAATAATATCTTCGATGCCCATTTTGCCTCAAACGGAGGTGCCGAAGCCAGCCGTTTCGCGGACGGAAGCCGCTGCGCATGGTACTATGCGCAAGCGGGCATCAATGTACATGCCGGATTTGTCGTAAAATGGTAAGAGAGCGGTAAAAAAAATTTTTGTGAAGATAAAAAATGGCACTATTCTTGCATATGTGAAAAAAAAATACTAATTTTGCAGCATGAATAGGATTTTATGGGTTGACGACGAGATCGACTTGTTGCAGCCGTACATTATTTATCTGAAAGAAAAGAACTATGAGGTTGTCACCGCCAGCAATGGGGAAGATGCACTGAATGGTCTGGGATCGGAAGCTCCGGATATCGTGTTTCTTGACGAAAACATGCCCGGCATGAGCGGTCTGGAGACGCTGCAGGAGATCAAGCGTCTTCGTCCGGAAGTGCCGGTAGTGATGATCACGAAGAGCGAGGAGGAGCACATTATGGAGCAGGCCATCGGCGAGAAGATCGCCGACTACCTGATCAAGCCGGTCAATCCGAGTCAGATCCTGCTTTGTCTGAAGAAACATATTCATCAGCAAGCGATCGTGACCGAACAAGTGCAGCAAAACTACCGTCAGGAGTGGAGCGACATCTCGTATATGATCGATACCGCCTCCACCATCGAGGAATGGCAGGCCATCGAACGCAGTCTGAGCAAATGGGACCTGGAGTTGGCGGACGTAGAGGAGCAGGCAGGTCATTCGGGCATGCGCAGTCTGATTGCCGACCAACGGACACAAGCGAATGCCGCCTTCAGCAAATGGATCGCCAAGAACTACGAGAGTTGGTTTGAAGAGAATGCGCAACGGCCGATCATGTCGCAGGACGTGATGAAACACAGCGTTTTTCCTCTTTTGGACAAAGGGGAGAAAGTGCTGCTTTGCGTGATAGACAATTTCCGGTACGACCAATGGAAATGTATCCAGCCGCTGATCAGCGAGTTCTTCACCATCCGTACGGAGGAGCAGTACAGTTCCATTTTGCCGACAGCTACCCAATATGCCCGGAATGCTATTTTCTCCGGCCTGATGCCGCTTCAGATCCAAGAGATGTTTCCCGATTACTGGGTCGAAGAAGGCGATGAAGAGAGCAAAAACCAGTATGAGAAAGAGTTGGTACAGACCCTGCTGGACCGCTATCGGAGACGGGAGAGGTTCAACTACTGGAAGGTGAACGAGAGTGATTTCTGCGAGCGTGTCATTCATCAACTGAAAGGCGCGCAAGCGCCGCTGAACATCGTTGTGCTGAATTTCATCGATATGCTTTCTCACTCCCGGACGGAAAGCAAGATGATGCGCGAGTTGGCGAACGACGAGGCGGCGTACCGCAGTCTGACCATCAGTTGGTTCAAACACTCGCCGACTTATGAACTTCTCCGCCACGCCTCGGAATTAGGGTTTACGGTCGTGCTGACGACCGATCATGGTACGACACGGGTGAAAAACGCCGTACAGATTATTGCCGACAAAAATACGAATACCAATATCCGTTACAAAGTGGGCAAAGCGCTGAACTGCAGCTCCAAAAACGTGTTCACTATCGAGCACCCGAAGAAAGTGGGATTGCCATGTCCGAACGTGAGCAGCAGTTATGCGTTCTGTACGGGAAGCGACTTTTTTGCGTACCCTAATCAGTTCAACTACTACGCGCAATACTACCGCAACACCTTCCAACACGGCGGCATTTCGCTGGAAGAGATGATTATCCCGCTGGTAACTCTGAGTCCGAAGAAATGAGCCATTTTATCCTCATAGCGATTACCGTTTTGACCTGGAACACGGGCCGGATGGGCGGTTTTGAAAAACCCGGGAAGAACGAAGTCCTGCACTATCTGACGGCGCAGGACGCGGATGTCATCTGTCTGCAGGAAGTGGATGTATATAAGGACGCCCAATTCCTTACTTTACCGGATGTGAAGCGCGTTCTGGGACAAAAATATCCATACTCATATCTGGATTTCTCGGTCTATAACAAGAGGCACCAATACGGTACGATGGTCTGGTCCAAATACCCGCTTGTCAACAAGCAAAGTATCCACTACGAGACACGGGGTAACCTCTCCAACCGCTGCGATATAGTGGTGGGGAACGATACTATTCGACTGATAAACAATCATTTAGAGTCCTATAGTTTCACTCCGGATGATATCAGCGAAGCGGAGACGCAACGCAATTACGAGGGTTTCATGTCCTCTTTCAGGCGTCTGAAAGCCAAATGGAAACGCGCGGTAGGTTTGCGTAATAATCAAGCGCGAGTAGTGCGAAGAGAGATAGAGGCGAGTCCGTATCCGGTAGTCGTAGTCGGCGATTTCAATGCGCCGGTACTCAGCTACGCCTATTGGCATATCAGCAGAGGTTTGCACGACGCATGGAGCAGTACGCATCCCTGGGAATGGGGCGCGACGTGCGAGAAAAGAGGATATGGCTTGCGGATCGATTATATCCTGTCATCGGAGAGCCTGCAGCCCACGGCGTGCGAGGTCAAAGAAACAACCGGCTCGGATCACAAGCCGGTTGTAGCCACTATCGAGTGGTAAAAATCACACGCGTTTGTGGTAATGATAATCTTTAAACCGGTCATCTGTACTATCCAAGTGCTCATGACCGGTTATTTTTTCTTTGATCCGGCGCCAGAGATTGCCGAACCGCGGTTCACGCCACTCCATCTTACGCCAATAGAGGATCAGAAGCCATCCGAAGAGCATTCCGCCCAAATGGGCAAAATGCGCTACGTTATCCACGGAGAAGCCCGCTACGGAGCCCAAGCCGGCGAAAAGTTCGATAGCCGCATATATAATAACGAACGTGCGCGCACGTATGGGAATGGGGATAAACAGGAAATACAAGGGCACCGAGGGGTAGAGCCATCCGAAAGCGAAAAGGATGCCGAAGACTGCTCCGGACGCACCGATGGTGTTGAGGAAATACGAATACTGCGCCAGGTATGCTGCTCCGTAAGCGTCGCTCATGTTAGAGAGCATCAACGCCCACACCAACTCCTGGACAAATGCTGCTCCCAAACCGCAGACCAGATAATAGATTGCGAAGCGACGTTCGCCCCATTCGTTCTCAATCATCGGGGCAAACATCCACACGGCAAACATATTAAAGAAAATATGACTCCAGTTGGCATGGAGGAACATGTACGTGACCGGCTGCCACCAATGGAAGGACGAAGCACCATAGTAGTGCAGTCCACAAAGGGCATTCAAATCGATACCATAACGAGACAGGATACCTGTCAACAAAAAAACTACTAAGTTGGCTATTAACAAATAGCGGGTTACATTTGGTAAATTACGCATAACGAGTGCAAAGATACTAAAAAATACGCATATAAACATACAAAAAATGCACCAAACGTGTAAAAAATCGCGTTTTTTTGCAAAAAATGCATTTTTTTTTACAAAAATATTTGCTATATAAAGAAAAAGTTGTAACTTTGCAAGCGTATTTCCAAAAAGGAATCAATAGTTCACATTATTAATAACTAAAAAAACACAAAGTTATGAACAAATCCGAACTCGTAAAGGCGGTTGCTGCTCAGGTAGAGCTCCCGCAGGCAGAAGTTGCAAAAGTACTCGACGCAGCTCTTGAGGCAGCCGTTGAGGCAGTTAAGAAAGGTGAGAACGTACAGCTCGTTGGCTACGCTTCTATCAACGTAGTAAGCAAAGCTGCTCGCAAGGGTATCAACCCTGCAACCAAGCAGGCTATCAATATCCCGGCTCGTAAGGTTGTTAAAATCAAACCGGGTGCTAAATTTGCTCTCTAATTAGGCAATGTAGCTTCACAAACGAGTTGCCCTACCAACGGGCAACTCGTTTTGTCTGTTCATTAATAGGTATTAGATATGTTGAATATAATATTGTGTGGTGCTCCGGGCAGCGGCAAAGGAACGCAATCCGGATATATAGCAGAAAAATATGGTCTGAAACATCTCTCGACAGGTGACGTCCTGCGCGCAGAGATAGCCAAAGGCAGTGAACTGGGTAAAAGCATCGATGAACTGATATCCAAAGGCAACTTGGTACCGGACGAGATGATGTACGGCGTGATTGAGAATTATATCTCCTCGCTGCCGGCAGATTGCAAAGGTACTATTTTCGATGGCTATCCTCGTACGGTTTCCCAAGCAGAGTCATTGACCGAGTTGCTCAAGAAATACAACATGGATGCGATCATGATCGACCTCCTGGTGGATGAGCAGTTACTGATCCAACGCCTGATTGATCGTGGAAAAGTGAGCGGTCGTGCGGATGACAACCTCAATACCATCCGTCACCGCATCGCCGTTTATCACAATCAGACGGAGCCGATCGCACATTATTACCTGCACAACGGTAACTATTTTACCGTAAATGGCAATCACTCGGTGGAGGACGTGTTCCTGCAGATCGAGCGTATTATTGAACTCGCAAAATAAATTTCGTTATGGCCGCTAATTTTATCGACTACGTCAAGATCTACTGCCGCTCGGGCAAGGGCGGAGCGGGTTGTATGCACCTTCATCGCGCCAAGTATCTGCCGAAAGGCGGTCCGGACGGCGGTGACGGAGGTAAAGGTGGGTCGGTGATCTTACGCGGCAACCGCAACCTGTGGACCTTACTGCATCTGAAGTACCAGAAGCATATCATGGCTACCGACGGCGGTAAGGGCGGTCAGAGCCGTTCGTTCGGCAAGGACGGAGAGGACAAGATCATCGAAGTACCTTGCGGAACGGTGGTTTACGACGGCGAGACCGGCGAATATATATGCGAAGTGAAGGCACATGACGAGCGCGTGGTTCTTCTGAAAGGCGGTCGCGGAGGTCTTGGAAACTGGCATTTCCGCACGGCTACAAACCAGGCGCCTCGTTATGCGCAGCCCGGCGAACCGGCTCAAGAGCGCACCGTGATTATGCAACTAAAGGTGCTTGCCGATGTGGGTCTCGTGGGCTTCCCTAATGCCGGCAAATCCACGCTGCTGAGCGTTGTCTCGGCAGCCAAGCCGGAGATTGCGGACTATCCGTTCACGACCCTTACGCCACAATTAGGTATTGTTTCTTACCGCGACGGACGGTCTTTCTGCATGGCGGATATTCCCGGTATCATTGAGGGAGCCAGTGAAGGCAAAGGTCTTGGTCTCCGGTTCCTGAGACATATCGAGCGCAACGCGGTACTTTTATTTATGGTTCCGGCTACCAGCGAAGATATACAGGGCGAGTACCGGATTCTTCTTCGCGAATTAGAAAAGTATAATCCTGAACTGCTGAGCAAGGCGAGGATCTTAGCAATCAGCAAGATGGATGTGCCACGTGTGGATGATGAGGGCAACGAACTGCCGAAGATTGATTTCGAGGCGCTGCAAAAAGCACTGGAGATTCCGGTCATCCCTATCTCTTCACTGACCAACGAGGGCATCGACGAACTCAAAGACCAGCTGTGGACCGAACTCAACAAGGAGCAGAACCAGGTGATCGAGATCAGCCATGCGCCGATAGACGTGACCCTGATAGAGAAAGAGGAGCCCGAGGCGCAAGAAGACGACGAGGAACAAACTATCTACCTCAACGAGGTAGAAGAGGAATGGGACCTCGACAAGTATAAAGGCATAGGCTGGGACGAATGACGAACTTGTGGTACGATAGAATGATCGAGTGGCGGGAACGCCATATAAGCGAGAAGCATTTAGTGCTGCTTCTCTCGTTCTTCGTAGGAGCCTTATCCGCCGCCGCAGCGGCCTTATTGAAATCGTTTATCCACTTGATACAAAGGCTTGTAGAGGAGCAGCTGATAGCGGATGAACGGACCTGGTGGTACCTCATCACGCCGGTTATCGGTATCACGCTGGCGGCCTTGTTTGTCAAATATGTCGTTCGTGACGACATCTCCCATGGTATCACGAAAATCCTCTACGCAATCTCCCAACGCAAATCGATCATCAAGGCACATAACATGTGGTCGTCCATCGTCGGTTCGGGTCTGACGATCGGTTTCGGTGGATCGGTCGGAGCCGAGGCACCTATTGTGCTCACGGGCGCAGCCATCGGTTCGAACTTAGCGAAAGCCTTTCGTTTGGATCAAAAGACGATGATGCTGATGATCGGCTGTGGCGCTGCGGGAGCCATAGGCGGTATCTTCAAAGCCCCGATAGCCGGTCTGGTCTTCACGCTGGAGGTTCTGATGATGGACCTGACGATGACGTCCGTAGCTCCGTTGCTGATCTCTTCCGTCACGGCGACCGCCATCTCTTATATCCTGACAGGCACCGAACCGATGTTCCCGCTGGATGTAGCAGAGCCGTTCCTGGTAGAACGTATCCCTTGGTATCTGGTTTTAGGAGCTATCTGCGGCATGGTCAGCCTCTATTTCACCCGGGGCATGAACGGTCTTGAGCAGTGGGCGAAGCATAACGTCCGTTCGTTCGGGTTGAAGATCCTCATCGGAGGACTGACGCTAAGCGTCCTGATTTTCCTCTTCCCGCCGCTTTATGGCGAAGGTTACGACGTGATTAAGCAGCTTATCAACGGAGACAGCCTCTCGGCACTGGACAACAGTCCGCTGCATAAATACCTTATTCCTACGGACTTCTACGCGAGTCTGTCCACGACCAACGCGCAGTTGATCATCTTGGGTTATTTCATTGCGATTATCTTTTTGAAGATCGTTGCCAGCGTTGCGACGAACGGAGCCGGAGGTGTCGGAGGTATCTTCGCTCCCTCGCTATTCATGGGTGCTATCGTGGGATTTGTAACCGCGCGAATCATGAACCTTGCGGGGCTTATCGTGCCGGAGACGAATTTCGCGTTGGTAGGCATGGCAGGACTGATGTCCGGCGTCATGCATGCCCCGCTGACAGGTATCTTCCTCATTGCGGAGTTAACCGGCGGATACCATTTGTTCATGCCACTGATGATCGTTTCGGTCATTTCGTATCTGACGATCATGCTCTTTGAGCCTCACTCGTTGTACGCCATGCGTTTGGCGCAGAAAGGCGAACTGCTGACCCACAACAAAGACCGTAACGTACTGACATTACTGAAGATGGATAGCGTCTTGGAGACGGATTTCATCACTATCCTTCCGGAAATGACGTTAGGTGAATTGGTCAAAGTGATCAGCGAGAGCAAGCGGAATATCTTCCCTGTGATTGACCATGAGGGGCATCTAAAGGGAATCTTGCTGCTGGACGAAGTGCGGAATATCATGTTCCAGCCACGGCTGTACAAGCGGTTTACGGTGGGCCAACTCATGACTTCGCCGCCCGCGACTTTGCGGTTTGATCTGACGATGGACAAAGTGATGGAGATTTTTGAAGACACCGGCGCATGGAACTTACCGGTAGTGGACCAAGACCGTCGGTATCTGGGATTCGTGTCCAAGTCCAAAATCTTCAATTCGTATCGACACGTGCTCGTGCATTTCAGCGACGAGTGATTTTCGATTAATTCAAGGTATTGGGTTCGTAATGCCGCCATTTCTCAATGAGGGCGGTCATGTCTTCGGGCCACTGGCTGTCGAAGAACATCCTTTCTCCCGTGCGCGGATGTGTGAATCCGAGCGTCTTGGCATGTAGTACCTGCCGCGGACAAAGCGCAAAGCAGTTCTCTATGTATTGGCGGTATTTCTGTGTGCGAAGACCTTTCAGTATTTCGCAGCCCCCATACTTCTCATCCGCGAAAAGCGGGTGACCGATATGTTTCATGTGCACGCGAATCTGGTGGGTTCGTCCGGTCTCCAGGCGACATTCGACGAGTGTGACGTATGGAAATTGCTCGAGAACCCGCCAGTGAGTAATGGCTTCTTTGGCTTGCGGACATTCCTCCGGATCCCAAACACGATAGATTGTGCGATCCCGGTTGTCGCGGGCTAAAGCTCCTTCGATAGTGCCGCTTTGCTCCTTGAAAGTACCCCAAACAAGGGCATTATAGGTGCGCTCGGTCGTGTGGTCGAAGAACTGTTTGGCAAGATCAGCCTTCGCTTCCGGCGTTTTGGCAATCAACAAGAGTCCGGAGGTGTCTTTATCGATACGATGCACGAGACCGATACTCGGATCGTTGATATCTATCGGATGGCTGACGGCTGACGGCTGATGGCTAAAATGCCATGCGAGGGCGTGCAGAAGCGTGTGCTCGTAGTTGCCATGCCCGGGGTGCACGACTAATCCGGCAGGTTTATTGATAACCAGCAGATCCTCATCCTCATAGACTATCGTCAGAGGGATATTCTCCGGGGTGATGGTGAAGTCGTGGGGTTCGTGGTCCAACAAGACTTGGATGATATCTCCCGGTTTGACGCGATAATTAGAAGCAACAGGCTGCCCGTTAACCCACACGTTTCCCGCGTCCGCAGCCGTCTGGATGCGGTTTCGGCTGGTGTTGGTCATGTGCTCCGCGAGGTATTTGTCAATACGTTCTTTGCCTTGACCTTTGTCCACCTCGCATCGCCAACGCTCCCACAGCTCTTCGTTCTCTATTTCCAAATCTTCACTCATTGGGCCTTAGAACCATTCTTCGCTATCGTTTTCGTTACCCACGGTCGCTGCTTTCTCTATTTCTGCAGAGAGCCTCAAAGCGACTGTTTCTCCTTCTATCAGTTTCGATCCTTCTGCCGGTATCTGGCGATAGACATACTGATTCACCCCTTCCTGCTGCGGCTCATCATAACTGATGGCTCCCACGGTGAGGCGGTGGCTCAAAAGGACGGAACGCGCCTCTTGCAGTTTCATGCCAATGACTGAAGGCACTTCGACCTCTTCTGTACCCCGGCCAAAACCTACTACTAATCGAACTTGGGTACCGACCGGCAGTTTGTCCCCCGGCAGCACACTCTGCCCATCACGTTTCACGTCTAAAACCAGATCCCGGAAAGCAGAGGGTTCATAGTCGTAAACCGTGTCCACCTCGAGCCCCATTCCGCGGAGCGTTGTCTCAGCCTGGCGATAACTCATATCCTGCAGATTCGGCATCGTTACCTGGCGTTTGGTAGTGGCGTTAATCGTTACATATACAGCCCGACCATGTTTGGCATGGCTGAAGGGTTTCGGGTCTTGCTCCACAATCGTACCAAAAGGAACCTTCTCCGAATAAGTAGAATCAATCACTACCAGAACTAATCCTTCTGCCGCCAAGAGAGGTTCCGCTTCCGCCAAAACCATCCCTCGCACGTCGTTCACCTCCACCTCAACTCCGTGTTGCGTATAAGTACGCAGCCAGGCGATTAACCCGACAAGGATTCCCACTCCGACAAGAACAGCTAAAATCAGGTTAATTCCAAGAAATTTAGCGTCAGATTTGTCAAAAAAACACCTTTTTCTCATAAAATGTAAGATTTATTGCGCAAAATTACAATTTTTTTTGGATATGTGCAAAAAAGTTTGTAATTTTGCACCGTTTTTCGCAGAAATACGAAAAATAATAGTAAATAAAGCTTTATTAACAAAAAAAACAGTTAAAATTTATGAAGAAAATGCTTCTTATCGTAGCTGTAGCATTCGCTGCTATGAGCTGCGGCAACAAGTGCTGCGACAAAAAGTGCTGCCAGGACACCTGCTGCCAGGACACCGTAGAGGTAGTTGAGGCAGAGGCTGCTGTTGAGGCTGCAGAGTAATCGCTCTTGTTGTTTCAAAAAAGAAGCGACCCTTTTGGGCCGCTTTCTTTTTTTTAATCGTGGATCAAATTCTTTCCGGTCATCTCTTTCGGCTGCTCGATGCCTAAGATGTGGCAAAGCGAAGGAGCAACATCTGCAAGAATACCATTCTCTACGCGCGCGCTCGTGTGTTCCTTACTTACATATACAAACGGAACGGGGTTGAGCGAGTGCGCCGTGTTCGGCGTACCGTCCGCGTTGATGGCGTTGTCGCAGTTACCGTGATCGGCGATGATGATAATCTCGTAGTCGTTGCGCAAAGCGGCTTCCACGGTCTCGTTCACGCAGATATCGATCGCTGTAATAGCCTGCTGGATCGAGTTATACACGCCCGTATGACCCACCATGTCTCCGTTTGCGTAGTTGAGGATGATGCAATCGTATTTCTGGCTGTTGAGTGCGTCGCGAAGCGCGATAGTCACTTCCGGAGCGGACATCATCGGCTGCAGGTCATAAGTGGCTACCTTCGGGGAAGGAATCAAGATACGATCCTCGTTCTCGAACTCCGCCTCGCGGCCGCCGTTGAAGAAGAAGGTCACGTGTGCGAACTTCTCCGTCTCGGCGATACGGAGTTGTTTGAGCCCTAACTTGCTGACCACTTCGCCTAAAGTGTTGGTTACATTCTCTTTGGGGAAGAGCACATGCAGTCCTTGGAAGGAGCTGTCGTACGGCGTCATGCAACAGTAATGCAAGTTTGGAATGGTCTTCATCCCTTGCTCGGGCATGTCTTGCTGCGTGAGCGCAATGGTGATTTCTTTCGCGCGGTCGTTGCGGTAATTGAAGAAGATCACGGCGTCGCCTTCCTCGATGGTCGCTAAGGGTTTGCCGTTGCGGACGTGTACAATCGGCTTGATGAACTCGTCCGTCACCTCTGCCTTGTAGCTGGCTTCCATCGCCTCGTGCATCGACTCGAAAGCCTCGCCTTGACCGTTCACCAACAAGTCATATCCCACCTTCACGCGCTCCCACCGTTTGTCGCGGTCCATGGCGTAGAAACGGCCGATGATCGAGGCGATCTCTCCGGCAGACTTGGCGCAATGTTCCTCCAGGCGGTCAATAAAACCGATACCGGAATGGGGGTCTGTGTCACGTCCGTCCATGAAACAGTGGATGAAGGTCTTGCCCTGCAGACCGTATTTAGCTGCGATGTCGCAGAGGTAGAAGAGGTGCTCCAGACTCGAGTGTACACCGCCGTCGGAAGTCAGGCCCATGAAGTGGATTTTCTTTCCGCTCTCTTTGGCATAACTGAAGACCGCCTTGATCTCCGGATTCTCGAGGATAGAGCCGTCTTTGCAAGCACGGTTGATCTTCACCAAGTCCTGATAAACGACACGTCCGGCTCCGATATTGAGGTGTCCGACCTCGGAGTTACCCATCTGTCCGTCGGGCAGACCGACATTCTCGCCGCTGGCTTGCAGTTGCGAGTTCGGGTATTTCGCCAACAACGCGTCCCAGTGGGGCGTCGAGGTACAATAGATAGCATCAGCGGTATCCTTATGACCGATACCCCAGCCATCCAAAATCATTAATAATGCTTTACTCATAAAACTATTTACTATTTAATCATTTACCATTTCTTTATTCACTTCGTTCATACGATCTGCTTCGCCGTATGGTTCATTTTGCGCATTTGTGCCATCTCGCGTTTGTCATCCGCTTCGCGGAGAGACTGACGCTTGTCGTAGGTGTGCTTGCCCTGGCAGAGCGCAATCTCCACTTTTGCCAGGCCTTTCTCGTTGATAAAGAGTACCAGCGGGATGATGGTCTTGCCGGTATCTTTGGTCGCCTTCTCGAGTTTGCGGATCTCCTTGCGCTGCAAGAGCAGTTTGCGGTCGCGTTTGGCATCATGGTTAGCGTACGAACCGAAACGGTACTCGGCGATGTGCATCTGTTTGATGTACATCTCTCCGTGCTCGACCGCGCAGTAGCTATCCACCAGCGAAGCTTTGCCTTCACGGATAGACTTGATCTCCGTGCCGAAGAGCTGAATACCCGCGGTGTAGCGGTCGAGGATGATATACTCAAACCTCGCGCGCTTATTCTCGATCCGTATGTTGCTCTTGTTCCTCATTTACTTTGCCCTTACCTTGGCTTTGACCGTCGTTTGACTGTCGGTTCACCGTCGTTTCACCGTCGGGATTGACTGCTAATTTCTTATACTTCTTTTGCCGTTGTTCCCATCGCTCGCGTGCATACTGCTGCATGTCGATGACCGTGTCGTTTTCGTCGATGATCTCCAGGCCGAAAATCGTCTCGATGATGTCCTCCAAAGTCAGGATGCCGACGAACATGCCATATTCGTCGATGACCTGCGCAATCTGGCTCTTTTGTTTGAGCATAGAATCAAAGATCGTACCGAGCGTGAGGTCCTGATCGAAAGCCGGCAAGGGCCGTTTGATGCTGCCTAAGGTCTTGCGGAAGTGATCCTCCGTGAGGTCCTCCAGGGCATCGTTCCGCAGGATGTAGCCGGTGATATACTCCGGCGCTTCGGGTTTGTAGAGCGGAATGCGGGAGAAATGGTCGTACTCGTCGTTGTCGTAGTAGGCGCGGAGAGTCATGTTCTCCGGCGCAATCTTCGCCACCACGCGCGGCGTCATGACGTCATAGGCATGGATGGAATCGAGACGCATGAGGTTCGAGAAGATCTTATTCTCGTCCTCGTCCACAACACCTTCTTCCTCGCCGACATTCACCATCGCCAGAACCTCTTCGCGGCTCACAGAGGGATCATCTTCGTTGTCCGGGACCATGCGGGAGATGAGCTCGACGAGCCACACCAAGGGGTAAAGCACGAAGATCAAGACCCGGATGACACGTGCGGTCAGGCCCATCAGCTCGCGCCAATAGGTCGTGCCGATGACTTTCGGGATGATCTCGCCGAAAAAGAGGATGAGGATGGTGGTGATGGCGGAAACCAAACCGAACCACTTGCTGCCGAAGACCGCAGTTGCCTGCATACCCACGCCGGCCGCTCCGATGGTGTTTGCAATCGTATTCAACGAGAGAATCGCCGCTAAGGGACGACCTGTATCTTCTTTGTACGCGCTCATCAGTTTCGCGGGCGCATAACCTTCCTCCTCACGCAGATTAATATAACTCAGAGACGTGGACATCAGTACGGATTCCAGCACGGAACACAGGAAACTGACCGCCATCGCGCCAAATAAAAACAATAGTAATAATCCCATAAATGCTAAAATTCGTGCAAAGGTACTACTTTTTTGCGAAATATGCAAATAAAAAGCATTTTTTAGCCGGAAAGTGCACTATTATCGCACCTTGAGGATGTTTCGGGCGATAGAAGAAGCGATATACGCAAAGAGAACCGACCCCACGGGGATCCATACCCAAAGGGTTTCCAGGGCAAAGAAATCTACCCAAGGATTCGCGATTGCGGGCTCTTGCGTGAAAGGATTGAAGATCAACGCCGTCGCCCAGATGGCTACTAATCCGATGCCGATAAGCGAAGCCAAGAAAGCATGCAAGTCCAACAACCGCCGGTAGTACAGATAGATCCACACCGGAAGGAGGAGAAAAAGGATGGTGGGCAGCCAGTAAGAGGCGATTCCCAATAAGATTCCCGTCCACAGACTCTCTTCCACCGAGGAGGCATGGCGTTTGATGGAGGTAAGTATGATGATAGTGATGAGGGATAGGAGCGAAGGGGTTGCGGCAAGGAGCCGGATCCATCCTTCGCTTTGGAATGCAGGGTCAAAAAAGACCCAGAGCGCACACCCCACTCCTGCCAACAGCCAGAAGGCTATCGGCAGGGTGTGGTATAATATGGTCTGCGTGCGACGGGTCAATTTTTCAATTAACATTGTACATTGTTATTCGATAAATCCCTTGCGGCGGAGGAGGTTAGCCGGGTCTGCTTCTTTGCCGCGGAACTCCAGGTAGAGCTCCTGCGCGTCGCGTGTACCGCCTTGCTCCAGGAGGTGACGCCAACGTGCCGCAGTAGCCGGTTCGAAGAGGTCTCCGGTCTCCTTGAAAGCCGCAAAAGCGTCCGCATCGAGCACCGCCGCCCAGGTATAGCTGTAATAGCCTGCCTCGTAACCGGTGGTGAAGATATGGTTGTAGAAAGTCGGGCGGTAACGAACGATGATCTCGTCGATCATGCCCATCTTCTCGAGGCTCGCTTTCTCAAAGGCGTTGACATCGAGGCCTTCTGCACTCGTCAGCTCATGGAAATCCATGTCGAGGATGGATGCGGAGAGGAGCTCGGTGGTCACGAAGCCCTGGTTGAACTTACCGGCAGCGTTGATCTTCGCAATCAGGCTGTCGGGGATCACTTCGCCTGTCTGGTAATGGAAAGCGTACGTCTTGAGGACCTCCGGCTCGTATGCGTAGTTCTCCATAAACTGCGAGGGCAGCTCGACGAAATCACGCGGGGTATTGGTACCCGAAAGGCTCTTGTAGTGCGCCTTCGAGAGCAAGCCGTGCAAGGCGTGGCCGAACTCATGGAAGAGGGTCTCTACGTCGTCCATGGAGAGCAACGAAGGATTGCCGGCGGCCGGTTTGTTGAAGTTACCTACATTGATGATTACCGGGCGATGATCCACGCCTTCCGCATCGATATATTGCGGCAGGATATTGTTCATCCATGCACCCGGACGTTTGCCTGCACGCGGGAAATAATCGGTATAGAGAATGCCCACCAGCGCGCCATCGGCGTCGGTCACCTTGAAGACCTCCACCTCGGGGTTATACACCGGCATGTCTTTGAGCGGTTCAAACTGCAGGCCGAAGAGCTTCGTAGCGACGCCAAAAGCACCTTTGCGGACGTTGTTGAGCTCAAAATAGGGCTTCAACTCCTCCTCGTCGAGGGCATATTTGGCCTTGCGCAGCTTCTCCGCGTAGTACCACCAGTCCCACGGTTGGAGCAAAATCTGGTCGTCCGTGTGGGGGTCTTGCGCCATCTTCTCCTCGTCCATGAGTTTCTGGAGTTCGGCGGCTTCGCGTTTGGCAGCCTCTAACGATGGAGCCCATACTGACGCAAGGAAAGTATCGACGGTCTGGTGGTTTTTCGCCATACAATCCGCGAGGATATAGTCCGCGGGGTTGTCGTAGCCGAAGAGTTTGGCTTTCTCGATACGCAGCTCCATCTCGCGGATGATGACCGGTTTGTTGTCATGGTCGTTGTCGTGGTTGCCGCGGGTGGTGTACGCCATCAGCAGCTCCTTGCGCAACTCGCGGTTCTCGCAGTACTGGAGGACCGGCGTGAAAGAGGTGCGCTTGGGCGTGAAGAGCCACTCACCCGGATGACCGGCCGCCGCAGCTTCTTCTGCAGCCGCAGCCTTAGCGGACTCAGGAAGACCTTTCAGCTCCGCCTCGTCTTTCACAAAATACTGGTAGGCGTTGGTCTCTGCCACCACGTTGTTGCCGAACTGCAGGGACAGCAGCGCGAGCTCCTGATTGATGGCTTTAAGGCGCTCTTTCTTGTCCTCCGGCAGGTTCGCGCCGTTGTCCGCAAAGGCCTTGTAGGTCTCCGTCACGAGGCGCATCTGCTCGGGGTTGAGGCCCAACTGATCACGCTGGTCGTAAACGAACTTCACGCGCTGGAAGAGTTTGTCGTTGAGGATGATGCCGTCGCTCAGCTCCGAGAGCATCGGGCTCACTTGCTCGGCGATAGCGTTCATCTCATCGTTGCCGTCCGCCTCAAGGACATTGAAGAACACGCCCTGTACGCGGTCCAGCAGAAGGCCTGCGCGGTCGAGCGCCACAATCGTGTTCTCGAACGTCGGCTCGGCTTCGTTATTCACGATGGCATCTATCTCCGCCTTGTTTTCCGCGATAGCCGCCTCGAAAGCCGGCAGATAGTGCTCGTTCTTCACTTGATCAAAAGCCGGCACGCCATAAGGGGTGTTCGGCTGATCCAACAGAGGGTTGGAACCCGATTTGCTGCATGCTAAAAACGTCATTGCGATAAAGCTTAAAAGAAGTAAATTCTTTGTTTTCATCTTTGTTATTTGGGTTTGTTGATAAATATGCGTGCAAAGGTACGATTTTTTTTTGAATTGCGCAAATATTTTTGCGTTAAGGGAACATTTTTTATGTAAAAAAATTTGCATATCTCGAAAAAAAGCAGTATCTTTGCGCCGGATTTTGTGATTTTAAGGCAAAATTTTGTGCCGAAAATGTGATTTTAAGGTAAAATTTTGTGCCGAAAATGTGATAAAAACTATGCAACTGCTTGAAAGAAAGGTAGATACGTATCTATCCGAATGGAAAAACGACCCAAAACGCAAACCTCTCATCGTCAAAGGTGCGCGGCAAATCGGTAAAACGGAGTCCATCAGGGCGTTCGGCAAGGCTAACTATGAGTCGGTGATCGAGATTAACTTTGTGCTGCAAAAGAAGTTCAGAGCGATTTTCGATGATGGCTACGAAGTGGAGACAATCATCAAAAACATCTCCCTTTTGGAACCTTCGTGGAAGTTTGTTCCTCATAAGACCTTAATCTTTTTTGACGAGTTGCAGAAATGTCCTGATTGTGCGACATCGCTCAAGTCTTTTTGTCTCGATGGACGCTACGATGTCATCTGTTCGGGTTCACTGATGGGGATTTATTATGAGGAGATTGAGTCCAACGCCGTGGGGTATAAAGAAGACTATGAGATGCACTCGATGGATTTTGAAGAGTTTCTCTGGGCAAAAGGTTACAGCCGCGAACAAGTGGAAGAACTCTATCAGCACATGATTTCGCTGCAAGCCTTCTCTCAGTTGGAGATGGAGACGATGATGGCGCATTTCCGCGACTACATGACGCTTGGCGGCATGCCGGAAGTGGTGAAGATGTATATCGAGAACGGGAATTTCGAGGGCACACTTCATCTGCAACGCCAGTTGCTAAAGGATTACGAAGAAGACATTACCAAGTACGCCAAGGAGATGGACAAGGCCAAAATCCTGGCTGTCTATAACCATATTTCCACCTTCCTTGCTAAGGAGAACAAGAAATACCAAATCTCCAAGGTAGCTAAAGGTGCGCGGAACAGGGAGTACATAGGCGCGGTGGATTGGCTCAAGGAGGCAGGGGTGGTCAATGTGTGTTATTGTCTGAATAATGTAGAACTGCCGCTGAAAGGCAATTATATCCCGGAGAACTATAAACTCTATTATCACGACACGGGCCTGCTGATTGCTTCGCTGGACGAGGAAGCGCAGGAGGATCTGCGCGCGAACAAGAATTTCGGCACATACAAAGGGGCTATTTATGAGAATGTCGTGGGAGAGATGTTGCGCAAGTCCGGCTATGAACAGTTGTATTTCTACCGCCATGACAATCCTTCTTTGGAGATGGATTTCTTTGTGCGAGACGCCGATTCGTTGATACCGGTGGAGGTGAAAGCCAAAGACGGCGCAACGGCTTCGCTCAATAACCTGATCAAGTGGGATTCGTACCCCGATGTGCACTACGGCATCAAGTTCGGATATAAAAACATAGGGTGGAATGGTAGTTTTTATACTTTCCCGTATTTCCTTGCGTTTTTACTGAAACGATTCTTAAAAGATCGACATGCCTAATTGACACGCAAGAGTTGCGCTTCGCATTCGTCAAGGAGATTGCGTACACACACCCTATAGTCACATTCAGAATGTTCGCGAAATGGTCGCCTAAATGGAAGGTGGTTGAAAGGAATAACTAATTATCAGGATGAATACATGTTACTCCATCTGGAACTAAGATAAGCCGTTCGTGCTCCTCGAAAGATGGGAATAAGACACTCCATGAGGGATGATTATATTGGTCAGCTAATTGTATGTCTGCCAAATCACACAAAGTATAATAGATATTATCGCCGTTTAATTTAGCCTGCTTGCGAGAAAGAGCATTGGATATTTTATCTGCATATTGTTCCCGATATGAATCAGACCACCAAAATATAAATGGCACATGATATTCTTGAATAGTGGGTGTACAGTTTCCGCCATGACCTGCTCCGCCTTTGCCAATTTCTTCTCCATGATCAGAGACAAACATAAATGCCGAAACGGTATTCGGGCGGTTGATTTGGTCTATAATTGACGATAAAATATAATCCGTATATAAAATGCTATTATCGTACGCATTAATGAGCATCAAACTATCGTGCACTAAATCCGCAGAACAATTATTGGAGTTCGGATTATAGCGTTCAAACTCTTTTTCGTAGTTGGTGAAAAAGCTATGATTTCCAAGAAACTGCATCATTATGAAGAGTTTGTCATGGACTTGCGCCAATGAATCGACGATATGAATCATCGTCTTGTCGCCGGAAAGAATTTCGCCATCTTTTACGATATTAGGCACGATAATTAGCGAGTCCACACCATCAGAAAGATATGTCTCATATGAGAGCAAATTCGTGCTGCTTACTATGGTAAAAGTCTTGAATCCGCACTCTCTAAAAGGCTCAATAATAGATCGTTCAGCATAATTGAGTTCGTAATTATCCGGTGTAGCGCGCGTTACTAATTGCGGAACCGAATACATGGTCAAACATGCTTGCGAATAGTAGTCGTCAAAGAGCATAAGGTTGCTCTGTTTGGATTCCAAACGCGGAGTTGTAGAACGATGATATTTGCCATTTAGCGACAAGTTATCATAGCGCAAGGATTCTCCTATTGCGAAGATATAAATCTCTTTTTGTGCGTTTGGTGTTGTGCCTCGCGTGGCTCCCATGTTTATATTCTTCATGTTCTCCCATTGTTTCTTGCGTTGCAATGTGGTATGCGCGTTAATACATTGGAAAGGCACATTGTAAGGCGGTCTATTCCAAATACGATTGTCCACATAGTAGCGTAAAGTTACCTGCCTTTTATAAAAACCGAATAACTTGTATGTAACGAAAATCGGCGCAATAAGGATCAGAGAAAGAGCTACGTAAGTTGATATTTTGCGATTTACAGATGGTCTATACAGCACGCATGAACTTATACAAATCAGAACTAGCGGAATCCAACGGAAGACCTCTCTGAAGTTAGTGGAATAAAACTCTGCAGCTTCTTGTGGATTTGTTTTGATGGTTGAAATGATGCCTCCGGGCAACAAGTATTCTTTGTACAAATCGACCATCGTCAAATCTGTGAGGGCGAGAATGGTAAAAATGGATGTCAACACACAATAAAGCCATTTCTGCCTAATTAGCGAGAGGAGTGCAATAATTGGCAGGGAGAAAATTAGCCCCGTTGCTATGTAACTTATACCAGCATGATTGATAAGGGCATAAGCAATATTGGGGTACAAAGGGATGATTGCCAAGCACACAAGGCTCAGCACACGAAAAAGGATGTCTTTCTTCCTCATGATTGATAGTTGTTTGCGCAAAACTATCAATCGTATTATAGAAAAGAAAAGTGAGTATATCTACTCGCGTTCACGGGAAGTCTGGAATAAAACCCGCCTTTCACCATAGATATACTCACACCGATACGTATCAGTGTATTATAGTGAAAGTGGGAAGTCCTACAACTTCCGTGAACATTGCTATTTCTAATTCAACAAGAAATTAGTTTTCCAGACTTTTTCTTGAACGCGAAATAATAGTAATGCTTATTATTTAAATATGTTATCGCGCGACGCTTCGCGCTTGTCTTTCTCCATCTTTTACGTCTCGGAGAGAGTGACGATTTATGTCATTTTTTGCTTATTACATGTTTATTTGTCATCGTAATGATCGACCATTATCTATACTTGCGTTTTATTTCCTTTCATGTCAATTTTGCCTGCAAAGGTACAACTTTTTTCTGAATTATGCAAATAAATCTCTCTTTTTCCCGACATCCCCCAAAAAAATCTCAACTTTTGTGAGAGCAAATAAACTTCGAACATAAGCAAATAAACTTTGCACAAGAGCACACGCAAAAACGGCTTTTTGACCGTTTCATTCACGTTTTCACACAAGATTTTGACAAGAAATTACGTGTTTCTTGCTCGTCTCTCACTTGCGTCCCTGTCATCGGCCGGTGGGATCCTTTATCTCCCAATGGCCGGTTTTGTCAGAGCCTACCCATTGAATCAGTCGTTTTTCTTGTAGAGCGACTACATCCCGTTGGATAGTTTTTCTATTTACCCCTAATTTTTCGGAAAGATATTTCGTATTTACTGCGACATTTACTGCGACATTATTTAGGATTTCTAATATAACTCGCTGTCTATCAGTTAAATCATCTGCGACACCATGAAGGACTCCCTGAGGGGTCTCTGCCTCTTGGCTTGCTACATAAGCATCTATCTCCGATTGCAAGTTAGCGTTATGCAGACGCGTCATGACATCCGGAAAGATGGATTCATCTTGCTGATCCCGTGCGTCATTGAGGGCTTGGATATATTCGGCTTTTTGCTCTTTGAGTACCTTAACAGGAATAAGCCCGAACTCCCATTGCAGCATATTCATTACCAAACGCGACATGCGACCGTTACCATCTGCCCAAGGGTGAATCGTCACCAAGCGGTAGTGTGCCACAAACGAAAGACGATAGGCGGCAAGGATATCTTCCTTAGGCAAGGTAGCACGCTCATTATTGAGCCATCGGCAGAAATCCGCTAAGGCTTGCGGCACTTTCTCATGTGCCAGATAAGAGCGCCCACCGAAACCAGCCGTCACATTTACCTTGCGCAACTCACCCTCTGCGGCGGAGAACGAACCCAACGGCGTGTTATACGTGCTACCGGTGTTTTTCATCACGATAGCCGACAGACGACAGAGCATATTCACACTATAGGATGCATGTTGCTCTGCTAACTTTTGCGCCTCTTCATACGCAGCCTTGAGATCAAGGTTCATCATCTGCTCTTGCAGCGTGCGTCCGGGAGCCGTAATACCCTCATCGAAGAGCAGTTGGTTCTCAATCTCCGTGACTGTAGAACCCTCGATGGCAGTTGAGTGCGTAATGATAGAATACAAGTAGAATTTCTTGTAGTCAATCTGCTCCTCAATGCCCAAGGTACGATAGCGTTCTATGGTCTGCAGTATGTCCGATGTCGTTTTCATTTTATTCTTGATCGAGAAATTACTGTATCCGGACGTTTTTCTCCATGGATTTCTTGATCAACTGGCGGAGCTCAAGGGATTGCGTGTCTGCCTTTTGGTACCAATGAGGCTTGAAATCCTGAGCGTACTTGCATTTCGCTAACTTGATCTGCAAGTTATCCATCGTACCGCCCACGTGCACGCCTAAATAAATAGGACTAAGGACGTTGATGTCGTAGTTGAAGGTCATGTCCGTGCGATGCCGTCCGCCGAGCGCCACCATGTAGTTATCCATCTGCACGCAGAGCGGATAGACGTCGATCTCGTTCTTGTAAATCGTGATCTCCGCATTGAGGGAGTCGATCTTGTTCTCTGTTTTCTTCTTGAACATCAGCAGTTTGCTAATCGTCGAGAAGGTCTCACTATCCAGTACTACCAAGTCTTTTCCCGTCAGCGACGAAGCGCCGCGGAGGGTACTCATCTTCGGTTTGTAGTACTCATTGAGATAGGTCTCTACCGCCAAGTGGAACTGCGCTGCGCCCTTGAAGGAGGCAAGCATCGGAACCATCTCCTCCAGATCCGGAATCATCGACAGCAGTTCGTCGATATCCACATCAATCATGTGGTAGTCGAAGCCTAAATAGAGGTGGTTGCGCCGCGGCGTGGAGTAGATCGCCGTCAGCTGCAGTTTGGCTGCACGGCATACAAAACCCACTTCGTCCAAGATCAGCTTGCCGTTCTTGACGTAGATTCCGCCCTTCAGGTCCTTGGCGTTCTGATTGAAGATTTCCACCTCACGCATGTGCGTATTAAGCGTCAGATCCACATCCGTCGGCACGAGGAATGGATCGGCTTCGCCTGCTTGGGTGTTTGAGCCTGCGGCTTGGTTTGAGACTTCGTCTTGGTTGGAAGAAGTTTGGGTTGTTTCTTCCTCGGCGCCTTTGTCCGCAGAGAACCATGCGAGAAGTTGGTTCGCGTCACAATGGTTGGAAACGACCTCTAAATCGCCCTGTAAAATATCCTCGTGGCGGAACCATTTGCCGATGTTACGCACATTACCTTTTAGCTCCAGATCGGAGTTACCCAACACAATGCGGCTGTTATCAATCGCCATTTCGCGGTTGGAGTACTTAAACTCGATAGACGGGATGATGACTGCTTCCGGCAAACGGGAAGGCAAGTTCAGGAAACCGTCTTTGAGGTTGATCTTCAGCCTCGGATTCCATTTGAGGAGTGCGTTCTCGCCATCTTTGTTATAGCGGGATGCGGCTTCCAAAGCCAGAGAGCCGGTTTTTGCCTTCAGCTCTTCACCCATGGAGGCTGTTAAGGCTTGCGTCTTGAGTTTGGCGCTGATCTTCTGTCCGCCACTGACGAACGCTTCCAACTCCGAGGCTTTCAGGTCTGCGAGGATGGTGTCATATTTCGCATCCAGGGCATCGAAAGCCAGCGAAGCGAAATACTCCTGCTCTTTGTTGAGGACATTAGCTGCTTCGGCTTTAAGGACCGGGGCATCAATCATGGCGTGAGTACCCTCTCCCATGACGAAATCAATCTTATCGCTCACAATCTCAGCGCGCGCCCAGTTAACGGATTTGCGGGAAGGTGTGGCGTTCGGGATTTGAATCTTCGCCGTACTGTGAGGCAGGATAGCGATCATCGAGTCCTGCTCATAGCGGATGTCATCCAAAACCAAGTCCGCAGATATACGACCTTTATGGAGCCGCATTTCCGTGAGGTCAGCAAGAGATATCTTCGATTTCATCGAGCCTTTTGCGCGTCCGAGGAGTGTCATGCTATCCGGTAGGAAGTATGCAAAATCAGGAAGATGGGCATCGAGATTCAATGCCAGATCCAGCAACATATTCCCCATCAGATCGTTGACTGTTCCGGTCGCAGAGAGTTTGCTGTCTTTGGTCTTGGCTGCCAGATTACGAATCGTCACGGAGGAAGGTTCTTTCTTATTCAGATCCAAGAGAGCATCGGCATCGAGTTCCAAATCCCGCAGTTTGTACGGCAGAGGTTTGTAGGCTCCTTCGCCGTCCTCTAAGGTCAAACGTGCTTTTACCAGCGGCATTGCGTTTTCGCCTAAGAATCCTTTGATGTCCGCTTCCAAAGCGACCTTACCGTCCACCTCAATATCTTTCAACGCAGAGGTGAACTTCGCCGGAACGAGCGCCAAGAGCGGTTGGATTTGCCATTTATCTTTCGTAGCTACCCCTGCATCTATACCGATGGAATCGCGAATATCTGCTGTTCCGCTCAATACGAGAGCAAACTCATTGACCGCTAATTCGGCACGTCGGAAAGCAAAATGCATGGTGTCCAAATTAACCGCCATGGGTGCATCAAGCGTCACATGCAGCGAATCGGCGTACGTCTCGCCTTTGAGACTCGCACACACGTCTTGCGCGTCGAGCGAGAGGAAAATATCTTCCCAACTATTTGCGCTGGCACCCAAGTCCGTTTGACCGAGAGAAGCGCAGATTGTGTCCTTATCATCGAGGAAAGTGATGGCGTTGGCTTTGATTCGGAGTCCGTCCACGCGCAGAGCATCAAAAGGCAGAGAGAAAGCCGAAGTGTCCTCTTCTGTCGTGTCGGGTGAGGTTACAAAGACGTCTGTAAGGTTCGTCGTGCCATCCCCGGCTATGTAGAAATTGACGGTAGCATCGTCCAAAATCGCTTCGTGTACATGGAGGTTCTTGTTGTTTAAAAACTCCATCACATCCACCGTGGCTACCAGATGTTTTGCCTCCACTACTGTGTCGTTCTGCGCACCGGCTTTGGGGTTGATGAGCAGCAGTCCATCCGCCCGCAGACCAAAACGCGGGAAGGTGGAGAAGAACGTCAAATCCACTTCGCCGATCTCATGCTCGCAGGTGATAAACTTGTCCGCTGCTTGGCGGGCAATAGGCGTCAAACGCTCCGGCGTAAAGACGACGTAGATAGCGATACTCGCTACCAGCACTACCGCCAGAACGATACTCAGCAGCGTCCAGCCGAGGATTTTTAAAGCGCGTTTCATTGCTTTATTTTTGTAAATGAATGGAAAGTACCGAAATCATCTTTATAAGTCAGACTGGAACCGGTCAATACGGTCACTTTATAGGGCTTCGGAATTACCGCTCCATCGTTGTTCATCAGGTGGCCCAAGAGGAAATTACCATTGGGGTCGAGTTGCCAGACAAACCATCCGTTTCCGTGAAAAGCTCCGTTTTTATCGATGGGTGTGAAGAGAAAATCCTCATACGTACCCTGGCTGTCATCCCATCCTTTATGGTCGTTCATGTCCCACTCATAACCATAGCGGAACTCGCCAGATAGACCTTCCGGCGTCGGAGCGATGTCGGGCTGAAAGACCATGAACTGCAAGGTGTCGCCGGAGGGCGCTTGCCATCTGCCGATCAAGTCTTCTTTGGCAAAAGTGGAGGCTTCTCTCTGGCAGGATACAAAACCTGCTGCAATTGCTAAAATCGCTGCAAAAACCAATACTTTTTTCATCCTTTTATGCTTTTTTGATGTTAATATTCACGTTATAACCGTCCATCTCGAGGATTTGACAATTGACAGTTGACAATTGAGAATTGAGTTCGAGTTTGGTAGCGAGTACTTGCGATTTGATGTAATCACCGCAGTGGAGAACTGCGTTGTGGATCTGAGGACAGTCTTCGAGTTCGATCTCGATGCGGTCGGTGATCTCCAAGCCGGACGACTTACGGAGGTTCTGAATGCGGTTGATCAGCTCACGCGCAATACCTTCTTCGATGAGTTCATCCGTCAGCTCGATGTCCAGCGCGATAGTAAGGATTCCGTTATTGGCTACCAACCAGCCCGGCATGTCTTCCGTCAAAATTTCCACATCCTCGGCTATCAGTTGATAGTTGACAGTTGATAGTTGATAGTTGCCGTTTTGCTCCATTTGAGCAATCTGGTCTTGGTTCATCGCGTTGATCTCAGCGGCTACGGCTTTCATGTTCGCGCCGACTTTCTTACCGAGGACTTTGAAGTTCGGTTTGATCTTCTTGACCAAACGGATCTCCGATTGCTCGGCAGGAACGATAACCAACTCTTTGACGTTGACCTCCGATTTGATGAGGTCTGAAACGTGCATCAATGCACGTTGCGATTCTTGATCCGGCGTCGGGATGACCGCTTTCTGCAGTGGCTGACGCACATTCTTCTCAGCGCGTTTGCGGAGCGAAAGGATCGTAGAGGTTGCCTGCTGCGCGAGGTACATCTGACGCTCAAGGGTCTTGTTGATGAGCGCTTCGTCGGCTTTCGGCCACGTGCTGAGGTGTACCGTTTCGCCCGTGAGGTCACGGTAGAGACGATCGGCAAAGAACGGTGCGTTCGGCGCCATGAGTTGCGCTACGGTCTTGAGACAGGTGTAGAGAGTTGTGTAAGCCGCTTGTTTGTCTGTGTTCATCTCTCCGCCCCAGAAACGTTTGCGGTTCAGGCGCACGTACCAATTAGAGAGGTCGTCCTGCACGAAATCCGAGATAGCACGTCCGGCCTTGGTCGGTTCGTATGTTTCGTAGGCTTCGGTGACCTCTTTGACGAGCGAATTGAGCTTGGAAAGGATCCATCGGTCGATCTCAGAGAGTCCTTGCGTGGGTATAACATTGGCTTTGACCGTCGGTTGACCGTCGGTTGACTGTCGGGATTCGACCGTCCAATGATCTACATTAGCGTAAAGCGCAAAGAACGAATAGGTGTTATAGAGTGTGCCGAAGAATTTGCGGCGGACCTCATCGACTCCTTCGGGGTCGAATTTGAGGTTCTCCCACGGCGAAGAGTTGGTGAGCATGTACCAACGCACGGGATCGGCTCCGTACGTATCAAGTGCGCCAAACGGATCGACTGCGTTGCCAAGGCGCTTGGACATCTTGTTGCCGTTCTTATCAAGTACAAGACCGTTGGAGATGACGTTTTTGTAGGCTACCGTTCCTTCGATCATCGTGTGGATGGCATGGAGCGTGAAGAACCATCCGCGGGTCTGGTCCACTCCTTCGGAGATGAAGTCTGCCGTGCGTGGCAGGTCGGCGTTCTCGAAGGGATAGTGGTTTTGTGCGTACGGCATCGCGCCCGAATCGAACCATACATCGATGAGGTCGAGTTCACGCTTCATGGGTTTGCCGGACGGGGAGACGAGGATGATCGAGTCCACGTACGGACGGTGGAGATCGATGACCGAAGGATCGTAGTTGGCTTTGGAATAATCGCCCACTTTGTGGTTCGGCCAAGGGTTCGCTTTCATGAAGCCCGCCTTCACAGATTTCTCGATTTCATCGAACAATTCTGCGATGGAACCGATACAAATTTCCTCGGAACCATCTTCGGTGCGCCAGATCGGCAGCGGCGTTCCCCAATAACGCGAGCGGGAGAGATTCCAGTCGTTGAGGTTGTTGAGCCACTGACCGAAACGTCCTGTTCCGGTGGATTCCGGTTGCCAGTTGATGGTCTTATTGAGGGCAATCATCTCCTCGCGGGCTTTGGTAGATTTGATGAACCAGGAGTCAAGCGGGTAGTAGAGGACGGGTTTGTCGGTACGCCAGCAATGCGGATACGAGTGCACATGTTTCTCCGTGCGGAGGAGACGGCCGTCTGCCTTCATCTCCAGACAGAGGTGGAGATCGAGCGTTTCTGCCTTAGAAGCTGCGGTTTCATCGTACTTTCCTTCGATGGTAAACTGCGGGTCATAGGCGTTTTTCACCCATCTGCCGGCATACTTGCGGTAGAGTTCGTCGTTGACATTCGCTTTGTACCACTCTTCGTCGAGGTCTTCCACGCGCCAATATTTACCGGTGAAATCGACCATAGGCCGCGGTCCGTTGTTCTTGGTCTGCATATAGAGACCCGGCACGCCGGCTGCGTCTGCAACCTTCTTATCGTCCGCTCCGAAAGTAGGGGCGATATGTACGATACCGGTTCCGTCTTCGGTGGTAACGTAGTCTCCCGGGATGACGCGGAAAGCTCCTTCGCCCGGGTTGACCCATGGGAAGAGCGGCTCGTATTCAAGACCGACGAGTTCGGAACCTTTGTAGCGAGCGACGATCTTCGGCTCCAGAGCTTTGCCTTCTTCATCCGTTCCGCAGAGGTCTTTCTGATAAGCGCTCAGGCGAGCCTCCGCAAGGATAATATGGTCGCCGGTGGGTGTCTCCACTTCTACGTAGTCAATCTTCGGACCCACACAGAGAGCCGTGTTGGAAGGCAACGTCCAAGGGGTAGTGGTCCAAGCGATGATGTAACGACCGTCTTTTACTTTGAAGCGGGCGGTGCAAGTGAGATCTTTGACGTCGCGGTAGCAACCGGGCTGGTTGAGCTCGTGGGAACTCAGACCTGTTCCGGCAGCAGGGGAATAAGGCTGAATGGTATAACCCTTAT
Organism: uncultured Bacteroidales bacterium; assembly: GCA_946626605.1. Lineage (GTDB taxonomy): Bacteria > Bacteroidota > Bacteroidia > Bacteroidales > Paludibacteraceae > Colicola. The sequence goes on along the minus strand of CAMOUL010000002.1, from coordinate 77,130 downwards.
AGAGGTAACCCTTCTTGTAGAGCTCCTTGAGGAGATACCAAAGGGTCTCGATATACTTGTTGTCATAGGTGATATAGGGGTTGTCTAGATCAACCCAGTAGCCCATCTGCTTGGTAAGGTTGGTCCATTCCTTGGTATATTTCATCACCTCCCGGCGGCAAGCGGCATTGTACTCATCGACGGAGATCTTCTTGCCGATATCTTCCTTGGTGATACCCAACATTTTCTCCACTCCCAACTCTACCGGCAGACCGTGGGTGTCCCATCCTGCCTTGCGGCGAACCTGAAAACCCTGCATCGTTTTGAAACGGCAGAAAGTGTCCTTGATGGTACGCGCCATGACGTGGTGGATACCCGGCATTCCGTTTGCCGAAGGAGGTCCTTCAAAAAAGAGGAACTGCGGATGTCCCTCGCGGGTAGAGATACTTTTTTCGAATAAATTTTCTTTCTCCCATTGCTCCAACACTTCTTTGCTCAGCGCGGGCAAATCTAATTTCTTGTACTCGTTAAATTTCTTCATATTTTGTTGTTAATCATTTGCAAGCCGTAAAAACGGCTGCAAAGTTACTGCTTTTTTACGACATATGCAAGCGCGCGCGTATTTTTTACGAAATTATTTGCGTATGTGGGAATTTTGTTGTACCTTTGCAGGCAATTTGAAAAAATACACGTATGTATCCACAACAAATAATCGATGCCCTGCGTCATGTGCGCTATCCGGGAACCGGGAAAGACTTGATAGAAAGCGGAATGCTGGAGGACGATATTCGTATCTCGGGATTTGAGGTGTCTTTCTCTTTGATTTTTCAGAAGGACAATGATCCGTTTCTGAAATCTGTGTTGAAAGCGACGGAAGTGGCCCTGCAGACGTATGTTGATCCTAATATCCAGGCGCAGATTCACACGAAGTTTGTCAAACACAATGAGTCTCCGGAGCAGCACGACTCGCCTATTCATGCCAAACAGATTATCGCCGTACATAGCGGCAAAGGCGGAGTAGGCAAATCGACCGTGACAGCGAATCTGGCAGTGGCATTGGCGCAAGCGGGTTACCGCGTAGGACTGCTGGACGCAGATATCCACGGGCCTTCCATGCCGAAGATGTTTCACACAGAAGATTGCCGTCCATACTCCGTTGAAATCGAAGGAAGAACACTCATTGAGCCGATTGAACAGTACGGCGTGAAGATGCTTTCCATCGGGTTCTTTGTTAATCCGGAACAAGCGGTTATCTGGCGTGGCGGAATGGCATCGAATGCCCTGAAACAGCTGATAGAAGATGCTCATTGGGGTGAGTTGGATTATTTCCTGATCGACCTGCCTCCAGGAACGAGCGATATTCATTTAACCCTGATTTCATCGCTACATCTGACCGGAGTAATCGTCGTGACGACTCCTCAGGAGGTAGCGTTGGTAGATGCCCGCAAAGGCGTAGAGATGTTCCGCAACGAGAAAGTGAATGTCAAAATCCTCGGTCTCATCGAGAATATGGCGTGGTTTACCCCGGCTGAATTGCCGCAAAACAAGTACTATATTTTCGGCAAAGACGGTGGAAAAAAACTGGCTGAAGAGTTGGATGTGCCGTTATTAGGGCAGATTCCGTTAGTACAATCCATCCGCGAGGGAGGCGATGAAGGCACTCCTATCGCTTTGCAAGTCGGTCATCCGGCCGCAGCCGCCTTCGAACAAATCGCTCAGGCCTTGAAGAATGAATAAGACCGCCGAACTCGGCACTGCGCCGGTACATAAACTGCTATTCAAATACGCACTCCCTGCCATCATCGCCATGACGGCTACTTCGCTATATAACATCGTGGACTCGATCTATATCGGTCATGGCTGCGGGGCATTGGCGTTAGGCGCGCTGACGGTGGCGAAGCCCTTTATGGATATCTGCGCAGCCTTCGGAAGCCTGGTGGGCGTGGGCGCTTCGTCGCTATTGGCTATTTACCTGGGCGAGAAAGATTACGAGAAAGCAAATCGGGTGTTGGGGAATGTGATTGTGATGAATATCATCCTTTCCGCTGTTGTCATGGCAGTCGGTTTGATCTGGTTAGACCCTATTCTGATGGCTTTTGGCGCGAGCGAGGACACCTTAATTTACGCGCATGAATACATGGAGATCATCCTGTACGGCAATATTCTGACGCACATTTATTTCGGTCTCAACTCGATGCTTCGCTCGGCAGGTCACCCGCGATTCTCCATGACGGCAACGATAGTGGCGGTAGTGATCAATGTGATTTTAGACCCGATTTTCATTTTCGGTTTAGATATGGGTGTTCGCGGAGCGGCTCTGGCGACTGTTTTGAGTCAAGCGGTAGCTGTTATCTGGCAGTTCACCAAATTCCTGGATAAGAACGAATTAATTCGATTTCATCGGGGTATTTGGCGTTTGAACAAGCATATTACCGTCCGTGCGTTGGCGATCGGAATGTCGCCATTCCTGTATAATATCGCGCATTGTTTTGTCGTCATCATCATCAATAACCAACTGAAGGCTTTCGGAGGAGACTTGGCGATTGCCTCGTACGGGGTGATCAACCGTCTGACGTTTGTGTTTGCGATGATTGTGATGGGTCTGAATCAGGGCATGCAACCTATTGCGGGTTATAACTACGGCGCCAGACACTACGACCGGATGTTGCGCTCTTTCTACCTCACATGCCTTTATGCGACAGGCGTCATGGGCATCGCGTTCATTTTAGGAGAATGCTTCCCGGAGGCGATGACGCGAATTTTTACACATGACGGAGAACTAATCAGCCGGACTATCCGCCCGATGCGAATCATATGCTCCACGATGCTGATCATTGGTTTTCAGATGGTTACGGGAAACCTCTTCACCTCTATCGGCAAAGCCGGAAAAGCTATTTTCCTGAGTCTCACGCGTCAGGTGATTTATCTCATTCCGCTGGCGTTGTTTCTGCCGGCTGTTTTTGCAGATCCGTTGGACGGCGTATGGTGGTCGATTCCAGTCAGCGACACCCTCTCTGCTGTCACCGCGGTCATCGTGCTTTTAGCCTCCCGTCGAAAATTACACATGAACGAAAAATAATTGCTCACTTATGGAACAGAAAAAATCTATCATTCCTCCTCGCATGCTCAGACGCTGGGTCTATATGGCTATCGCCATCATCGCTGCCGCTTTATTGGGCACGAGACCGGTATTTAATTTCCAGAGCGACACGGGTATATTATATACCCGCAGTTTCAGAATGGAGGACCAGAAGCAGTTTATCGTGATGCAAAGAGAACTAAGTACCGGGGCAGAAGAAGTGGTGGAGGTTATGTCAGTGAAAGGGTTGTATTATTGCAGCAAGGCGATGTTGTGGGGCAGTATTCTATGTCTGCTGTGCTTTTTCAGTTATAGAGGACGAATGACGTTGGTCTTTTTTACCATTACCGCAGCGGGGCTTTTTTATATCTTGATGATCGTATATGCCTATCGCATGACCGATCAGCACTATGCTACTCTATATCCGAATTTTGCAGCCGTCTGGCCTGCGATAGTGCTGCAAGCGATGCTGCTTACGCGGCGAAATATCATCCAGGAGAAGATAGACGACAAGGAGGAAGAAGCGAACCTATAGTTGGCCCGCTTCCACTAAGTTGATGACGCGCTCGACGATTCGGTCTTTATCGGACGCATCGTACTCTTCTTTCAGATCATTTTTGAACAGTTTGGCGACAAACTGCCAGAAATTCGCAGTGGTTTTACCTTTGTATTGCTTGATGAGTTCATAGCTCGTTCGGTCTGTCTCCCGATCCATGAGTTTCATGAGCATCATTCCTTGGGAGGCATACATACCCCGGAAATCCTTCTCGTATTTTTTGAAAAGCTGCTTTTCGAAGGCGCGCCACCATTTCTTGCGGCTTTTCTTATCGGGCAGTTTGGCTAATTCCTGGTCCGCATATTCCATATCTTTGCTGATCATCTTGGCATAAGGCAGGCATTTTTTCACGTCCCGCACGGTTCGCCAGTAGAATTTCTCCTGCTTCTTATTCTTGAATTTCATCGGCGGATAGACCCACACCTCATGCAGCCATGCCATATAAAGTGTGTCGCCATCGCGCACAGAGATAGCACAGGAGTCCATATACTGAGAGGCAGCGAACATATTCATGCTCACTGCCAAAACCAGTACTATGTGCAGTAGTCGCTTCATTTCACAAGGCTACTGACAAATATTGTGCCAATTAATAATTCAGGGCGAAAATAACGCGTCCCGCAGAGGGTTTTCCGGTCAGGATGCACTTGCCCGGTTCGTTATGATGACCCGGCAGATCAGCCAGAGGGATGCAACGGATAGTTGCTTTCGTCTCATCCTTGATACGCTGCTCGGTCTCCGGCGTTCCGTCCCAATGGGCGAGCAGGAAGCCACCTTTCTTGAGTTCCTCTTTAAACTCGTCGTAGCTATTCACTTCACGGGTGTTGGCGATACGGAAATCGAGTGCTTTTTGCAAGAGGTTCTTCTGTATTTCCTCCAGGAGATTCTTCACGATTTCCGCGATTCCATCGATAGAAATGGTCTCTTTGGTCTGGGTATCACGGCGTGCTATCTCAATCGTACCGTTCTCCAGATCACGACCGCCCATCGCCAGACGAACAGGTACACCCTTCAATTCGTAGTCAGCGAACTTGTAACCCGGTGTATATTTCTCGTCAGCATCTACCTTGACGCGGATACCAAGTGCCTTCAGTTGATCAGCAATCGGGTTCAGTTTGGCGAGCAGTTTGTCCAGATCCTCCTGTTTTTTGAAAATCGGAACGATAACCACCTGAATCGGCGCCAGATGCGGAGGAAGAACCAAACCGTTATCATCGCTGTGCGTCATGATCAACGCACCCATCAGACGCGTCGAGACGCCCCACGAGGTAGCCCATACATACTCATATTTATTCTCCTTGGTGAGGAACTGCACGTCAAAGGATTTCGCAAAATTCTGACCCAAGAAATGTGACGTACCGGCTTGCAGCGCTTTGCCATCCTGCATCATCGCCTCAATACAATAGGTATTCAGCGCGCCCGCGAAACGCTCGTTGGGGGACTTGACACCTTTGACAACAGGAATCGCCATCACACTCTCCGCAAAATCCGCATAGACATCCAGCATCTGACGTGCGTAATCCTCTGCCTCCTCCTTGGTCGCATGGGCAGTGTGTCCTTCCTGCCAGAGGAACTCGGCAGTACGCAGGAAGAGACGCGTACGCATCTCCCAACGCATCACGTTACACCACTGGTTGCAGAGAATAGGCAGGTCGCGGTACGACGAAATCCAGTTCTTGTAGGTACTCCAGATGATGGTCTCCGAGGTCGGACGGATAATCAGCTCTTCCTCCAACTTTGCCTGCGGATCGACTACTACGCCTTTGCCATTAGGGTCGTTCATCAGACGGTGATGGGTAACGACCGCACACTCCTTGGCGAAACCCTCCACATGCTCCGCTTCACGGCTGAGGAACGATTTCGGAATCAAGAGGGGAAAATAGGCATTTTTTACCCCTTTCTCTTTGAAACGACGATCTAATTCTGCTTGGATAGTCTCCCAGATAGCGTAACCGTAAGGCTTGATCACCATACATCCGCGCACCGCAGACTGCTCCGCCAAATCGGCCTTGACGACCAACTCGTTGTACCATTTTGAATAATCCTCCGAACGAGGAGTCAACTTCTGAAAATTTGCCATTTATTCTGTTTGTTATCAATTACTTTTTTCAAATCGGGCGCAAAGGTACAAAAAAATTTGCATATATGCAAAAAAAACAGCACTTTTAGCCCATAAATTGTACTATAAAGCGCTAAACTACCCTTCTCTTAACGGATAGTCCTTGCGCAAAGCCTCAAAATTCTCCGGATGCGCCTTGAGAGATCGAGAGATGGCATCAAGCCATTGTTCGCCATTTTTTGGAGCCGCCGAGGGACCAAGATACGGGTAAGCCGAAAGATTAATCTTCGGGAGCGAGAACTGCTCCGCGATAGCATTCAGACACATTTGCGATGCGTTTCGTTTGCCTTCCACCGAGTAGCCGGCGATGTGCATGGAAGCGCGAAAAGCACCGTTCAAAACGGCAGGATTGATATCCGGCTCTCCTTCCCAAGTGTCTAAGATGAAAGGATGCCCGCTGCGCAACAAGGCTTCCTCGTCCACCACGCCTCCACGGGCAGCGTTGATGATCAGTGCTCCGGGCTTACATTTTGCCAGAAACGCTTCGTCGCAAAGGTGATACGTAGGATACTCTGCCGGAGAGTTCTTAAGCGGTACATGGAAGGTGATAATATCGCTATTTCTTCCGATTTTATCGAGAGAAACACCTATTCCTTTTGGCGGATCATTGAGGAGGACTTTCATTCCTTTCCGCTCTGCCATCGCTGCCACTTTGCTCCCTACATGCCCGACTCCAACGACACCGATGGTTAGTGGCAAAACGGGAGTGGATGCCCGGACGTACTCATCGATGGCTTCCTCAATATAATCGCAGACAGCTTGCGCATTGCATCCGGGACAAGACATCCACCGTATTCCGTGAGACTCGCAATAAGCAGTATCAATATGGTCATAACCGATGGTAGCGGTACAAACCAACTGTACGTTTGACTCCTTCAACAACTGTTCATTCACTTTGGTTCGCGTGCGGACAATCAGAATATCGGCATCGTGCACGGTGGAAGCATCGATTTTCTCCGGTTTCATCGGATAAATTTGCACTTCCGGCCATTCACGCCGGATGGTTTCCAAAAGAAAAGGAATATGTTGATCAAAAACGATTTTCACGGGTCCTTATGAGGGTGTAGCATTGTACTTACGTAAGCCTTGACCGTCGGTTGACCGTCGCTTGACCGTCGGTTGACCGTCGGGAACAGACTTACTGAATCTCAATGGAAAGGTTATTCGTATTTGATGTTATCAATCAAGCGAACGGGGCCGCAATACACGGTGACGCATCCTATGGCATGCTCAAAGGTGTCCGTCGGAAGAAGTGTCGTCTGATCCACAATCTCGTAATACTCCACTTCCAGACCGGGAACGGCGTTGATGGTATCCATCACGCGTTGCCGGACGGCAGCAACGGAGTGAGCGGGGTTTTGGTGTGCGGATGAAGCGGTTGCTGTTGCTTCTTTTGCCCATTTCAACGACTCAAAAAGCGTTTTCGAGATAGCCAGAGCAGTTTCTTTTTCTGCTGCAGAAAGACGTTCATTACGACTGGAAAGCGCCAGCCCGGATTCCTCACGGACGATAGGACAGTCGATAATCTGCAGATTTCCGAACGTGCCAGCCATTGAGCTGCGCTCAACCATATGATGAATGATCGCTAATTGCTGGAAATCCTTCTCTCCGAAATAGGCTTTATCCGGCTGGACAAGATAGAACAAGCGGCTCACCACTTGCACTACTCCGTTGAAATGTCCGGGACGCATTTTTCCTTCCATGACCTGATCCAGACCGGCAAAATCGAACGCAAAAGTCGTATTCATTTCTTCTGCAGAATACATCTCCTCCGGCGTCGGCGCAAAGACGTAATCCGCTCCGATGGAACTCAGCAGTTCCGCATCGCGCTCAATGTTACGCGGGTACTTTGCCAAATCCTCCTTATTATTAAATTGTGTGGGATTAACAAAGACCGAAACAACGCAGATGTCATTGTCGGCAACGGCACGTTTCACGAGCGAAGCGTGACCTTGGTGCAACGCCCCCATTGTGGGCACCAGACCGATTGTTTTGTGGCTCTCCTTACAAGCCTTCACAAGAGTTTGTAACTCTTTTTTTGTAGAAACTATTTGCATAATTTTATATTTAATTTGCCAAAAAACGTGCAAAGATAGTCAAAATTTGTCGAAAAATAAAATTTTTCGTCACTTTTTTTACATTTTTTTTTAATATGTCAATTTTTTTTCGTACCTTTGCATTGCGAAAATGTATTTTGTCTATGAAAGAGCCGAAACGCATCCTATTTATCTCGCAGGAGATCACCCCCTATTTAGCAGAGGAAAATCCCATTCGTCTGCTTAATCGTCAGTTACCTGAATACTTTCAGGCACACGGTTATGAGACGCGTACTTTCATGCCGAAGTTTGGCGAGATTAACGAACGCAGAAACCAGTTACACGAAGTGATTCGACTCTCGGGTATGAACTTAATCATCGAGGATTCCGATCATCCACTTCTGATTAAAGTTGCGTCTATTCAAACGGCAAGAATCCAGATTTATTTCATCGACAACGATGATCTTTTCCATCGCCGCAAAGGTGTGGCAGATGAGAATGGTGTGGAGTATGCCGACAATGACGATCGCGTGATTTTCTACGCACGCGGTGCCATCGAGACCGTCAAGAAGCTGCGCTGGACACCGGATATCATTCTTTGCTCCGGATGGATGAGTGCGTTAGCGCCGCTTTATCTCAAGAAGGCGTTCAATGACGAACCGTTCTTCGCGAATTCCAAAATCGTACTCATGTTAGACGATAACGAATACCAAAAGCCTTTCTCCACGAAGTTTGCGGACAAACTGCGCATTGACGGCATCACCAACACGGATGTGCGATCCATTGCGGATTTCCCCGTTGGATACGAGGAATTACTGCGTCTGGCGGTGGATTATTCGGATGCTATCGTCTATGCAACGCCGAAAGTCAATCAGCGTGTGGCTAATTACGCGGAAACCAAAGGCAAGCCTATTTTGCCGTACGAAGCAAAGGAAGATTTGAATGATGCATGTGCCCGTCAATGGGAGTTTTATCAAACATTGTTGCAACAAAAGGGGAATGAGTAAACGCACTGTTTTCATAGTGTTTTTGGCGGCTATAATGGGCTTGTGGACCGGGTGTAAGGACGATGTAGCGACAACCGGTCAGTCTGTTTTGGATGCGGATGACAAGATTTTCGTGTTGGCAGATACATTTAATATCTCGTCCGTCGTGGATAGTTGCGACGCCATCATCTCTCAGGCGGACTCTTTTCTCTTAGGCGAGATAGAGACGGACTACGGAACTCTCAGAGCATCTATCTTAACGCAATTGGCTTGTCCGGAAGGCTACTCGTATCCCGCAGATTTTGCGGTGGATTCGGTAGATTCCATCTGTCTGTTCATGTATTATTCCAGCTGGGAAGGAGACCCGAACTCTCCGATAGCGGTAAATGCTTATCTCATGGACAAGCAGACCTTCCAGTACTCCGGCACTTATCCCACAGACTTGAATATCAGCGACTATTGCTCTCGGGAAAAGAGTATCCTGACAAATCACCGCATTGTGATTGCCTCGGAAAAACTCGACTCCATTCAGAATAACGACGGCACTTATTCGCCCATGGTGAGGATGCGTGTGAATGATGATTTTATGCAGGAGTTTGCTTCAATCCGCTCCTTTACTGACCAAAAGACCTTCAACGAGGCTTTCAAAGGACTCTTGATAGAGACCTCCTTCGGTTCGTCCACTATTCTTAATATCTCCGATATTGCGTTGGGTGTTTACTACCGTTTCGGGTATAATAAAGCCGGCCGGGACACCGTAGTACATGATTTCAAGGCGTTTTATGCCAACTCCGAAGTGCGCACTGTGAACCATCTCTATTACGAAGACAAAAAAGAGTTGGTCGAGAAACTGCAAAATGACTCCGACACCTATAATTATATTATCGCGCCCGCGTGCGTATATACGCGCCTGCAATTCCCATTAAAAGAGATTGCGGACACGATCATTCAAAACATGCGTGACCCGCTAACGGGAGACACCGTCAAATGGCCGTACGTCAACAAGGCAGAGGTACGCGTGAGTGTGGAGAATAAATTCACCGGTTCGTCCAGCGAAAAGACCTATAATGACTGGATTCAACCGGCGTCAAACATGTTGCTGATTCGTGAAGAGAGCCTTGAGCGGTTCTTCCTCAACAGGGAATTGCCTTCCGATACCTGCGCGCTATTAGGAACATTAACACAAGGCGTGGACTCCGTGGGGGATGCGATTTATTACTACTCGTACGACATGTCTGATTTCCTGACCGACAGATTGCATAAGATATTAAGGGAAAAGTTATATGAGGTGAATAATAATCCGACGCTGAATATGCTCTTGGTGCCCGTTACCATCGGTACTTCAACTGTCTCCAACTCAGCCACCGCCGTTACTTCCGTTCGCCAGCAACAAACCGTTTCCGCAACGAAGATTCGGTCGGCTAAGAACGGTATGAAACTGGAAATTGTATATAGCGGATTCTAAAAAAACAAACGCGGCTCAATCGAGTCGCGTTTATTCTTCTTATATTGCATTTTGAAGTCGGACGAAGTCTGCCTTTTCTAATTTCTCACGGGCAAATTCTTTGGTAACCGTGAACTTCTGCGGCGCGCCGGTTTTCTTATGGTTCGGTAATTCAAACATCAGATCCATCATCACCGTCTCCATCAACCCTCGCAGGCCACGTGCGCCAAGTTTATACTCGAGCGCCTTGTCCACTATATAATCCAACGCTTCTTCGTCAAAGGTAAGCGTCACATTATCCATCGCCAGCAGTTTCTCGTACTGTTTGGTCAATGCATTTTTAGGTTCCGTCAGAATGTTGCGCAGGGCTTTTCTATCTAAGGGTTGCAGATAAGTCAACACAGGCAGACGGCCGATAATCTCCGGGATTAAACCAAAAGATTTCAGATCTTGCGGAGCGATATATTGCAACAGATTATTCTTATCAATGCGTTCTGCCTCTGCTTGAGCCGAGAAACCGATTACCTGGGTATGCAAGCGTTGGGCTATCTTCTGCTCAATGCCATCGAAAGCCCCACCGCAGATAAAGAGAATATTATGCGTGTCCACATGAATCAGCTCCTGGTCGGGGTGCTTGCGGCCTCCTTGAGGCGGCACATTGACAATAGAACCCTCCAGCATCTTCAAAAGGCTCTGCTGAACGCCCTCACCGCTCACATCCCGAGTGATGGACATATTCTCCGATTTACGGGCAATCTTGTCGATTTCATCGATAAAGACGATACCTCTTTGCGCCTTTGTGACATCATACTCAGCATCTTGCAACAACCGAACCAGCAACGACTCTACGTCCTCGCCGACATAACCGGCTTGCGTCAATGCGGTGGCATCACCTATCGCAAACGGCACTTTCAGCAGTTTAGCGATTGTACGAGCCAGCAGCGTCTTGCCCGTTCCCGTAGAACCGACCAGAAGGATATTACTCTTTTCTATCTCCACATCGTCTTCGCTTTTGTCCTGCAACAGACGTTTGTAGTGGTTATACACAGCGACCGAGAGGAAGCGTTTTGCTTCCTCCTGGCCGATGACGTATTGATCCAGAAAATCCTTTATTCCCTGCGGTGTCGGCAATGTCTCCAAACTCAGATCATCACCTTGTACCGAACTTACCCTCGGTCGGGACGCCAAGATACGATGCCCTGCTTCGATGCAATCGCTGCATATCATGGCATTGTCACGCTCACCGGCGAACATCTCCGGCATCGGACGACCGCAGAAAGAACAGGTCTGTGCTTGCTTGCGAGCCATTATTTCTTCAATTCTGCCTTCTTCTCAGCACGGCGAGCTTGCGCCAACTGAATGTCATAAGCGATCGGTGAAGCGATGAACACAGACGAATAGGTACCGACGATCACACCTACAAGAAGTGCGAATACGAAGCCCTGGATAGTCTCACCACCGAAGATAAAGATCGCCAACAATACAACGAACGTACTCATTGAGGTCGAGAACGTACGGCTCAAAGTGTTGTTCAACGCATCGTTGATGTTCTGCAAGCGCTCGCGCTTCGGATACAAGCTGTTGTACTCACGAACACGGTCGAAGATGACCACGGTATCGTTGATTGAATAACCGATTACAGTCAGGATCGCTGCGATAAATGCCTGGTCGATCTCCATGGAGAAAGGCATGATCTTCCACAAGATAGCGTACAGACCCAGCACAATTACTGTATCGTGAGCCAGAGCTACCAATGCACCTACCGAGTAAGCGAAATTGCGGAAACGGAGGAGGATATAGAGGAAGATCACAACAAGCGCTGCGAGCACAGCCCAGATAGCGCTGGTAGTGATATCATCAGCGATAGCCGGACCTACTTTCTGGCTCTGCATGATACCTACGTTGGCATTCGACTCCGTAGAGTGGAAGTCCTCGAAGGAGATATTATCGCCCAGGAACGGCTTGCATCCCTCATAGAGCAGACCCTCGATATATTCGTCCGCCTCGGCGTTGTCCTCGTGGATGCGGTAGTTGGTGGAGATACGAACCTGGTTGGCATCGTTACCATACGTGATAACATTGAGCGAGAAGGTCTCGTCGCCCTCCAGGGTAGCCTTGAAGGTTTTCTCCAGACTCTCGCGTACATCCTGGGTATTGATGTTTTGGTCGAAACGAACCACGTAGTTACGTCCGCCGGAGAAGTCGATACCGAGATTCAGTTTACCGAAGATATGCGGCTCCAGACCCAAGATCGCGAAGATCACCAGAGCACCGGAGAGACAGTAAGCCCATTTGCGGGCGCCTACGAAATCGAAATGAATGTTCTGCAGGAAGTTCTTCATCAGCTTGGTGGTGAAACTCAGTTCCTTGGCGTTCTCCTTGCTTGCATAATCCTCCAAGAGCAGACGAGTGATGAACACGGCTGTCAAGAACGATGATACGATACCGATCATGTATGTCACGGCGAAGCCCTTGATAGGACCTGTACCGAAGATAGCGAGGATAGCACCGGTCAGGAACGAAGTCACGTTCGCATCAATAATGGCGGAGATAGCACCCTTGAAACCATCCTCGATAGCCTTGCGCATACCTTTGCCGGCTTTCAACTCCTCACGTATACGCTCATAGATCAGCACGTTACCATCGACCGCGGTACCCATAGTCAGTACGATACCGGCGATACCCGGAAGGGTCAAGACAGCGGAGAAGGAGGCGAGAATACCCAGCAGCAGGAATACATTACATAGCAATGCTGCATCGGCGATGAGACCCGGGATCCAGCCATAATAGAAGATCATGTAGATCAGGATCAGGCAGAAGCCCAGTACGAATGACCAGAGACCCGACTGGATAGCCTCACGGCCCAGAGACGGACCAACCACGCTCTCCTCGATGATGCGGGCAGGAGCCGGCATCTTACCGGATTTCAGAGTGTTAGCCAAGTCTTTGGCCTCTTCGACAGTGAAGTTACCGGTGATCTGGCTGTTGCCACCTGCTATCTCGTTCTGCACGGTCGGGAAGCTATATACATAGCCGTCCAACACGATTGCCACAGATTTGCCGATGTTATCTTTGGTCAGACGCTGCCAGGTCTTAGCACCCTCAGCGTTCATGCTCATTGATACGTTGGCATAAGCGCTCAGCTGCGAGAAGTCTGCACGAGCGTCGGTGATCACATCACCTTCCAACGAAGCACGACCGTCACGTTGTGCCTTCAGCGCTACGAGTTGGTAGTAACTACCTGCCTCGTCAATAGCTTTTACTGTCCAGTAGAAACGAGCGTCACGCGGCAGCACAGCTTTCGCAATCTGCGAGTTCAGCATCGCGTTTACCTTGGCGGTATCCACATAATGAACGGTACCGATCACCGGACCACGATAAGCCTGACCGGCTTGGTTGATGGACGGATTGAGGATGGCGAACAACGGGTTGTTCTTCTTGTACTCTGCCAACTGAGCCTCTTGATCTGCCTCAACGGCAGCGCTGTCTGCGCCCAAGTTATCAACCAAATCAGCGAGCTCACCTTCCTCTGCTTTCGGAGCCTCTTCAGCCTTCGGAGCCTCAGCAACCTCTGCTGTTTTTGCCTCTTCGCCAGCCTCAGCTACGTTCGTAGCAGCGAACTCACGGTTGATTTGCGCCAATATCGGCAGGAGCTCGGAAGCCTCATAGGTCTCCCAGAACTCCAAGTTAGCCGAACCCTGAAGCAGTTTACGAACACGCTCCGGCTCTTTGATACCCGGCAGCTCAATCAGGATACGACCCGGCTGAGCCAGTTTCTGGATATTCGGCTGAACAACACCGAAACGGTCGATACGCGTACGGAGCACGTTGAACGAGTTCTGAATAGCACCGTCAACCTCCTCGCGGATCACTTTCTCTACCTCTGAATTGGTCGAGTTCAGCGTCACCTTGTCCTTCAACTCGAAGGTCGAGAAGATAGAAGCCAGCTGGCCATCCGGATCCACCTCACGGTACGACTCAATGAACAACGTCACGAAATCGGTACCGCTGGATTTCTGTTTCTGTTTTGCACGTGCCAGAGCCTCTTTATAATTAGGAGTCTCGTTATGACCGCTCAACGCATCGAGAATGTCCGGTACAGACACCTCCATCGTCACGTTCATACCACCCTTCAAGTCCAGACCGAGATTGATCTCTTTCTCGCGGCACTCTTTCAGGGTGTAACCAAACCATACTTTCTTTGCTGCTATCGAGTCCAGATAAAGGTACTCTTTCGCATCGTCACCACCTGCGTACTCTTTTGCTTTCTTATCATAGTGGCTCGTCACCAGAGAGAACGACAGGTAGAAGGCGCATACCAACGCAAGGCACACCGCCAGAATTCTAACAAGTCCTTTGTTTTGCATAGTTGTAATTTATCTTTGTATCATTTATTTAAAGTTGCGGACCTGCAGCAACGAGTGCCTTGCCTGCTTCGTTCGACGTGTATTTGTCGAAGTTCTTGATGAAGCGAGCTGCGAGGTCTTTTGCTTTCTCCTCCCACTGAGCAGCGTCAGCATAGGTGTCACGCGGATCGAGGATAGCAGGATCAACGCCCGGAAGTGCGGTCGGTACCTCGAAGTTGAAATACGGGATCTTCTTCGTCGGAGCGTTCAGGATGTCGCCACCAAGGATAGCGTCGATGATACCACGGGTGTCGCGGATCGAGATACGCTTGCCGGTTCCGTTCCAACCGGTGTTAACCAGATATGCCTTTGCACCGCTCTTCTCCATCTTCTTAACCAGCTCCTCTGCGTATTTGGTCGGATGGAGCTCCAGGAATGCCTGGCCGAAGCAAGCCGAGAAAGTCGGGGTCGGCTCGGTGATACCGCGCTCGGTACCTGCCAACTTAGCGGTGAAGCCGCTCAGGAAGTAGTATTTCGTCTGCTCCGGAGTAAGGATTGATACAGGAGGCAGTACGCCGAATGCGTCAGCAGAGAGGAAGATCACGTTCTTTGCAGCAGGACCTGCAGAGATCGGACGAACGATCTTCTCGATGTGGTTGATCGGATAGGAAACACGGGTGTTCTCGGTTACGCTCTTGTCTGCGAAATCGATCTTGCCGTTCTCGTCAACCGTTACGTTCTCAAGAAGTGCGTTGCGCTTGATAGCGTTGTAGATGTCCGGCTCGCTCTCTTTGTCGAGGTTGATTACCTTTGCATAGCAACCGCCTTCGAGGTTGAATACGCCTTCGTCATCCCATCCGTGCTCGTCGTCACCGATCAACAGACGTTTCGGGTCAGTACTCAGAGTGGTCTTACCGGTTCCCGACAGACCGAAGAAGATTGCGGTGTTCTTGCCCTCCATATCGGTGTTAGCCGAGCAGTGCATCGAAGCGATGCCACGGAGAGGCAGGTAGTAGTTCTGCATCGAGAACATACCTTTCTTCATCTCACCGCCATACCAGGTGTTGATGATCACCTGCTCACGGCTCGTGGTGTTGAATGCTACACAGGTCTCGCTGTTCAGACCGAGCTCTTTGTAGTTCTCTACTTTGGCTTTCGAAGCGTTGTAGATCACGAAGTTCGGCTCGAAGTTCTCCAACTCTTCTGCGGTCGGCTGGATGAACATGTTCTTAACGAAGTGAGCCTGCCATGCTACCTCAACGATGAAGCGAACAGCCAGACGTGTCTCTTTGTTTGCGCCGCAGAAAGCGTCAACTACATAGAGGTTCTTGTTGCTCAACTCCTTGATAGCCAGCTCTTTCACCTTTGCCCAAACGTCCTCAGACATCGGGTGGTTGTCGTTCTTATAACCCTCAGAGGTCCACCAAACGTTGTTGTGGCTCTGAGCGTCATCAACGATGTATTTGTCTTTAGGAGAACGACCGGTATAAATACCTGTCATTACGTTTACTGCGCCGAGCTCGGTCTCCTGACCTTTGTCATAACCGGTCAACTCAGGCTTGGTCTCCTCTGCAAAGAGGTACTCGTAAGAAGGGTTGTGTGCAATTACGGTTGCGCCCTTGATACCATACTTAGTTAAATCTAACTCTTTCATTTGTTTAATTTGTTTATTGTTTTTGTTTTGATTTATTCCTTATATTTTTTGCATACATGCGTGCCTTACGGACGCGCGCTACTTAAGGGGCTACAAAATTACTACAATTTTTCCAAATAACCAAATATTCCGCGATTTTTTTGATTTAATTCGTCGATTTTCTGCATTTTCTTTGGTTTTTTGCCTTTTTTTTTGTAATTTTGCACCCAAATTGTGCAATTTTTATGCGGTACGACAAAGAAGACTTACAAGCAGCTCTGCGCGTCTTGCGACAAGGAGGAATCATCGTGTACCCCACAGATACTGTGTGGGGAATTGGTTGTGACGCTACGAATCCCGAAGCGGTCGCACGCATCTATGCGCTCAAAAAACGCGAGGATTCCAAATCCATGCTCGTCCTCCTCGATTCCGCTGCCAAACTTGACTACTATGTCGATGTCCCCGAGTCCGCAGAAATGCTCCTACAAACCGCTTGCGATGAAGATTCCTCCTCCTGTAGTGACAGTTCACCCGCAAAGCCATTGACGATCATCTACCCCAACGCCCGCCATTTGGCACCAAACCTGATAGCCGAAGACGGATCTGTCGGAATACGTATTACCAAGGAGCCGTTCAGCAACGCGCTCTGCGCACAACTCAAGAGACCGATCGTCTCCACATCCGCTAACATCTCCGGCGAACCAACTGCGAGGTATTATAAGGAGATAGTAAGACTAATCCTAGACCATACAGACTACGTTTGCTTATTCAGACGGGACGACGAGACGCCTCACGAACCCAGTACAATCATCAAAATCAATGCTGATAACAGCTTCAAAATTATCCGCCCATAATGAATCTCCGTCGCAAACAACAACTGACATATCTCTTGGCTGACCTCATCAGTAGTGAACTGGTGTGGCTTTGCTTTTTAGGTTTCCGGTGGATCGTTTACGAAGGACGAATGGAGGGCATGAGCGATGTACTGATACCGGCGTTCAGCTTTTGGAAACCCCTGGTAATCTACCCATTCGTCTGTCTGGGGTGTTATTACCTCTCCGGCTACTATGTGCATCCCTTCCAAAAACCTTTCTGGCGGGAGTTTTTGCGGACTTTCATTTCTACAGCGGTCATCTCTTTGCTATTTTTCTTCGTCATCATTATTGACGATCAAGTGGATACGTACAACCGCTATCTCGTTTCGCTCGCTGTCCTTTTCGGGCTGCAGTTCACGTTCGCCTATATACCGCGTCTGACCATCACTCTTCTCTCGAGAAACCGCGGTATAGCACGGGTTCGGACGATTCACTCCGCGCAAGAAGCAGAATCGCTTGTCCCCGGTGAACAGGACGAGATTATTATTGATTTGCCGGACGGTTATTCAGACCGTCAGTTATACGAACTCATCGCACGTCTGTATCCGCTCTCCTGTGAGATCAGTATGATCCCGCGTGTGTACGATATGCTCACCGGAGCTGCGCGTATCGGGCAGATCGATCATCCCTCTCTCATCCGCATCACGGAACAATCCATGACAGACTCGGAGTTGTGTATCAAACGAGCTTTTGATTTTGTTGTTTCTGCACTCGGACTCATCGTTCTCTCGCCGCTTTTTATATTAGTTGCGATACAAGTCAAGTATTCTTCCCGCGGTCCTGTTTTCTACCGCCAGGAGCGCATCGGATTGTACGGAAAATCCTTCTATATCTATAAGTTCCGCACGATGATTGACCACGCCGAGCAGGAAGGCAAACCGCAACTCACAGCCGATGATGACCCGCGTATCACGGGTGTCGGGAAATGGCTGCGTAAGTACCGTTTGGATGAGCTGCCGCAGCTATGGAACATCCTTCGCGGAGAAATGTCCATCGTTGGTCCGCGTCCCGAACGCCTCTATTTTATAGAGCAGATCATGCGGGAAGCGCCATACTATTGTCTGCTTTACAAGGTTCGTCCGGGTCTGACCAGCTGGGGACCTATTCGCGTTGGCTATACCGATACGATGGAGAAAATGATTGAGCGGCTCAACTGCGACATCGTCTATGTAGAAAATATGTCCCTTTTATTGGATCTCAAGATACTCTTTTTCACCGTCGGAGTCGTTCTCCGCGGGAAAGGCAAATAACGATATTATGACGTACGATGAATCAATAGCACGTGCAGAAGCCATTATTGCACAACTGGAAAATGCAGAAGCTCTCAGTATGGAGGAATACAAACGCCTCTCCTCGGAAGCGACCAAGTTGTTGCGGTCTTGCAAAGAGGAAATTGAATCCCTTGCGAAAGACTTAACAAGCGAATAAAGTACTATTTATCACCGATAAATGGTGAAAAAATAGTTTTTTACTTGTACATTTCAAAATTTTGTTGTACCTTTGCAGCCGATTTTGATTAGTCGAACATAAAAAATACGAAATATATGCTTAAGAATATCCTTGCTATCACCGGTAAACCCGGATTGTACAAATTAGTTAGCCGCGGTAATAACATGCTCATCGTGGAGAGTCTCGTGGACGGCAAACGCATGCCGACTTATGCGCGTGACAAGATTGTTGCCCTTAGCGATATCTCTATGTTCACCGATGCGGATGATGTACGCCTGAGCGAAGTGCTGACCTCAGCAGGGAAGAAAGAAGGACTCAAGCCGGTTGCTTTTGACGTAAAAAAAGCTTCCAATAACGAACTCAGCGCATGGTTCGATGAGGTACTGCCGAACTGGGATCGCGACCGCGTTTATCCGTCCGACATACGCAAACTCATACAATGGTACAACATCCTCGTTAATGCAGGTTTTACCGATTTCACCGATAAGGAGGAAGAGGAAACGGCTGCCGAGGAAAAGAAATAAGTGCTCTTACGAGCCATAATCGATAGCATAGAATCTGTAGCGCCACGGAGTGCCCAAGAGCAATGGGATAACTCGGGAATGCAGATAGGTGACACGGGACGTGAGATTAACTCCGTTCTCTTGACCACAGACGTTACAACGGAGGTGGTCAATGAGGCTATTGAGAGAGGTTGTCAACTTATCATCAGTCATCATCCGTTACTTTTCCACGGCCTCAAACAGATATGCGGCGAGACGGCTCAACAACGCATCGTCGAGACTGCTATACGTCATCAGATAGCAATCTATTCTGCCCATACTTCGCTCGACTCCGTCATGGGAGGCATCAATACCCGTCTGGCGGATAAGTTAGGCGTAAAGAACTATCGAATCTTAGTACCTTCTTCCGACGAAAAGACCGGTTTGGGCGTCATCGGGACACTCTCTTCTCCTATTCGCTATGAAGAATTTCTCACACGCGTACGCGATATTTTGGATTGCTCGTACGTGCGTTATACCCGCGCGCAGAAAGAGATGATCGAACGCGTGGCGCTATGCGGAGGAAGTGGAGCAGAGTTTATTCCGGAAGCTATCCGGCAAGGAGCAGATGTCTATATTACGGCAGATTGCAAGTATCATGAGTTCCAGGATGCCGACGGACAAATCGGATTGATTGACATAGATCATTGGTACTCAGAACGGCACGCACGCGAGATATTCAAAGATATCCTCGATTCCATCGGGGTAAAATGCTTCATCAGCACGGCCGATCATTCTCCGATAAATATATTAAAACACTAAATAATTATGGCAAGAACGAAAGAATTAACCGTAGAGGAAAAACTGAAGTACCTCTATGAATTGCAGCAAGTAGATTCCAAGATCGACAACCTGCGTACCTTGGCGGGTGAGTTACCGCAAGAAGTGAAGGATATGGCAGACGAAGTAGAAGGTCTCAAGACCCGTCTGGCGAATATCGAGAACGACATCAAAGAGTGCGAGACGCAGATCTCCGATCATCGTGTTCGTACCGAGAATGCCAACGCATCTATCTCTCGCTACAAAGAGCAACAGAACTCGGTTCGTAACAACCGCGAGTTCGACAACCTCAACAAAGAGATCGAATATCAGGAGTTGGAGATCGAGGCTTCACAGCGTAAGATCAAACACTACTCTGCTGAATTAGAGTCCAAACTGCAGGAGAAAGCAAAGACAACCAAAGATATCGAGGAGCGCACCGTAGATCTGAACCAGAAACGCTCGGAGCTCGACCAGATTTTGGCAGAGACCAAAGCTGAGACCGAGGCTTTAGTACTTCGCGCCGGCGAGATTGAGAAGAAGATTGACGAGCGTCTCTTGAGCGGATTCAAACGTATCCGTAAGAGCGCACGCAATGGTCTGGCGGTAGTGAAGATCGAGCGTGACTCCTGTGGTGGTTGCCACGCAAAGATTCCTGCTCAGTTACAGTTGGACATCCGTACTCGCAAGAAAATTATTGTTTGTGAGTTCTGCGGTAGAATATTAGTAGACCCAGAGATGTAATCAGGATAGAAAAGACTCCTAAGTACCATGTATCGCCGGCGCCTAATGTGTCGGCGATATTTTTTGTGTTTTCGCTTTCTCCCATTAGGTAATACACCAATACTGCCAGCCCGTTATTGACAAAATGCATGGTGATCGGAACCCAAAGGCTGCCGCTCCATACAAATACATAGCCGAAGATCGCGCCTAATAACATCCGCGGCACAAAGCCGTAAAATTGCATATGTATCGCAGAGAAGATAAACGCAGTTATCCAGATTGCCAGATGCACCTTTGTACTTTGTTCCTTGCCGCTTTGATCCTTGTATATAATCTGTTGCAATGTGCCACGGAAAGAGAGCTCTTCTGACAAAGCCGGCAAAAGTGCCATAAGACCTATATTGATCAATAATCCGCCAATAGTATCTGCTTGCAAGAAACGCTCAGTCAAAGCCGCAGCTGCTTCTTCTTGAGACTTCAGTATTTGCTCGATGAATTCGAGACTTTTCGGCAATTCCACTCTACTATTCAGATCCGCTAACAGATTGATACCCGGTACCGCGCAAACCATGATTACTACCGCTAACAATATATTCTGCCATTGTACAGGGACATCCATCCGTAACCACCGGAAAGGCTTATGCTCCTCATCCCAAAGCCACGCACATAGAATCGGCGGTAACAGGAAAGTAGCTGTCGTCTGTATGAACTGCAGCCACTTGAGCGATTCGGTACTTTGCGAACCACCCCAAATGATCATCCATGTTCCCATCGCAATGGCCGTAAAGACGGACATCGCTCCGAGCCAGAGTAATATTTGTAGGAGTTTTCTTTTCATAGAGCTTGGTAGTTACGTCCGTACGAGCGGTAGGAGTCTTTCTCTATCTCTATGGTCGGTTCTTCCCATTGCGTAAGAGGAGTGAGACGCCAAACGATATATTTGATCTTCATTCCGCGGTCAAGCCATTGTTTCTCATAATGCGTCTTTAGAGCTCGTGCATCCTCAAAATAATTTACTATTTGGGCATTTTCCATTTGACCATTTCCCGTATCTGCATACAGGTCGTCCGTCGAGGCAAGGACAGGATACGGATTGAGTTTTAACATCTCTGTCGTATATGTATATAGGAAAGGCGAATCGGTCTTGAGATGAATCAGACCGGAGGGTTTCATGATCTGCTGATAGCGTTGCATGAAATAGGTGGAGGTAAGACGTTTGGTCGCTTTCTTCATCTGCGGGTCGCAGAAGGTGATCCAGATCTCGTCGATTTCATCGGGAGAAAAGAAGGAAGTTATAAACTCGATATTGGTTCTAAGAAAGGCTACATTCTTCAGACCCATTTCTTCGGCTTCTTTGGCGCCAGCCCACATACGAGCGCCCTTGATATCTACGCCGATGAAATTCTTATCCGGATAGCGTTGCGCGAGACCGACAGTATATTCGCCTCGTCCGCAGCCGAGTTCTAAGACGATGGGATGATCGTTGTGAAAATACGTATCGCGCCAATGGCCTGCCATGGTATTGACAATTCCGGACTCGTCGATTTGTCCGTTTTTGTAAAGTGCACGTGCGCCACATTGGAAGACGTTGGAGAACGTCTCCATCTCCGCAAACTTCTTGAGTTTATTCTTTCCCATAATCTTTTGCCTCTTACTTCCCGCCTTTAACAATCTCCACTCCTATGTCCGTTACTCCGCGCAACACGCTGTCGCGCATCCCTTGTTGGATCGAAATACAATATTTGCCTGTATCCGGGAAATGATAATTCGACTCATAGAGAACCGGCATCTCGATGAAGCCATGATGCTTATCTCCAAGCCATCGGCCTCTATCATCTGCCAAATAGAACTCGATGGTATCGCTGTGTTGACGGTTGTCTTGCACGAAAAGCCACATGTTCTGATACGGATAGCGCTCCGTATGACGAACATAAAGGATAATATCATAAGAAGCTTTATTATCCTCTATAGCAAAGTCGAATCGGGGCAGACTGTCTATATTCCATTCTCCCGATGGAATCGAGATAAATTCGCTGTACACGATATTATGACGGCAGGAGGAAAACATTCCTGCCAAGAGAATTACCAGAAAGCAATAAAGTACTCTTTTCATCGTTTGTTAGAATGATGGTTCTTCTTCTTTTTTCTATCAAACCGCGTTACATCACCGTGTCCCGTCTCATATCCGATAGTGGCTTGTACTTCTCTGGAATCCAAGGCTACGGGTTTCTCTCCTCGCCGGTTCATGGCAATCACCTCATGTGCACGAGCTGCAGGGATGGTCACTAAATTGGCGGGTATATGCTGGTCGGTCGAATACGTCACTGTTCCTGCTAACGGATCAGAAGAGAAGAAATAGAACGTGGCATCCTGGGTCTCCAACTCTGCATGACGGGAAGGCAGAGCCTTCGAAGCGTCCTCATAAACCGGAACCTCGTAGTTGAGACAACATTTGAGTTTGGCGCACATGCCGGCCAGTTTCTGCGGATTCGGGGATATATTCTGCAATCGTGCAGCTCCTGTTCCGACGGAAGAGAAA
Organism: uncultured Bacteroidales bacterium; assembly: GCA_946626605.1. Lineage (GTDB taxonomy): Bacteria > Bacteroidota > Bacteroidia > Bacteroidales > Paludibacteraceae > Colicola. The sequence continues at coordinate 54,068 of CAMOUL010000002.1, read as the reverse complement.
TTGATGAGCCAGGTAGAGCAACAAAGCTCACGACCGCAGGGACCTGTTCCGCCTATACGTCCTGCTTCCTGACGCGCACCGATCTGCTTCATCTCCACGCGGATACGGAAAGTCTCTGCGTACACTTTGATCAGCTGGCGGAAGTCCACACGTCCGTCGGCTATATAGAAGAAGATGGCTTTCGACCCGTCGCCTTGGTACTCCACATCGCCGATTTTCATCTCCAAGCCAAGGGATTTAGCGAGTTGGCGGGCTTTGATCATCGTCTCTTGCTCGCGTGCATGAGCCTGCTTGGCGCGCTCCAAGTCTTCGTCCGTAGCGATGCGGATGACCTGACGCACCTCGTAACGGGAGGAGTCGATATTGTTCTTCTTCATCTGCAACTCAACGAGTTTGCCGGTAAGTACTACTTCGCCAAGGTCATAACCCGGGTTGGCTTCCACCACGACCTTTACGCCCTTCTCCAAAGGAAGATGGGCGGTATTATGGAAATAACCCTTACGCGTATTCTTGAACTGTACCTCGATGAGATCGGTCAGTTGGGTATTCTCCGGGAGGTCCGAGAGCCAGTCGCTCACGGGCAACATGTGTGCGGAATTGCGCTTGGTGGCTCCTGCGCTGAGCTCATTCGATGTTTGATATTTTTGATTCGCCATGTATGTATGGATATTTATGGTTTTTTCTTCTTGATAAGGATGATCATCTGCAGACAAAGGTCAAAGAAGATCATCTTTGCGTTTCCGTTTTGCTCAATCTGACGCTCTGCCAGGTCGAGTTGGTTCATGATAGCTTCTACGTTGCCGTCATGTATAAAAGGCGCGAATTTAACGGAGAAATTGCGCTCTGCTTCCATTTGATAATTCAGGTCAGGTTGCGCAAAATTGCGAATGTAGTTCTCTCGTACCTGCTGCTGGGCGTATTGCAGAAAATGTTTCTGCCGCTCTCGTCCGACTTTGCTGTCAGCCATGTCGAGTGACCACTGGCGCAAACGTTTGAGGGATTCGAATTTCTTTACGGGATCGGTGAGCACTCCGACGGTATAGGCGTCTCTGAAAAGGGCGATGAAATCGCGTAGTTCTTGTTGATTTTCGTCGGATTCATCGGCTTTTTTGAGAGCCGCAAGGTACGAACCGTTCGCTATGCGGGCGATGTCATTCGCTTTTACGGAGTCCATTCCTTTCTGAACCAAAGCCGCAGCGATGGTCTCGTTCTCCAGGCGAGGTACACGGATGGTCTGTACACGGGATTGAATAGTAGCCAATAACTGCTCAGGGTGCTCGGAGACTAAGAGGAAGACCGTTTGTACCGGCGGCTCCTCAAGGAGTTTGAGCAGTTTGTTCGCCGTAGTGATATTCATCTTCTCCGGCTGCCAGATGATCATGACCTTATAGCCGTTTCCATACGGTTTGAGCGAGAGTTTGCGGAGAATCTCTCCGCTCTCTTTCTCGTAGATCATCGATTGTTTGGTCTCCACGCCGAGTGCTTTATGCCAATCTTCCAGGTCGAAATAGTGCCGGTTGAGAATGATCTCCCGCCATTGAGGAAGGAAAGCATCGCAGGTCTCATCAGAGCCTACTATCGGAAAGACAAAATGCAGATCGGGATGTTGGAGTTTCTCAAACTGCAGACAAGTCGGACACACGCCACAACTGTCTTCTTCGGTACGATGCGGACAATTGAGGTATTGCGCGTACGCTAAAGCTAATTGCAGTTTGCCGATACCGGAGATACCGGAAAAGAGTTGCGCATGAGGGATTCGTCCCTCACGCACAGCCTGACGCAAGTGTTGCTTGGTCTCCTCTTGTCCTATGATCTCGCGAAAAAGCATTATTAGTGGACAAGTTCTTTTTTGAGAGCCTCTACCATCTCTGCATATTCGGCATCAGAGAGATAGACCTTACCGGGATTCATCTGGAATGTACCTCCGTAATCCGGACCATCGACGTATTTGGGCGCCAGATGGAAATGGAGATGGCTCAACTTATCGGAATAAGCGCCGTAGTTGATCTTCTCGGGTTTGAAGAGTTTCTGCATAGCGCGGGTGACATCTGCGACGTCCGCCATGAAGAGGTTACGCTGCTCGTCATCCAGCTCGTTGAGGTCATTCACATGCTTGTCATACGCCACGAGGCAACGACCGTGATACGTTTGCTCTTTAAAAAGGAATGCGCGCGACACGCGAAGATGTGCTATCTCAATCATGAGATTGTGCAAAGTCTCATTGTTGGTGCAATAGAGACAATCTTTAGGATCGGAATACATAATATTATTTACTATTTGGTCATTTATTATTTGGACATTTTATTTCTGGCGGCCGCTGATGACAGCTTCGCGGACAGCTTCGATAGCAGCGTTGGCATCGGGTTTGCCTTCTGCATCTTTGAACTGCTTGAGATCAATCGCTTCGCCAATGTGCATGTGTACCGGATGACGATTGACAAAGGGTTTACCTTTCGGCAAGACCTCAAAGCATCCATCCAAGGAAAGCGGAATAACCGGCAGACCGAGATCCATGGCAATCTGAAAAGCGCCACGTTTGAACCTTCCTACTTCGCCGTTGAGGGAGCGTGTTCCTTCCGGGAAGATAACCGTACAGATGCCGTTCACGAGTTGTCTCTCCACCTCCTGCAGGCTCTCCATAGCGGCTTTCGCGTTACGGCGATCTACGAAGATATGTCCTGCCGCTTTGCAACCTGTTCCTACGAAAGGCACCTTGCGCAACTCGGCTTTCATGAGCCATTTGAAGATCACCGGCAGCCATCCATAGACGAGCCACACATCGAACATCGACTGGTGGTTAGCCACGAAGACATAACTCTGTCCGGGCTTAATATGCTCGGTTCCATCGACAGAAACGGGCAAAAACATCAGCCAGAAGAAGGAGCGGGACCAGAACTGTTGGACCTTATGAACGAACTCTGCGTTCTTCCAGTGAACGGTACAAACGGTAAAAATCGCCGTGAAAACTGTCAGTACTGCCAGAAGCGGCCAAGCTATCAAGTACTGGTAAAGGATATAAAAAGGTTTTAAGAGATTCTTCATATTTGTCTTTTGTCTTTGAGCAGGTTTACCTGCGGTCTTTTGTCTTTGAGCGAAGCGGTCTTTCTACTCTTTATCGTATTTCTGCATGAATCCGCGGTAGAGAGCGCATATACGGCGGATCTCCTCCCATTGCTCATCGGGCAGTTTGGTTCCGACGACTTCTACCACGCGTCCGGCAGCAATAGTGCCGATCTCTGCGCAGCGGCGGATATCAAAACCATCGCTCAAGGCATGGAGGAATCCTCCTGCAAAATAGTCTCCGGCGCCGGTGGAATCGGTACAAGAGGTAGTGATGGCGCCGATATGATGACGCTTGCTTCCTTGTTGTACATACGAGCCGTTCTTACCGACTTTCACCACAGCGATGTCGCATTGCTCGGCAATCACTTGTACGGACTCCTCGGGATTGAGATGGGTGTAAGCGAAAGACTCATCTTCGTTGGCAAAGACGATATCCACATATTGTTTGACCAGATCTTTGAGAAAAGCGTGGTTCTCGTTGATGACGTTATAGGAAGCCAGGTCGAGGGAGACCATACATCCGGATTCTTTCGCCAGACGGATGGATTTCTCGAGCAGGTCGTGGTTCTGAACCAGGTATCCCTCGATATGGAAGATGTCGAAACCGGTGAAAGCATCCTTCTGTATATCATCCGCGCAGAGTTCCGCCGCTGCTCCGAGGTACGTAGCAAACGTGCGCTCGCCATCCGGCGTGACGAGGACGATGGAGAAGCCGGACATCGAGCTCTGGGAGAGCAAAAGGATAGGTTTGACGCCGTTCTTGATCATGTCCTCGCGGTAGAAATCGCCCACTTCGTCGTTTCCGATCTTGCCGATGAAGGCTGCTTTCCCTCCGAGAGAGGCGATGCAGTTGATCGTGTTGGAGGCAGAACCGCCGGCAACCATACGCTTGCGCACGGAGAGAAAGCGGTATTGAATCTGCTCCGCCTGCTCGCGCGAGATCAGGTTCATACTTCCTTTCGGGAAACCAAGTTCACGCAAATCATCCTCGCTGACTTGCAAGAGGATGTCGGTTAATGCGTTTCCTAAACCAAGAATTTTTTTCATTTTTTATGTTTTTTGCCCTTAAATAGGTCGATTTTCAAAAAAAGTGTACCCCAAATGACATTTTTTTGCAAAAAAATTTGCACATGTCAGAAAAAAGCAGTACTTTTGCACCCGCTTTCGAAAAAGCATGCTTCCTTAGCTCAGTCGGTTAGAGCATCTGACTGTTAATCAGGGGGTCCTAGGTTCAAGTCCTAGAGGGAGCGCAAAAGCATCTACGCAAGTCGTGGGTGCTTTCTTTTTTGCTCTTTTCGCGCGCCTTCGCGCACGACATCCACTCCTTCCCTAAAAAACGCCGCAAAGGTACAAAAAATTTTGCATATATGCAAATTTTAATACCACGAAATGTAAAAAAATAATAAAAATGAACGTGCGCGCTTGCGTATGTCAAAAAATTGTAGTACTTTTGCGCTCAATTAAACAGACTGCAAAAGCGTTCTAAATAAAACAATAAACAGATATGTTACAAATTGGCGACAAGATGCCGGCGTTCAGAGTATTGGACGAGGCAGGAAAAGAAGTGACGGAGAAGTCGATGGTCGGAAAGAAGACAGTGATCTATTTCTACCCGAAAGACTCGACTCCGGGTTGTACAGCGGAGGCTTGCAACATCCGTGATAACTACCACGCGTTTCTGGCGCAAGGGTACCAGGTGTTCGGCGTGAGCAAAGATTCTGTGGCAAGCCATGTGAAATTCAAAGAGAAGAATGCGCTGCCTTTTCCGCTCCTGAGCGATCCGACGACGGAGATGCTGCAAGCGTTCGGAGCTTGGGGCGAAAAAAAGAACTATGGAAAGGTCACGATGGGCACGTTGCGGAAGACGTATATCTTCGATGAAATCGGCACTTTATTGCGTATCATAGAGAAAGTGGATACCAAAAATCATAGTGCGCAAGTGCTGGAATAAGCTGCGCAAAAACTCCGGTTATTGAATCATCATGACCAGAACGGGAAGAGGAAGCAGCCCGTTAATGGAATAGAGGATATCGCCGGAATAAGTGGATTTGCCACGGTATAAATAGCCGTTTTCAACGGTATAAAGGATGTCGCCGGAGTAAGTAGATTTACCGCGGTAGATATACGTGCCGTCAAAGGTAAGAACGATATCGCCGGAATAGGTGGATTTGCCGTTATAGAGGTACTTGCCGTCCCAGGTATAAAGGATGTCGCCGGAGTAGTTGGAGCGACCTTTATAGATGTATTTGCCATCCCAGGTATAGAGGATGTCACCGGAGTAAGTGGAGCGACCTTTGAAGATACTCTGGCCGTCAAAAGTGAAGAGGATATCGCCGCTGTACGACGATTTGCCGCGGAATAACTGTGTCTGTGCCATGGTTGCCAAACTTATGAGGGTGAATATAAAAACAAGTATGCGTTTCATGTGAATTTGTTTTTCGGGTGCAAAGATACAATTTTTTTCCGAAATGTGCAAATCTTATTGGATTTTTTTGCATATGTGGAAAAATTGTTGTAATTTTGCAAGCGAAAAGGAGATTAAACAAAAAAATATAAACGGCGTTTCGCGCGGGTCTGAATACCTATATACGTAAAATAAATTTTTATACGTATGAAGAAAACATTATTATGGTTAGATGATTGCCGCGACCCCCATGATACACGGGTTGATTGGCTAGTATTTTCCCCTATCGGTCGGGACGTAGATGTAGTGTGGATTCAGTATGTGGACGATTTTTTCGACTACATTAATCAGCATGGTTTACCGGACGCCATTTGCTTCGATCACGATTTAGCGGAGGATAGTTACGACGAGCGAACCGGCTATGATTGCGCTAAATTTGTGGTTGATTATTGTATGGAGCATGATCTGGATATTCCGGCATACAACATTCAATCCTCAAACCCTGTTGGAAAAGAAAATATCCAACACTTAATGGATAACTATCATAAATACTATATTAAAACACATTAGAATATGTATGAATCTCTAATCAGACACATTAACAAACTTTTGGAGCGCGAAAAAATCCAAAAGAAAGAACGCTTCGACCGAGGAGAAGATTTTAATATCTTCCAAGTCATGCACATGGAGTCAGATGAAGTCTATACTCATTCTGCGATATTAGCAGAATTATTAAATCCTAAAGGCTCACATGGCTGCAAAGATGTCTTTTTGCAGTTATTTTTGGAAATGCTCCCAACGCAGTTTGAACAGCCATTTGACACCACTAAAGCAAAGGCCGAAGTAGAAGTTGTAATAGGCGATAGAACCGAAGAAGAAGGCGGAAGAATGGATATCTTGGTTCATTCGGGTAAACAGGCTATCATCATAGAAAATAAAATCTATGCTGCTGACCAAGCAAACCAATTACTAAGATATCATAACTATGCAGAGCAAAAATATGGTAGCCAAAACTATAAATTACTCTATCTCACATTGGACGGTAAACATCCATCTGATTCTTCCACCGGTAGTAATAAAGTAAAAGAAAATGAAGATTTTTACTGTATAAGTTATGCCGGAGATATAAAGCAATGGATTCTTTTATGTCTTGAAAAAGCCGTCCAGAAACCACTTGTACGGGAAATATTGATACAATATCTAAATTTGTTAAACAGTTTAACTCATCAAAATATGGAAACCAGTGTAAAAAAAGAACTTGAAAAGCTTTGTTCAGAACCTCAAAACGTAGAGGCCTTATTATGGATATACAACAATTTTTCTTCTATTGTTCAAAAGGTTATGGAGACAATCTTTGCTCCACAATTAAAAGAAATTGCTAGTAAGAATGGTTATGTGCTAAATATTTGGGGCGAAGGGAAAGATTGGTTGAACACCAATTATATGGGTTTCTCGTTTAAGAAAAAAGAATGGGAAACATTTGATATCGCCTTTGAATTTCAACGTAAACAGATGCGGGATTGCGTAAGCGGATACCACTATAGGCAATTGGAATTACGAGGTACACAAAAAGAAACTTACGATGCTTTGAGCAAGTTATTTGATGGAAGAAAATCTTCTCAAGGGTGGCCGTCTTTCCATTATTTCCCCAAAGAACAAAATTGGATTTCAGAGGAAATGATGACAAAAATCATGAATGGGACGCTTAAAAATGAGATAGAAGGTGAGCTGTTAGCATTGACAAAAGCAGCAAAAGAAAAAGGAATAGAGCTATAAAGCAAAAATAGAGCGAGGGCACGAAACCCTCGCTTTATTTTAAGCATTGTTCTCAAACTCCTTACCGAGCATTGTTCGAAGTTCTTTATACTCGTATTCACAAGGATAAAGCATTTTGAAATCTTTATCCACGCAACCGCATTTGTCATGCCGGTCTTTAACAATAAAATATCCGGTGGTTTTGAACGGAACAATGAACTTAAAGACAGGTGGAATAGTTACAATTCCTTCCGGGTTCATAACTCCCCAGTAACCATCTTGGAAGAACTGCAACCTGTCAGGAGCAATCCATTGTAACGGTCGGAAGAAAGTCCCTTTCGGATATTCGATCCAGTTTTCCTTTAATCGGGTTTCATGCAGAACACATTTGCCCTGCATAATTACTACTCTGTCGGAGAAATGATTGATTGCCAACACAAAACCGTCCGACGTCGGCGTGCCTAATAATTCCAATCTGTTGTCCATGGACATGTGTGTCTTATTTTAGTTCGTTTATGGTTTTAAGCATTTGTTCCAATATAGTACAGAGGTCTTTGTAGGTGGCCTCTTTCACTATTTTGTTTCCTTTTACAAAATAGATTCGTCCGTTCTTGTCATTCTTAATCAAGCGATAGCTGGACTTTGAACTGAATTGTTCTATGAGATGGTTCTCCCATGCCTCGATTAAAGCAATCGGCTTATTGTTTCGGTTGGTGAAGAAACATTTTCCTCCTCGTTTTACTGCGATTTCATCGAGATTATTTGTCACTTCGAGGTAGTCGTATTTGGCAGGAATAAGCACTTTACCATTACTATCCAGCAAGCCGAATTTTCCTTTTGGTGTCTTAACCTTGTAGGTGTCCGTATCGCGCTTGTGAATAATATACGCGTACCTGCATTTAATAAAAGGTTTGCCGTTAGCTGTGATGATTCCGGAAAGGTTTTCTTTGGTCTTAACGTGGATAAAACCGATATTTTCTCCCAAACTGGACATTTGGGTATATTGAGCGGGAACGATGATATTTCCCTTCTCGTCCTTGATACCGAATAGACCATCTTCTTGAAAAGCTATTCTGTTTGGAGCAACCAAATATTCATTCTCCAGAGGAAGATGTCCGGTAGTCGGCCGTACAGAGTAAATTTTTTCGCCGGTTGCTGCGTCAAACAATAGTTCTTTGCGCGAATCATCTGTGTTTTGGAACGCAAATTTCGTTCCTTCTACATGTGTGCCGATTTCAAATTCGCCTGCTTGGAGAACTATTTCTCCTTGCCGGTTGATGATGCCGGATTTTCCATGTAAATCCGTGTAGATAGCAAATTCTCCATAGAAAGCCGTAAAACGGTTTAAATTACTGATGTTTACTTCCATAATGATTTTGATTTAGTTGTTAATATTTTAATACGCGCGTACATACACGTACACGTATTAAGGAATTCAAACCCTCGCGAAACGCCGTTTTACTATTTCGAATGATTTTCACAGACATGGAAGCGACAAAAATGCACAATGTAGAAAGCGGAATAGAATTCCGCGGGAATGGACATACGTGCCGGATGACATCCGGCGGAATAAACACAGAAAGAAAATGCTAATTTCTTCCGATTTCATCGGGGAAATATGAGAAATTTTGTTTTAGGAATTGCTGCTCTTTGCGAAGGGTGGCAATAATTTTTATTTCAAAAAAGTTCGCACGCGCTTGCATATATGAAAAATTTTTAGTACCTTTGCGCGGATTTTTGCGAAAAATTAAAATAACACAATATTAAAATGGGACTTTTTTCTTTTACACAAGAGATTGCTATCGACCTTGGAACGGCGAACACGATCATTATGTGCGATGACAAGATCGTGATTGACGAGCCGTCGGTAGTGGCTATTTCTATGGCGGACAACAAGATGGTTGCCGTCGGCCGCAAGGCACAACAGATGATTGGTAAAGGCGGTAGTATGATCCGTACCGTGCGTCCGTTGCGTGACGGCGTGATTGCGGATTTCTACGCATGCGAGATGATGATCCGCGGAATGATCAAGATGATTCCGAAGCAGGCACGTTTGTTCTCTCCTTCAATCCGTATGGTGGTATGTATCCCTTCGGGTTCAACGGAGGTGGAGATCCGTGCGGTGCGCGACAGCTCGGAGCATGCCGGCGGCCGTGACGTCTATATGATCTACGAGCCGATGGCCGCAGCTATCGGTATCGGTATCGACGTAGAGAGTCCGGAAGGATGCATGATCGTAGATATAGGCGGTGGTACGACGGAAATCGCTGTTATTTCTCTCGGCGGCATCGTAAGTAACAAGTCCATCAAGATTGCCGGTGACGATTTCAACCAGGATATCATCGAATACATGGGCCGTATGCACAACCTGCGTATCGACGAGCCGACGGCAGAGCGTATCAAGATCCAGGTAGGTTCGGCTCTGCCGGAACTGGAGGACGCGCCGGAAGATTTCATCGTCGTTGGTCCGAACAAAGTGACGGCTCTGCCGATGTCCGTTCCGGTAAGTTATCAGGAGATCTCCCACTGTCTGGAGAAGAGTATCTCGAAGATCGAGGGCGCTATCCTTCAGGCTCTGGAGTCCACTCCTCCGGAGTTGTACTCGGATATCGTGAAACGCGGTATTTACCTGACGGGCGGTGGTGCGTTGCTGCATGGTCTGGCACGCCGTCTGACGGACAAGATCACTATTCCGTTCCACGTAGCGGACGATCCCCTGCACTCCGTAGCTCGCGGAACAGGTGTGGCGCTGAAGAACGTAAATAACTTCGGCTTCCTGCTGCGCTAAGGGCATAGACGATGCAGAATTTGCTGAAAATACTGCTGCGTTATAGCAACTTCCTCGTGTTCATCGCCTTGGAAGTTGCTGCATTTTTGCTCATCGGGTTCAATAACGTGTACCCGAGGAGCAGTCTGTTGAGTACAGCGAACGACGCGGTAGCATGGCAACACAAGCAGCTGAGCGAGATGAAGGGTTATTTCTCGCTGCGCAGTCAAAACGAACAGTTGGCGGCAGAGAATGCCCGGTTGCGCAATGCGATAAGTGCGATGGATTCGGTTGAAAACGGCGGCGGCATCACGTATCAGTCTGCGAAAGTAGTACAGATGACGACGGATCAGTTGCATAACTTCCTGACGATCGACCGGGGTTCCAAAGACGGTATTCTCCGCGGTCAGGGAGTGCGTAATGAAGACGGCGTAGTGGGTATCGTCCGGACCGTGGGTACGAACTACAGCGTCGTACTGCCGATCATCAACACCCAGATGAATCTCAGTTGCCGGTTTGCGAAGAACGACTATATCGGTACGCTGCAATGGGACGGCAGAGACAGCCGTTTTGCGATGCTGACCGACGTAGCCGCACACATGGTAGTGAACACCGGAGACACCATCATCACCAGCGGTCTGAGCCCCGTCTTCCCGGAAGGAATACCCGTTGGAATCGTAGAAAATAGCACTTTGAAAGAGGGTGATTCGTATTACACCATCCGCGTTCGGCTGCATACGAATTTCAAGCGGCTGAAATATGTGGAGGTCGTAGGAAACACCCATCAACAGGAAATGGAGGAGTTGCAAGATGGATTGGAGTAAACAAATAATACGATACATCATCGTGATGGCGCTTCAAGTGCTGCTCTTCGACCAACTGCAGCTCTGGGGAGCGTGCCATCCGTATGTCTATGTGCTGTGCCTGCTGATGATGCCGATCACGTTGCCCGCGAGCGTACAGATGCTCATCGGAGCGGCGGCAGGAATAGTGATGGATATCTTCTGCAACTCCTTAGGCGTACACATGGCGGCGTGCATCCTCGTGATGTTCATCCGGCCATACCTGATAGGCGCTATCGTGAGCGACAAGGACCGGTTGAACGAACAGATCAGCCTCCGCTCCATCGGTATGGAAGCCTTGCTCAAATACGTGATTATACTGGTGTTGGTACACCATCTGACGGTCTTCACGATTGCTGCCTGGAGCTGGAGTCACATGGGTTTTGTACTCCTTGAGACCGCCGTCAGCAGCCTTCTGACCATCCTGATTATCATCGGTTATAACGCATTCATCTATAAATGATCAACGACCCCACCTATAGACGCCGGTACGTGATCAGCGGCATTGCCGTTGTGGTGGTATTGGTGTATATAGTGCGGTTGTTTTACCTGCAGGTCATCGACCAATCGACCAAAGATCAGGCGGATAACAACGCCCTGGTCAAACAGACGATATACCCCTCACGCGGACTTATTTACGACCGGAACGGCGAGTTGCTGGTCTTCAATCAGCCGATTTACGAGATCACGATGGTGATGCGGGAGATGAAACAAGGATGGGATACTGCGGCTTTTTGCGCGTGTCTCGGCATTACCGACAAGGAGTTCGACGAACGCATCGCGGAGATCAAAGACCGACGCAAGAACCGCGGCTATTCCCGATGGACGCCGCAGGTGTTCATGAGTCAGCTGAAGAAAGAAGACATAGCGTCGCTACAGGAATCGCTGTTCTTGTTCCCCGGCGTACATATCCAGAAAAGGACCTTGCGCGACTATACCTACAAAGCCGCAGCACACGTGCTCGGTTCCGTGGGCGAAGTGAACCAGAATGATATCGACCGCGACGATTATTACACACGCGGAGACTACTCCGGTCGCGATGGATTGGAACGGACCTACGAGAAACAGCTGCGGGGCGAGAAAGGTGTGGAGGTCCTGATGCGCGACTCGCGCGGACGGATGCAAGGCAGCTATAAGAACGGCGAACTGGACCGTACCGCCAAGGCCGGAACAGATCTATATACGACCCTGGATATCCAGCTGCAGTTGCTGGCAGAAGAGTTACTAAGTGGAAAAATCGGCAGCGCGGTAGCTATCGAGCCGAAGACCGGAGAGATTCTGGCATTAGCGTCGAACCCGACGTGGAATCCCAAATTGCTGGTAGGCAAAGAGCGCAGCAAGAACTACAACGCTTTGCTTAACGACAAGACCAAACCGCTTCTCAACCGCGCCACACAAGCCACCTACCCTCCCGGATCGACGTTCAAGACGATCCAGGCGTTGGTTTGTCTGGAACAAGGAGCGATCACTCCCAACACTCTCTATCCATGCTCCGGACCGGGCAGTTCGCCTATCAAGTGTACGCACCATCACGGTTCGCCTGTGGCGTTGGACAAAGCGATTGAGCAGAGTTGCAACCCCTATTTCTGGTGCGCCTTCCGCGACCTGATGCAGAAAGACAACAAAGATATCCATAAACCCTACGAGAAATGGCGGAACGCCGTGATGCAGTTTGGGTTGGGACAGAAATTTACCGATTCGGACCTGGGCGAACAATCCTCAGGAAGCATCCCGAGCACGCGGCTGTACGACAAGTTCTACGGCCCGAACGGATGGAAAGCCATCACCATCCGATCGCTCAGTATCGGACAAGGAGAGATCATCGTCACGCCGCTGCAGTTAGCCAACCAAGCTGCGGCGATAGCCAACGAAGGATATTATATCTCCCCACACCTGAATAAGAACGATTCCATGCGGATTCATCGGCATAATATCGACATCCAGAAGAAGCATTTTGATGAAGTCAAAGCAGGAATGCATCGCGTGATGGTCTATGGAACAGGTCGTCACTACGCCATCGACAGTCTGCACATGGCCGGCAAGACCGGAACCGCACAGAACCCGCACGGACGGGATCACGCTATCTTCATCGGATTTGCCCCCGTGGAGGACCCGAAGATTGCCGTCGCAGTAGTCGTTGAAAACGCAGGTTTTGGCGCTACATGGGCTGCTCCTATCGCCTCTATGATGATGGAGCAATACCTGAACGGCGAGATGAAACGGAAAGACTTAAAGAAAAATATATCGGAACGCGTACTGAATGAGAGCGTCAAGAAATGGTAACATATGGCAACACGTCGATTGGATGACAATCGGACTCTTTCTGGTCTTAGTGATCTTCGGATGGCTCAATATCTATGGCGCCAGCTACACCTTTGACCAGACGAGTATCTTCGATTTCTCCAACCGCGCAGGAAAGCAGTTTGCATGGATCGGAGGATCTGTGCTGATGGGAATCATATTACTGCTGATCGACTACCGGACCTACGACGTACTAACCTATATCGCCTACGGAGCGATGCTGTTACTACTATTAGCCACCCCGTTCCTGGCGCACGATATCAAGGGCTCTATGTCCTGGATCTCATTAGGTCCGGTCAGCCTGCAACCGGCGGAGTTTGCGAAATGTATCGTCGCTTTAACCATCGCCAAATACATGGGCCGATACGACTATAAGATACGCACTTGGCGCGATCTCATCGTACCTTTTGTGCTCATCGGAGTGCCGGCTCTGATCATCATGGTACTTCAAAAAGAGACCGGTTCGGCTTTGGTTTTTGCAGCCTTCTTGCTGGTCTTCTATCGCCAGGGCATGAGCGGCTACGTACTATGGATGGGCGTGGCAGCCGTGGCATTCTTTATCATCAGTATCCGCTGGGGAGCCGTGGCTTTGCCGTTAGGAACAGGAAGCCTGGGAATCATGGTTTGCATGCTGCTGCTGACCGCCGTGGAGGTCTATTTCATCTGCCGCGACCATTATATCCGTTACCAGGCGCTCATCATGGTAGGCGCCATCACGGCCATCTACGGTATATGCCTTATTATAAATATATGGGTGCCGATGCCGTTTGATTGGATCAGCATGGGTATAGTGATCGCGCTGGTGATCTACACGATTTTTGTGAGCCTCTATTGGCGCAAGTATATGCTGCTCATTCTGGCGGCCTTCACACTTTTCTGTATCGGTTACACACATGCTTGTGATTTTGTGTTCACCCGCGTCTTGCAGCCTCACCAACGAATCCGTATAGAGGTGTTGTTGGGCATGAAGGAAGATCCTGCAGGAGCCGGATACAACGTCAACCAAGCCCGTATCGCCATCGGTTCGGGACGGTTCTTCGGGAAAGGTTACCTGAACGGCACGCAGACGAAGCTGCAGTTCGTGCCGGAGCAAGATACGGATTTCATCTTCTGTACGGTAGGTGAAGAATGGGGTTTTGTCGGTTCCGTCGGTGTTTTGCTGGTCTATCTGTATTTTATTTTGCACCTGATAGAGATCGCCGAACGCCAAAGGAATGTATCCACCAGGATCTACGCTTATTCGGTAGCCAGCATCTTCCTCTTCCACCTCACGATCAACGTGGGAATGGTTCTGGGACTGCTTCCCGTGATCGGTATTCCGTTACCTTTCTTCAGTTACGGAGGTAGTTCGCTATGGGGATTCACGATGTTGTTATTCATCCTGCTGCGACTGGATGCCGCACGTATGGAGCAATTGAACTAAGATATGTTTGTAACCCATCCCATAGGAATCATCGGCGAGGAAGAGGCCGTGAAGATGTTGGAAGCGAAAGGCTTTCGCATCAAAGAGCATAACTGGCGTATGGGGCATCTGGAAGTCGATCTGATAGCAGAGAACAAGAAGGAGATTGTGTTCGTGGAAGTGAAAGCGCGTACCTCTGATTATGGCGACAAAATGCCGGAAGAGTACGTGGACGAAGATAAGAAACGACGGATCACAGCTGCGGCCAACGCCTATATCAAATACCACAAGGTGGAAAAATTGCCACGGTTTGATATCATCGGCATCATCGTCCATCCGGACACAAAAGAGATACTATATCGCAATCATTTGGAAAATGCGTTTGTACCCCGCCAACGCACCATCAGCCAAAGCAGCTATTCCGGTACATGGAAATGGGGACATCGCAATCATACAATAGGAAGAAAGAAATGAATTTTAAATACGACGTCATAGTAGTAGGCGCAGGTCATGCCGGCTGCGAGGCTGCGAGTGCAGCAGCACGGATGGGAAGTCGCACGATGCTGATCACCATGGACATGAATAAGATTGCACAGATGAGTTGCAATCCCGCTGTCGGCGGCATCGCCAAGGGTCAGATCGTACGAGAGATTGATGCGCTTGGCGGACAGATGGGTATCGTGACGGACAGGAGTGCTATCCAGTTCCGGCTACTCAACCAAAGTAAAGGACCGGCGATGTGGTCTCCACGCAGCCAGAGTGACCGGAAACGGTTTATCGAGGAGTGGATTAAGGTTCTATCAAGCACGGATAATCTCTCTATCTGGCAAGATATAGTAGTAAGTCTTATTATCAAAGATAATAAGGTATGCGGCGTGAAGACTGCTTTGGGCATCGAGATGGAAGCCGGAGCGGTCGTGCTGACCAATGGTACCTTCCTCAACGGACTGATGCATTGCGGCAAGACGCAGATAGCCGGAGGACGCACCTCCGAACCGGCTTCTTATGGCATCACGGAACAACTCGTTGCTCTGGGATTCAAGGCAGATAGGATGAAAACAGGTACACCGGCTCGTATCGACGCACGGTCTATTCATTTCGAAGAACTGATTCGGCAGGACGGCGACAATGATTGGCATCAGTTCAGCTATCTGGATACTGTCCATCGGGAGTTAAAACAGATGCCCTGCTGGATCACCTATACAAACCCCAAGACGCATGAGGCTTTACGCGCAGGACTGGCAGATTCGCCCCTTTTCAACGGACAAATCAAGAGTATCGGTCCGCGTTATTGCCCCAGCATCGAGACGAAAATCGTGACGTTTGCCGACAAAGAAGCGCATCAGATCTTCCTGGAACCGGAAGGCGTGGATAGTAATGAATATTACGTGAACGGTTTCTCCAGTTCCCTTCCCTGGCAAGTACAGTTAGCGGGACTCAAAACCATCAAAGGATTAGAGGATGTCGTCATGTACCGGCCGGGTTACGCCATCGAGTATGACTTCTTCGATCCGACGCAACTGAATCATACTTTAGAGACCAAACAGATTAAAAATCTGTTTTTTGCCGGACAGATCAATGGCACGACGGGCTATGAAGAGGCTGCCGGACAAGGATTAGTTGCCGGTGTCAACGCACATATCAACGTGCATGGAGGCGTGCCCTTTACCATGGGACGGGACGAAAGTTATATCGGAGTACTGATTGACGACCTGGTCAACAAGGGCGTGGACGAACCCTACCGGATGTTCACTTCTCGCGCCGAGTATCGAATCCTTCTGCGCCAGGATAATGCCGACGAGCGACTCACCCAACGGAGTTACGAAATGGGATTAGCTGATCCCTATCGCTATGAGTTACTCAAGAAAAAACAAGCAACTTGTGCCGATTTGATCGAGTTTATGCAAGCCACAAGCATCCATAAAGGAGAGATTGATTCGTGGTTGGAAAGTATCGGCAGCACTCCGCTACATGAGGGATGCAAGATCAGCGACCTCATTCTACGTCCGCAGGTAAGCATCAAAGGATTAGCGGAAATCGTTCCGTTGCTAAGAGAAAGGATTGCTAATATCTCCGATGAAATCGTAGAGAGCTGCGAGATCAAAGTCAAATATGCAGGATATATCAAACGTGAGCAACAGGAGGCAGCTAAGCTGCAACGATTAGAGCAAATTCGTATTCCTGAGACATTCAACTACGAAGAAGTACAAAGCCTAAGTACAGAAGCCCGGCAGAAACTGACTCGTATCCGCCCGCGGTCCATAGGAGAAGCCCAACGCATCCCGGGTGTCAGTCCTAATGATATAAGCGTGCTTTTAGTACTTATGGGACGATAAATGACAGTTTTTAGTTTATAAAATAAACTAATTTTGATTGTTCCACGTGAAACATTGAATCAATAAATACAGTATAATTATGACAGCAAAAGAAGTAATTGCATCTATTAGAAATGTGCCGGATTTTCCTATTCCTGGAATTCAGTTTAAGGATATCACGACTGCACTCGCGAAACCGGATTGCTTGAAGTGGATGCGGGACGAGATGGTAAAGCGATATAAGGATCTCGGAATTACGCAGGTAGTAGGTATTGAGTCGCGCGGCTTTATTGTGGGACCTGCAGTAGCCATAGAAATGGGAGCGGGGTTTGTACCTATCCGCAAATCGGGCAAACTGCCGGCGGAGACATTAAAAGTCAGTTATGACAAAGAGTACGGGAAAGACACTATTGAGATGCATAAAGGGGCATTGAACGAAAACGACGTAGTGCTCATTCATGACGACATCTTGGCTACCGGAGGATCGATGCTGGCTGCTGTAGAGTTAGTGCAAAAAGCCGGTGTGAAGAAGATCTACACCAACTGCCTGATTGAGTTGGAGGGGCTGAACGGACGCCAATTCTTGTCGGAAAGAGGTATTGAAATAGATTGTCTGCTCGGGATCGAAGTGGATGAATAACCCCAGAAATAACATAGCTTCTTGAAAAAGAAAGATGATCATATTGCTCTATTACTAAAACGCATTCCGGAAAACCCGGGTGTGTACCAGTACTTTGACAAGGACGGGCAGATTATCTATGTAGGTAAAGCAAAAAATCTACATAGACGCGTTAACAGTTATTTTAATAAAGATCATCAATCTTCCAAAACACGGCAATTAGTAAGCCACATAGCTGATATCCGCTACGTCGTGGTAGATAGCGAGCAAGATGCTTTCCTGCTGGAGAACAACCTCATCAAGCAGTATCAACCGCACTATAACATTTTGCTCAAAGACGGGAAGAGCTATCCGTCTATCTGTATCACGAAAGAACCATACCCCCGGATCTTCAAGACGCGAACCATCAATAAGAAAGGTGGTGAATATTACGGACCGTATAGTTTTGGTAATACCGTAGATATTGTGCTGGAGTTGATCCATAAGTTATACCCGATTCGAACCTGCAATATCCCGCTTTCTGCCGATTCCATCGAGAAAAACAAAGTACGCGTCTGCCTCAAATACCACTTGCATAACTGCTGCGGTATATGCGAAATGAGGCCCGGAAGTGAGCATTATGCGGAATGGATAGACCAAGCGCGCAAACTCATCAAAGGAGATGCGCATGATATAGGGCGGCAGTTAGAGGAAGAAATGGCGATGAAATCGGCAGAAATGAAGTATGAAGAGGCTGCTGAGATCAAACGCAAGATTGAACTTCTGGAGCAATTTAAGAGCAAGACCATCATTACCAATACGCACGCAGGAGATATTGATGTATTCGGATACGACGAGCAGGACGAGAAAGTATATATCTCTATGCTGCATGTCCATAACGGCTCTATCGTACAAGGACAGACGATTGAGTACCGACGGAAGATGGAGGAAGAGAAAGAGGAGATGCTTGCACTCGGAATGATCGAGTTACGAGAGCGTCTGGAGAGCAATACCAAAGAGGTGATCGTACCGTTCATTCCGGAGGTTTTTGACGATACCCTGCATGTGAACATTGCCCTTAGCGGCGATAAAAAGAAACTGCTGGATCTGGCTATGCAGAACGTACGCCAGTATAAGTTAGACAGGCTCAAACAGGATGACAAACTGAATCCCGAACAACGAGGAGTACGGATACTGACTGAGCTGCAGAAAATGATGGACCTTCCTACTCTGCCCCGATGGATCGATTGTTTCGATAACTCGAATATACAAGGCACGAACGCGGTAGCGGGATGCGTGGTGTTCCGAATGGCCAAACCGAGTAAGAGCGACTACAAGCGGTTTGAGATCAAGACGGTAGAAGGCGCCGATGACTACGCTTCCATGCGCGAGGTCGTCCGAAGGAGATACCAGCATGTGATCGACGAGGGCGGACAGATGCCGGACTTGATTATCGCCGATGGCGGTCTGGGACAGATGCACGCTATACGGGAAGCAGTGGAGGATCAGTTGGGTTTGCATATTCCTATCGCAGGTCTGAAGAAAAACGACAAACACAGGACACAGACTCTGCTCTACGGTTTTCCTCCCGCAGAGATCAGCATGCCGGTAACGAGTGAAGTTTTTCGTCTTCTGACAGGTATCCAAGACGAAGTACACCGGTTTGCTATTACGTATCACAAGCAAAAACGCTCTAAATCACTGATACACAGCGAGTTAGACGAAATCAAAGGCATCGGGCCAAGTTCAAAACAGAAAATTTTGCGGCATTTTGGTTCCGTAAAACGCGCTAGAACTGCCAGCAAAGAAGAATGGATTGAATTGCTCGGAAATAGCAGAGGATCAATGCTTTACGAGTATTTTCAGACCAAAATAACGCTTTGAGAATTGAATATTTATTACGACTATGAGTATTTATACGATAAAAAAGAGGGAAATAACCCCACCCGACCTCCCCTCAAGGGAGGGGAATGGAATACCTGAAAGCCGTCTTGTCCTGCTGAATGAGCGAGGCGAGGAAGTGAATCCGCTGGAGATATTGAGAGAGTGTGAACCGCATCGGGTGTTTGCCTTCGACGGACAGATGGGAGCCGGGAAGACGACCTTCATCAAATCGCTATGCGAGGCGATGGGAACAGAAGACATAGTGAACAGTCCGACTTTTGCGATCGTCAATGTGTATGACGTGGAACAACCGTACAAGGGCGAAGTGTACCATTTCGATTGCTATCGGTTGAAAGACATCCGCGAGGCGATGGATTTCGGAGCAGAGGAGTACCTCTATTCCGGCAACTATTGTTTCATCGAGTGGCCGGACATTATCGAGCGCTTGCTGCCGGAAGACACTATTTATATCAGGATCAAGCCGATGGAAAACGGAGATCGGCAACTAGTGATTGAAAGGAGTTGAGTATGGAGGTTGTATTATTGATTTTGGCAGGTCTGTGTATCGTAGTAGGCATCATCGGGTGTATTGTGCCCGGTCTGCCGGGTACACCTGTCGCGTACGCGGGACTATGGATCGCGCAAGCCACGGAGCGTGTGGATTTCTCCTGGCAGATGCTTCTGATTTGGGGCATTGTGACGGTTTTCGTAACTATCCTGGATTATGTCGTTCCGGCTTGGGGTACGAAACAATTCGGCGGTACCAAATACGGCGTATGGGGCAGTACGATCGGTGTTTTTGCCGGACTTTTCTTCGGGGCTGCAGGAGTCATTATCGGTCCCTTGGCAGGCGCCATTATAGGCGAAATAATTGGTGGTAAAGAGCTCGCTCAAGCACTTAGAGCCGGTTGGGGAAGCTTCATCGGCCTGCTGTTTGGAACCATCATCAAACTCATCTGCTGCGGTCTGATGGCAAGCGCGTTGATACAAGCTATCTGGTAAATTGGAAATATATGATAGAGGTTAAAAATATTTGGAAGACTTTCGGCGAACTGGAAGTGCTGAAGGGCGTAAATCTGAAGGTAGAAAAGGGTGAGATTGTGGCTATCATCGGCAAATCCGGAGCGGGCAAGACTACCCTACTCCAGATCATCGGTACGTTGGATCGTCCTACGAGCGGCCAAGTGCTGATTGAGGGCGAGGATGTCTTTGCGCTCAACGATACCAAGTTGGCTGCGTTCCGTAACAAACATATCGGTTTTATCTTCCAGTTCCACCAGTTGCTGCCGGAGTTCACGGCCCTGGAGAACGTGTGTATCCCTGCCATGATCGCCCGGGAGAAAGAGACGGAATACAAGGCACGTGCGGAGAAATTACTGTCTGATCTAGGTCTCCGAGACCGGATGAGTCACAAGCCCAATGAGCTCTCCGGAGGCGAGAAACAGCGGGTAGCCGCAGCGCGGGCGTTGATGATGAGCCCGGATATCATCCTGGCAGATGAGCCCACAGGAAGTTTGGACGAAAAGAATAAAAAGGAGCTGAGCGACTTATTGTTGCAACTCAGAAAAGAATACGGTCAGACGATCCTGCTGGTGACCCATGACAAAGAGTTAGCGGCGATAGCGGACCGGGTGATAGAAATCAAAGACGGAGTGATAAGCCTACCCTAACCCTCCCTAAAGGGAAGGAACGACATATTATGAGAAAGATCATTTATATATTGCTTTGTATACTCGCGCTGACGGGTTGTCAGAAAGGGCGGACGTATTTTCCGAAGGACCTAAAGCCGCAAGAGATAGATATAGTGCGTTTTGACAATGCCCTGATGAATGTGCATGAGGCTACGGTAGCGCAGGATATCCGGGTGTTATACGACGAGTATCCGGTGTTTATGCCGTTATGGGTGGAAGATATATTAGGCATTCCGAGTGCCGACACCGCCTACCTGGAGCAAGCCTTGCCGGAGTTCCTGAACGACACCTTGTATGGTTTCAAAGCCACAAACGCACGGGAGCAAGCGATTTTTGCAGACATTAGCGACATACAAAACGCTATTTCTCAGGCTTTTACGCGCATTCTCTATCTTTATCCCGAGACGGAGATCCCCACCCTGTATCTGTTTATCTCGGGCTTCAACGCTCCTATTTATTTCGGGGACGAACTGATCGGTATCGGGGCAGACATGTACCTCGGAAGCGACTATGAGTACTACAACCGTGTGGTCTATGACTACCAGAAACAGACCATGCGGAAAGAATGCATTCCGGTGGATGTGATAAGCGCTTTTCTGTTCCGTACTCTACCCTACACTTCCACCAAAAGCCGGCTCTTGGACCAGATGATCTACCGCGGCAAAGTGATGTATCTGACCGCGCAGATCTTCGACAAACTGCCGGGATACGAAGTCATGGGATGGACGAAAGACCAATGGGATTGGTGCGTGAAGAACGAAGAAGCCATCTGGCATCTGGTGATGGACAAACGCGATCTGTTTAAGACCGAAAGCCTCATTCTGACAGGCTACCTGAACGATGGTCCGTTCACTTCGGAGGTGTCCCAGGATGCCCCGGGAAGACTTGGTATATGGCTCGGATGGCGGATTGCAGCGAGTTATATGGAGCATCATCCGGAGGTGAGCCTGCAGGAACTGATGGCGGAAGGGGATGCGCAGAAGATTTTGGAGGAGAGTTTTTATAAGCCATGACAAATGGATATAAAAAACATCCTGGAACAAATAACAAACTAATCATATGTACACGGAAAAAGACATCCAAGCTATTGTATCCGCCCAGCGTAAGTTCTTCCGTACAGGCGCCACTCTGCCTGTCAAATGGAGGATAGAGCAACTGAAAAAACTCAAGGCAGCCGTCATTGCCCATGCGGATGACTTCACGGCAGCTTTGGCTGAGGATTTGGGGCGCAGCGAAGTAGAAGCGTATCTGTGCGACGTAGGGCCTGTCATTGTGGAAATCAATGAGATGCTGAGCGGTCTGCGCCGTTGGGCACGACCGGAGTTGCATTTCAGCGGATGGATGTGTTTTCCGAGCCTGATCACGCGGGTTTATAAAATGCCCTATGGGGTTTCGCTGGTAATCAGTCCGTTTAATTTTCCGATTCTGCTGACGATAGGCGTGGTAGCCGCAGCGATGTGTGGCGGTAATACGGTGGTCATCAAGTCCAGTTCCAAGTCGGCGGCATGTACTGCGGTGCTCAAGAAGTTCTTTGCGGAGGTCTTCCCTCCGGAATATGTGACGCTCATCGACGGAGGACACGACATAGCGGATATGTGTCTGGCGCAACGGTTTGACAAGATCTTCTATACCGGTTCGCCGGCGGTAGGCAGACATGTGCTGGCTGAGGCTGCCAAAAACCTGACGCCCGTAGCGCTGGAGTTAGGCGGCGAAACGGGTAACTGGTGTGTCGTGCGGGCTGACGCCGACCTGAAGGATGCGGCGCGGAAGATCGCCTTCATCAAACTGACCAACGCCGGACAGATCTGCATCAATATCAACCAGATAGCCGTGGCGGAAGAAGTGGCGGAACCGTTCATGGAGGAACTCAAAAAAGCCTTTGTGAAACAAATCGGCGAACACGCAGAAACGAATCCCGAATACCCGAAACTCATTACCGATGCGGCATATGACAAATGTGCCGGATTGGCGGACGAATACCGCGAACGTATCGTTTTCGGAGGAGTGGGGGTGAAAGAGACGCGCAAATATGCGCCGACGATCATTTACCCCGTGGATATCAACGAGCCTGTCGTGCAGCACGAACTCTTCTGTCCGCTGCTTCCAATCGTGCCCTACAAGGATGCGGAAGCGGATGATCTGATGGACGTTATCGCAGACCGGGAACACCCGTTAGCAATGTATCTGTTCACGAAGAACATACGATGGGCGGACCGGGTGATGCAGACCCGTCAGTTCGGCGGCGGATGTATCAACGAAGTGTGCATCCACATGATGGTCAAAGGCGTTCCCTTCAACGGTACAGGCCACTCCGGCATGGGGGCTTACCACGGAGAGTGGGGATTCCGCGAGTTCACGCACCCGCAGACCGTTCTCAAAGGCAGCACGTATTTCAACCTTCCGCTCCGCGAACATCCGTATTCCGGCGAAGCAGGCAAGAAGAAAATGGCATTGCTGAAGATTTTTGAAAAATAATAATCTATGAATAAAGCAGATTTTCCTATACTGAAAGAGATGGTACACCAACGGCCGTTGGTGTACCTCGATAATGCGGCGACGAGCCAGAAGCCACAGGCGGTAATCGACGCTATTACAGAAGCTTACACCCATTGGAACAGTAATATCCACCGGGGTGTGCATCATCTGAGCCAGGTGGCTACGAAACACCACGAAGAGGCGCGTCAGGCGGTGGCTACCTTCATAGGCGCCAAGTCTTCGGACGAGATCATCTTCACCAAAGGCACGACGGACAGCCTCAATGCCCTTGCCTTCTCGTTCGGGGAGACATTTATTCAGGAAGGCGACGAGATCCTCGTCTCCGCCGTGGAACATCACTCGAATATTGTCCCCTGGCAAATGCTCTGCGAGCGCAAGAAAGCGGTACTTCGGCATATACCTCTACGAAAAGACCTGACGCTTGATATGGAGGCTTTTAAGGGGCTTCTGAACGAAAAGACAAAACTGGTCTCCGTGGCGCATGTGAGCAATGTGTTGGGCATCATCAATCCCGTTGAGGACATCATCCGTCTGGCGCATGAGAGAGGTATTCCCGTCTGTATCGACGGAGCGCAGAGTGTGCCCCACATGCCGGTAAACGTACAAGCGCTTGACTGCGATTTTCTGGCCTTCTCCGGGCATAAGATGTACGGCCCGACGGGTATAGGTGTACTCTACGGCAAGCGGGAATGGCTGGAGAAACTGACGCCTCACGAAGGTGGGGGAGAGATGATCAACCATGTGCGATGGAGCGGTACTACCTATAATGAGTTGCCCTATAAGTTCGAAGCCGGGACCCCGAATTTCGTGGGTTCGTACGCCTTAAACAAGGCGCTAGAATACATGCAAACGATTGGTTTTGAGGCGATTGAGGCACATGAACGCGAACTGACGGAATACTGCGAATCGCAATTAGCCGCTATCAAGGGAGTGCATATCTATGCCGCCGGACAGCCCAAAGCCGGAGTCATCAGTTTTAATGTCTATGCAAGCGGAAATCTCATCCATCCCTTTGATATCGGTACGCTCCTTGACCAGCAGGGCGTAGCGGTTCGGACAGGACACCATTGTGCGGAGCCGCTGATTGACGAATTAGGCGTACCGGGAACGGTGAGAGTGTCGTTCGGCCTGTATAACGACAAAGCGGATATCGATGCCTTCATCGCAGCCCTGAAAAAAGCCGTCGTCATCTTGTCGTAAATCACAGGCCTTCGTCCTGATGCGCCAGGAAATGCGACAAGCAACGCCGCCACATTTTCCAGTTATGATTACCTTTCATGACGATGTACCGGTGCGTGTAATGAGCCCGTTGCATCCGCCGGTGAAAACGTTTGCCGCTGGGCGCAAAAATATCCTCTTTACCCACATAAACAGAATAGATCCGGGTCGAGTCGTCCGGTAATTGGTCTTTATGGAGTACCGGCGAGAACAAGCCCACCTGCCGCACTCTGTCCGGACGGAGATTGGCTACGTTAGCGGCAATCCTGCCGCCGTCACTAAGCCCGGCAACAGCGCAGGAGGAGACGCAATAGGTGGTGTCAATCATATCCATCAGATCGCTGATGGATTGTTCCAATTCGTGCTCGCGGCTCAGACGCCCGTAGTGCATCAGACATTTCCATAGATTGCCATGACTGACAGGGCGCTCTTTGAACGGCCATTTGTTACAATCGGGCATCACCAGGATCATCGGCTTGCATCGTCCGTCGGCAATCATATTCCGGAGCGTATCTATTGCTCCGCCTTTATCCTGCCATGAACCCTCGTAGCCGTTGATGCCATGCAGAAGATAGAGTACCGGAAGCGGTTCATCCGCAGCTTCCGGTACGTATATATCCACCCGTCTGAAAGTCTTCTCATGACGGCAGTACCAATACGAGTGAACGACCTCAGGCGGAGTGGCGATGTTCCCGGATGGTCTGGCTTGGATTGCCAGAAAGCACAATATAATGATTAACAGACGTCTCATTCTTCTTTGCCTCAACAGCTTTACGGAACATATCTATCAGCGCACGTGCGCAACCGGCTATCTCATATTTCTTCATGGATTCGGCATAGCGGAATCCCGTCTCCCACCGCTCCTGCGGATGGTCAAACCAATAATCCATCTTCTCTGCCAGCGCTTTGGGGTCTCTTGCCGGAAAAGTACTGCGTTCGTCCAAAGCATAGGTTGCGGTACCTGAATAACGTGCCGTAGCAATCACGGGCACGACCGCTTGCTGCATTGCCTCTGTGATGCTCATTCCTTCCACCTCGATGAACGCGCTATGCACAGCCAAATCCGCCTTGGCAGCTAACTCGCGCAGTTCCTCACGGTTATAAAAGCCGACCGTCGGTCTATAGCTTACGACACCGTCCGAGTACAGTTGCTCCGCCATCTTCGTGTACTCATCCAGCTTCGGTCCTCTGCCTGCGATATGAAGCCGGATACGCTTTGCGTACTTGCTCAGCCGGATAGCCTTGTACAGTGTCGGTTGGTCTTTCTCCACCGCCGTACGGCCTATATAGATGAGATCCAGCGGACGCTCTTCGTCGTAGTAGTGAGCCGGAGGAGTGAGCGGACGGAGACATTCATCGGGAATCACGCCGTTCGACAGCGTGAAACAACGGGCTTTCACATGATGCCTTACCAACCGCTCGCGGACGTTCTCCGTCGGGCATTGCAGATACTCGTAGTTATCATAGAAAACGCGACACCAATACCTGTATAGCAGATTACTGATGAGATATCCACCGTTGAACCCCAACGCATTGACTACTATATTCTCCGGGTGCACATGATACGTGCCCGTAATCGGTTTCCCCAGCTTCTTTGCCCAGTTCATAGCGGCGTGGTGTACGAAAAACGTCTCCTCCAGATGCACCACGTCCGCCCAACGTACCGCTTCTTCAATCTGTTTCCCATGCCAATCGGCATAGTGATAGTCAAAGGAAGACAACATCGGTTGGATAATCGGAAAATCATAGTTCTTCATCTCGTAATCGGGGTGTTCCCCATCCGGGTCAGCGAGGTTGGGACCGGATAACACGCGTACTTCCTCGCCTACCTCGCGCAAGGCATGTACCGTT
Source organism: uncultured Bacteroidales bacterium (assembly GCA_946626605.1). Lineage (GTDB taxonomy): Bacteria > Bacteroidota > Bacteroidia > Bacteroidales > Paludibacteraceae > Colicola. The sequence goes on along the minus strand of CAMOUL010000002.1, from coordinate 27,481 downwards.
CTGCGCGCAGACTCATCCAGCCCGTTTCCCTTGCAGAAATAATTGTTTACCACCAATAGAATTTTCATACCAAGACCTTTCTTTTTTGTCAAATCGCCGGCAAAGGTACTGCTTTTTCCGATACTATGCAAATCTTTAATAGTAATCGTAAATAAAATACTAATTTTCGTCGTCAAATATAACGCATAGTAGATTTTATATTAAAAATAGTAAATTTAAAAAACAGTGTATTTATGCACGATTTTGGGGAAAAATTTGCTCACATCAATTATTTTTATTACCTTTGCCAAAAATTTGAATGCTATGAATAGAATCTTTGTCTTTTTCACTGCGACTATACTATGCGCAGGAATGATTGCCGGATGTAGTCCGAAGAGTAACAAACCTCTGCGCGCAGGAACGGTCATTCGCGACACCATCCAAGGTACGCCTTGCTGCGTCTATCTGCCGGCAAGCTACGAGTTATCAGCCGGCCACCGGTTGCCGGAATATCCCGTCCTCTATCTCCAGCACGGCATGTACGGCATCGAGGATGACTGGACGACGCAAGGACGGCTGGTGGAAATCATGGATTCCTTGCTGCAATCCGGCGAAGTAAAAGAGATGGTGGTCATCATGCCCGATAACTGTCCGCATCGCCCCACCGCAGACGAAGAGCGGGCTAATGCGATGTCAGGAGAGTGGGAGAGTCATTTTGCGGAATTCATGGCGGAGTCGGAAGCCAAATACAGCATCAGCCAAGACCCTTCTTTACGGGCGATAGCAGGCCTCTCGATGGGCGGTTTCCACACGATGCATATTTCGCATTTCCTGCATGGCGAGTTCGCGTATATAGGCCTTTTCTCGCCGGCTATCCGTCCGACGGCAAGTCATTTGGTATATGACAATTGGGAAAACGAAGTGCGCACTCTCCTGGCGGACGAACCGCTCTATTGGATCGGTATCGGAAAGGAGGATTTTCTCTATGAATACGTAGCAGAATACCGCCGTTGGTTGGAAGCCAACCACCTCGAATACACCTATTACGAATCCGCCGGAGGCCACACCTGGGACAACTGGCAGGACTATATTTGCCGCTTTTTGAAGAAGCTTTTTCACTAAAAAATCACCCGAAAAGTCGCTTTTCAAATAGATAAATCAGTAAATTACTGATATGTAGCGTTTTACATTTTGTTCTTTTCAAAGGTGTTTTCTTGCGTATATGCGGAAAAAGCAGTACTTTTGCACCGTCAAATGAAATTGTGCGATGAAAGCAACTTGTAAAATTATGATCTTTCTGATGCTCCTCGCCCCGCTATATGGGCGCGCGGAGGACGCACGTTCCTTTTATGAAAAAGGGAAGGCGTTGCGCGAGAAAGGAGAACAAGTGGCAGCTATGCGTGCATTCATCCGCGCGACACATTGCCAAACAGAGAACGATGCGCTCCTCGGACGCGTCTATTCGAATATGGCGAATATGTGCCGCCAGGCGGACGACCATCATACGGCTTTTGAGGTGTACCAAATAAGCGCACAGCACTTTGCTAAATCGTACGACTCGCTCGCTTATGCGTACGCCTTAAATAACATGGCGTGGGAACAAGCCGCCATGAAGCATAAACAACACGCCTTGTCATTAGTCGATTCCGCAATAACGTGTTATCCCTATTTGCCGCTGACTGAAAAAGTCATCGAGACCAAAGCCGCGGCTTGCTTCTTTAAGCAAGAATACGATTCCGTGCTTTATTATACCGCCTCTTCGCTTGAATCGGACTACTTGTTGATGCTGCGGGCACAGGCTTTTTCCTTCCTGCAGATGGATGATTCGGCTACTTTCTATGCCAAGCTACTGTTGCCGCGAATGACAAATCCATTCTATCTGGATGATCTCTATTATATACTCACGCATAATGACCTCTCGGCACAAAAAGACACTTTGCTGAAATGGTCTTCCGAGCGCGCGGATGTACAAAAACAAATCAAAGAACGGCACGGACAACTGGCACTCGCCGTTCATCTTCTCCAACAGGATCTCCATCCTCAAAAACAAAGCCTTTCCATTTGGTTTATCCTTTTAATTGTAAGCGGTTTAGCACTCTTGATCTGGCTTATTTATATTGCGTATCAGCAATACCTGCTGCATGCCGAAAAAGCGAAGTTTGAGCAAGCGCGCATCCAAGAACTGAACGCAAACAAACAGCTTCTACTGGAATGTGAAGACATCCGTCAGGAATTGGTTTGGAACGATTTTGAGGCGCTACGCCGGGAGATTAACAAACGCTTTTTTAACTTGGCTGCTAAACTGCAGGATATGGACCTGAACGAACAAGATATCCGCATGTGTATCTTGGTTCTCATCGGTTTGAGCCATAAGGAGATAGCCGAAATGCTCAACTGCTCGCCCAAGAGTATCGGAAAGTTGAAAGACCTTACTGCTCGCAAACTCGGCGTCTCCGGCGGGCAATTACAAGAGAAATTACTAAAAACAGCAATACTATGAGAAAAATGCAATTAATCGTGCCCTTGCGGCTAAGAAAGATGATTTTAACGCTTACGCTTGCGATAGCAAGCAGCGTGTGGATGACCAACGAGGCAAGCAACTGGTGTATGCCGGCAGCACAGACAAGTACCGAACAACCCATTCGTATTGGCGGAACTTTCCAAACGGATATTTTTCCCTGTGTAGATGAGACCGAGCCATGTCCGCCATGTCTAACCATTGTGTTAGCATCCGGGGGACACTATTATTTGGTAAGCGACGATCCGCAAGTGCTTGCCATCCTTGACACCATTTCTACCGGATCTTTTGCCATAATAGAAGGAAATCACTATCTTGAAGGACACTACGACTTTATACATGTCACACATATCTTTTTTCCGGAAACAGACATTACACAGTTAACCGGAGAATGGGAAGTTTACAAAGAGACCGTGTCAACACCTACCGGTGATGCCGACACAAGATGGTTCTCCACGCATGATGTGAATAATACAAATTACATTATAGAAAATAATTCTATTTATAAAGTCGTCTTAGACCAAGCATCCGGGTATGCGCATTATTCCGACATCGTACCATACTCCATAGATAAGAAAGAGAATGGCACATGGCTACTTACTGCGGAAGGCATGTTTTCTTCTTCCGATCCTGTAGGAGAAGGTATTCCAACGCCTGTTACGATTTATAAATTGACAGAAAATGAAATAGAATGGATGTATGCCGCCAACGGAGGCGATGAAGGACCTAATTACTATTACCAATATTTGAGACGATACACTAACACGCAGAATGACAGACTGCCTTCCCTCTGCGACGAGTGGAATGTATTGGAACACTTTATGGATGGAGGCCCCGAATACGAAAGTTTCAAGACGCTGCATTGCCGGTTGACTTCTGACACAATATTCAATGGTATGCATTATGTCAAATTTGAGCAGGATAACATATACAAAGGAGCTATGCGTGAAGGAGCCAACGCTGACATCTACTTTGTGCCAGCTAATAGCACACATGAGTATCTGCTTTATGCCTTCAATGCCAAAACAGGAGATCAATTGGATAATTTATGGTTCGGTGCCAATGAAGATAAGGCTTTCATCATCCATAGTGCGACAGTTACTGATATTGAATCTGTTACACCGAGAAAATTTGTCATAGATTTTGAGTGGCAATATATCTACACATATGCCTCGATAAACGACACATCGGAAATTATACATTCAGAATTGATTTGGTTGGAAGGATTAGGTTTTCAGTATGGAGGTCCTGTCGGCTACACCTGTCCTTTTGATTGTGCGGGAAGTCCCGGCTTGTCCATTCTCTGCGCCTACAAAAACGGCGAGCAAGTCTATGTGTCTGAAATGGGCGAACAATACAACTGCGGAGAGGACGCACCAGATGCCATGTTCCCGCCTGAAACGAGATGGAATTATAAGCACACGGAGATGTTTGGAGGACCGGATGATAATTACGTTTTTACTCTCCAGCCTATGGACACAATTATCGGCAATACGCGATACCAGCAGATTGGTTCTTTTTTATTCCGTTCGAAGGGTGCAAAAGTATGGTGTGCGGTAGATAGTATGGGTACATTTGTAGAAAGATTGGTATATGACTTTGATCTACAAGTCGGCGATTCTATCCGTGCGATATACGGATATGATGAAGAATCGGCTGGCACAAATCCACAGTATGCAAAAGTGACGAGTGTGGAGCAAACCTATTTAGCCGATGGACGTTATGCAAGGCGTATCAGTTATGATGGTTTTCGTCCGGATGATATTGAGCATATAGGTAGCATAGAAGGTATCTTAACGCCTTTAAATATCCCGGTTCCTACTTGTGGTTGCTCAGACCAGTTCCGATGTTGTACAAAGAGTGATTATCTGCTGTACGAAGTTGCACAAGGAGCATGTGATACCTTTATTCTAAAAGAGCAGCCTTCGGACACCATTCCGCTGTTCTCCTATACCGGCGACGACCCTGGTTCTTCGACCGTCGATCCCGTGGACCCCAACCAAGTGGTGGCAACGCTGAACGGAAACCAACTGACCATTCATGAGAACTCAGGCGAGGAGATAAACTATACCTTGCGCCACAACACACCTGCGCAGACACCTGCGCTACGCATGGCACCCAAATCGGATTCTTTCCGCGAAGAAGTGACGATATCGATCACGGAATCAGGAGAATATACCCTGCAACTGACCAACCCCTCGTGGGGCTATGCTATCTTTGGCCAGTTTAACTATTCGCCGCAATCGATAGACCAAATTCCTTCAGAGGAAAACAACGACGAGAGCCACCGAAAAACCCGTAAGATTCTCATCAACGGACATATACTCATCATCAGAGGAGGAAAAACCTTTACACTAAGTGGGCAGATTACCGACGGTCAAACGACGGTCAACCGACAGTCAAAGCCTAGGTAAGGCTAAAGTAAAGTCCACGAAATGAAAAGATTTTTGACCATATTAGGGTTGATCGGATGCCTGGTGTCGCTCCGGGCAGAACCGCTACGCATCGTCAGCTATAATGTCGAAAACCTCTTCCACCCCAAGCACGACTCCATCTGTTTAGATTCTACCACTTTCATCGAGAAAGACGATTATGAATGGACGCCGGATGGGGAGAGGCGATGGAGCTACACACGGTACTACCGGAAGGTGGAGAATATCGCCCGCGTGCTGACGAATATCGGCGAGTGGGATGGGGTAGATATAGTGGGGTTGCAGGAAGTCGAAAATGCCCTTTGCGTCAAGCGGCTTTGTTATACCTTGCGGCCCGGCGAGTATGATTTTGTGCATTACGAAAGCCCTGATCCGCGAGGGATAGATGTTGCGCTCATCTATAAAAAGAGTAGGGTGGATACGCTTTCTTCAAAGGCCATCAGTATTCAGCATTCAGATTTCAGAACCCGCGACATCCTCTATGTCAAAGCTCTTGTGGACAAGAAAGACACGCTCCATCTTTTTGTTTGTCATCTTCCTTCCCAACGCGGAGGAGCAGCAGAAAGCGAGTGGAAGCGAAAGATAGCCAGAGAAGTGCTGCAAAGTGCCATAGACAGCGTTTATTTGGCGTTTAGAGACCCGAAAATAGTAGTAATGGGAGATTTTAACAGCGAACCGAAAGAGGACCTGAGGGGCGTGAAGAACCGAATGAAAGAATTGACGGGCACGCACAAATACCAAGGGCGATGGACGTGTCTGGATCATTTTTACACCTCGCCTTCTTTGGACAGCCTCAGCAGAGCGGAGATATACAACGCCGCTTGGATTCAAGAGCCGGATGAGAAATATCCGGACTTGAAACCCAAGCGGACGTATAACGGTTTGCGTTATCAGAAAGACGGCTTCTCGGACCATCTGCCGATAGTGCTTACAGCTTTGCTTTAATAGACACTTTCGCCCATGCGCCGGGTTGGAGGATACCGCCGTAATCGTAATAGCGGCTATTCGTCATGTTCGTGCAATCCGCAGATACACGCAGGTATTTATTCTGCCAATAGACCGAACCGTCCAAGAGCCAGACGGGCTGATAATCCGCCACTTCGCCTTCGGCATTATTATACTGCCCTTCGCGTTTCTGAAAACGTACGGTCCATGAAGCACCCAGGCCTTTATAGATGCCATGCTCCAGATGGATGGCTAACTTGTGACTCAAGTAATCCAAGTACCGCGAACCGGCTTCTTTGAGATCCAAATCCAGATACGTATAGGCATAATCGACCGACACGCAACGCAGCCATTCATTCAGCCGGTAAGCGAGTGACAGTTCAAGACCTGTCGCATTCACCTGCTGCTGGTTCTCAGCATGGAAAGGACGCTTGGTATCCGTCGGGACATATACCCAATCGATGATATTCTTTCCCCATCGGTAGTACCAATCGGCAGACCAAGACAATCCGCTCCATGTTCCCTTATAGCCGACGGAGAGCAGCCATGCTTCTTCGGGTTTGAGGTTGCGGTTGCCGAGTTGGTTGCCGGCATTATAATACAGGTCTGTGAACGTCGGCATTCGGAGGGAACGGTTGGCATTCACATAGACCGTACCGGCTTTTTTAAACTCATAGCCGATGTTCGCGCCTCCGCCTAAATGATGTCCGAATTGCGTGTTGTACGTACCGTTAATACCTATCGAAGCGGAAAGTCCGGCGTAATAAAAACTCTGCTCGGCATAGTAGTTCGTATGAAAGCGATTACCGCCTTTGACAAGATCCAAGACCCGCACTTGAGACAGCGGAAAATCCTTTACATTCGGCACTTGTCCATCGGGATTGATGGTGTCTCCGAGGTTGGTAGAGTGCATATTTTCATTCCGTACGCTGACGCCAAAAGAAATCGTTCCGACACGCGAAGCATAATGTGCAGAGAGTGCCGCTGAGGCTGTTTGTGCGAAATGGAAATTGCCGTACAACCGTTGGTCCCGATGCCATTCATAGCGGTCGTAGTTAGCTCTATACGCGGCTTGTGCATCTAACCGCCATGCGCCCCACCGGTGCTCATATCTACCGGAAGCAAAAGCCGTTCGGGTGGCGTCAAACTGATCCTGCGAACCAAAACCATAGCCCATTCCGAGCCCTGCATCTTTCCATTGTGCGCCGGCCTGAACGTCTAATCCTCTCCAACGCGTCTGGAAGTAGATATTCGCTAACTGAAAATCCGAGTTCCGGCACGCCGTAGCTTCTTTCTCGGTCGGCCGGGGTGAATAATACCCTTCCGCACGGCTGTATTCGGCAGAGAGATTGAATAACGCCTCATCCTTTTGAATACTTGCAGCTACTTCCGGATTAACTAAGCCGTTCATTCCCGCGGTGAGTTTGAGAGAGATATCTTTCAGATTTTGGCTTTTGTCTTTGAGCGAAGCGGTCTTTTGTCTTTGAGCGAAGCGGTCTTTCGACTTAGTCACAATATTGATTGCCCCGGAGAAAGCGCCATGAAGGTTGGCAGAAGTACCTTGCAGCACTTCGACACGCTCGATCATCTCTGTGGAGACAGGGATATTCAGCGTATAATGCCCCGTGTGAAAATCACTTAGCGGAACCCCGTTCAGCAGCACTAACACCTGATCGAACGTACCGCCGCGCATACTGATATCCGCCTGTGCGCCGTTAGCGCCGCGGGTTCGCACATCCACGCCCGGCAGGTATTGCAAGATATCCGCTACTGTCTGAACCGGCAGAGCTTCTATCTCGGCCTGCGAGACCTGCGTAATCAGCCTGTACGCTTCCGAATTAACCTCAGCTTTGTGAGAAACGACCAACACCTCCTGAAGACTAAGTTGTCGGGCTTCTGATGGAACGGAATCCTTCGGAACACCTTCATCGGCTTCCACAGCAGCGATGCCTGAGAAAAGCAGTAAGGCCGAAACAGCTATAGACTTACCGCTTTTAAGCATCTCCAAATCCGTCATATACGCTGCCACACGTCCTATGGTCACCTCCCGGTGAAGCGAACAAAAGGCTGCATAAGCCTTGTGGCTGAACTGACGGAAACGGATTCCTTGTTGTTTTAGAATAGTTTTGAACATAAAAAATAATTGCTTGCCTTCAAAAAAGCGTGCAAAATTACTGCTTTTTTTGCATATTTGCAAATTTTTTCGTACCTTTGCAGCAAATTTACAAAAATCGGTTTCAATCCGAATCATTCTTCCCTTGTTCTCCCGATGACGTCGGCTTAACGACCCACTAATCACCCACTCGTGCATGCATTTAAGATCGTAAATTCCTTTATGCGGAGTGAATGTGTATGGTGCGAAATGCCAACCCGAAGAGAATTTTTATACAGAAAATAGGGAAAAACTTGCATATATCAGAAAAAAGTTGTAACTTTGCGCACTTTTGTGTGCAAAGGTAAAAAACATTTTGTGTGCAAAGGCGAAAGAGAATAGCAAATAAAGACACAATGAACACGATAGAAAACAACGAAATGAAAGACTCGCTTACCCCTCAGCAAGAGCGTTTGGACGTACTCAAACGGCTCATGCCAGAGATATTTGACGAAGGGAAGATTGATTTTGAGAAGCTGAAGGCGACTTTGGGAGAATACATCACTTTCTCCAACGAGCGTTACGTGCTTAATTGGGCAGGCAAGTCCGACGCATTCCGAGTTATGCAATGCCCTTCCTCTGCAACACTTGTGCCATGTAAAGAGGAATCGGTGGATTTTGACACCACACAAAACATCTTTATTGAAGGTGAGAACATGGAAGTGCTCAAAGTCCTCCAAAAGAGTTATTTCGGAAAAGTCAAAATGATTTATATTGACCCGCCCTACAACACGGGCAATGACTCCTTTATCTACCCCGACAAGTTCTCCGAGACGAAAGAGGAATACTTAAAGCGCGTCGGCGACAAGGATGAAGAGGGGTATATGACCCGCGAAGGTATGTTCCGCAAAAACAGCAAGGAGAACGGCCAATATCACAGCAACTGGCTGAATATGATGATGCCCCGTTTGTATCTTGCCAAGAGTCTGCTCCGCGAGGATGGTGTTATTTTCATCAGCATTGATGACAACGAAGTCCACAATCTCCGCTTACTCATGAATGAAATATTCGGAGAGGAGAATTTTGTTGCTTTGTTAGTATGGGAAAAAAAGAAGAAAGGTTCCTTCCTCTCTAATTCAATTACTAATGTTAAGGAGTATATCCTAGTTTATTGTCGCGATATAAATACATTTGAAGGCTTAATTGGAGAAATAAATTCTGATACTGAAACATATCCTTGCGTAAATGCAGTTAATAAACGCGAAATTAGAATCATCCCAGCTGGAATTGAAAGCAAATATAAGAAAAAAAACTTTTTCCTCCCCAAAGGTAGTGAAATTTCTGATACAACCATGAACCTTATTTTGCATTCTGATTTAGTAATAACAGAAGGGGTTTTAGCTGAAGAACTTATTATTGAAGGTAATTGGAGATACGCCCAATCTGCTATGGAGGAATATGCTCATAATGGTGAGTTGTATATAACGAGAGATCTTTATTTAAGAAGAATTGTTGGTGATGCCCGGTATAAGACTTTGAAAGATTTGTTACCTCGCGTTGGTGATGATGGTGAAGCCCAATACAATTCTAATGTAGATACTAATAATTTGTTTGCAAGTGGATGGGGATCTAATGAAGATGCAGATGAGGAACTTAGAATATTATTAGGAATCCAAAAATTAATGGATTATCCTAAACCTGTACGTTTGATTCTAAAATTACTTGCTTCATATCGTGATAAAGAAGCCTTGATTTTAGATTTCTTCGCAGGTAGCGGAACAACCGCTCACGCGGTTATGCAACTGAATAAAGAAGACGGTGGTAACCGTAAATTTATATGTGTTCAGTTGCCGGAACTTTGCGACCCTAAAAGTGAAGCGTACAAAGCGGGGTATTCCACCATTGCTGAAATAAGCAAAGAGCGTATCCGTCGTGCAAGTGCAAAGATACGTGCAGAGGTAGAAAATGAGCGGGCACAACATGCCGGCGAAATATCCTTTGAGGAAACAACCGAAGCACCTATGCCGGATTTAGGATTCAAGGTTTTCAAACTATCAGAAAGCAATTTCAAGCAATGGCGTGAGATTCACGGTTCCGAGCAAGAGCAATGGAAACAACAGACGATTGACTTCCTTAATCCGGTTGCAGAGAATGCCACTATAGACAATATGGTATATGAGTTGTTGCTCAAAAACGGCAAGAGCCTTAATAGTGCAATCCATCATATCAATAATTGCTACATCATCAATGACGGCGAACTGATCTTGTTGTTGGAGTCAGCAGACCAATCCACGATTGATTATGTATTGTCCTTGCATCCCGAGAAAGTGATTGCGCTTGACAATCTCTTTTCCGGCAACGACCAATTAAAAACGAACACCGCCCTGCAACTCCGCGATGCAGGCATCACCTTCAAAACGATATAAAAATAAAAGTATATGAAGACTTTTGATTTCAAAGCGACCTTAGGGCTGAATCGATGTGTTTCGTGTTCTGATATGTCATTATTACCAGATGACCAAAGAATGGTATGCGAGCAAATTAAAGATTTCGGCATTGACGAGATATACTTTTCTACAGATGAAAACAAATCATATCCTGCTGTATTTTTGAAAAAGGTATCCCAATTTGATACGGAGACCTTGAAAGAGATTGCACGCATTCACAAATACATTTGGAATTACCAAAAGGTTTTGTTCTTGTATGTTTATAGTGATACTGAAATAAGAATCTATAATTGTACTGCCAAACCATTTGCCGAAAACAGGAATACAGACTATACTAAAGAACTGAAGAAACTCGAAATACAAGTAGCAAGTAGTCAGGATAAAGAGGCTTTGTCAAATCTTGTCACATTGTTTTCGTCTATAGCTATTGACACCGGTATTGTATGGACTTTGCCGGAAGCGATAGAAATACGCAAAAAGATTAATCTGCAAAAAAGAGTAGATAGATATTTAGTTGATAGTTTAAAGGAAGCAACAAAAGACTTGCAGAAATTAGGATTAACAGATATAACCATCATTCATAAGATTATTTTGCGGTCTTTGTTCTTACTATATCTTGAAGACAGAGGAGCAACTGGAAAAGATTTTTATGAGACAATCAAACCGAATGCTAAGACTTATTTTGATATTCTTGAGGATGTAGAAGCGACATATCGGTTATTTGCTAAATTAGAGGAACAATTCAATGGAAATGTATTCTCGGTTGTTGAAGGCGAACGACAAAATATTGAACAGAAACACTTGGAAATAATACGAAAGTGTTTCATTAGCGGCTACGAAGGAGATGGACAAGCGGAATTATTTTCTGAATGGCGATTATTTGATTTTAATATTATCCAAATTGAATTAATAAGTGAGATATACGAGCGGTTTTTAGCGGAAACAGATGAGAAGAAGAAAAAGAACGCAGGTGCATTTTATACTCCTCCTTCATTAGTTACGCTCATATTGGATGAAGTCCTGCCAATTGGCAAGAAATACACAAATTATAATGTCAAAATATTAGACCCAGCTTGTGGATCAGGTATTTTCCTTGTGGAAAGTTATAAACGCTTGCTAAAACGTTATGAAAATGCCCATAATGAAAAACTGACAAACTTTGACCAACTAAATAAGATACTAACGGATAATATATATGGTATTGAGCAAAACGATCAAGCTATTATTGTAGCTGCATTTAGTTTATATCTGGCATTGGTGGATAATTTGGATCCCAAAACTCTATGGTTATCAACTAAACTACCATGTCTGATTAATGATCCGGATCATGTTCCGGAGAAGAAAAAAGGTAATAATCTATTTTGCAGAGACACTATTGCACAAAATGACGATATTGAGTCAATTCAATTTGATTTGGTCGTAGGTAATCCACCCTTTGGAACAGAGAACAAATCAAAAGGAGTAACTCTGTCTCCTACTATTAGAAACTATTGCAACAAATACGGCTTTGCGAAAGAAATGGTTTTGCCTTTCTTACATAAAGCGATACAATTTGCCCCTAAAGGTAAAGTCGCACTAATTTTCAATGCAAAAATACTAACTAACATTAATAGCACATACCAAAATTTCCGCAAATGGCTGTTCAACGAATGCTATGTATCAAAAATATATAATTTCTCCATACTAAGAAATGCTCCAGTAGATTTTGGAGGTCAATTATTTGGTTCTGCCATAGGCCCTATATGTATTGGTTTCTATCAGAAAGAGCAACCATCAAATTTCGCGGACAAAATTATTTATTATGCACCTAAAACATATATCAAATCAAATATATTAGAAGGAGTCGTAATTGATAGTTCAGATGTAAAATACCTGCCAAGAGAGGAATGCAGAAAAACAGATACTAAAATATGGAAAATTGCGATGTGGGGTGGAGATAAAGATGCAGACTTAATAGCTCGTTTATCAAATATGCCCACGCTTGCAACTTATTTGACAGCTAATAATATTCACGCAGGCCTTGGCTTACAGTTTATAGATTCTTCAACAAGAAATGTAATTATAAACGACGAAGTCCCCAGCGTATATATTAAGCCAGAACATATTAATCGGTATTTATCATACCACTTCAGTAATATAAAAGATGGAATGTCGTTAAAATCCATGGTGATATACGACCAACATCCTAATTGGGGAACAAGATTGGCAATTCATGGGTTTAGGCGGTTGGGGAATACCTGTACATACAAGGCTCCTCATATTTTAATAAAGGAAGGACTCCAGAATAATGATATTTGCGCATCTTTTATAGACAAAGATTGTTCTTTTAATAGCAAAGTTATTGGACTGCGAGTTGAAGATGAACAATTATTAAAAGGACTAACCTGCTTTTTAAATTCATCCTTAGTCCAATATTACATATTTTTATGTTCTCCTTCAATTGGAATAGAACGAGAAGAAATCAAAATCAATGAAATAAAATCATTACCTTTCATTCTACAGACGAACGACTTGTATGCGCTTTCTAACATATATGATAGTGCTATTGCTGGAATGGCAGAGTTTAGCGATGTAGATATTAAATCTCTTGAAAATGATATAAATAAGTACATATATGAAAAATACGAAATATCTGATTGGGAAAAGATTTTGATCGATGACTTTTGTTCAACAACGAAACAATTGATGATGAAATCTTATAAAAATGCGATGTGGCCTGTAAATAAACATGACATATCTGCATATACCAATAGATTATGTGATGAGATAAACCAATTTATGTGCAATAACGACATGCAGGTATCTGGTATCTATTATACTATACAACCGAAATCGCCATTAGCAGTTATTAAATTGTTCTTTGATGAAAGCATCTCATCTGTAGAGTGTTCGCCTCTGGATCTTAACACAGAATTAAATGTACTTGATAAATTATTATGGGAAGCCAAAGAAGGAAGTATTTATTTTAGAAAGAAAGTCACATACTATCATGAGAACAGTATATACATAATTCTTCCTAATCAAAAACGTTTTTGGACAGAATCCATGGCGATGGAAGAAGCATCGGAAATCATTATGGAAATCTTAAATATGGAGGAGGATTGAGATATGGGATTTAACAAAATCATTATTTCCGTTTTTAAGCACTCCTTTGAAAATCATTGCCTAATATTACTCATCGAAGCATATAATTCATCTATAAGTAAGAAAATATATACGGCAGATTGGATGGAAAATGATTTTACAGAAATGCTTGATCAGTATATAACGGATAATAAGAAGCGCATAAAATGGAGAATTAACAATACGACAGAAAAACATCTCCATGACAAAAGCCATATAGAAAAAGGATTCGCTGACAAAGAAAAACGCATAGATATGAGAATGTCTCAAATTAAGTTTCAAAACGAATACCATTTCTATATTGAAGCCAAACGTTTGAAGGAGCATGATTATGCATTGAAAAAAAGATATATTGACACAGGTATAGATAATTATATAAACTCTATTTATCCCAAAGGAATACTCGTTGGTTATTTGCAGGAAGGAGATGTTGACAATACTATTCAAGGGATAAATGACATTCTTAATCAATATAATAGAGCAAGTGAATGTCTTTGTAGAAAAGAGCATGTTATTCATGATGAGTATTTTGAATCAGTTCATCCAAATTTTGGCATCATACAACATTTTGTTTTGAATTACACAGCATGAAACTATCTTTTGAATCAAATTTAGGGTATCAGCAAGAGGCTATACAATCTGTTGTAAATCTCTTTGAAGGACAAAATGCTGAAGAATCTGGCTATACCTATAGCCTCAATGAATCCGGTGCGCTTAATCTGATTGACGGAATAGCGAACCAATTAATGCTGTCCGACACACAGATATTAAGCAACTTACAGAAAATTCAAGCACATAATGAATTGCCCGAATCCGAAGCATTGGATGGCATGCACTTTTCCGTTGAGATGGAAACAGGTACCGGCAAAACATATGTGTATCTGCGAACCATCTATGAACTAAATCGCAAGTACGGATTCAAGAAATTTGTAATTGTAGTTCCATCCGTTGCTATACGCGAAGGTGTGCTAAAAAACCTGCAAATAACACACGAACATTTCCAATCGCTGTATGACAATATCCCTGTCCGCTACTATGTGTACGATAGTAGTCGGATTTCTGCTTTGCGCGGATTTGCTACAGGAGATAACATCGAAATACTGGTTATTAACATTGATGCTTTTGCCAAAGATGAGAATATCATCAACCGGCCTAACGACAAACTGAACGGACAGGAACCGGTGCGTTTCATTCAGTCCGTCAATCCGATTGTAATAGTGGATGAACCACAGAATATGGAATCGGAAAAGCGAGTAGTGGCTATTCAAAACCTGAATCCGTTATGTACGTTACGATATTCTGCTACACACAGGAACAAATACAATCTTGTTTATAGTCTCAATCCGGTAAAAGCTTATGATCTCGGATTGGTAAAACAGATAGAAGTGGACTCCGTCTTGGAAGAGAATTCCCTGAACGGAGCATTTGTCGCGCTGGAGAGTATCACACCTACAAAAACAAAGATAACCGCCAAACTGACTATTGACCAGAATACAAAAGACGGTGTTCGGCAAAAAACGGTCACTGTTCGCACTGGCGACGACTTATATCAACTGTCCAACGAGCGGGAAATATACCGCAACGGCTATATCGTCGAAGAAATCGATGCTTCCAATGGCTGTTTGGTGTTCAGCAATAGTGAGACATTATATGTTGGAGAACGGCACGATGACCTCAATGATGATGTAATGCGCTTTCAGATGCGCCGTACAATAGAGGAACATTTGCGGAAAGAGTTGATCCTGAGAAACAAAGGAATAAAAGTATTGTCTTTATTCTTTATTGACCGTGTTGCCAATTATCGCTCTTATGATGAACTGGGGAATGAGATAAAGGGGAAGTTCGCAAAATGGTTTGAAGAAATTTATGCCGAATTGATTGCGCAGCCTAAATTCCAACCCTTGAATACATTTCCGATAGATATGATTCATAACGGATATTTCTCGCAGGACAAGAAAGGGCATGTGAAAGACACCGATGGCGAGTCAAAAGCGGATGATGACACCTATAATCTAATCATGCGCGATAAGGAAACGCTATTGGATATCAATGTACCATTACGCTTTATCTTCTCACATACTGCTCTGCGGGAAGGTTGGGACAACCCTAATGTTTTCCAGATTTGTACTCTCAATGAGACAAAATCTGAATTAAAGAAACGACAAGAAATAGGACGTGGCTTGCGTCTTGCTGTCAATCAAGATGGATTGCGCGTGCGGGACATAAATATCAACCGTCTTACAGTTATTGCCAATGAGTCTTATAATGATTTTGCCAAAGCCTTGCAAACAGAGTTGCACGATGATTGTGGAGTTGATTTTACCGGACGTATTAAACCGAAACGCGACCGTGTAACGGTCAAATACCGCAAAGGATTTGAAGCAGATCCGCTATTCTTGGAGATTTGGGGCAAACTAAAAGCCAAAACAACTTATCGCGTTAACTATAGTACCGATGATTTAATTCAAAAGGCAGCCAGAGCCATTAAGGAAATGCCCCGCATAGTTGCTCCTACTATTCGATCCGTTAAAACAGAGGTCGTCATTAATTCAGAAGGAGTCAGTACCAACTATAAAGGAGATAAAGTAGCAAAAGGAGAGACGGATTATATCATTCCTGATTTTCTGGGATATATTCAAAATCGTACAGAGCTGACACGTTCCACTATTTGGTCTATTCTCAATCAATCTGGTAGGCTTGATGATGTGTCAGTAAATCCTCAGTTATTCATGGACATGGCAGTATCTGCAATCCGCCGTATATTATATGACATGATGATTGACGGTATTGAATATCATCGCGTTGGCTCGTCTGAATACGAAATGCGTCTATTTACTGATAGCCAATTGGAGATTTATTTGAATGAGTTTACCTACAAAGTCAATCAACCGGAAAAAACTATTTATGATCAATACGTACCGCTGGATTCCTCCGTCGAAAATCATTTCGCACAAGATTGCGAACAAAGTGAACAAGTTAAATTCTATTTTAAGTTGCCTGAGTGGTTTAAGATACCAACACCTATAGGAAATTACAACCCCGATTGGGCTGTTATATTTGAGGATGACAAACGTATTTATTTTGTAGCCGAAACAAAGGACACCGGAACAGCATCTGTTGATTTGAACAAGTTACACCCAAGCGAAAAGCAAAAAATATTATGTGGTATTGCTCATTATAAAGAATTACAAGATGTAGAATACCGTGTAGTCAGCCGTGTAAGTCAGTTAGTTGAATAATTTTATCTATGCGGGAGATTATACTGCATTATATATGGGAGCATTGCTTGTGGGCGGGTTTTGAACAATATACCACGGACGGAAAGAAAGTGGAGATTCTCTCTGTGGGGGAACACAACCGGGATGCAGGACCGGATTATAGCCATGCGCGGATTCGGATAGATGGCAAAGAGTGGGTCGGTAATATAGAAATCCATGTCTCAGCAAGCGACTGGACCAAGCATCATCACCACCTCGACAAGGCGTACGACAACATTATTCTGCACGTTGTTCGGACGGCTGACAAGCCTGTTTATAACTCCCGCGGAGAGTTAGTGCCGCAATGTGAACTGAACTATCCGGGAGATAAAGACTACTTGACACAACTCTTTGAGTCCGCGCAGAAGATGGACTCCGCCATCGGCAGAATAGGTTGTGCCGAGCAGCTGATTCATGATCCTTCGCTCATTACGGACGGATGGCGAAAGACTTTACTCTATAAGCGTCTGGATTGCAAGAAAGCGTCTATCGACCGGCTCTTGGAAATCACCAAAAACAGTTGGGAACACGCGCTTTACATCTCTTTGGCGCGCAATTTCGGTTTTCATACCAATAGTCTGCCCTTCGAGCAATTAGCCATCAATACACCTCTCTCCTATCTGCAGAAACATCGTAACAGCCTCTTTCAGCTAACGGCACTTTTAATGGGGCAAGCGAATCTCATCAGAGAGGAAGAGAAAGACTTACAAAAAGAGTATGCTTTTCTGCGTACGAAGTTCGGCCTGACGCCTATGGATCCGGCGGTTTGGAAACATGCCCGGATGAGACCGCAGAACAGCCCGGAGTTACGAATCCGGCAGTTTGCGCAACTGCTCTTTCAATCGGATAATCTGTTTAGTAAGATTCTGGATACGAACGATATAAAGGATTTGGTAAAACTCTTTGAGTGGACCGATTCGTCTGTTCCTCCGTTAGGGAAGAGTAGTATAGACATCTTACTGATCAACACCGTTATTCCTTATAAATACGCGTACGCAGCACATCGCAATGAGACGTTCGACGCCTTCTCTATCATGGAGAAAATCCCCGCAGAGAATAACACCATCGTGCGCCAGTGGAAAGTGTTGGGGCAAGTGATCAAGAATGCCGCCGATACACAAGCCCTGCTGCATCTGTATCAAAACTACTGTCAACACAGCGAGTGTATCAACTGCGAGGTGGGTTATCAAATCTTTAAGGACAGGCAACTGAAACTGTTCTAAACGGAAAAATACTTATACAATGAATACGAAACATTTCTTTATGGCGGCTGTAGGAGCCGTAATCATTATGACCGGATGCACAACTTGTACAAAGGAAAAAAATACCCTGTACGAAGGTATTGAGTTTGCAGATGCACGGATGGAACGCGGCGTCAAACAAGCTGCGGCTTTATGGACCGAAGAAGATGGTTCGGCAGAGGATTTCAAGGCATTCGTGGAAGCCAATTATGCCCGGACAGAGGAAGAACGCACGGCTTTGTTTGAGAGCCTCAGCCGGATGATGGAGAAACTGAACGAGAGTGCCGACATGCTGACCGTGGAACTGCTGAAACCCACCCAATTGACCAACGCCGGCGAACCGACAGAGATAGATTGGATCATGTCCGGCTATGATACCCGGGCACATCTGATGGATGACCTTTTTGCCAACAAAGTGGCATTCATCACTATCCTTAATTTCCCGTTTTATTCCTTGGAAGAAAAGAACACGTTAGGTTGTAACTGGAGCCGCAGAGAGTGAGCGGAAGCGCGCTTGGGAGATGTGTTCACCAGCCGTGTACCGGCGAAAATACAAGCCCGCTTGACGGAAACGATGGCGGCGGCAGAAAACTACATTGCCGATTATAACATCTGCATGGATAGACTCCGTACGGAAGACGGACGCCAACTCTTCCCGGATGGAATGAAGTTACTCAGCCACTGGAACCTGCGCGACGAACTCAAGGCCCATTATAAGGGGCAAAGTGACCAAGTACCAAGTACCAAGGATGAGAAACAGGAGATGATTTATCAGGTCATGCAGCGCATTGTGCGTCAGGAGATTCCGCAAGAAGTGATCAATAACCACGAACCCATTTGGTATCCCTATTCCAACAAAGTAGAAAGTCAAAAGTCTAAAGTAGAAAGCCGGGAACCGGATACCCGGTATCAGAAGATTTTGGATATCTTCCATGCCATGCAGCAAGTAGATGCCTATTGCCCGAATATGCCGACCGGAATCATCCGTAATTTTGAGGGCGATATAGAGATTCCTGCCGCAGAAATAGACAGCCTCTTCCGTTCACTCATCAGTAGCGGGCAGGTGAAGATCGTTGCCGCGGAGATTAAGAACCGTTTGGGACGTGAACTGCGTCCGTACGACATCTGGTACGACGGATTCAAAGCCCGCAGCGGAATGGATGAAGAGGCATTGAGCGCAGAGACCCGCAAGCGTTTTCCGGATCCGATCACGTATGAGAAGAAGATTGCAGGCATGCTGACGACTTTAGGTTTTCAGAAAGAGAACGCGGAAGAGATCTCGCGGCACATCGTCGTGGAGCCGGCACGCGGTTCGGGACATGCCTGGCCGTGCATGGGACATAACGAACCCTCACGCTTACGCACACGTATCGCCCCGGAAGGAATGGATTACAAAGGCTACAACATCGCCGTGCATGAGATGGGGCATAACGTGGAAGAAGTGATCAGTCTGTATAAGATGGATTACTACATGCTGCACGGCATTCCCAACACCGGCTTTACCGAGACCAGCGCATTCTTGTTCCAGGCACGCGATCTGCAGTTACTCGGCTACGGCAAGCAGACCATGAACCGCGAGACATTCTTGGATCAGTTCTGGGGCATGTACGAGATCATGGGCGTGAGCCTCGTAGATATGCAGATGTGGCAGTGGCTCTATGACCATCCGAAAGCTACAGCAGCCGAACTGAGAGAAGCGGTTCTGGAGATCGCTGCAGAGGTTTGGAATGCGTATTACGAGCCCGTCTTGGGAGAAAAAGACTGCGTCTTATTAGCTATCTACTCCCACATGGTTAACTCGCCTATGTATCTGCCTAATTACCCGATCGGGCACATTGTGCAGTTCCAGCTGGAGCAAGCGCTGGCGGATAAAGAAGGCCTCGCTTGGGCGGAAGCCTATGAGCGTTGGTACCGTTTAGGCCGCCTCACGCCGCAAGAATGGATGCGACAGGCAGTTAACGGCGCACTCTCCGTACAACCTATACTGCAGCAAATCCAATAATTCATCCCTATTTGTGGGGATTTAAGACGTACTTAAGTATTTCTTAAGAATTATATCAATTTTTTATAGTACCTTTGCACCCGATTTTAAATGCAGAGGTAATGCGGTATAAGATACTCATTATAGTATTAATATGCGCGTGCGGCATGTACGCGCAGGTGTCGGAAGGAATAGCCAAAAATAAAGTCTATCAAGGTTTCTCCGGAGGAATGATGCTGCATACCGGTTATCTGTTCGGACAAGATAAAAACGCTCCTTTGACTCCGGATGGTCGTTCTACCAGCCCGCAAGGTGCACTTTTCGGTATAGGAGGCGCTTTACGAGTACATTTATGGAAATACCTGCGGACGGGATTTGAAGGATTTGTATCTACCATGCCGGGCGCTACCACGGATTGTCATGATCTTCTCCAACCCGGCAGTTATGTCCGCGTAGGATGCGGAGGCGTATTGGCGGATTGTTGCTGGCGATTAGACAAAGTATGGCCGTATATAGGCGGTACTATAGGAGGAGGATCGATGAAAGGCTTGTATATATTGGAAGGAGACCAAAATAGTTGGACAAAAGATGCTAACAGTACCTTTCATAAACAATCTTTCTTTTACATATCTCCTTATGTAGGATGCGATTACTGTCTCACAAAAAAAGTACATATCACTTTTCGCTTTGACTGGATGTTGGCGATTCATAAAAATGAGTTACTTATGCCTACCGGTCCAAGGCTTTACTTCGGATTTATGTTTACACACTAATAATTTTAATTATGAACTTTACAGGAATTATCATAGGAGCAGCAGTCTTCTTCAGTATCGGTATCTGCCATCCTATTACAATCAAATTAGAGTATTATTTCGGCCGTAAAGGCTGGTGGGGATTTTTTATCCCGGGAGTGATCTGTACGGTTATCTCGCTTTTGCTGGATAACTATATCGCCTCCACTATTGTCGCAGCCTTTGCTTTCTCGTGTTTCTGGGGTATTCACGAGGTTTTTCAACAGGAGATGCGTGTCTTGCGCGGTTGGTTTCCCGAGAACCCTAAACGCCACGAATATTATGAACGCCGACGTGAAGAACTTAAGATGGGTAACTGATTTACTTACTCATTTCTAACATTCTTTGAATGGAAGAGATAGCTTTTTCGGCTGTCTCTTTTTCTACATGCATCTCCGGTTGCTCGTCCTTGAGACATGCATACAGCTTATCCAAGGTATTCATCCGCATGTATTCACATTCGTTACAACTGCATCCCACACCTTCTGTCACTTCCGGCGGTACAGGAATAAACTCTTTATCCGGACATGCACGCTGCATCTCAAAGAGAATACCGCTTTCTGTAGCGATTATAAACCGTTTTGCATCGGATCGGATAGTGTGCTCTAACAATGCCTTAGTAGAACCTATTACATCGCTCTGAGCCAAAATAGGAGCCTTACACTCCGGGTGCGCCAATACTTCTACACCCGGATTCTCTTTCTTGAGTTGCAACAACGCCTCTAACGAGAAACGGCTGTGTACGTGGCACGCTCCGTTCCAAAGCAGCATCTCTCTGCCGGTTACGGAATTGATATAACTGCCTAAGTTACGATCCGGACCAAAAATAATCTTGGCGTCCTTAGGCAGCTGATCTACAATCTTCCTGGCATTGGACGAAGTAACCACTACATCCGTCAATGCCTTCACTTCGGCACTCGTATTCACATAACTCACTACCATATGATCCGGATGTTGCGCTTTGAATGCCGCCAAATCCTCCGCTTTGCAACTATCCGCCAACGAACAACCTGCATTCATATCCGGAACAAGCACTTTCTTCTCCGGACAGAGGATCTTCATCGTCTCTCCCATGAAATACACGCCGCACATTACTAATATATCCGCGTCCACGCGCGTTGCCTGTTGTGCAAGTGCCAGAGAATCACCGATGAAATCGGCACATTCTTGTATTTCCGGACGGGTATAATAATGTGCGAAGATAACCGCATTCTTCTCCGCCGCTAACTTCTTAATTTTATTTATATATTCTTTTTCTTTTAAATCCATGATAATGATTGTTTGTTGAAAATGTAAATAAACTCTATATTTATTTTATTTTTAATTACTTACACGCTTTTTTATTTTTTCCACTATTGTTTATTGATTTGATAACTGCAACGTGGAACAGCTTATAAACTGTGTAACAAAAGGAATGTTGATAAATTGTTTATAACCACTTTTTTAGCCTGAAAATCAATAAGATAAGTACTACCGAAAGTACCATCAGCCCTAACGCAAACGGATAACCTAATTGCCAATGCAGCTCCGGCATAAAATCAAAGTTCATACCGTACAGACTACCGATCAGCGTCGGCGGCAGGAAGATGATGTTAATGACCGTGAAGATCTTTATGATCTTGTTCTGCTCGATGTTTACCAAACCGAGGAAGGTATCTTGGAGGTAGTCCAGACGATCAAAACCGAACTTGGTATAATCGAAAAGCGAGTTGATATCTTTGATAATCATCGTCAACCGCGGGTAGAGTTCTTCGGGGAAGAAATCGCATTTGAGGATATTGGATATAACGCGTTGTTTATCCATGATGTTCTGTCGGATGATGGTCACTTTTTCTTGCAAGTCCTTGATCTTTACCAGCAAGTCCTCATCTACGTGATCGCTCTCCGCGTTGATTTGTTGAGAGAGTGAGGTAATCATATCCGTCGTGTCCTCAATCAAGTCGGCATCCTTTTCTACTCGCGTCTCGAACAACGCCACCAACACGTGATAGCCCGTCGGGAAATTACGGGTGTTAACGAACAACTTCTTAAATGTCTCGTTGAACGTGTCCAACTCATTATCACGGATAGAAACCAGAATACCGTTCTTCAAAATGAAGTTAATTGGCTCAACCTCAAAATTATTCTTCAGGAAGTTACTGTTGGCTACGATCGAGTCATCCGTCTGGATATAACGGGACGACATCTCAATCTCCTCCATCTCTTCATCTTCCTGGATCTCTATCTTCAGAAAACCCTCCAAGGTATCCTCCGTCTTGTCACTCACGTCCAACAGATCGATCCAGATGATATCTTTCTTATCGAGCTCTTTGAGCGCGGAGATGGTACGTGCTACCTTGATTTTCTCCTTATCTTTATAAAATATCTTGATTTCCGACATGGCTTTTTTCAATTAAATGGGTTAATTCAATAAACTGTTCTACACTCAGCTGTTCGGGGCGCATAGTAAAAATTTTCTCTTCTAAGATAGGGTTACCCTTTCCAACCAGCTGCTGAAGAGAATTGCGCATCTGTTTTCGTCGCTGGTTAAAAGCGGTCTTGACTACTGTCTTAAAGAGCGCCTCGTCGCAGTCTAACCGTCGTCGCTTGTTCCGCGTCATACGGATCACGGCCGACTTGACTTTTGGAGGCGGATTGAACACATGTTCATCCACCGTAAATAGATATTCTATATCATAATAAGCCTGTAGCAAGACGGATAAAATGCCGTACGCCTTCTTGCCGGGCTTGGAGGCTATACGTTCTGCCACTTCCTTCTGAATCATACCCGAACACACGGGTATACGATCTTTGTACTCCAATACTTTGAAGAAAATCTGGCTGCTGATATTATACGGATAATTACCGATGACGTTAAACTCGCCTTCGGGATAGATGATATCCAGGTTCAGTTTCAGAAAATCTCCCTCTATCAGATGTAACTCCGGATACCATTCCTTGAGGTACGCCACACTCTCGCGGTCGATCTCTATCGCCGTGAGTTGGATATTGGGATTTTTTAGGAGATATTGGGTTAATACACCCATACCCGGACCTATCTCAAGAGTGGGTCCGGCGCAGATTGTTTCAGCAATTCTTTGGGCGACTGTCAAGTCCGTCAAGAAGTGCTGCCCCAGAAATTTCTTGGCATGTACTTGTTGCATTTTCCGCGTGATAATCGTCCATAAATGATTACTTTTAGTTACTACTATGCAAAGGCTCAAACCTTTTGCGGCTGCAAAAGTACAAAAAAAAATCCGTTTATGCAAATAAATTGCTCAAAAATTTGCGTATTTGCTCAAAAAGTAGTAATTTTGCACCCGCAAAAGTAATCAGAATGAATCGTTTAGCGCAAATAATCACCAAAATAATAGATTTCTTCTATCCCCCGTTCCGCAAAATCATGTCGGAGCAACTTTTCCGTTACGCAGCCTGCGGAGGTGGAAACCTCGTACTCGACTGGGTGCTCTATTTCTTGATCTACAACTTCGTCATCGGGCATGAGATAGTTCAATTATCAATTATCAATTATCAATTATCAATTACTCCCCACATCGCAACCCTTTGTATCGTCTTTCCGATCACGTTGTTAACGGGTTTCTGGCTTCAGAAATTCGTAACGTTCCAAACTCCAAACCAGGGCGAAGCCCCAAACCTCCAAACCAAGACGCAGTCTCAAACCCCAAGACAACTAAGCCGCTATATCCTCATCGTCTTCATCAACCTGACAATCAACTATTTCGGCCTCAAACTCTGTGTGGAAATTCTCGGTTGGTACCCCACGCCTTCCAAGATGTTCATCACCCTCATTACCGTCGCTGTGAGCTACCTCGGGCAGAAACATTTTACCTTCGCCAGACAATAAAATTCGCAAAAAGTGGCATACACTCTTGTGTATGTCATTTTTTTTTACTAATTTTGCAGCGGATTTGGAATACAAACTCTAAAACATATACAGCCATGTTACACACTTTATGCTCAAAGCTTCACACTGAAGTGTCTGAATTACCGTTCAAGGTATCAGATTCGTTTGTAGAGGAAAACCAAGTGGTCGCCGTCCTTTCCGGAGGTACGGAGGCGCTCTTTTTGGACTTGCTCCAGAAGAAAGAGATTGACCTCAAACGGCCTATTTACCTTATGGTAGGAGAGTACAGCAACTCCCTTCCTGCGGCGCTCGAGATCTTGAGTTTCATCCGCCAGCGTAACGGTATTGCGAAAATCATGCAACACCCCAAGGATACGGTTTTTCCTGAACTCAGCGAGACCGAGTCGCTTACTCGCGCCCCGCTGGACAAAGTGCTGCATTCGGAAAAAAAAATGCGCCTCGGAGTAGTAGGTAAATCCTCCGATTGGCTCATCGCTTCCAACGTGAACTATAAAGAGGTGTTGGAGAAGATGAATACCGAGTTGGTGGATATCCCCTTCGAGGAACTCTCTTCCCTCGGTGAAGTAGATCCGGGTATGAAGGGAGCTGAGGCTATCCATGAGCGTCTCCGTTCGATGGTAGCTAAGTATAAACTCGATGGTATCACCCTCCGTTGTTTCGATCTCTTTACGACCGTTAAGAACACCGGTTGTATTGCGGTTTCCAAACTCAATGACGAAGGCATCCCTGCCGGTTGTGAGGGAGATATTCCTGTCCTGCTGACGATGATGGTTTGTAAGAAACTCACCGGCGAGACCGGATGGATGGGAAGTCCTGCACGTATCCAGTCGGACGGCCAGATCCTTTTGGCGAAATGTACGATTGCCCTCGGCATGACCGAGAAACATGAGTTCACTACCCATTTCGAGTCGGGTATAGGTGTGGCTATCCATGGTGAAGTGCCTGCAGGTCCTTATACCTTGGTTAAACTCAGCAATGACATGAAACGCCTCCTCGCGGTGAACGTACAGGTGACTCGTTGCCAATATGAGCAGAACATGTGCCGCACGCAGATATGGATCCAATCAACCCCGATTGTCAGCCAGTATCTGCTCTCGTCGCCGCTTTCTGACCACCATGTGCTCATCAAGGGACACCACGCTGCTAAATTCTGGAGAGCATAAACGATGCAAGAGATCTCATCGGTGACATTTACGCCTTCTCATGAGGTACTGTACCAGCCTCAGAAGTTGCGTTTGGGAGTGGTAGGAAAACCCTCGGATTGGCTCATAGCCTCCTCTGTGGATTATGCTGCCGTATTGGAGAAGATGAATATCGAGATGGTGGATATACCTATCGGTCGAATGACTTCTCTTGGGGAAGTAGATCCCGGCATGAAAGGCGCTGAGGCTATCTATGAGCGCCTTAAAGAACTCGTAACCGAGTACCGTTTGGACGGTGTCACGCTACGGTGTTTTGATCTGCTCTCCACCGTCAGGAATACCGGCTGTATAGCCCTCTCCAAACTCAACGACGAAGGTATCCCGGCCTCTTGCGAAGGAGATGTGCCGGCGTTGCTGACGATGATGATCTGCAAGCAACTCACCGGCGAACTGTGTTTCCAAGTCAATCCTGCCCGCATCAATAACGATGGTACGATGCTTTTTGCGCATTGTACCTTGCCGCTCGGCATGACCGAGTCTCATGAGTTCACCACCCATTTCGAGTCCGGAATAGGGGTGGCTATTCATGGTGATCTGCCGACGGGTGATTACACGCTCGTCAAACTGAGCAACGACATGCTCCGGATGGTGGCGGTGGATGTAGAGCTTGAGCGATGCCAGTATGAGCAACATCTCTGCCGTACGCAGGTCTGGATCAAAGCCACACCCGAACTCTCGCACTACTTCCTGACGAACCCTATCGCGAACCACCACATCCTCATCCGTGGTCACCACGCCTCGAAGTTTAAGGTTTGAGAGTTTGGGGCTCCGCCCTTGTTTGAGAGTTTGGGCTGCGCCCTAGTTTGAAAGTTTGAAGAGTTATGACGGTTAATAATTTAGAAGATTTAGTGACTTGGCAACTTGCCCGTAAATTAAGTAAAGATATTTACGAGATCTCTAACACACCTGAGTTTCTAAAGGATTACCGTTATTGTGCGCAGATTCGTGCTGCTGTAGGTTCTATTATGGATAATATAGCGGAAGGATTTGACCGTGAAGGAAACAAGGAGTTTATCCAGTTTCTTTATATTGCGAAAGGATCCTGTGGAGAGGTTATAAGTCAACTATATAGAGCCTTAGATATTGGGTATATTACGGATGAAAAGTGTCGAGAATTATTAAATAAAACAAAAGATGTAAAAGAAAAAATAACCTCTTTGATTAGATATTTGAAACAATCTGACATAAAAGGGAAAAAATATAAACCAAGCACGTAGTGCTCAAACCAGCAGCTCTGCTGCCAAACAAGATTTTTAACAAAAATCCAAACAAATAAACATTTATAAAACATTTAAAAACTATGGTTTCTTACAAAGAATTAGGCCTTGTTAACACCCGTGAGATGTTTGCTAAGGCAATCAAGGGAGGCTACGCTATCCCGGCATTCAACTTCAACAACATGGAGCAACTCCAGGCTATCATCAAAGCTTCGGCTGAGACCAAATCCCCGGTTATTCTTCAGGTATCGAAAGGTGCGCGTAACTATGCGAACCAGACCCTGCTTCGCTACATGGCTCAAGGCGCCGTTGAGTACGCTAAAGAGCTCGGTTGGGAGCACCCGCAGATCTGCTTGCACCTCGACCACGGAGACAGCTTCGAACTCTGCAA
>CAMOUL010000001.1 GCA_946626605.1 uncultured Bacteroidales bacterium | reverse complement strand
TCTCATCACCACCTCATAACCATCTTGCACCCTGCTTGTACCCTACTTGCACCCTGTTTATACCCCATCCACACGATCCCTCTGTTATCACCCCGACTCTCTCATCACCACCTCATAACCATCTTGCACCCTGCTTGTACCCTACTTGCACCCTTCCCATACAATCTCGTTCGTTCCCATCTATCTCCCTCAACAACCTTATACTCTACTTGTACCCTGCTTGTACCCTAGCGCATTATTAGATTTACCTACCCTCTTCTTCCTGCAACGCCTTCAGCACCTCCAAACCTTTCTGCGTCAAACGATATGCTTGATCCGGACTGTTCGGATGCGCAGGGTAAGCCATCACCACATATCCAGCATCTCTCGAAGGCATCACATAATTATCCCACAAACTCCTGCGGCACTTCAACTCCATGTTCCCGCAAATGCCACGTCGCGTTAATGTCTCCGTACCTAACGCCTTAATCAAACGCAGCACACGAGGATTAATACTCTTTAACTCTTCACTTGTCATGTTTGTTTCTCCGAGATTAATTTTTTCTTTTTGAACTCCTTTTTATGCTGCTTTTCTATAACTTTCTTTCATTCCATTCTCCATGCGTTTTCTATCGAGGACGTATCCCTTAATGGCGAACTGACGCAACACGCCGGTTGCCCATCTGCGGAATTGGGTGGCACGAATTGAGTTAACACGGTAACCCACAGAGATGATGGCATCAAGGTTGTAATACTTTGTCTCGTATTCTTGCCCTGTTGACCCCAAGTGTCGGAATTTCCGACATGTGGTCTGCTCGTCCAGTTCTCCCGTTTGATAAATGTTCTTCAAATGCTCCGTGATGGTAGAACACCCCTTATCGAAGAGCGTGGCAATAGCATCTTGCGTAGCCCAGATGTTCTCATCCTGATAGAACACCTGAACACCCTGCGCTTTGTCTTCGGCCTGGAAGATCAAGAAGTCCGCAGTGGAATTACGTATTTGAAGTTGTTTCGACATTTGCTATTGTTACACATGCGCTATGTGCGATGCACATATACGCAAAGCAATTCGGACGGCAAAATTACAAAAAAAATCCCATATATGCAAATATATATGGGAAATTCTGCAAATAATGTTGATTTTTGTAACGAAAATCGCTGATTATTCCGTATAACGACGGTTGATTTCGTCCCAATTGATGATCTGCCAGAGGGCTTGCAAATGCGCCGCACGGCGGTTGCGATAGTCGATGTAATAAGCATGCTCCCAGACATCCATCGTCAAGAGGGGTTTGAGGCCCTTTGTAACGGGGTTGCCGGCATTAGGTTCCTGCGTGATGACGAGTTTGCCGTCTTTGTCCGCTGCGAGCCAAACCCAACCTGAACCGAAGAGCGTGGTGCCTTTCTGCTCAAACTCCGCTTTGAAGGCTTCAAACGAGCCGAAATCGCGGGCAATGGCCTTGATTATAGGTAATTGGTCATTGGTGATTGGTGATTGCTCTTTGTCGTAGGGTTTGAACTGGGTGAAGTACAGGTTGTGGTTGAGGATCTGACCGGCATTATTGAAGATAGCGCCTTGGGATTTAGCGACAATCTCCTCCAACGGCATGGCCTCGAACTCCGTGCCGGCAACGAGTTTATTGAGGTTATCAACATAGGTCTGCAAGTGCTTACCGTGGTGATATTCAATCGTTTCCTGACTGATCACCGGCTCCAACGCGTTTGCCGAATACGGCAGAGTAATCAACGAAAATAATAGTGCCATCATTTTTATATTGTAATTATAGTTTAAACAAAAAAATTATACAGAAAAACAACATTGATCGAAGCAGGGATTGTGTCCGCTTTGCTATAATCGAAAACAGAGCTTCTATCAATGGAGAAAATAACAAAAAGGCTCTATAGAATCTGTGCGGTGTGATTCTTGGTGTCGACCTTTTCGATAATACGCTCGAGGAGGCCCTCGGCATTGAAGATGAAGGTCTTACGAAGTGTTCCCATGCTAACCTTACCATACAGTTTCTTCTCGCCCCAGGCGCCGAAGGCTTGCAGCATTTCGGTCGTAGGATCACTCAGCAGCGGGAAAGGCAGGTCGTATTTCTCTTTGAACTTGATATGCGAGGCTTGGCTGTCCTTGCTCACGCCATAGACCTGATAGCCATGCGCGAGGAAAGCATGGTAGTTGTCGCGGATGTTACATGCCTCGGCCGTGCAACCCGGAGTGGAGTCCTTCGGATAGAAATAAATGACTGTCTTTTTGCCGATCAGGTCGTTGTTTGTGACCATTTTGCCGGTCTCGTCGGCAGCGCTAAATGCCGGCATCTTGTCTCCAATTTGTAGCATAGTATTATATTTGTTTTAACATAGCTTGGCAGCCTTCGAGGATGTCGTCGTAGGCCTTCGCGAAGTCGCCGGTGTACCAGGGATCGGAGACATCGGGGATGTGTCCGATATTGGTGATTTGTGATTGGTCATTGGTCATTGGCCACGCCATCATCAGCGAGACTTTGTGGTCAGAGTCATCGCCGATGATATAGCGGAGCCAGCGCAGATTGCTCTGATCCATACAGACGATATAGTCGTAATAGGCACAGTCTGCACGGGTCATCTGCCGCGCCGCATGGTGGGAGAACGGCACATTCTTGGCCGCGAGCATTCGCTTAGCCGGAGGATAGATATCGTTGCCTATCTCCTCCGTGGACACGGCTGCAGACGCGATCTCGAACTCATCTGCACGACCTGCCCGGGTCACCAAGTACTTCATGATAAATTCCGCCATCGGTGACCGGCAGATATTGCCGTGGCATATGAAAAGGATCTTCGTCAAATACTTAGTAATTTTCTTAGCCGCAAGGGCACGATTATTACCTTAGTAATTCTCTGCAAGCAACTGGAAGTATGCTTGCTCGTGGTGGCAGACAGGGCACTCTTCGGGAGCGGATTTGCCGACTACTATATGTCCACAGTTGGAGCACTGCCAGATGCAGTCGCCGTCACGCGAGAAGACAACCTTATCCTCGATGTTCTTGAGCAGTTTGCGATAGCGCTCCTCGTGGTGTTTCTCGATCGCACCAACCTGCTCGAACTTCTCTGCGATCTCGTCAAAACCTTCTGCGCGCGCCTCGGCAGCCATGCGAGCATACATATCCGTCCACTCGGCATTCTCTCCTGCAGCGGCGTTTGCGAGATTGGCAGCGGTGTCGCTGATCTTGCCTCCGTTGAGGTATTTATACCAAAGCTCCGCATGCTCTTTCTCGTTGGCTGCGGTCTCTTCGAAAATCTTACTGATCTGCACGAATCCGTCTTTCTTTGCTTTCGATGCAAAATAGGTGTACTTGTTACGTGCCATAGATTCACCGGCGAAAGCCTCCATGAGGTTTTTCTCGGTCTTTGTTCCTTTTAACTCTTTCTTAGCCTCATGGGCACGATTCATTTCATTTTTCATAATTGTAAAATTTTATATAGTTTAACACACAACAAAGAACAAAAATTATGCCATATTCGCTATTTTATGCGTAATATATATATAAAAAACATAATATGCGCAAATTTTTCTTGCATATCTCAAAAAAAAAATGTAAATTTGCAGCAAATTTGAGTTGTAGAGCTATCCTATGTGGACGGTATTAGCGTTTGTTTCGGCCCTGTGTTTGGGCTTTTATGATATTTCGAAGAAGATTGCGCTGCGGGAAAACCGGGTGGTTGACGTGCTGACGATTAGTGTATGCGTATCGTCGCTTTTTTTGTCTATACCGCTGATCTTTTCGAGGTTATGCCCGGAAATGATGCTGGGGACGCATTTCTATGTGCCGTCTCTGGACGGTACAGCACATGCCTATACCATCCTCAAATCAATCATTGTACTCAGCAGTTGGTTCTTCGGATATATCTCACTCAAGCACCTGCCTATTTCTGTGGTAAGCCCTATGCAAGCTACCCGTCCTATGTGGACGTTAGTCGGTGCGTTGCTCCTATTCAATGAACGTCTGAATGGTTGGCAATGGGTGGGTATATTGCTGGCTATCGGCAGTATCTTTGTTTTCTCGTTTCGAAGAAAAACGATTAGCAATGCCCTATCGACCAACACCAACAACAAATATTACTATATCTGCCTTGCATTCGCAATCATTTCAGGCGCTTGTTCAGGTTTGTACGACAAATATCTCATGCGGCAGTACGATCACAATGCCGTGCAGGTGTATTACACGTTCTATCAAGCGATTATGATGCTTATCGCTTGGGCGATATTCAATCGCAAAAATATCAAATTTCAAATTTCAAATTTACGGTTTATAAAAAGAATAGGCGTGATTGTGTTAATCAGCCTATTCTTAATTGTGTCCGACAATGTCTATATGTTGGCTTTGCGGGATCCGGATTCAATGATTGCTGTCGTCAGTACCATTCGTCGCGGGGGTGCCGTGATTGGTTTTGCGTACGGTTTGCTTTTTTTGAAAGAACCCGACCCGGTGCGCAAGCTATGCTGCATGGGCGGAATCCTTGCGGGCCTGGTTTGTCTGGCGATGGGTTCGCTCTAATTCTTACACCAGCGCTTTCACCAGTTCTTCCGTCGTACCCGGGAGAAGATCGATAGGACGCAATTCAATCATCGTCTTCGCACCATATTCTCCGCGTTTCTTCATACGCACGGCTGCTCGTGCACAGGAGACCATGACTTGGCCGGTGAGGGCCGGGTTATTAATGGCCATATTGAATTCAAAACGCTGGTTATGCGTTTCTCCCGAGACACCGTTTCGAACGAGGTTCACGCCATGCGCCACGTTATTAAGGGCATCCACACTCTCAACCGGAATGACATGGGTCTCGTCATGCGCGAAATAGTCGTCCGCGAGGATAGCTGCTTCTACGGTCTTGAAATCGGCTCCTTCTTCGAGTTCGATATACACCATACGGCGATGGATACCTGTTCCCAGCGGTATGGTCATTGAGAGAGCATTCTTGACACCTTTGATAGCTTTGGCGGCCACGGTATGACCCATCGAACGACCGGGACCGAAGTTCGTATAAGTCAGTCCCTTCGGTGCCATCGCCATAAGGAGCGCACGCACCATGGAGTCCGAACCCGGATCCCAACCGGCAGAAATGATACTAACGGCTTTATTCGTTTGACAAACGGGGTCTAAGGCGCTACGAAGCGACCATATCTGACCATGGATATCGAAACTATCAACGGTGCAGATACCACGAGCCGCAAGGACGGTTGCGAACTTCTGTACCTCGCGCGTAGGCGTGCAGATAAGCACGGCGTCCGCATCGATACAATCGAGGCAGTCATTATGATGGAAAACACCTGCCAACTCCATGTCCGGAGTGGCTTTGATGGCTTCTTCGGCTGCACGGCCGATGTTGCCGTATCCTAAAATTGCTACTTTCATATTTATGATTTCAAATTTAAAATTTCAAATTTATTCTACTGTTACTGATTTGGCGAGGTTGCGGGGTTGATCGACATCGCAGCCTTTGACGACAGCGATGTGGTATGCTAACAACTGAAGAGGAATGACGGTGAGCAGCGGCGTGAGGCACTCTTCGGTTGCCGGCACTTCGATGCAATAATCGGCGATCTTACGTACCAGTTCATCGCCTTCGGTAACGACCGCAATCACCCTACCCTTGCGGGCTTTAATCTCCTGGATATTACTTACCACTTTCTCGTATGTACCACAACGCGGTGCGACCACGACGACCGGCATCTCTTGGGAGATGAGGGCGATTGGTCCGTGCTTCATCTCCGCAGCCGGATAGCCTTCGGCATGGATATAAGAAATCTCTTTGAGTTTGAGTGCGCCCTCAAGTGCAACGGGGAAATTATATCCGCGACCGAGGTAAATAAAATTCTGGGCATAGGAGAAGATCTTCGCGAAATCGGAGATACGCTTGTCTTCGCCTAACACGCGTTCAATCTTCGAAGGTATCTGTCCTAATTCGCGCACGATGGAGACGAATTTTTCTTTGTCAATCGTTCCTTTCTCGCGACCGATACAGAGGGCGAGCATAGTGAGGGCCGTTACTTGAGCCGTGAAGGCCTTGGTAGAAGCGACACCTATCTCGGGTCCGACATGCGTATAACAACCGCTATCCGACACACGCGGAATAGAAGCACCGACGACATTACAGATCGAGAAGATGAACGCGCCCTTGGATTTGGCAAGTTGGATGGCTGCCAGTGTATCGGCTGTTTCTCCGGATTGGGAGATAGCAATAACCACATCGTCTTTGTTAATGACCGGTTTGCGATAGCGGAACTCAGAGGAATATTCCACTTCAACCGGTATCTGCGCGAACTCTTCGATGGCATACATAGCGATAAGGCCGGCATGCCAGGATGTGCCGCAAGCCGTTATAATGATACGCTTGGCATTGAGGAAGCGATCTTTGTTATCAATGAAACCGGAGAGGGCGATATTATCCTGACGCACGTTGACACGTCCGCGCATGGAGTCCGTCAGCGTACGGGGTTGCTCGAAGATCTCCTTAAGCATGAAATGGGGATAACCGCCTTTCTCCAGTTGCGAAAGGGATAATTCTAAGCGTTTAATTTCAGGCGTTTTTGTGACATTGTTGATGGTGGTAACGGTTACGGGTGATGGGTTACCGGTTACAGGGTGAATGACTACGACTTCTTCGTCCTCGATATAGATGACCTGGTCGGTGTATTCGACGATAGGCGTAGCGTCGGAAGCCAGGAAATACTCCTCTTCGCCAATACCTACTACGAGCGGCGAACCCTTACGGGCGGCGATGAGCGTATCCGGATGCGTCTTATCGAGGATAGCTATCGCGTATGCTCCTACCACCTGCTGAAGAGCAAGTTGCACAGCCGTTTTGAGATCGACATGGCGGTTGATCTGGGTGTATTCAACCAGTTGTACGAGCACTTCGGTATCGGTGTCTGATTTGAAGGTATAGCCCTGCTCCATGAGTCCTGCTTTGAGGACTGCGTAGTTCTCGATAATACCATTATGGATGATAGCCAGGCGTTCGGACTCGGAGTAATGAGGGTGCGCATTGGCGGTGTTGGGTTCGCCGTGTGTAGCCCAACGCGTATGGGCGATTCCGATAGTGCCGTCTATGTCTTTGGTTGAGCAGAAGGCCTCCAGTTCGGACACTTTGCCTTTGGCTTTATAGACATTGAGTTGTCCCTGCTCATTGATGAGCGCCACACCGGCACTGTCGTAGCCCCGGTACTCGAGACGATGCAAGCCTTTAATTAAGATCGGATAGGCTTTGCGTTTACCGATATAACCAACTATACCACACATACAAACTTCGTTATTTGTGATTTGTAATTTGTGATTTGTAATTTAGGTTGCAAAATTACACTATTTTTTTGGTTTATGCAAGTGTTTGCATTCTTTTTAGTGCCTCTTCGACATCTTTTCTATTGGAGAAGGCCGAAAAACGCACAAATCCTTCTCCGCATCTGCCGAAACCGATGCCGGGAGTGCAGACCACTTGACATTGCTGCAACAGGTGGTCGAAGAATGTCCATGAGTCCCATCCATGCGGGGCACGGCAGAATATATACGGTGCGTTCGTTCCTCCGTACACTTCGTACCCCATATGTTTCAGACCATCCATGATAACAACTGCTGTCTCTCTGTAATAGTTCAGATTGTCCGCTATACCTTTTTGCCCTTCCAGTGTAAAAGTGGCTTCTGCTGCACGCTGGGCTATGTATGCTGTGCCGTTGTACTTGGTGCATTGCCGCCGCATCCACAT
The DNA here is from genome assembly GCA_946626605.1 of uncultured Bacteroidales bacterium. GTDB lineage: Bacteria > Bacteroidota > Bacteroidia > Bacteroidales > Paludibacteraceae > Colicola. The sequence goes on along the minus strand of CAMOUL010000001.1, from coordinate 264,209 downwards.
CGCCTGCAATCCTGTCTCGTACGGTACTACGGTATAGCCGCAGCGCACTGCCGTAAAACCGGCACTCTTGCTGAAACTGTGCACTTCTATTGCCACCTCCTTGGCGCCTTCTATCTCATAGATACTATGCGGAATGTCCGGTTCCGAGACAAAGGCTTCGTAGGCGGCGTCAAAAATAATAATACTCTTGTGTTCACGGGCATACTCCACCCACAAGCGCAGCTGGTCATGTGTGAGCACGACACCTGTAGGGTTGTTGGGGAAGCAGAGGTAAATGATGTCCACCGGCTTCTTGGGCAGTTCCGGAACAAAAGCATTTTCTTTCATACACGGTATAAAAACTATCTCCCTGCCTGCCATAATATTCGCATCCACGTAGGCAGGATAGGTAGGGTCAAGAATCGCCACTGTGTTCTTTTGGTCAAATAGTTCGCTGAGATTGCCTAAATCGCTGCCTGCGCCCTCGCCGATAAACACCTCGTCGGGTTCAAAACAAATCCCGCGAGGGCAGTAAAAAGAGTCGATGATACGCTGCTGCAACCATTGGTAACCGTTTTCGGGACAATAACCACGGAATGTATCGGCGTGAGCCAACTCTTCTGCAGCGGTGTGCATGGCATCCACGATGACACGGGGCAGCGGACGCGTCACATCGCCCACGCCCATACGCAGCAACCTCTCATTCGGATGATGTGCCAGATAAGCGTTCACCCGCAGTTCGATGTCACGAAACAGATAATTAGCCGGTAATTCGGCATAATAGGGATTGATTTGCATGATTATTCCTCCCAACTATAGGTACCCCGGAACACTTCTGTTGCCGGACCTGTCATGGTAATTCTGTTTTCCAACGGGTCATAATGAATCAATAACTCACCTCCCTTGAGGTGCACGATGATCTCCTCTCCTGTCTCACCCATCCGGTACGCCGCCACGGCTGCTGCGCAGGCTCCTGTGCCGCATGCCATAGTCTCGCCGCTGCCGCGTTCCCACACGCGTACATCTAATTCACGCGCATTGCGCACATGAGCGAACTCCACATTGGTGCCTTTCGGGAAATGCGGGTGCGTACCTATTCGTTCGCCCAAGTCCGCCATTTCCGCATCGGAGATTACCCAGTTGCGGATAAACACGGCATGCGGATTACCCATATTGACGGAGGTGAAACCCAAGAGGTCACGACCTTTCAAGGCAAGCGAATCAGTGGCTGTCTTCGGGGTTCCCATATCTGCTGTCACTTCGTGTACCAAACCGTTTTGGACGTGAAGACATAACTTCCGGATACCCGCAATCGTCTTGATTCTCATCTTTGGCTGTGTACATAAACCGCTTTCGTACAGATATTTGCCTACGCAACGGATGGCATTGCCGCACATCTCCGCCTCCGAACCATCGGCATTGAAGATACGCATCGACGCTTCGGCTTCTTTGCACGGAAGAATCAGCACTAACCCGTCTGAACCTATTCCGAAATGGCGGTCGCTGACAGCACGCGCCAAGGCGGATAAATCCGTACTTGCTATTATTGCGGCTGCGGTTGCAGGGAAACAGTCTATATACACATAGTCATTCCCTAAGCCGTGCATCTTGACAAATTTCAGTTCTTTTCTCATTTTCTCGCCTTTTCTTTCCGGGGTGCCCGTTCATCTTGCGCCCCATTTGACAGTTTTTTTTCGAACGATGTGTTCAAAAATTCAACGTTAGTTATTCTTGTATATTCTTAGTGATATTTAGTCATTCAAGAGAGTGTTATCAGCCTAAAAGGGATCCGACTGCATACCAACCTTATACCGTCAATGTACAAAGAGCAATTCTCTGTATTTAGGAAGGGTCCACATCTCATCGTCCACGATGAGTTCGAGGGCATCGGCATGTGCACGGATTTCAGCCATGAGCGGCAGGACGTTGTCATGATAAGCGATGGCTTTGCTGCGCTCATCGACTTGCCGATTGGCTTTATGGCGTGCGTCAGTCATACGCTCTACCCCTTCGAGAATAGCACCCGAGTGTTCCTCGATCTGCTTGATGATACTATAGTCCATCGCATTGAGGGATGCCGTCTCATCTGCCGAGAAGACCTGTTTGACAGCCAGCACATTCTGCAGCAACATGGTCTGATAGCGCTTAGCGGCAGGGAGAACATGGTTGACCACAAGATCTCCCATGACACGACTCTCTATTTGCAGTTTTTTGACGTAGGTCTCCCATTTCACTTCACTGCGGCTATGGAGTTCCGCTGCGCTGAGGACACCGGTTGTCTCGAACATCTGAATAGAGGACGGGAGGACATAATTATCAATGATCTTCGGCACACTGGTCTCGCAATCCAAACCACGCTTTGCAGCCTCGGCTTTCCATTCCTCAGAATAGCCGTTTCCATCGAAACGTATGGCTTTGCAGGCCATGATATATTTCTTGATGACATCGAAGAGCACACGTTCCTTGGCTTCGCCTTTCTCGATACGTGCATCCACTTCGTTTTTGAAGAGCATGAGTTGCTCGGCTACAGCCGCATTTAGCGCCAACATCGCGGCACCGCAGTTCGCAGAAGAACCGACAGCACGGAACTCGAAGCGATTGCCGGTAAAAGCAAAGGGCGAAGTACGGTTGCGATCGGTGTTATCCAGCAGAATCTCGGGTATATTTGCCACGCCGAGTTTCATTTCTTTCTTGGCGTTGATGATGATTGCTTCTTCGGCCTTCGCTTGCTCGAGTTTGTCCAGCACGGCGCTGATTTGTTTTCCGAGGAAGACAGAGATGATGGCCGGAGGAGCTTCGTTCGCCCCCAGACGGTGCTCATTGGTTGCACTGACGATAGAGGCTTTAAGCAGTCCGTTATGACGTTGAACGGCCATGAGAACGTTGACGAGGAAGGTGATGAACTGCAGGTTCTGGTACGGATTCTTACCCGGTGCAAGCAGGTTAACACCCGTGTTGGTGGACATCGACCAGTTGCAATGCTTACCACTTCCGTTCACACCCGCATAGGGTTTCTCATGCAGCAATACGCGGAAATGATGTTTCTCCGCCACACGTTCCATGATAGACATGATGAGCAAGTTATGGTCATTGGCCAGGTTGACATCCTCGAAGATAGGCGCCATCTCGAATTGATTAGGTGCCACCTCGTTATGGCGCGTACGAACAGGGATGCCGGCCTTGAGGGCTTCGTATTCGAGTTCACGCATAAAAGCCAATACGCGCGCAGGGATAGCCCCGAAATAATGGTCCTCGAGCTGCTGCGACTTAGCGCTGTTATGGCCCATGAGTGTTCGTCCGGTAAGTAAAAGATCCGGCCGCGCCGTATAGAGCGATTCATCCACGAGGAAGTACTCTTGCTCCCAACCGAGGTTCGCGTGCACGTGTTTTACCTGTTTATCAAAGTACGCGCACACTTCGCGCGCGGCATGACAAAGGGCAGCCGTAGAACGAATCAGCGGCGTCTTATAATCAAGTGCCTCGCCGGTATACGCCACAAAGACAGTAGGGATACAGAGTGTATCGCCGATGAGGAAGACCGGCGAAGAAGGATCCCAGGCGGAATAACCGCGTGCCTCAAAGGTATTTCGGATACCTCCCGAAGGGAAGGACGAAGCGTCCGGTTCCTGCTGGTAGAGGCTATCTCCACTGAACTCCTCCATCAATGCACCGTTCTTAAGGGTGAAGAACGCATCGTGTTTCTCCGCCGTACCTCCGGTGAGGGGTTGGAACCAATGGGTGAAATGGGTAGCTCCGTGATCCATCGCCCATTTCCGAATACCGATAGCCACCACATTGGCTATGTCGCGATGAATCGTGCGGCCATTATCCACATCATCAAATAACTGATCCAACACTTCTTGGGCGATGTATTCCTTCATTTTCTCACGCGTGAAGACATCTTGCGCGAAATAGTCCTTCACTTTACCTTCCGGCATCTCAACCGTCGGTTTATGCCCAAATGCAGTTTTTAACGCTTCAAAACGAAGATTACTCATACTTTTGACGTTGTTTTTTGTTTTTAATCTGATTAAATTTAAAAATCGACGGCAAAAGTACAACAAAATTTTGGAATATGCAAGTAAAAAATGCAAATTGAATGATTTTTTTTCCATAAAAGCCTTGCGTATATCAAAAAAAAGCATTACCTTTGCAGCCAGTTTGGCGCAAAGGCATCAGACAGTAATTTGTAATTAGTCAAATCGCAAATAATTTTTATGGCAACACAAGAAGAAACATTTAAGAAGATCGTAGCGCATTGCAAGGAATACGGATTTGTTTTTCCGAGTAGTGAGATCTACGATGGTCTGGGCGCTGTGTATGACTATGGTCAGAATGGCGTAGAGTTGAAAAACAATATCAAGCGTTATTGGTGGGATTCGATGACCTTGCTGCACGAGAATATCGTCGGCATCGATGCTGCTATCTTCATGCACCCGACAACGTGGAAAGCGTCCGGTCACGTTGATGCGTTCAATGATCCGCTGATTGACAACCGCGACAGTAAGAAGCGTTACCGCGCAGACGTACTGATCGAAGATCAGATCGCTAAATACGATGAGAAGATCGCCAAGGAGGTAGAGAAAGCCCGCAAGCGTTTCAGTGACTCTTTCGACGAGGAGATGTTCAAAGCTACCAACGAGCGCGTGAAAGAGCATATCGAGAAACGGGAGGCTTTGCACGCCCGTTACGCCAAGGCGATGAACGACAACGACCTTGCCGAACTCAAGCAGATTATCCTCGACGAGGAGATCGTATGCCCTATTTCCGGCACCCGCAACTGGACCGACGTACGTCAGTTCAACCTGATGTTCTCGACCGAGATGGGTTCGACGGCAGACGGCACAATGAAGATTTATCTTCGTCCGGAAACGGCACAAGGTATCTTCGTGAACTTCTTGAACGTGCAGAAGACGGGCCGTATGAAGATTCCGTTCGGAATTGCGCAAATCGGTAAGGCATTCCGTAACGAGATTGTCGCTCGTCAGTTCATCTTCCGTATGCGCGAGTTCGAGCAGATGGAGATGCAGTTCTTCGTTCGTCCGGGTGAGGAGTTGAAATGGTTCGAGCATTGGAAACAATTCCGTCTGAAATGGCATAAAGCACTGGGCTTGGGTGACGAGAAATACCGCTTCCGCGACCATGATAAGTTGGCGCACTACGCAAATGCTGCAACCGATATCGAGTTCTTGATGCCGTTTGGGTTCAAGGAGGTAGAGGGTATTCACAGCCGTACCAACTTCGACCTGAGCAGTCATGCGAAGTATTCAGGTAAGAAGATCGAATACTTCGATCCGGAACTGAATCAGAGTTACACACCGTACGTGATCGAGACCAGTATTGGTGTAGATCGTATGTTCCTGAGCGTAATGTGCTCGAGTTACGAAGAGCAGGCGCTCGAAGGCGGCGACACGCGTGTAGTATTGCACTTACCGGCCGTACTGGCTCCGGTGAAGGCTTGCATCATGCCGCTCGTCAAGAAAGACGGCCTGCCCGAGAAAGCACGCGAGATCATGAACGAGTTGAAGTTCGATTTCAAGGTGGCATATGATGAGAAAGACAGTATCGGTAAACGTTATCGTCGTCAGGACGCCGTAGGTACACCGTTCTGCATCACCGTAGATCACGACACAGAGAAAGACGGTTGCGTAACCGTACGTTATCGCGATACGATGGCGCAGGATCGCGTGAAGATCGAAGACCTGCACGAGATTATTCGCAAGGCAACCGATCCGAAGGAGTTGTATCGCAAGATCGTAGGCGATTCGATGGAGGACTCTATCGAGTAGATGAGAGTTGAGAGTTTAGAGTAAAGCGGAGCTGAAAGGCTCCGTTTTTTTTATCGAATAGAGCGATAAATAACGCGCGCCGAGAAGGCAGAGAGGACGATGGCAAAGAGGAGCGCGACGAGCCATGCCACAGCGAGCGAGGCAGGACGCAAGTCCGGCGCCAAACCGATGAGGTATTTTAAATAGGTATACCGAGAGAAGCTTAAGATCAGCATGGCAAATCCGACCGAGACAAGGTTCGTCAGGAAGACCAGCAATTGGTAGGGTCGCGCCAGATAATGCGAGGTATAACCGATGGCTTTGAGGTTACGAATCGCTTCCTGGTTACGCTGCATGAGCAGGAAGATAGAAAGCATCAGTACGTAAGCCGCCAAAAAACAAATGATGAGACCAATAACCAGCACGACAGCTACCAGAATGCGCATAAGCCATGAAGCCTTGGAGGCATTCAGGTTATCGCCTTCTATATTGAGTTCATGTTCCTTACAATAGGTAGCGATTCGTTCATCAGTCGGATTGGAGACGCGCAGAATGAGACGTGATACATCACCCTGATGGCGATACGGGGCAAACTGCGCATTAGACCATTCGATAAAGGTCTGCGGCACCAGGATGGTATTGATGCGCGAGGAGAAACCGATGATTCGTCCCTTGAGTTGAGCCGAACGTCCATTGCCCCAGAGGGTAAGGTTGAGCACGACCTTATTGACCATGGATTCGGAGATAGCGGGAAAATCCGAAGTAGGCGCATAACCGAAGTTATAGAGATTGAGATAGGTGCGCGGCACGATGATCGGCACCTTGGTATCTCCGGGGGTAAAGGTCCATTCCTCCGATTCGACATCGATGAAGTCATCGGGTACGGCTTCGAAGAACAAATCCGATCCGACATCAATGCCGTAACTTTTCACAACCAATTGTCCGTATATACGATATTGTGCAGCCGTGAAGGTTCCAAGTTGCTCCACAAAGGGCTGTTGTCTGAGTTCTTCTATCTCTTCGGGTTCGAATGCCGGTTTCGTTCCGGAAATAGCATCGAGAGTAGAAACGGGTTTGGTAAGAACCATGAAGTCCGGCCGCATAAAGCCGGCTTTATTGGAGAGGATCGGTTGTATATCGCGGTATAGCTGGACACCCAACACAATGATAGTGAGTCCAATGATATTTGCGATAATAAAGCCAATGAGCTGTCCAATAGACAGGTTTTGGCGTAACACTTTCCAGATGAGTCTCATAACTGCAGATGTTGGTCGTAATGAATAGGAAGTGTCTTACCAAGAGATGTGACGACGATTCCAAAGCCTCGTTTGGTTTGTTCGCGCGTCACAATATCGGCCATGATACGTGCGTTGGCATCATCGAGATGGCTGACGGGTTCATCCATGAGCAAGAACGAACAGGGTTGGCACAGGGCGCGCAGAAAAGCCACACGCTGCTGCTGTCCCCAAGAGAGGATTTGTGCCGGTTGATCCCATTTATCAGACAGGCCGACTTGCTCAAAGAGCGCACGGATTTCTTCTTCGGAACGAAAGGAAGTCTGCTGGTTGACTATCTGCACATTCTCGAAGGCCGTGAGGTTCGGGAAAAGGCGCAGGTTCTGGAAGACATACGCCAATTCGGTTCGATATAAGCGTGCGCGTTCACGGGGTGTGAAATCGCGTATATCGCGTTGATCGAGGGTGATAGTACCGATATAATCGGAACGAAAACCACCGATAAAATGCAAGAGGGATGATTTACCGATACCCGATGCAGCCTCGACGCAGTAGTTTTTACCGCGCTCGAAGTGCATCGGATGTGAGAATCCTATATGGATATCGGAAATCATTCAAACAGGGCGATTATTACCAAACTACTTTCTCCCCTTATTCAGCGGGGGCCGGTTCTTCTGCATCGACGTCTTCCACTACTTCGAAATCGTAGTAGTCCTCGTCGAGCAGGTAGTCATCGTTATAACGCTGTGCGCGTACTTTATCGTATTCGATGCAGGCAGCTCCGACCTTGATACCCTGCTCCAGGAAGAGTGCGAGGGAGTTCTTAGAGTCATCATTGAGAATAAACTCGATAGAAGCCGCATCGCGTTTCTCCACTTTCGCTTGCGCGAAGTCAAACAGGTCGGCGAGATGACGCCATGCATTGAGGAAACGAACCTCCTCCGGAATGGTACGACGTGTACGCTCCGTGAAGTACGCATCTACGATGGGCTCTGCATCCACGTAAGCATACGCATAAGACGAGGTAGCATTACCGGCTTTCTCGAAGGACGGCTTTGCCTCTCCGTAATTATAGGTGCGGATATTGGTTACCGAGAAAGCTTTCTTATCACCATCGATATAGATGTCTTTAGGCAGTTCATCGCCGAAGATATCGAGCATCGGTTTGATCTCGCTGAACGGCGTCGGCATGATAAAGAGGAAATCAGGATCGGAGTCGAAGTTCTTACCCGCTACAGCAGCAGCCAGTGTTCCGTCGGTTTTACGCAGGATCTGCTTCACCATATTATAGATCATCTTCTCTTCACCGCTGAAGCTAGCACCGGTCTCTTCCATTGCTTTATCAATAGCTTTGCAGTACTCTTCGCCATCAATACCCAGCGCTACGAGAGCAAGGAGGTTACGCTCAGGGATGAGTTTGAGGGTCTCTTTCGATACCTTCTTTGTCAATACATCCAGGTCATCTTCATCGACGCCGTCTGCAAAGAGGTTAAGATCGAACTCACCGGATTTGAAGTTGAGGTTCACTACCCATTGCATCTCGAAGAGTTTCTCCCATACATCCTCGGTGAGATACGGACGCAAGTCGCGGAACTGATGCTCCAACTCCGAGCGAATCTCGCGTTTTGCTTTACGAGAGAGGTTTTCCATATTGATCGTAGCCGTGATATCGGCCGCATTCTTCTTAAAGAACTTACCGGCATCGGTAGAGAAGAAGGATTTATCATTCTCGAGCAGGTCACGGTAATCATTGCGATTGTTAGACGAACCCAGCAAGAGGCTCTTCGGCGTAAGCGCAGCCACGAGACGGCCATGCTCTTCTACCCACGTGATATCACCGGATTCCGAGAGTTCTACGGCTTCGGATATCTTCTCCAGTTTCTTCGCTACGGTTTCTTTATCGCGCACGGAAGCCAGGATATAACCTTCGTCCGCCGAAGAGGGGGTAAAGAAATACATCGGGCTAAGCATATCCAGACCCAGATCCTGCGGGGTACGCAGCATGTCCGCCAGTTTCTTGAGGTCGGCATCCTCCGGATCGATAGAAAGGATCAGGTCCGCAATATCGTCTTTCTGAGCTAAGAAGTCCGATTTGAGACCGATGTTCTTGACGTCCAGCTCCACAACGATGGGTGCATCGGCAGGGATGGTTTTCTTGTACGCAGATTTCGAGCAGGAGCTCAACATGGCAGCCAGCACCACAAGGGCGAAGAGTAGCAAGCCACGGAAAGAGAAATTCTTTTTCATACTACAGTTATTTAAGGGTTAGTAAATAAACGCGCTGCAAAGGTACAACAAAAAATGCAAATATGCAAGTTTTTTAGGATTTTTTATTTCTTATCTCTGTGGAAGAGATGTCGAAATAAGGGGCTTCGCTAAGAAAACGGAGATCCTTCGCGTTGGTGAATGTTACCGTGTGATGGGGTTCAGAGGAATGACGCGGGAAGACAAAAATACGGAAATGAGAGAGGATGAATTCGTAGTCGCGCCATTGGGGAAAGATGGCTAAGTTATCTTCGCCTATGACGAGTGTGAATTGATGGTTTGGATAGGCTTTTTGCAGTTCACGCAGGGTATTGGCCGTATAAGACGGGCGAGGCAGGGAGAACTCAAAGTCGGAAACAACCACATGGGGAATGGATTTGACTGCTTCGCGCACGGCAGCCAATCGTTCGTTCTCTGGAGCGAGGGTGTCGGCCGGTTTAAGCGGGTTATTGGGCGTAACGAGGAACCACAGTTCATCCAGATCGGTGTTCTCGATCACCCATTTCGCCAATCCGACGTGCCCGAAATGCACAGGATTGAAACTACCGCCGTATATTCCTATTTTCATCGATGATAGCGTCTAATTGTTGGAACGCATGAGGAAGGTCATCGTTGATGACGACGCGATCAAACTGCGGTTTGTACGACAGTTCTTCTTCGGCCTTTGCGAGACGTTTCTCAATCATCTCGGGAGAAGTATCTCCGCGTCCTTCGAGCCGTTTACGCAGTTCCTCAATGGAGGGCGGACAGATAAAGATAGACGTAGCCTGGTCACCCAAGATTCGCTTGAGGTTCAATCCGCCTTTGACATCCACATCAAAGAGAACTTGCCGACCGGCTGCTTCGATACGATCGATCTCTTCTTTGAGGGTACCGTAGTAGAGGCCTTCATAGACCTGTTCAAACTCGATGAAGTCATTATGTTCGATGCGTTTCTGAAACTCTTCGACCGAGATGAAGTAATACTCTTTGCCATTCACTTCTTGTCCACGCGGAGGGCGCGTGGTGCAGGAAACCGAGAGTTCAAAGAGGTTCGGATGCTTGGTAAGCAAGTGCTTCACCATGGTTGATTTACCGCTGCCCGAAGGCGCACAGAAGATGTAGATCATAGTTTATTGCCTTACGGCGTTTAGTGTTCCGTTGGAACGTTTATAAAACGTTGAGGACTTGTTCTTTGATTTGCTCGAGGATGTCTTTCATCTTGACCACGATGATTTGCATCTCGGATTGATTGGATTTGGAGCCGAGAGTATTGATTTCGCGGCCCATTTCCTGGGCTATAAAGCCGAGTTTTTTGCCGACTCCGCTTCCTTCGGATGCCATGGTCTCACGGAAGTATTTGATATGATTGGTGAGGCGCACTTTCTCTTCGGTGATATCGAGTTTCTCGAGGTAATAAATCATCTCCTGTTCCAATCGGTTATGGTCGATATCTGCGGAAAGTTGTGCGCTGAGAGAGGCCAGGTTTTGCTCCAGCCGTTCTTTGATCTTCGCTACGCGACCTTTCTCAAAAGGTTCTACTTGCGATAACAGATCGGCAATACCATCCAATTTCTCGGTGAACATCGCTTGTAGCGCAGCTCCCTCTTGTGTGCGGAACGCGATGAAAGCATCGATGGTTTGATTCAGGAGATTTTGCACACTACTCCACTCTTCGTCAGAGAGATCGGTATGATCTTCCTGGAGCTTCAGCACATCGGGGAAACGGAGGATAGCCGCCATTACGGCTTCTGGAACAGCGTCACAGGCAAATTGAGTTTTATACTGCTCTGCATAGATCTTCGCCACTTCCCAGTTCACGGGAGTATATCCGGCATCGGAATCTTTGGTTTCGGAATCCTCGTAGATAGCCAGGTCCACTTTCCCGCGTTCCAGACGCTGGTTAACGATGGTACGGAGTTCCAATTCGTGAGCACGCAGCGGCGCAGCCAGACGAACGGACAGATCCATGGATTTGGAGTTAAGAGAGCGGATCTCGCAAATGAGTTTATGTCCGCGGAATGGTGTTTCGGCTTTCCCAAAGCCGGTCATTGATAAAATCATAGATTTTATATTGGTGATTGGTAATTATTAATTCTATTTGCCGATGCAGAATTTAGAGAAAATGTTACTTAATACTTCCTGATTGGTTATCTGGCCTGTGACTTCGCCGAGCGCGGAGAGACAATCCTGCAAATCGAGCGAGAGGAGTTCTCCGGACAAGCCGTTATGAAGTCCCGCCTGCACCCGTTCGATAGCCTGATGCGCTCGTGTAACGGCCTCGTAATGACGTGCATTGGAGAGCATGACAGCGGAGGTATGCATCGATTCGCGGGCAATACGAACGAGTTCGTGTTTGAGCGGTTCTATCTCGCCTAACTTAGCGGAGATGTAGATGCCATCGGTGTCTTTGGTTCGTTCTTCGGGCGTCAGGAGATCCGCTTTGTTATAGGTCTTAAGTACTACTTGAGTAGGACTAAAGTCTAGGATTGGTACGTTTTGGGTAGGATCCAGGACCAAGATTACTATTTGTGCATCACGAGCGGCCTTTCGGCTTCGCTCGATCCCCATATTCTCCAGTTGGTCAGCCGTTTCGCGCAATCCGGCTGTGTCGATAAGACGGAAGAGAATGCCTTCGATAAGGATGGTATCCTCGATGGTATCGCGGGTAGTTCCTTGGATATCACTCACGATAGCTCGCTGCTCGCCCAGCAAGGCATTGAGGAGCGTGGATTTACCGACATTCGGCGCTCCGATAATCGCGACAGGAATACCATTTCGGATGGCATTCCCTGTGCGGAACGAACGCATGAGTTCCCCAAGATGGGTTTCTATCTCAGAAGCCAGTGCCTTCAGTTCCGAGCGATCGGCAAACTCCAGTTCCTCATGATCGGCAAAGTCGAGTTCCAGCTCCACAAGGGATGTGAACTGCAGCAACCGATCTCGCAAAGCATTGAGTTCATTGGACACGGAACCTCGGAGTTGGCTGAGCGCCAAGTCTTTCTCTGCTTTGGACTGCGCAGCAATCAGGTCAGCCACCGCCTCCGCACGGGTAAGATCCATCTTCCCATTGAGGAAAGCGCGACGGGTGAACTCACCAGGTTCCGCCGCTTTGCAGCCCGCATCGATAAGCCATTCGAGCAAGGTCTGCTGGATATAGAGACTACCATGACAGGCTATCTCCACCGTATCTTCTCCGGTAAAAGAATGCGGAGCACGGAAGACCGAGCAGAGGACTTCGTCGAGAATGTCGGATGCACGCTGAATACGACCAAAATGGACGGAATTTGGTTTCGCCTCAGCAAGCGAATGGTTCGCTTGAAAAAGCGAGTCCACGACAGGGACAGCCTGAGGGCCACTCACGCGGATGAGTGCAACACCTCCCATACCAAAGGGGCTCGATATAGCGCAAATCGTAGACATGGACATCAAATCGAGCGCAAAGATAACACTTTTTTTTTACATACGCAAAAAAATTAATAAAAAGCACGAATAATTTGCATATATAAAAATATTTTTGTATCTTTGCACCGAATTTCGATAAATCACATTTATAAACTACATAAAAACACATTTGAGTTATGCGAACAACATTTAATCGCCTTCGTGCAGTAAAGGACAGTCTTCCCCATGGTAGTATGGATGCTATTGCAGCAGAGCTGGGTTTAACGGGAGATGAGGTACGCGCTTTCTTCAACGGAGAGGGCACGGCAGACTATCATCTGGAGCCGGGTTTTGACGGTGGCATTGTTGACTTGACCAACACGCGCATCTTGGAGGTTGCCCTGCGTCGCGCTTGGGAAGCACAAAATGCGCTTTAATCACGAAGGCGTATGCTGAAGGATCGATTCAGGTCGATGCTCCAAAAGGTAATTGCTCTGACAGTTTTTGTTGGAGCAATACCTTTTTTGTTCGGCGCGCGCGTGTGTGCGGACGAAATAAGTGCAGCGGAGGAGCAAGAGGTAGTAAAAAAAGAGAATAAATGGTTAGACGACTACCGTAAGCCGGTCGGGCTGACCTACAACGCGCAAGCTGTTCTGCAAACAGCGTATGTATGGCGCGGTATGTCTGTCGGAGCCGCCAATATACAAGCCAGTGCCAATGTGGGTTACGGCGGATTATATCTGGATATGTGGTGGAATGTCGGCGTAGAGCAATGGAACTTCAAGACCTTCCAGCCGGAGGTGGACTTCAGTTTAGGTTTTGCCCGCTGGGGATTGAATGTATACATGCTCTATATTTATAATTTCAATTGCGGTTTCTTCGATTTCCACAATTATCCAGACAAGGGAAATCGCTTGGAGATCAATGTAAAATACACCATAAGTAGCAAGTTGCCGCTTGGAATTCATTGGGCTACGCGCGTAGCCGCGAGCGACGGATACCTGAATACCACCGGCGATATGGTACGTGCATGGTCGAGTTACGCAGAGATTTTTTACACGCAGAATTTGCCGTACGAGCTGAGTCTGCACGGTGCTGTGGGTTTCACGCCGTGGAAGAGTTGCTACACGAAATATAAGGGTGATTTTGCCGTAACGAACATCACGATTTGTTTGCGCAAAGACTGGAGTCTGAGTAAGCACTGCGGCATGATGCTAATGGGTCAATTGACGATGAACCCATATCTGATGGCAACCGATAAGTCATCCATAGAATGGCACTCATTCAATCCGACTACTCAGTCTATTAACGTCAATGTAGGTTTGGGAGTTTACTTGAAATAAAGTTGAAAGTTTATAGTTTAAAGATAAAAAAATCAAAATGAAAAAGGTATTAGTATTAGTAGCCGCTACGATGATGGCGGTATTTGTTTCGGCAGAGAGCAAAGTAGAATTTGCGTATGAGGCCGGAGCGGATGTAGTTAGTTCGTATATCTGGCGCGGCCAGTACAACGGTGGTTTAAGTTTTCAGCCGGAAGGTTTGGTTGGTTTTAACGCACTGGACGAGGCTATTCAGTTCCGCGCGGGCGTATGGGCCAATTTAGGTGCTTCGGATTGGCAGTGGAAAGCCAACAAAGGCGATGGCAGAGGGTATACGATGTTTATGCCGGAGGTAGACTTTATGGCTTCTGTTACGGCTTATGGTGCCAGCGCCGGTTTCACTGAGTATTACTATTGCGATAATGGTAGTACGCATCAGTCGGAGGTTTGGGTTGGTTATAACTTCGATCATTTCTTCGGTGTAGGTGCGTACATCAATTGGTACACCATGGTTGCCGGAGATGACTTCGTGTATGACGACAACGACGTAGCTCACCGCGCTTGGAGCAGTTATCTGGAGTTGGGTTATGACTACACGTTTGAGGACAAGGGTATCACCTTAGGTGCGCAGTTAGGTATGTCGCCGTGGGCCAGTGACGTGTACGGCAATGAGAAGTTTGCTTTAACCAACATCACGCTGAAGATCAACAAGGAATGGGAGTTTGATGTGGTTACTTTGGACCTGTATGCACAGGGTACGCTGAATACGGATGGTTTGACGACGCAGACAGCTTTTATTGGTGCTGCAGGTGAGGACAAACTGTACAACCAGAAGCTGAATGCCGTTCTGGGCTTGGGTATTTGGTTCTAATGAAGATCAGCAAAAAACATACGATCAGTGCGCTGGTAGCGTTGATAATTGCAACGCTATTTCTGGTGTTATGGAAGGAAGAGCCGAAAAAGCAGTTCTACCATAATGAAGGTTCTGTTTTCGGCACTTACTACAACATTCGCTATGAGGCATCGAAGGATCTGAAGGATAGTGTTGTGGCGTCCTTCGCGGCTTTCGATAAGAGTTTGAGTATGTTTAATCCCTACTCCACGCTTTCCGCCATCAATGCCAATCGGGACACTGTGACCGATGCGGCCTTTGAGGCGATGTGGGCAGAAGCGGAACGGGTACATGCTTTATCGGACGGAGCGTTCGACATCACGGTAGCGCCGTTGGTGAAGGCGTTCGGATTTGGCAAAAAGAGTGATCAGTATGCTGAAATCAGTTCACAGACCATCGATTCGCTAAGAGAGTTTGTAGGGTTTGAGAAAGTGGAGCTGAGAGATCATCGAGTGATTAAACAGGACCCGCGTGTGCAGTTAGACGGCGGTGCGGTAGCTAAGGGTCAAGCATGCGATATGATTGCCGATTTGTTGGCTCGCAATGGTTGCACAAATTATCTGGTAGATATTGGAGGAGAAGTGGTTTGTCACGGAATGAACCCACGCGGTGAGCGCTGGCATATCGGTATTACCAAACCGAATCTGAATAACGAAGGTGCGCAACAGGACCTGCAAGAGGTGTTAGCCGTGAGCGATGTATGCATGGCGACGAGTGGTAATTACCGCAATTTTTATTATGCCGGAGACGAGCGCAGGAGTCATACAATCGACCCTCGTACGGGATATCCTGTGCAGCACTCGCTACTGAGTGCTACCGTAATCAGCAGCACTTGTATGCGCGCGGACGCATTAGCCACCGCATGCATGGTGTTAGGTGCGGAGGAAGGCATGGACATGATCGCGCGCGCCGGAGATGCCGCATGCTACTTCATCGTGGCGCAAAATGACAGTTTAATAACGATTTCTTCTCCGAACTGGGAAGAGCGAATAAAAGAATAATATGAAACGGACTATTGTTTGTATCATCCTTGCCCTTTGCGGCTTGCAGTTATGGGCAACACTGCCGGAAGTGACAATCAAAGATCTTGACGGGCACAGCGTGAATGTAGCAAAACTGACGCAGAGCGGAAAACCGGTTGTGATATCGTTTTTCGCGACCTGGTGCAAACCCTGTATGCGTGAGTTAAAAGCGATTCATGATGTCTATCCGGATTGGCAAGACGAGACGGGTGTAGAGATGTATATCGTCTCAATCGACCAAGCGCAGGACGAACATAAAGTGCGTCCATTGGTGGACGGTAACGGATGGGAATACCATGTATTACTGGACCCGAACGGTACATTCAAACGCGCGATGAGTGTTCAGAATATCCCGCATATGTTTGTATTCGACAGCAAAGGCGCACTCGTCTATCAGCATGTCGGATATACCGAAGGCGACGAAACAGAGGTAGTGAAATATCTCAAATGAACGAAACACGGGAAATAGGATGGAGATGGTTAGGGCTGATGGTCCTTGCTCTGCTCTGTTTTCCGTTATCAGTGTCTTATGCCAACGACACGGTGTTTGTAAGCGGCGGACTGCAACATGACGGATTGCTGGATTGGAGTCCGGTGAAATACCATAGCAACAGTTATCTGGACCTGAGTGTACACTGGCAAGCCGAACGCAAGACTTTTCGGGAATTGCGCGCTACCACTCGACTGGAGTTAACGCAATGGCCGCTATTGGGTTACGAGAGTGATTTCGGCGGACACGGTGTTGGGCACTTGAGTTTAGAGGCTGCTTTCACATGGGGTGAAATCACGATAGGCGATGTGTATGGGCAGTTCGGATCAGGTCTGATTCTGGATTTATATGAGGACCGTGGCATCGGTATCGATGGAGCACTACGCGGCGCGAAGATAAAATTAGAGCCGTATAAAGGCATTCAGTTGCAATTGATAGGCGGTAAACAGCGGCGTTACTGGAGTTGCTATAAAGACCATGCATGGGGTTGGAACTACACCCGCGATGCGACGATCGGCGGCGATGCAGAGATACATATCGAGCAATGGGTGCCGAAGATGCAAGCGTTGGATATGCGTTGGATGATCGGCGGCAGTTATGTATCGAAATACGAAGCACCGGATACCATTATTGTGCCGCAAGCCGGGGCATTATACATGTATAACCTACCTCGCTGGGTAGGAGCCGGAGATGTACGAACGCAATGGCAGATGAAGGGTGTGGACCTATTGGTCGAGTACGCACGCAAAGCCAATGATCCGTGCTTAGACAACGGATTCAGTTATCGCGATGGTGAGGCCTTGTTTATCAGTGCCGGTTATTCTCGCAAGGGATTTTCCGTATTGGCGCAAATAAAGCGTACGGATAACATGGCTTTTCGCTCCGAACGTATGCGGACGGGTATTACCGGACGACTGAATCACATGCCGGCTTTTGCGGAGCAACACACATATGCCTTAGCGGCGATGTATCCCTACGTAACGCAGTACAACAGCGGCGAGTGGGCCTTTCAAGCGACGATGCGCTATACCTGGCCGCGCAAGACGAAGATGGGTGGTAAATACGGCACGACGCTAAAAGTGAGTGCGGCTCATATCCGCGGATTAGCTGCACCCGGCAGTTGGGATATCGATAAGACGAAAGAAGGCGAGTACTATACCGACGTCAATATCGAGTTAAATAAACGCTTGGCGAAACGCTGGTGGCTTAACGCGATGCTGATGTACCAGAATTACAACCAGAAGATTATTGAAGGGCATGGTAGTTTTATTCATTCCTGTATTGCGGTTGTAGACGCTCGTTTTCAAGTGAACAACAACATCTCCATGCGAGGAGAGTTGCAATACATGTATTCACCCGATTACAGGGGACAGTGGGTGTTTGCATTATATGAATTAAGTCTCTATCATCACTGGATGATCAGTGGTGAATGGAAGTATAACATAGGTGGTGCGGCAGAGGCAACCCATGAACACTTCTACACGGCGGCGTTGACCTACACCCATGGTGCACATCGCGCAATGGTGGGTTATACGAAGACGCAAGAAGGTTTTCAATGCGCGGGAGGTGTTTGTCGCTATGTACCGAAACAAGAAGGCGTATGCGCAAGTTATTCCTTTACATGGTGATTGGTCTGCTTTGCAGTTGCGAAGTGATCAAGGAGGAAGATCGGTTGATTCCGGTTCCTACCCCTGTGACCAATAGTCGCACGCATGTGCTATTGGAGTACACGGGCTTCCGCTGCGTCAACTGTCCTACGGCAGCACAAACCGCACAAGCGCTGCAGGAGTTATATGACAAGCAGTTGATAGTGGTCGCACTGCATCCGGCTTCGAATCCTTTCACGCAGGGTTTATATGATTACACCTGTCCGGAAGCAGACAGTTTATACCTCTACATGGGCGGCACAGCCACCACACCATTCCCTGCGGGGAACATCGACCTGCAAGCGACCGATAATCGATATTTCTATGACTACAACGAATGGTCGGGAGAGTTGATTCATGCCATGCAGCAGGATACGGTATGGCCGTATTTAGGCGTAACCACCGCGACGGATCTCGAAAAGCGGACGATAGACGTAGAGGTATTGGCATATGCCGAACAGACCTTAGATACTCGCCTGGCAATCTGGTTGGTAGAAGACAGTATCCATGGTGCTCAAGCGATGCCGGATGGGTCGGTTAACACCGATTATTACCATCGACATGTGCTACGGGCTGCTATGAACGGATGCCCATGGGGAGAGCCGATATTGTTGCAGAATTCGGCCTCGCAGTATAGGTACACAATGCCGATACCCGATCGATGCAATATAAAGAACTGCCAAGTAGTGGCATTATTATTAGATCAAAATAACTATCGAATATTACAAGCTTATGAAACGAATTTGGATGATTAGTGCAGTATTCTGCATGCTGGCTCTTAATGCGCAAGCCATCGTAGTCGAAGTAGACGGACAAGGAGAAGTAACCGAAGAAGGAATGGAGTTTACCGTGAATGAGGCCAGTATTGACCCGCTTTCGGGTCTCCCTGTGATGGGTGTAGAAGGAACGCTGATCAGCAGCGGTGCCCTGCAGGTAAGTATCACGCGTTCGTCAACCGGCTTGACAGATGAGTTCTGTTGCGCAGGTCAATGCCAGGCCGGAAATGGCGAAACGACACAGTTACTGAATTATAATCCGTCGGATTTTGCGACCTGGTATATACATTATAATCCGGCAGCAGGATCGAATGAAACCATCACTTATACCTTCAAGGATACAGAAGGCAGCCTGACGCTGACAGTGCACTTTAACTACGAATCGCAGGACGTGGAGCAAGTTTCCGATACCTACAAGGGTACGCAGAAGATACTGAAGGACGGTGTAGTGATTATCATCAAAGATGATAAGGTATATCATTTATGATTTAGGATTTGAGATTTTAAAATTTTTATAGATATGAAACGTTTATTTTTTGCTCTGATGAGCGTAGTCGCATTGACATTTACAGCATGTGACACAAACGATCCGTATGGACCGATTCCTGATTCGTTTCCAAAAAAACACTTGATTGAAGAGTTCACGGGACAAGACTGCGGTTATTGCCCTGATGGTATGAATTGTATCAGTGATTTCACTGCCAATGACACCAATTTCATCGTTGTACTGCACCACTACGGTTACAAACAAGATCATTTTACGGTGAGCGGCAGTAAGACCATCACTAATACTTTGGGTGTAAGCGGTGCACCGAGTATGACTATTGACCGAGCCAAGACAAAGACTGAAGATGGTAGCCAAACGGTTTTCCACCCGGGTTATCTGCCTACGACAGATAAGGCTCAGTTTGCAACCACAACCTATGCTTCGGTCGAGATTGAGAACAACTACGATGCAGCTAACAGACAACTGAATATCAAAGTTAGCGGTGCGCTGGCAACCCAAGACCACCCGGCGTTATTCCTCACGGTACTCGTTAAGGAATCCGGCATGGTGGACTATCAGTCCGACTATTACTATTCTTTCGAAGGCTGGGAAGAGTTCCGTCATACGAATGCAGTACGCGCTTTCCTTACTGACGCGAAGGGAGATGAAGTTTCGGTGAAGAAAAATCGCTACTCGACTGAGTATACGCTAGTATTGGATGAGAACTGGGTAGCCGAGAACTGCATGGTAGTAGCTTTCCTGAGCGAGGAGTTCAAGCCGGTTGTTCAAGCCGCAGAGAAACCTGCTGTAGCAGGAACAAAGGGCGGCGCGGACATCGAGCATGGAGGTATCAAAGCAGTGCCTGTTTCTGATTTTTATCCGGAGCCGAGTGCTACTGCAGCACCGAAAGACTATTCGGGCGTAGACGCCGATTCTATCTCCTATGCCCTCGTGTATAGCGAGTTGGTAGGAAACCTCAAGGAATGGGTTATCATGGCGTATGAAGAGAATGCGAACGTAAAAGTAGGCGGTACACGCTGTGTTCCGTTCACCTATATCCATCTGTATACTGAGGCGTCTGCGACAGAGATAGCAACCGGCACCTATGAGTTGAATAACTCCCGTACTGCAGGCGCTGCATTAGCAGGTTATCGCGATGATGCGCAGCAGCAGATTGATGGAAGTATCTTCTATTATACCTCCCGCAATTATCTGAAGCAAAGATACTTCGACCCGCGTGCCACTTGGCTTATCACAGATGGTACGGTAACACTTACCGAGGAAGGTTGGGAAGTAGTTGGTCATGCCCGCAATGGCTCAGACATCCATATCGTTGGCACTACGCCGGTAGAGTATTATCAAGGTAACGCACCCGCGAAGCTGAAAAGGTTATGAGTTTTACCCACTTACATGTCCACTCTCATTACTCGCTCTTAGACGGCTTGTCTAAAGTCGAGGAGATCGTTGATAAGTGTATTGCCTCCGGGATGAACTCGGTGGCATTGACCGACCATGGTAACATGTACGGAATCAAGGATCTGCTTGACTATTGCAAGAAAATCAACAAAGCGCGTAAAGAGGATGGTTTAGAGCCATTCAAGCCAATCGTAGGATGCGAGGCATACTGTGCTCGTCGCGGCCGTTTATCCAAGAAAGAGGATAAAGCGGTGAACGCAGAAGGGCGCACCTATGTCATCGATCGTTCAGGTTGGCACCTGATCCTACTGGCGAAGAACATGGAGGGTTATCATAACTTATGCCGATTGGTATCGCATGGCTATATGTCCGATGCGTTCTATCATACGCCACGTATCGATAAAGAGCTATTGGAGAAATGGCACGAGGGGATTATCTGCAGTTCGGCCTGTTTGGGTGGCGAGTTACCCCAGAAAGTATTGGATGGCCTTGCGAAGAATGACTTCAGCGAAGCGGAAGAAACTATTCAATGGTTTAAGAACCTCTTTGGCGAAGACTATTACATCGAGCTACAGCGCCATGAGACGCAGAAACCAGGTGGAGACCAAGAGGTATATGAACGTCAGAAACAGGTCAACCCTGTGCTTATTGAGTTAGCACGCAAACACGGCGTGAAGATCATTGCCACCAACGATAGTCACTTTGTGAATGAAGAGGATGCAGAGGCGCATGATCGATTGATATGCCTCAGCACAAACCACTATGTGAACGATATCAATCGTATGCACTATACGAAGCAGGAGTGGCTCAAGACCCCGGAGGAGATGGAGGCTATCTTCAGCGATATACCCGAAGCCATCACGAATACACAGGAGATTGCAGATAAGGTAGAGATATACAATATCGATCACGATCCTATCATGCCGAAGTTCGATATCCCGGCTTCGTTCGGTAAAGAGGAAGATTATCCGGATCGACTGGCTTTCGAAGCCGCATACCTGCGTCACTTGACGATGGAAGGCGCGCTGGAGCGTTACGGCAAAGAGCGATTGGAGACAGATGAGGTGCTCAAAGAACGAATTGAATTCGAGTTGAACACTATCATCTCAATGGGTTTCCCGGGCTATTTCCTTATTGTGATGGATTTCATTCGTGCGGCGCGCGAGGAACTGGATGTGAGTGTAGGTCCCGGACGTGGATCAGCTGCCGGATCGGTAGTAGCGTACTGCTTGAAGATCACCGACCTGGATCCTCTGAAATATGACTTGCTGTTCGAGCGTTTCTTAAATCCCGATCGTATATCCCTACCCGATATCGATACGGACTTTGAGGATTGCGGCCGCGGCAAAGTGCTGGATTATGTGAGTCGCAAATACGGCGAGACGCATGTGGCACATATCGTGACATACGGTAAGATGGCAACCAAATCGGCTTTGGCGGATGTAGGACGTGTGCAACAGGTGCCTTTGGCTTTTGTGAACGAATTGAAGGGCTATGTACCTGATCGCGACTTCCCAGATACGGTTTTAAAGAGTCTGCCTCCCGGCGCCAAGAAACCGAAGGTGAACTTGAAAAACTGCTATAAGTACATCGATGAGTTAAAACGCGAGTACGAGACAGGTGATCCGAATACCCGCTCGATGCTGGAATACGCGGCTCGATTGGAAGGAACGATCCGTCAAGTAGGTGTGCACGCCTGCGGCGTGATTATCGGCGCCGACGACCTGACTAACTTTGCTCCCCTGAGTTCGGTAGAAGATAAGAACAGCAAGAAACGTGTGCTGGTAACGGAATACGACGGACATGTGGTGGAGAGTGTTGGTCTGATTAAGATGGACTTCCTGGGCCTCATCACTTTAACCATCATCAAGGAATGTCTGCGAAACGTAAAGAAAGCACGTGGCATTGATATCGACATCGATCATATTCCTATCGACGATGAGTTGACCTATAAGTTGTTCCAAGAGGGACGGACGGTAGCGGTGTTCCAGTTTGAGTCGGCAGGTATGCAGAAATACCTGCGCGAACTGCAGCCGACGGTGATCGGTGACCTGATTGCCATGAATGCCCTGTATCGACCGGGACCGATGGATTATATCCCGCAGTTCATTAAGCGTAAACAGGGTATCGAACCTGTGACGTACGATATACCAGTGATGGAGAAATACCTCAAAGACACCTACGGTGTGACGGTATATCAGGAGCAAGTGATGTTGCTGAGTCGATTGCTGGCTAACTTCACCCGCGGCGAGAGTGACAAACTCCGTAAGGCAATGGGTAAGAAGCAGATGGATGTGTTGGCGTCACTTCAGGATAAGTTTATGTCCGGCGGAAAGGCTAACGGACACGACGAAAAGGTGCTGACGAAGATTTGGGAGGACTGGAAGAAATTCGCTTCCTATGCCTTCAATAAGTCGCATGCTGCTTGTTACTCCTGGGTGGCATATCAGACGGGATACCTCAAAGCACACTACCCTGCTGAGTTCATGGCAGCAAACCTCACCGTACACAAAGACGATATCAAGGAAGTGACGAAACTCATGGATGAGTGTCGTGCTTTGGGCCTGAGTGTATTAGAGCCCGACGTAAATGAATCCGAGTTATCGTTTACGGTAAATAGCAAGGGTGCTATTCGGTTCGGTTTAGGTGGCATCAAGGGTGTAGGCGAAGGAGCAGTAGAAGCCATCATCAGCGAACGGGAGAAGAACGGTAAGTACACCAGTATCTTTGATTTTCTCGAGCGCGTAAACTTGCAGAGCTGCAATAAGAAGACGATTGAGAACCTCGCTAAGGCGGGGGCTTTCGAATGCTTCGACGACATCTACCGCGAGCAGTTCTTCGGCACAGATGAAATCGGCAACACGGGTTTGGAGTTGCTGATGAATTACGGCAATAAATGGCAGGCTGACAAAGCGGTTAATTCGAATTCACTCTTCGGCGACTTAGCCGATGCGATTGAGATCAAACATCCGGATCTGCCGCAAGTACCTCGCTGGGACACAATCGAACGACTTAATAAGGAGAAAGACCTGATTGGTATCTACCTCTCAGCGCACCCGCTGGATGAATACGAATTCGAATTGCGCGAACTTTGCAATGTGACGACGAATGAGTTGTCGCAGTTTGAGAAGTGGCGTAAACCGGAAGAACGTGCAGAAGCAGAGAAGCGCATTAAGATAGAGTTGGCGGAGAACGGCGAGGAGATGGAGGAACGTCCTATCATTCCTTCGGAGTTTATCGCAGCGCATAAAAATCAAGCATGTCTCTTAGGCGGACTGATCACTTCGGCGGAACAACGCATCAGTCAGAAAGGTAATCCGTACGGACGTTACACGATAGAGGACTATAGCGGCAGTTATGAGTTTGCGCTCTTCGGCAATGCCTATACCAATTTCGGTCACCTATTACTCAAAGACCTGTATGTGCTCGTGCAAGGCGTGGTTCAACAGCGTGGAGCCGGACAAAAATGGTTCAGAGAAGGGCCTGATGAGAAAGCGGAGTTCGAGTTCGTGGTGCAAAGCGTGGAGACACTCAATGAGACGCAGAAGAAACGCAGTGAAGGTATTCAGATTCGGTTAGCGTTAGAGGCTGTTACACCGGAACTTGTCGATGAATTAGCAGATAAAATCAAAGAAAACCCGGGTCAAGGCCGACTGCATGTGACGGTATTTAACCCTCTGAATAAACAGCAAGTAGCGTTAACCAGTCGATCCCTGCCGATTCATGTCACTCCGCGGTTCTATAAATGGTTGGTACGCAAGCGCGCAGAAGACGTACTGGATTTTGCTGTAGCAGAGAAATAGAGCGGTGAATTATAACGAAGCTGTCACATATCTGTATGCGTCTCGTCCACCTTTTCACATGGTGGGTGCAGCAGCCTATAAACCGGGATTGGAGAACACGCTCCGGTTGATGGAGCACATCGGTAATCCGCATGAGCAACTGCGTGCTGTACATGTAGCCGGAACGAACGGAAAGGGTTCTACCTGTCACCTTATCGCCGCAGCATTGCAGGCATCGGGACTGAAAGTGGGGTTGTTCACCAGTCCGCATTTGGTAAGTTTGACCGAACGCATTCGCATCAATGGGCAGCCCATACCAGAAGCGGACGTAGCGGCATTTGTGACGAAGCACAAGGAGTTTTTAGACGCCTTGCAACCTTCGTTCTTTGAAACGATGACAGCCCTTGCTTTTGCGTATTTCGTACGCGAAAAGGTGGATATCGCCGTAGTGGAAGTCGGTTTAGGTGGACGGTTAGACAGCACGAATGTGCTGCACCCTATCCTATCCGTCATCACCAATATCGGGATGGACCATACGGAGTTTTTAGGTACTACCTTGGCGGCTATTGCCAGTGAGAAAGCAGGGATCATCAAGCCACGCGTGACCTGTATCATCGGCGAGACGAACGAAGAGACGGAGCCGGTGTTTATGGAAAGAGCAGCAGAGTGCGAAGCGGAACTCGTCTTTGCCGACCAATGCGAGTATCTGCGTCAGTGTCGAGTTCATTATGCCACAGAGTGCGAACTCAAAGGACTGTATCAGGAACATAACCTACAGACGGCTTTTGTGGCCCTACGTGCTTTGCATATCAAGCACGAGGCGATAGCAGAGGGTTATGCAAACGTATGTCGAATGACGGGGTTGCGAGGCCGATGGGAGACGTTACAAGAACGACCATTGGTGATATGCGACACGGGACATAACAGCCATGGACTGCAATACGTAGCGCGTCAACTGGAGGCACTACCCCACCCGCATATATGGATTGTATTCGGGATGGTGAATGATAAAGACACGGAGGTAGTGATGCACCTTATGCCGCATGGCGAGCGATATCATTATATCTTCACGACGCCGAATACGAAGCGAGCACGCAGCGCACAGGAGATGTTAGAAATATGGGGCAAAGAGGGTATCGCTATCGAAAATTCCAAAGAAGCTATTCAGTTCGCGCAGGAGCATGCAGCAGAAGAGGACGCCATCTTTATCGGAGGAAGTAATTACTTAGTATCAGATGCTATATCACGTTTTACATATTAAGACGGCTTTTGCCGAAGAATGGCAGAAAGACCTATTCGACCAGCAGATATGCGAGTTAGGCGTGGATACAATAGACCCCGGTTTAGAATCGGTGCAGGTTAGCCATGCGGATTATTATATTCAGTCTGAAATCTGGGAACGTGTACAAGCAGAGATCGAGGCGCTATGCGCGAGCACAGAAGGTACGACGCTAATAGGCGTAGAGGCTTGCGAGGATAAGAACTGGAATGAGACATGGGAAGCAGAGCATCCGATAGAGGAATTGCCATTAGGCATTCGCATCGTACCCCATTGTGCGTTCGGAGCCGGACATCATGAGACGACATCCATGATGATAGAGGCCTTAATGAAAGCTTTCAGTATTCAGTCTTCAGCCTTCGGACAGGTTCTCGACCATGGTACAGGCACCGGTGTGCTGGCGATTTTCGCAAAACGTTTAGGTGCTACACACGTATTGGCTATTGATATCGATGAGAAGAGTGTGGTCAATGCGCAGGAGAACGCAGCGCTGAACGGAGAAGAGATAGAGGTGCGGTTAGGAGATCGAATTCCGGAAGACGCAGGTACTTTCGATTTGATATTAGCCAATATCCATCGGAATATCCTACTGGCGAACATGGCCTCGTATGCAGCGCATCTGAAACAAGGCGGACAGGTATGGCTCAGCGGATTCTATGAAACAGATTGCGAGGCTTTGATAGAAGCAGCAAAAGCGCAAGGATTAGCGCCCATTGCCACGCATGCCAATCATGAATGGCGCATGATACAATTGCAAAAGACAAGCAATAGATAATGAAGCATTTAACAGAAAAATTCATCCCAATGTGGGAACTCAATCCCCTTTGGGCGACGTTAACAGAAGAGGAGCGCAAGATTGTAGCGCAACATGTGGAGATCGTTCAGTACGAGAAGAACGAGCAGATCCGTAATGAAGGCGAGGAATCGCAGTATATCTGGATGTTGCTGAGCGGGAAAGTACGTATTTTCAAAGAGGGTATCGGTCAACGTATGCAGATTATTCGTTTGCTGAAACCCTACGATATCTTCGGTTATCGCGCTTGTACCTCCCGCGATGTATATAACTCAAGCGCCAGTGCGGTGGAGGCATGTAACCTCTATCGCTTAGACCGAGAGATCTTTAACCAGTTAGTGCAGACCAACGGTGCATTATGCTATCAGATTCTATTGATGATCGCGCGCGACTTAGCGGTGTCAGAACGTCAGACGGTAAACCTCACGCAGAAACATATTCGCGGCCGATTGGCAGAGAGTCTGTTATTGCTTCTGAAGAACTACGGTTATGAACAGGACGGGCGAACGATAGCGATGTTACTGCCGCGCGAAGACTTAGCTAATATGAGCAATATGACCACCAGCAATGCCATCCGCACGTTGAGTCAATTTGCACAAGAAGGCTTGTTGACACTTAACGGCCGACACATCCAGATTCTGGACGAGAAGGAATTGGAAAAAATATCTCGTTTAGGATAAGACAAAAAAAATCGCCGTAATTGGCGATTTTTTTTAATCCATCATATTACCCATATTAGAGGATATCTGTACCATCAAGTCATACTCCTCGGGACTGAGATCATAGAAATAGAAGTTACGTGGGTCGATGGGTCGTCCCATATAATGCACTTCGTAATGCAAGTGCGGACCGGTTGATTTACCGGTGTTTCCTACCAGGGCAATGACGTCACCACGTTTCACTTTCTGCCCTACTTTCACTTTTCGTTTCGAGCAGTGTGCATAGCGGGTAGCATAGTTAAAGCCATGGTCGATCTCCACAGTCTCTCCGTAACCTTGACGCCAACCCGAATAGGTCACCACGCCATCACCGGTAGCGAAGATATCCGTTCCGACAGGAGCAGAGAAGTCCATACCTTCGTGGAAACGACGAATATGATAGACCGGGTCTACACGCCATCCGTAACCGGAAGCCATGCGTTTAAGATCCTTATTGAGCACCGGTTGAATAGCCGGAATATTTTCCATACGCACTTCCTGATTCTTCGCCAATTCCAATATCTCATCGTAGGAACGGGCCTGCACATACAGTTCTTTCTCGAGGATATCCACTTTCCGCTGGATATCGGCCGCCAACTGCGTATTGGTCATTCGCGCCAAGGAGTCATAATACGACACTTGCTGCGCCGCACCCAGACGTGCACTGAGAGGAATCGGCTCGGCACCTAACATCGCGCGGTATAAGTTATCATCACGCTGCGACAGGTCTGCCATCACAATCTGCATCTGGTCCACTTGTTTTTCCAGCACCTCCATTTGAGCAGATAAGTTGCGGTTATACTGCATCAACGAGGCCTCACGGGGTGAGGGGAAGAAATATAAGAAGACGTAGAAGAACAATACGCCTAAACATACACCGCCGATGATATAACCTCCGGACCGACGTAGCCAGTATCGGAAGCCATGCTCAATACGCTCTAATTGCAGCGTCTCGGGGTTGATACGATAGTGTTTTTTCATCTTTTTCTATTTTTATCTTTCGATCGGTAACTTTTCTCCGGTTTATACCAGAAAAAGTATTGGTTTTGTTGTTTTTTCTCTTCGGGTGTGCGCGCGACATATATAGGTTCGCGCGTGTAAGGATTGATGCCTGTATAGAACATCGTCGTGGATAATGTCATCGGTGTCGGCGTGAAATCCTGCACCTGTTCCGGCTTATAATGCATCCGTTTCGTCTCATCCGCCAAGACTTGCATGTCGTGCTTCGTACACCCCGGATGAGAGGAGATGAAGTACGGAATGAGTTGTTGCTTCAGTCCCGCCTCTTCATTGATACGCAGAAACAGGTCTCTGAAACGCAGGTAATTGGTCCATGCGGGTTTGCGCATCACTTTGAGTACGTTATCGGAACAATGCTCCGGTGCCACTTTCAGTCGTCCCGACACATGGCGCGTGATGAGTTGGCGAGCATAGGCTTCGTTCATTAGGTCGTAACGAATACCCGAGCCCACAAATGCATGCTTGACGTATGGCAGTTTATCCACCGTGCGATAGATATCCAGCACCGGCTCAAAATCCTGATTGAGATTCTTGCATATATTGGGTTGCAGACAACTGGCGCGTGCACACTTCTCGCAAAGCGACATGTCTTTGCCGTGCATGCCGTACATATTCGCTGACGGACCACCTAGATCCGATATGACACCATGCCAGTCGGGTAACTGACTCAGTTTCTCAATCTGTCGTAAGATAGAGGCTTTCGAGCGCGAGACGATCTGTTTGCCTTGGTGCGCCGAGATGGTACAGAAGGAACAGCCTCCGAAACAACCGCGGTGCATGCATACGGACCATTTAATCATTTCGTAGGCCGGTATATGCTTGTCCTTGTATTTCGGGTGCGGGGCATATTGATACGGCAGATCATAGATGGCATCCAGTTGTTCAGTAGTAATCGGTGGATATGATGGGTTCACTACCACCCATTGTTTTCCTACGGGCTGCACGAGGGTAGTCTGATGAATCTTATTCGACTCGATCTCCATCAGACGGAAGTTCTCCGCATGCTTGCGTTTATCGCGCAGCGCCTCTTCGTGCGAAGCGAGCATAATCGCATCCTCCGGAATCTCCGATTTATCGCTTGTTAAGAATGCTGTCTGCGGGATATCGTGTACGAAGCCTCGATCAGCAATCTCCGTCATAGCCTGTTCTCCCATGCCGTAGACCAACATATCTGCTCCGCTGTCCACGAGGATGGATGGCATCAGTTTATCTTGCCAGTAGTCATAATGGGTGAGGCGCCGCATGGAAGCCTCAATACCTCCAATTACAATCGGTACATCCGGGTATAATTGTTTGAGGATCTTACAATAGGTGATGGTACAATAATCCGGTCGTGCCCCTGCTTTTCCCTCCGGGGTATAGGCATCATCGGAACGTCTGCGTTTAGCCGCCGTATAATGGTTTACCATCGAATCCATCGAACCGGCAGAGACAGCGAAGTAGATACGAGGTTTACCGAATTTCTTAAAGTCACGGAAGTCCCCATGCCAATCCGGTTGCGGAACGATTGCTACTCGATACCCCGCTGCCTCCAATACTCTACCCAACACGGCCGCACCAAAAGACGGATGGTCGATATACGCATCACCGGTGAAGAAGACAATGTCCACTTCATCCCAGCCGCGTAACTCCATCTCCTTGCGGGTGGTAGGTAAATATTTGAGCAGGTCAGTCAATTTGTAAATCCAATGTCTCTTTGAGTTGCGCCAAAGCAGGGTTTTGTTCGGCCATCAGCGCATATTTCTCTTCTGCGGTAAACGCCATCTGCTCTTGATTAAACTCCGCCTGAATCAGTTCTATACTCAGGTGCTCATTATGTAATTGAGCACGCAATTGACGTAGTAAGCTAGGCAGCGCTTTGCGCATTTCAGCCAATTGCCAAGGGTTAGGCAGGACGATCTGCGCTTGTTGTTCAGCAATCAGTTGCGGAGCATAAATCTCCATCAACTCTTTCAGACGCAGTTCCTCTTTATGGGCAGCCGCAAGACCAACCCACGCGTCTCTGAGTTGGTCAGCTGTAAAAGGGCGATTAGACTCCTCTTTCGGTGTTTCTGTAACGGGTGCCGCTTCTTGAGGAGCCGGAGCAACCTTTTCTTCTTTCTTCGCACCGAAAGCCAAACCTATCTTCGGCATCTTAGGGATGGAAGGAGTGGAAGCCGCTTGCGGCGGTGTAGATGGCTGCGGCGGTGTAGTAGGCTCTGTTGGAGCCTGTTTAGGAGGTGTAGTCGGCTGCGCCGATGTAGAAGGTTTATTCGGCTGTGCCGATTTAGTTTGCGGTGCAGGCTGTGCCTGTTGAGGTACAGCTTGAGCCACACCAATTTGGCATAGTTTGATGAGCGCCAGTTCCACCGTTAAGCGTTTATTTCGCGCTGTGCGGTAATTGATATCGCAGGTATTGAGGATATCCAGGGCTTGGAAGATCCAGATAGGATGGCATCGCTTGGCCTGTTCTCCGTAACGTGCACGCATCGAATCGCCTGTCTCTAACAACGGGAGAGTTTGCGGGTCTTTGCTGACCAGCACATCACGTAGGTGTTGCGCAAAACCAATCACAAAATGTCCGGCATCGAAACCATGATTGAGCACGTCATTGAATAGCAGTAATGCTCCTGCCACATCATGCGCCAAGGCTTTATCTACCAGCGAGAAGTAATAGTCTGCATTGAGTACATTCAGTACGGCTATTGTCTGTTCGTAGGTGATGGTGCTTCCGCAGAACGCCACTAACTGATCGAAGATAGAGAGTGCGTCGCGCATACCACCATCGGCTTTCTGGGCCACTACGTTCAGGGCCTCTTCACTCACCGCGATACCTTCATTCGCAGCTACTTTCTGCAGGTAGGCGATGGTATCGGGTACGGTGATACGATTGAAATCGTACACTTGACAGCGACTGAGGATAGTCGGCAGCACTTTGTGCTTCTCCGTTGTAGCAAGAATGAAGATGGCGTACGAAGGGGGTTCCTCCAGTGTCTTGAGCAGGGCGTTGAATGCACCGGCAGAGAGCATGTGTACCTCGTCGATGATATAAACGGAGTACTTACCGATCTGCGGCGGAATACGCACTTGATCAATGAGCGAACGGATGTCCTCAACCGAGTTGTTAGACGCCGCATCGAGTTCGTGGATATTAAACGAACGCTGCTCGTTAAAGGCCTTGCAACTCTCGCACTCGTTACATGCATCAAAACCGTTTTGCGGGTTAAGACAGTTGATGGTCTTAGCGAAGATACGGGCGCAAGTGGTCTTACCTACTCCACGCGGACCGCAAAACAGGTACGCATGCGCCAGATGATTCTGGCGAATCGCGTTCTGCAGCGTCTGAGTAAGCGCTTGCTGACCTACCACCGACTCAAAGTTCTGTGGTCTGTACTTTCGCGCTGATACTACATAATTTTCCATATGCTATGCTGTATATATATTTCTCTTTTTCAAAGGTCTCGATGTTCGATTCTCGATTATCGATTATCGTTTGCAATTGTTCAAACGATTGTATCCCTACTCCCTGTGCTTTGACGATGGCCTCTTTCTGCGTCCACAAGCGTGTGAATTCCCTATCGCTTTCGATTTTTGATTTTTGATTTTTGATTTTTGATTGCTCTAATTCATTCATCGTTCGAGCAATCAGGTCGTCGTCGGCATGGCGGATCGCTTCGATGTCAATACCTATCGGATGGTCGTCAATAGCGACGGCTATTCCTTCTTTGCAATGACTGATACTGAAGAATGGTCCATTCGGCAAAAAAGGCTTTCCGTGCTCGTTATACTCGAAATCTTCTACTTCACCTATCAGCTGTTGCAACAAAAGCCAACTCTTCAAGCAGCAGAACTGACCAAAGGTATGTTTGTAGCGCAAGGCCTGTTCACGCCGTTGGGCACTGACGAGCGGTAATAAATATTGTACCTCTTCGTCCGTCGCCTCTTCCATCCTATCAAAAACAACTACTTTCACCCTTTCAACTCTTCATCTTTATGCGCATATACTTTCCAATATACTACAGGAAGGATGGTTACAGTCAACGGGAGGGTGAAGATCGTACCGAAACAAATCACCACACCCATCGGCATCCAGAGGCTCGTAGCCGCAATAATCATTGGCAGCACACCGAGGGCTGTAGTAGCACTAGTGAGGAAGACCGGTCGCATACGTCGTTGACCAGCATAGAAAGCAGCCTCACGATAGGTAAGATGTTTGTATTTCCGGCAGTCCTCTGCGTATTCGTACATCATGATGGCATTTCGGACGATAATACCGATCAGACTGACAATACCTAACACAGCTGTGATGGATATATCGAGTTGGAAGATCCACAAACCTAACATCGCGCCGAAGACGCAGAGTACGGAACTGGAAAGGGCCAGCAGCGCCAGACCGATCTTACCAAAGTGATACAGCAGTAAGATCAACATCACAGCCAATGCAGCTACAATAGACCAGAAGATCTGTGGGAGTATCATACCATTGATCTCCGTTAAGCCGCCGTAAGTGATGCTTACCCCTTCGGGCAAATCCGTAACATGCTTATCCACCCATTCGCGCACTTTCTTTTCGGCAGATACCTGACTGGTCGAGCCGCGTAGGTCGGAACCCACCGTGATAGTTCGTACGGCATTTCGACGTTCGAGATGGGTATGATGCCAAGTGGGTTCGATAGAGGCTACCTGCCGCAGCGGCACCCAAATCCCGGGAATAGCGGTAGGTACCTGAATTGCACCTAACTCATCTGTGTTCATCTCGCTCACACCGGCCGTATAGAGTACAACAGGTACACTGTAAGAACCTTCGTACAAGGTTGTGATGGTGGCGCCTTGCGTAGCCTGACGCAGATATAGGGATAGAACAGTCTGGGTGATACCTAAACGTGTCGCCTCGTCGGGTTTGAGCACGATACGCGTTGAAGGTGCCATGTTATTGTAATCGGAGTGCACCCATTGGAGTTCCGGTTGCTCCATCATGAATCGGAAGATACTATCGGCAATAGGTGCCATCTTCTCCCAGTCGTCGCCTTGCACACGCACCTCCAGCGGGTTTCTCGCAGACTGATAGTCCAGTTGTTTGAAACGCGCATAAGCGTTCGGGAAATAATTCTCATAGCGACGGCTGTACTCTTTGAGGACCTGTCCGGTAGCATGGCTGGACTTCGTGTTCACAATGAGCTGTGCGTAGTTGGTAGCCGGTGTCTGCGGCGTATAAGTTGCATGGAAACGCGGGGAAGACTGACCAATGAAGGACGTCACACTCGTCACACGCCGATCGGCAAGCAGGATGGTCGCTAAACTGTCCGCTACTGCTGCACTCTCTTCGAGTGGTGCTCCGTCGCGTAAATGAATCTCTACGGCAAAGAACTCCCGTTCTGCTTTCGGCAGCAGTTGCAGGTTCAAGCGGGTAAGCAGGAAGATACCAATACCTAAGGCACCGCCTAACATACACCAAACAATAATCGGTTTGTCGAAACAACGCTGCAGCAGTTTCCTATAACTATCCTGCAACCAGGTGAAGAAATTATTCTGGATTCGTTCGAAGCGGTTCAGTTCCTCTTCTTTGCGTTCGCGAATGAAGCGGAAGGAGAGGTACGGTGTCACCCAAGTCGCATAGAAGATACTGGCTACTAAGGCAAAGAGGACAGCCCAAGGGAAAAGCTGTACGAACTCACCTAACGGACCGGTGATGATACGGGTCATCGGGAAGAACATACCGCATATCGCCATGGTAGCCAAGGACATCGGGACAAACAAGATACTGGTGCTGACCACAGCGGAGTACCAGCGTGAGTGACGACGAGCTAACTGGTTCGTATAGCCGTCAATGACGATAACCGAGTCATCGACAATCATTCCTAGCACAAAGATTAATGCCGCCAGCGTTACCGTATTCAGTTCGATACCCGTGACAAACATCAGTCCGATACAGATTGCAGTGCAGACAGGTAGACCTGTCGCCGCTACGAGGGCCGTACGTAACGGGAAGAGCATCAGCATGACGGCTATCACCACGAGGATAGAGATGATGATGTCTCGTAAGAACGACACGACGGAGTCGTTTACTACCTTCGGCTGGTCTGTGATACGATGGAACCGTATATCGGGCGGCAGCATGGCAGCGGCTTGAGCCAGTTGTTTATCTACTTCTTGGCCAAAGGCCACGATGTTATTCCCTGGCACCATTTCCATGTTCAGGATCAGACAGGGTGCTCCGTCAAACTCGACGTACTGTTTGGGCTTCTGATAGCGCCGTTCGATCGTCGCAATGTCTTTGAGGCGTATGGTAGCGCCGGTAGCAGGATCGGACCAGACGATCTGTTCCTGCAGTTCGTATTCCGACTGATAGGGGATCACCACTTGCAGCGCACCGCTGGCATCGTTGTCGCCTCCTATGGTGCGCAGCCCCTGC
Source organism: uncultured Bacteroidales bacterium (assembly GCA_946626605.1). Taxonomy (GTDB): domain Bacteria; phylum Bacteroidota; class Bacteroidia; order Bacteroidales; family Paludibacteraceae; genus Colicola. Next base: position 229,588 of record CAMOUL010000001.1, on the reverse strand, counting down.
AGGGCTACTTGCGCTTCGAGAACAGACGGACTGATGCCGTAGGCCGATAGACGTTCCGGATTGATGGTGATGGCTATCTCTTCTGTCTGCTGACCCATGATGCGCAGTTTACCCATCTCGGGGATAGTGCGTAGAGTCGAACAGATTTGCTTGGCGTACTGCTCCAGTTCACGGGGACTGCGTTCCGCACTCTCCACCGCAATAAGCAGAGAGGACGTGTTCCCGAAATCATCAATGAGTAAGGTCTGGAGAACACCTTGCGGCAGTTGAGTCTTCTGCAGCAGTGGTAGGCCGGCACGAATCCTATTCCATGCCTTATCGCCATCTACGCCGTGCATGCGTAGCATGACATAGATGTAGGCAAAACCGTCCTCACTATTACTATACGTAAGGGATTTATCGACTGCTTCGAAGGAATTGATATAATCCTCGAGGGGTATGGTCACCTGCTGCTCCACCTCACTGGCGGTAGCACCCGGATAGAGGGCTACTACTAAAGCTTGACGGAGGGTGAACTGCGGGAACTCATCTTTGTTCATCTTCGGCAACGAATAGATACCGAAGGCCATAAGGATGAGGAACAGCGAGATCACCAGACCGTGCCTCCGCATCGCTATTTCTATGTGTTTACTTGTTTTCACTTACTTTGCAACCTTCGTAAAGTTTCTGATATCCTTCCGTGATGACCACATCACCGGGTTCGAGTCCGCTGAGCACGCGTACACCATCGGCTTCATAACCACCTATGGTGATCAGACGTCGTGTAGCTTGGTCATCTTGTTTAAGCCATACGGTAGCCCCTTCGGGTTTGAGAAGGATGCACTTCGCCGGCACGACGATGGCTTCGCTGCGCAGTACAGGCAGACATACGATACCTACCATACCTGTTCGCAGGATGTCTTTACCGCCTTCTACACGTGCTACTGCTTCGTAGGTATGCGTGAGAGGATTAGCCGTCACACTCTTCGAACTCAAGCGAACAGGGAAATTCCGGTTGACGGCCGCACACTCCATCTCGCCCTTTTCGGATAAGTCACCTACTTCGGCCTCAGGTACGGTGAAACGAACGGTGAAACCCGAGATATCCAATATCGAACAGAGTTTGGTACCCGGGATTATCGACTGACCAACCGATACGTTCAGCCCACTCAACACACCATCGCAGGGTGCGGAAAGGGTGCACTCCTGCAGATGTTCTTTGGCTGCCGCATAGAGGGCTTTCGCCTGGGTGTACTGACTCTCAATCTCCACGAGTTTTTGGTCGGACACCACACCTTTATCATGCACTTTACTCACGCGATTATATGCGTCCTCCGCTTGACGGAAGGTTGCCTCAGCCGACTGAAGGGTATTCAGCGCTTGGGTGTTATCGACGCTCAGGATCGTCTGACCTTTAAACACTCGTTGACCGTTCTTCGCCTCTACGGACACTACTCTACCTGCCGTATGCATACTCAGCGGCGTCTCTTGGGCGGGTTCAACTACTCCGACATAACGCGCTACCGCATTATTGGTCTGTTGCGCGATGATGACGGTACGAACAGGAATCGCAGCACGCTCAGCATGCTTGCTTTCAGTCTTGCTGCACGCCATCAGGGCGAGAGACAAGAGAATTATATAGGTAATTTTTTCCATTCTACAGATAAATATATAACTCGTGCAATTAAATGTGCAAAGTAAGCGATATAGAGGGCTTGTGCGCCTACCCATCGATAGGTTGCTACATACAGCAGCACAAATCCGACTGCCGCCCATATCATCGCATTTCGTATTGAAACTCCTGCGGTGGCACCCACATAGATACCATCCCACATAAACGCCAGGGCACTGACGATAGGCATGGCTACCAGCCAACCCGTGTATTTCTTCGCCGCCCTCAGTATCGTAGCATCATTGGTCATCAAGGCCATACATTCTTGTCCCCAGACGGCATAAATTACCGTGAACACTAAGCCTACACCGATGGCCCAATAGAACAGCGCCCGGACGACTCCTCTTACTTCTTCACCCTTACCTTTCGACTCTCCTATAGCCTTCCCTACCAACGCTTCTCCTGCATAGGCAAAGCCGTCCACAAAATAGGAGAAGAACATAAACAGCTTCATGATAATACTGCTTACTGCCAGTTCTGTATCTCCGTATCGGCTGGCCAAGGACGTGAAGCCCACATAGACCACCATGAAACAGAGCGAACGAATAAACAGGTTGCCGTTCAGCGCCATCATACGTCTCAGTTCCGACCATCGCAGTACCTCTTTCCAATGAGCCGCAACTCGTAATCTATAACCAACAACCACTATAAAAACGGCCAGAATCAATCCCGAGTACTGCGCGATCAGCGTTCCCCATGCGACGCCCACTACGCCCAGCGGCGTATAGACAGCCAGATAGTAACTGGCTGCCATGTTGATGACGTTCACCACGATATCTACCGCCATCGCACTCTTCGTATCCTGCATGCCGATGAACCAACCCTTCAGAGCCATCAGACTCAAGGTAGCCGGAGCAGCCCAAATACGAACGAAGAAATACGAACGCGCTACTTCTGCCACTTCCGGCGAACAGGGTACAACCGCCAATACAGCCGTTACGAACAGCCATTGGATAGCCCAAACGAATGCCGCTCCCATGAGCGCAATACTCACGCTCTGGGTCAGAATCTTCCCGCATTCATCCTTTACTCCCGTACCCCTTCCGAACGCTTGAGCCGTAAGGCCACTGGTACTGATGCGGAGAAAACCGAAGTTCCAATACAATAAATCAAAGAGCATTGTGCCGATGGCTATTCCGCCTATCGCAGCGGCGTCACTCAGATGCCCGACAATTGCTGTATCAACGATCCCCACCAAGGGAATGGTGAAGTTCGCCAAGATACTCGGCACAGCAAGTTTTAATATGTCCCTATTTACAGGAAGCACAAGATCATTAGTTGTCCCGTGAGTACGCGCAGGAACATCGTCAGCGGGTAAACAGTGGAGTACGCTACGGCAGCACGATCATTCGAGCTACTCTGCGAGGTAGCGTAAGCCAATGCAGGCGGATCGGTTGTCGAACCTGCGATAAGTCCCATCAGGGTGAAGTAATCCAACTTCATCCACTTGCGTCCAATGATGCCGATGATGAGGAGCGGCAACAAGGTGATGAGCACACCGTAACCGATCCATACATATCCGCCACCCAACAAAGTAGGAATAAAACTCTTTCCGGCTCCGAAACCGACGGACGCCAAGAAGAGTGCGATACCAATCTCACGAATCATCAGGTTCGCCGAAGTGGTGGTATAAGTCACAACATGATACTTCGTTCCGAAAGCTCCCATAAGGATCGCTACAATAAGCGAGCCACCCGCCAGACCTAACTTAAACGGTTGTCCCAGCCCCGGCAGAGCAATAGGCAACATACCTAAGGCCACACCTAAGACGATACCGAAGAAGAGCGATGCCAGATTCGGCGCATCAAGTTTCTTGGTAGAATTACCGAAAGCCTTCGCCATCTTATCCACCGCTTCCTGCTCGCCTACTACGGTCAGACGGTCTCCCATCTGCAACCGTAACTCCGGCGTCGCCAACAGTTCCACACCCGCACGACGAATACGCGTGATAGTGATGTTAAACGCTTCACGCACACGCAGGTCCATGATACGCTTACCGTTCAGTTTCGGTTTGGTGACGATGATATGGCGGTTGACAAGATGTACTTGCTTCTCCTGCTCCTCCCATTTCACATCCGTCAGTTGACCGAGCAGCAGCACCGTGCGTTCGTTCTGATGATCCGTTATGAACCGCACCTGGTCACCGACGTGGAGAATGGTCTCGGCATCCGGCATGAACTCGTTGCCTTCTTTATCTATCACGCGCGACACAACGATCGTCACATGCGTGAGCAGACTCAGTTCGCGTACACGCAGACCCTCTATCTGCGGATTGGTCAGCGTCATGTCGTAACGCGATATCGTCTTTTGTTCACCCTGCTCTGCTTGCACTTTCTCTTCCTCTTTCTCTACGCGGATACGGAATATCCAGCGGAGTAGCAGAAGCGAGAAGATGATTCCTACCACACCAAGGGGGTACGCCATTGCATATCCGCTTGCAATCACCGACGAGTCGGCACCTTGTGTGATGTCCTGGAAGGTCTGCTCGGCTGCACCCAGACCAGGCGTGTTCGTAACCGCACCGAAGAGTACACCTGTGATAACCGGCGTCTCGACTTTAAAGATATAATGGATTGCTACGGCGGTCAAACAGCCCAATAGTACGATACCCGCCGCCAAAGCGTTTAAGCGGATACCACCCTTACCGAAAGACGAGAAGAAAGACGGACCGACCTGCAGACCTATCGAATAGACAAAAAGAATCAGACCGAGGTCCTTCGCAAAACTCTCCACCAACGGATCCAAGCGCATGCCGAAATGACTGCAGGCGATAGCGCAGAACAAAATCCACGTGATACCTAAGGTGATGCCTTTGAATTTCAATTTCTCTCCGAGCCATATCCCGACAGAGATGGCCATCGCGAGCACTACGATCGAGTGCGCGATACCCGTTCCAAATAATAAGTTATAAATCCATTCCATACGCGTAAATACATATACACACTAAAAGCGGCTGCAAAAGTACAAAAAAATAATGACATACACAAGAGTGTATGCCATTTTTTTGCAGATTTTACTGCATTTTTCTATCAATCATCTTACTTCTTGTCCGGTGAGGGTATAAGTTCGATCACCGCGGAGGATGAAGATTTGGCCGTTCTTTATGACCTTACTCGTGATGGGCGATTGGTCATTGGAGGCTTGGTCAATATCGGAGGGTTGCGAGTCGCGCCAACCATTGCTTTTACCAGGTATGAATTCGGGGTCAGAGGAAGCCATCAGGTTTGCCATGTCCAACGTCTCATGGGCTTTTTCGCCCCAAATATACTCTGCCAGATAGGGGTAATCGATGAAGGGATTGCGGTTATGTTGGAAATCGCTCACGGCATCCGCACGGTTGATTTCCTTCACCGAAACCGGGTCCGCACGATGCCAAGCGATGAGCACGGCTTGTTCCCAGGGTTGGAACTCCAGGTAATTATCATTTTGCATAGCAAAACGTGATCCCACATCTTTATTATCCAGACGCCATCCTACCGTTTTCTTCTTGCCGTAGACAGGCAGGTCCGGATAGTCACCGTTCATATCTCGTCCGTAACAAGTAACCATATAAAAATACGCTCGTGCAAAGTCTCCTTTATATTCATCTTTGGGTTCAAAGACCGAGAAATCGACATTCAGCGAGTCATGGTGGATCTTACCGATGCGCAAGGAGCCGGATGTAAACACATCTTTCTCGGGCACGCCGAGCGGGAAGTTACTACGTGCGCTGTTAGCCGTCGAATTCGAAGGGTTGAGATGAAAGCAGTCCTTGTACGGATCATGCTCCTTGCCGCCCCACCAAGACTTCGCAAAGCTATGCTCGATATTGCAACCGGAAACAGCCGTTCCCGGCGAGCCAAACTGTTTCCAATCATCGCAATACATATCCATGCAGTAGCCGTTCTCATCGCGGTCAGAAAAATAGAATACGTACCAAGAAGAGGGGTTTCCGCTACCATACGGAATGACGGTATGGGCGCGAATAACCGTTTTCAACGTCCCTTTCAGCACCTCGCCTTTCTTTCCGTTGATAGCATCGTAATAATTCTCGGGCATTTGTTCCGCTGCCGCGGACAAGAGCACACTCATCAAAAGGAGTAATAAAAAGAATCGAATTTTCATGGTATAAACGATTTAACGGTGCAAAGGTAATGCTTTTTTTTGACATATGCAAATTTTAACAAAAAAATCAAAATGTATATATATACAAAGTATATATATAGTAAGAGTTATTTTTTTGCTAAAAATGGCATTTTATCATATGGTTATCCTTCGCGAATAATACGGTTATCATACGATTTTATAAGTACATTATATGATAAATCATAAAAACGCACTGCAGAAGCGATGCGTTGAGATAAGCTATGTTTTTTACAGTTATTGACTCTCATTGGCCATGGCCATTACCCAAAGAGAATTTCTTGGATACGAACCAACTCTTTATATTCGAAGCCAGAGGCTCGAGGAACTCACAAGCGATATAAATAATTTTCTTTTCATTCCTTCTAACGGAATTTTGCGCAAAGATACTTCTTTTTTTTTGATATATACAAAAAAAATCTTTTCATTTCTTGCATATTCAAATTTTTTGTAGTAATTTTGTAGCGAATTTTAAACACTACCGTTATGAGAACAAAAATTTTCTTTGCATTTGCGATTCTTTTCTCAACTTTCGTTCTGGTTTCATGTTCCAATCCGAAAGCTCCGAACACAGATGGTTTCCCAGCTCCCGATCCTGCCGTAAGTTTCGACACGCCGGACGATAATAACCTCTACAAAGGAGACGACAGCAGTTTCTCCGATTACTACGAGAAAGACTAATTCCGATTACTACGAGAAAGACTAATCTTTAATATTTCATATCATGACAAAGAAACTGAATATGCTCGCAACCATCCAGGATGGTCTGCGTATTGCGTTGGTAAACTTCCTCAGCCTCATTGCGGCTACGATCTTGTACATCCTCACGATCTGGATTCCGTATCTGAATGTCGGTACGACAATTGCTATGTCGTCTCTGCCGGCTGAGTTGTCGAAAGGAAAGGTGATCAATCCGCTCTTTATCTTCGAGGGTAAGTATCGTCGTAACATGGGCGAGTACTTCATCCTCATCGCCCTGATGACCATAGGTACCTATGTTGGTTTTACCTTCCTGATCATCCCGGGTCTGGTCATCTCTATCGCATGGTCGTTGGCTACTCCGTTATTTGTGGATAAGGACAAAGGCGCGCTGGAAGCACTTCGCGAATCCAATACCCTTACCTATGGCAACAAGTGGCGTATCTTCGGTGCAGAGTTCCTTCTGGGTCTGGTCATCAATCTGATTGTTATCCTTGTCATTGTCCTCACCCATATGGGTGATGTACAAGCTCTCGAAGTGATCGGAAATATCATCGTCGGGCTTATCATCCTCTTCACTATTCCGGCCCTCTATGGCGTAGAAGCATCGATCTACAAACAGCTCACCTCTGGTGAGATCATCGACGAAGAAACTCCTACCATCAACGTGGCAGAAGAATCATGAAACGCCTCTTCATTGCTTGCGTAGCGGTCGTTTTGATCGGCTGCGCAAAACAGACAGACCCGACGATGGATCGGTCTGATTTCGTGTTGATAACCGATGTCGTGCCAGACGCGATACTCGAGATTCGATACTACAGCACCTATAATTTTCTTGGCGCGCGCGTAGAAGGTTACAATGCGCCTGTGGCCCTGCTGACACGTCAAGCAGCGGACTCGCTCAAGGTAGTGAACGACGAACTGAAAGCTCAGGGCTATTACTTGAAGATTTGGGATGCGTATCGGCCTCAACGCGCCGTGAACCATTTCATCCGCTGGGCTGAGGACCTGCAGGACACGACCATGAAGAGCGTCTTCTACCCCATGGTAGACAAGAGTGTGCTCTTTGAGCAGGGTTATATCTTTGCGCGCTCGGGTCACAGCAGAGGTTCGACAGTTGATCTGACGCTGGTAGATGCAGCAACAGGCAAGGAACTGGACATGGGCAGTCCGTTCGATTGGTTTGGTATCGAGAGCCATCCGGATTATATGGGCGGTCCTCTGAAGGAAGACGGCAAATGGGGTCGAATCCGCAAGAATCGCCAAATCCTTAGGGATGCCATGCTCCGCCATGGTTTCACGATGCTTGACAGCGAGTGGTGGCATTTCACCCTTGTTGACGAGCCCTACCCTGACACTTATTTCGATTTCCCTATCGAATAACAAGAGCATTTTTTGCTAAAAAATATGAAACGAACAATCTTTATTATAGCGGCCATGGTATGTGCCGTGAGTGCGTGGGCACAGGTAGTCGAGAATCAAGAGTCGAGGGTGGAGAGTGGAGAGACGAGAGTGGATAGTATTAAATTGGAAGTGCCGGAATGGAAGAAGAAGTTGTACTATGGCTATAACTTCGATATCTATTTTCACCATGACACGCGATCGAACAAGAAAGAGAACGGATGGTCCATTGCCCTGGAACCGGAGATCGGTTGGCGTTTGAAAGAGCGTATCTATCTCGGTCTGCGTGTGGGCGGAAGTTATCAGGATTTGTTTACGACTTATAGTTACGAGAGCGACGGAAAGACGATATCGGAAAATATTCGCGTTCGGCAAGGCAGTTGGAATGTGACGCCCTATATGCGTTATCGTTTGAAGACCGTGTTCAACGGGAAATTAGGTATCTGGATCGAGACGCACCTGTACGCAGGTATGGAGTTTCCGCGCGTGACAGACGGAGACATCAAAGGCACTGATTACAACGGCTTGCGGCATAGTGCGACCTACGGATTCCAAGTTTCGCCTGTGATCACATATCAGTTCAATAAGAAGAGTACGTTCCAGGTTTTCTTCTCAATTCTATCGGCGGGTTACAGCGGAACGACGTTCTTCTATCAGGATCCTGATACGGGAAATCGATACAGAGAGTATACGAACGACGTGATTATCTTTTCGGGAAAATTACGCAACCTGATAGCGAATCACTTTACACCGGGTCTTTACGGACTTAAGTTCGGCGTGCAGAAGAGTTTTTAATGGCGGATAAGAAGGCACTATATTGGAAGATACCGGTGGGAGTGGTTGGAGGACTGCTGGGACTGGTGTTGCTGCTACTGATCGTAGTGGCAAGTGTGCTATATGTGCCGGGAATACGCAAGAAAGCGGTAGCCAAAGGTGTGAGCGTAGCCGAGGAGAAGATGGATTTGGAGATCGAGATTGGCGATATCTATCTCTCGCCCTTCCATCACTCGCCCGGAAAACTGCTACGCGCTTGGAAAGGAAAAGCCGATTTGCCGATTGAGGTACGCATCGACAGCTTATTCGTCGGACATAAAGGCGAAGACACGCTTGCTTGCGTGAAGCGATTGAGGCTGAAAGCGATTGCGAAGAGTGGAGAACCAAAAGGCGAGAGTCGAGAGTTATTGGCAATGCCAATAGTTGTAGAGGAATTGGGGATTGAGGGAACGACATTCCATTCGGATACGATGATTGCGTCGGTTGGAATTGATGTGATAGTAGGCGAACTGAACGTGACGAGTCCCGGCATCGTGATTTCGGAAGGGAAGTTCCCGCTACACGGTCTGCGGTTAAACGATACGTACGTTGGCATTGACTTACGCGAGACGCCTCCCGATACAACGGAACGGGACACGACACCTACGTTGATGGCCTTTGATGTGCCCGACGGACAGTTACGGAATATACGATTTCGATTAACGCCTATAGGTCTGGATTTGACCACCTCATTGGATGTGAACGTACTGGCCGACGTAAGTGCGAACCTATACGACGCCCGGAGGATAGACATCGGTAAGACGCAGTTTGCGATTGGCGGTTTTTCCATGCCGATAGATACCCTCTATGGCGATGCACGGGTCGATCTGAATAACCGGTTGATCACAAGCAACGGCCTTCATGTACGCACGGACGAGATGGGCGCGCGAGCAGACTTAGCAGCCACGGAAATGAACCTCGAGACGATGCAAGTGGACGTGGAGGGCGATGCTGATTTCAAAGGCAGTAAGGCGAAGCTACGGGCGCATTACGACATCGACGACGAGGCATATGATGCCCATGTGCAGATCGAACGGGTGGATCTCTCGCCCTTCCTCAAAGACAGCACGAAGGTCATAGTGGCCGGAACGATTGAGGCGAGCGGTAAGGGTATCGACATCAACTCTAACGCGATGCGGAGTAAGATAAAAGTGAACCTGAGCGACGCGATATACAACGGTATTCAGGTTTCCGGTATGCGCCTTGATGCGACCTTAGCAAACAAGACCGTAGACGGTACGCTGCATCTGCCGCTGAAGATGAAAGAAGGCGACTTGGCCGTACAGGCACAGACGGAACATCAGTTTAAGGTGAAGGATTTTCTGAAGCCGAATCAGATGGCTGTCGATTACTCGACTCAGATGCGCGACGTGCGTGTACAAACCGGCGGAGAGACCTTCCAAGCGAGTCATCTGAACCTGCATTTTACGACCGATGAGACTACCGGACTGAACGTGAACACGGATGGGTTGGATATCGATCTGAATACCCCGATGCACGTGATGCAGTTTGTGGATGAATTGGGGCAGATGGGTACAGCGGTGACGAAAGTGACCGGTCAGGACTCATTAGTGAATCGTTTGTTAGCAGACCTGACAATATTGGATACCTTACGAAGCGCTATTCCGGCGATGGACGCAAAGATTGCGTTACGACACGGCAGTCCGGCCCAGCATTTGATTGATCAGACGGGTCTGGACATTAAGAATGTAGATTTATCGTTACATTCCGACACGGACAGCACGCTGTTGGCGCTGGATGCAGCGATACCAAAGATAGAACATCCGGAGGACAGCACGGCTATGCGTTTACCGGCCGCCAAAGCAGGTATGCGACTGAAGATGGCCGATGGCACTACGGAGGTTGGTCTGGCCGCCAAGACGAAGTTAACCGACGGAGCGATGATGCTGCATGGTCTGAAGACCGACGTGGACTTGCAAATCGGTCTTGCACGTGAGGCGAATGATCTGCATGGCGAAGGATTGCTGAAGATGGATGACTTACACTTCAGCGACATGGATTTCGGCAGTCGGGAAATGAAGATGGATATCGCTCGTTCGGAGAACTATAAGAACGGTTTGCGCGCCAATGTGCAATTGGATGACATCCCGCTGGAGATTGCGGACAGCATCATCGGAATGGCAGACTTGGATCTGAAAGGCGCTATTCGTGCTCAAGCGAGTGTGGACGGTTTGCCCGATCAGATGGACCTCTCGGCCGAAGTGTTGCCGCTGCAAGTCTCGGCGTTGTACAAACCGTATAGCGTACAGATCGGATTGGGTGAGACGCCCATCGTGATGCAGCATAATCATGTGGACTTTAACGGTCTGCCAATCTACGGAGCGGATAGTACGTATCTGGCGTTGACAGGCGGACTGGACCTGAATACAATGGGTTTGGATATTGCGCTGAAGGCGGACAGCTTTGCGCCGATGAAGTTAGAGCAAGGCGGAACTCTTCCTGTATATGGCGATCTGGCGCTGGATATAGACGGAAAAGTGACCGGTCAACTGGATGATATCGTGGCAGATGTGGCGGTAAATATCCTGCCGACAACCGATATCACCTACCCGATCGATAAGAAGAACTTAGCGCAAGTGAAGCCGCACGGTAAAGTGAACGTGAAATACCGTACGGGCAATGGTGACTTGAGTCTTGGAGGCCGGGTGAACGTGGATGAAGGCTTCGTTCGCTATTCGCCGAAAGCGTACCCTATTATGCCGTTCCATGTGGATTCTGGCAGTCATGTGTCGTTCCACGGCCCGGTAGGGAAGACGATGTTGAATGTCTCCGCCTCACAGAAAGTGAAAGCGGACGTAGAGTCCGAAGACGAAGAAACCCGACGCGTGGAGTTCAGAACAGGTGTGCGGGTTAAAGGCGAAGTGGACTCGATCGGTTTGAACAGTATCGATTTCTTCCTGGAAGCCCCGGAAGACGAAGAGATAACGCGCGAGTTAGCCTCGTTAGACGAGGACACGCGGGAAGGCTTGGCAGCGACGCTGTTGGCGACCGGAATGTACGTAGGCGAGAGCAACGTAGCGGCGCAACGAAGCGGCTATGCCTTATCATCGATTGTGAACAGCCGCGTGAACGCGGCGATGGCCAATTCGAAATTAGGCAAGGTGGTTGATATCGACCTGAGTAGCGCGCAGACCGAGCATGCAGGCGGTAACACGAATGACCTGAATATAGCCATCAGCAAATCGTTCTTCAAAGACCGATTGCGCGTGACCGTGGGTTCGACGCTGACCGATAACCCGGAGATTAACCAGGCGAGCGGCTTCTTCAATAACCTGACAGCCGAGTATAAGTTAACCAAAGCGGGCGATGTGTCGCTTCGTGCCTTCGCACAACGCGACTACAACAACATCTTCGAAGGCGAGTTGTATAAGTCGGGTATCGGTGTTCGCGCGAAGAAGGACTGGAAGAAACGCGAGGCCATCAAGAGCGATAAGTTACGCGCAAAACTGGAGAAGGACAGCATCAACCGAACGTACGGCTTGATTGCAGATGCCGATGTGGCGTGGCGATCGAATAACAGTTTAGGTCCGAACTTGACCTTGACCTCAAACATCCGTAACCTGTTAGGCAACGGAGAGACCTTCACAATCAAGGGTAATGGTGCGTATTACTGGGCGCTGCGCGGCAGACATCCTGGTGACCCGAAGAAGACCGATACGTACAAATTCGGTGTGACTTCCACGCTCGTGTTCCCATACCTGCATTGGACCGGTAAGAACAATCCGGAAGGCGACACGCGATACCTGCTGAGCTATCAATACGAGAACATTGCAGGTGGCTATGGCATTCATAAAGTGACCGGGTCGATGACCTATTTTATCAAGTCGTCGCAGTTCATCACACATGCCTTCACGCCTTTCTCTTTGGCGCTTGTGCGCGTGAATGCGGAGACGGATAGTCTGTCGAGCAAAGCCGCCGAATACCCGCAGTTGATTAAGATCCTGGCGAGCAATGAGTTATCGCCCTCCATCGGCTATACCTTCATGTACAACGACTACCGCTCGAAACGGGCTGTGAACACAATGTTCGAGGCAGGTGTGAAGGAATCTGGTAATATCCTGAACGGTATCTACTGCCTCTTCGGCTATAAATGGAACGATAAGAAGAAACCACTGGGTTCGACGACGTTTAACCAGTATGTGAAAGTACATCTGGAGTTGCGCAATAAATTCAACTTTACGGATAAGATATGCATCGCTACGCGCTTGTATGCGGGCTCGAACATCCCAATGGGCAACTCGGATTTCGCGCCGTTATCAGAAGCGTTCTATGCCGGTGGACCCAATAACATGCGTGCAGCTTCGCCTTATGCCTACGGTCCCGGTAACTTCTACAGCGAGAAATACAACCAGAATTTCTTCCATGCGGGCGATGTGAAATTAGAGGGTAACTTTGAGTTCCGTTTCCCGATCGTTTGGAAACTATTCGGCGCGGCGTTTGTAGATGCAGGAAACGTATGGAACTGGTACAGCACTGTGAAGTTATACGAGGAGGAAGGTATTACGGATTACAAGGAGGTCTTGCAGTTGCGCGAGGATCTATACGATGGAATTCTGGATAATCCGTATCTGGCGAAGCAGATTGCGTTAGGAACTGGTGCGGGTTTGCGATTGGACTTGGATGGCTTGGTGATTCGACTCGATATCGGCGTAGCAATCCATGCGCCGTACCAGACCTATCGCTACAACAAGAAAGACTGGACGCCGGATAAGACACAGCCGATCAACTCGTACTTTAATATTCCCTCGGCGCTCGATGCTGTGCGCGTGAACTTCGGAATTGGGTATCCGTTCTAGGCAGATGTTAAATAATTTATACATAGTACACTATTTTAAATTTATAATATATGGTACAAGATCTTTACATTTTGATGATTACGGCAGGTGTTGTAAGTCTGCTGTTTAAGTTGCTCAAACAGCCTGTAGTGCTGGGTTACATCGTGGCAGGAGTGCTGGTTGGTCCGTACGTATTTGGAAAGACGCTAGTAGATCCCCACAACGTAGAAGCATGGGGAAACATCGGTGTGCTGTTCGTGCTGTTCTGCATCGGTCTGGAGTTCCGCATCAAGAATCTGATTGCGAGTGGAAAAGTAGCAGCTATCGGTGCATTGACCATCATCGGCGGAATGATGCTGCTGGGATTTGGCGTCGGACAATGGGCAGAGATGGACATGCTGAACTCGCTGTTCTTAGCCGGTATGCTCTGTATGTCCAGTACGACGATTGTGATGAAAGCCGTAGACGAAGCGGGCTTGAGTAAAGAGCGTTTTGTGAAGGGCGCGACGAGTATTCTGATTATCGAAGATGTGGTAGCCGTCGTCCTGATGGTTTTGCTATCGAGTATCGCGATCAAGCACCAGTTCGAAGGCGTGGAGTTGCTCAAGAAAGTAGGTGTGCTGGCCATCACGCTGGTCGTATGGTTCATCGTAGGTATTCTGATTATTCCGACCCTACTGCGCAAGGTGAAGAAATACCTGAATGACGAGACCTTGATCATCCTGTCTTTAGGTCTGTGTCTGGGCATGGTATTGACAGCCGAGGAAGCCGGATTCAGTAGCGCGTTAGGTGCTTTCGTGATGGGTACGATCTTGGCTGAGACCGTGGAATCACATCGTATTGAGCACTTGATGACGCCGCTGAAGAACGTATTCGCCGCAATCTTCTTCGTATCGGTAGGTATGATGATTAACCCGAGTAACTTAGTGGAATACTGGCCGAGTATCTTGCTGATCTGCGCCGTTATCATCATCGGTATGATTCTGTTCGGAACGCTTGGCTGCTGGTGGGGAGGCGAGACGATGCGCGATGCGATGCAAACCGGCTTCTCTTTCGTTCAGATCGGTGAGTTCTCGTTTATCATCGCCGGTTTGGGTGGTACTTTAGGTGTACTCCACCCGGCTATCTACCCGATTATCGTAGCCGCATCAGTTGTTACGACCTTCCTCACACCGTATATCATGAAGGCTTCTGTGCCGTGCTATAACTTCCTGTATAAACACGCGTCAGAGCGCTTTAAAGCGAAACTGGATGCACAGGAAGCGGCTGTGGCTGCTGCCGAACAAGCGAGCAGAGCGGAAGAGAACGGTCCGAGTGTAGCCGATAAGGTGCAGCATGCCGTTCGAAAGACCTTCATCACGAAGCGTGTGGTGAACCTGTTCATCAAGAACATGAGTGAAAACGACAAAAAAGAATAGACTATGCGTTATTTGATTTCCGGCGGAGGAACAGGTGGACATATCTTCCCTGCCATTAGTATCGCCAATGCGCTGAAGGACTTGGATCCAGAGGCAGAGATCTTGTTTGTGGGTGCGTTAGGTCGCATGGAGATGGAGCGTGTGCCGCAAGCAGGATATGAGATTGTGGGTCTGCCTGTTCGGGGTTTTGACCGCAAGAAACCATGGAAGAACGTGTCGGTATTAATCGACCTGTCAAAGTCAATTCGGCAAGTGAAGAAGATCATTCGCGACTTCAAGCCGAACGTAGGCGTAGGCGTAGGCGGTTACGCTTCTGGCGCAGCGATGTGGGCTGCGGCGAAGATGGGCATCCCTATCCTACTACAGGAACAGAACGGTTTTGCGGGCGTGACAAATAAGATCCTCAAGGACAAAGCGGCGAAGATTTGCGTGGCCTACGAAGGCATGGAGAAGTTCTTCCCTGCCGATAAGATTATCCTGACCGGAAACCCGGTAAGGCAGAACCTTTTAGATGGTCGAAAGTCGAAAGACGATGGTCGAAAGACGCTTCTTATTATCGGCGGCTCATTAGGAGCACGAACCATCAATGAAGCCGTAATTGCCGGACTGAAGGAATTAATGAATGAAGGAATTAAGGTGGTTTGGCAGACAGGAAAAGTGTATTACGAGAAATGCAAGGCAGCATGGGAGGCAGCAGGTAGTCCGGCCAATATCGAGTGTCTGGATTTCTTGAGCGACATGCCGGATCGTTATGCCAATGCCGATCTGGTTATCTCACGAGCAGGTGCTTCGTCCATCAGCGAGATTTGTTTGTTAGGTAAACCGGCGATATTGGTTCCTTCGCCCAACGTAGCCGAAGACCATCAAACACATAATGCCATGGCGCTCGTGAATAAGGATGCAGCGGTGCTGGTGCGCGATGCAGAGGCCGCAGAGAAGTTGATTGCGATCGCGTTGGAACTGTTAAATGATCCAAAGCGATTGAAGACGCTGCATACGAATGTGCTGAAGTTAGCGCAGAAAGACTCCGCGAAACGAATCGCAGAAGAAGTGATTGCGTTAGCGAAGAAATAAAAAAATGCGGCCAGATGGTCGCATTTTTTATTACATTCTTTCCGGAACTTCGATGCCTAATAGCCCGAGAGCGGATTGGATGACTTTCGCTACGTTCTTGGCAAGCAAGAGACGAAGCGCGCGTTTATTCGCATCCGGTTCGTTCAGAATCGAGAGATCGTGATAGAACGAGTTGAAATCACACGCGAGATCATACGCATAGTTACAGATCACAGCAGGCGAGAAGTTCTCTCCGGCATTGCGAACGATAGCGGGATACTCGCAAAGACGTTGGATGAGAGCCAACTCTTTCGGATCCAGAGACACTAGAGAGCCTAGAGTCCACTGGGACTCTGCTTTGCGCAATACGCTTTGGATACGGGCGTAGGTGTATTGGATAAACGGACCCGTGTTGCCGTTGAAGTCAATCGACTCGGCCGGATTGAAGAGCATATTCTTCCGCGGATCCACCTTGAGGATGAAATATTTCAAAGCACCGAGACCCACTTTACGTGCAATCTCATTCGCTTCGTCTTCCGTGATACCCTGCAGCGTATTCACTTTATCTTTGGAAATCTCCTTCGCGTCTTCTACCATCTTATCCATCAGGTCATCGGCATCGACTACGGTTCCTTCACGTGATTTCATCTTACCGTTCGGCAGTTCGACCATACCATAGGAGAAATGGACGAGTTCTTTGCCGAAGGGGAATCCGAGGCGATCCAACAGGATGGACAGCACTTTGAAATGGTACTCCTGTTCGTTACCCACCACGTAGACCATCTTATCAATCGGATAATCCTGAAAACGCAGTTTGGCTGTTCCGATATCTTGCGTCATATAGACCGAAGTACCATCAGAGCGAAGGAGGAGCTTCTCATCCAGTCCGTCTTTGGTAAGATCAGCCCAAACAGACCCATCTTCGCGGCGATAGAAAGCGCCACTTGCCAAACCTTTCTCCACTTCGGATTTGCCCTCGAGATAGGTGTTCGATTCGTAATAGATCTTATCGAACGAAACGCCCATGCGTTGGTACGTCTCATCAAAACCGGCATACACCCAACTATTCATCTTCGCCCAGAGAGCACGCACTTCGGGATCGTTCGCTTCCCATTTGCGAAGCATCTCCTGCGCTTCGAGCATGAGCGGCGCTTCGCGTTTCGCGGTCTCCTCATCTTTGCCTGCGGCCATGAGTTCGGCTATCTGCGTTTTGTATTCTTTATCGAAACGAACGTAGTAATCGCCGATGAGGTGATCGCCTTTCTTACCGGACGATTCGGGCGTCTCGCCATTCCCATATTTGAGCCATGCGAGCATGGATTTGCAGATATGGATGCCTCGATCGTTGACGATATTGGTCTTCACAACCTTCCATCCATTCGCCTCTTGGATACGCGCGATGGAATAGCCGAGGAGGTTATTACGTACGTGACCAAGGTGCAAAGGCTTATTCGTATTCGGAGAACTATACTCGACCATCATGAGTTGATGACGATCGGGTTGCTGACCGTAGTTGGCATCCGTATCGATGGCCTGAAGTTGACGAATCCAGAACGCATCGGCGATCACGAGGTTTAAGAATCCTTGTACGGCGTTGAATTTAGCAACAAGCCCTTCGCCATTAGCCGTTAAACATTCTCCTATCTCCGTAGCAATCTGAGCCGGGGCTTTGCGCGCCAATTTAACGAATGGAAAGACCACAAGCGTGATGTTTCCTTCGAACTCCGGACGGGTCTTTTGCCATTGGATCTGGCTGTCCTCGACCTCAATAGTATAGAGCGCTTTGACAGCGGATTTGACTAATACCGATAATTGTTGTTCTAATGTCATAACTTAGGATATTTTCTGAACCACGAAGATATTTTGAGACGAATGACACCAAAGAGCGCTTCGGAGAAAATGCCACCGCTCATCTTGGAAGTTCCCAGGACGCGGTTAACAAAAATGATAGGTACTTCGATGATTTTGGCGCCACACTTATAGGCTGTGAACTTCATTTCAATCTGGAAGGCATAGCCTTTGAAGCGAATCTTATCGAGCTCCATCGTCTCGAGGGTATGACGCTTATAGCAAACGAAACCGGCCGTGGTATCTTTGATCTTCACCCCCAGGACAGTACGCACATATTTCGATGCGAAATACGACATCAGTACGCGTCCCATCGGCCAGTTGACTACATTCACACCCGTGATATAACGGCTACCGATTGCGAGATCTGCCCCCTGGTTCGCACAGGCGTCATAGAGTTTGAGCAGGTCGTTGGGGTTATGGCTGAAGTCAGCATCCATCTCAAAGATATAATCCGCTTCGTGCTCAATCGCCCATTTGAATCCGGCGATATAGGCCGTTCCCAAACCGAGTTTACCGGAGCGCTCCACGATATGCACACGTCCTTTGTATTTACCGGCCATGAGGCCCTTTACGATATCGGCTGTACCATCGGGCGAACCATCGTCAATCACAAGCACATTAAACTCCAACGGCAGTTCCATCACCGCCGTGATAATCGCTTCGATATTCTCTTTTTCGTTATAAGTAGGAATAATGACTAGTCTTTCCATATTACTCCTTTATCATTTGATCATTTAATTCATAAACAGGACTGGGTGTGGTACGATCAAGGGCCTTGAGGAAGATATCCTGGCCGGGCATAATCTCAATCTCCTCGAGATAGGACTTAACGGTGTCGTACGCCACTTCCGGATCGTTATTCTCCAAAGAAAGATGGCAAAGCCATACGTTCCGCAGATCCGGATGCCAGTTACGCTCCAGCAGTTCGCCACACACATCATTCGACTGGTGTCCGCGGGGCGAGAGGATTCGCTCCTTGAGATAGGTAGGATACGGACCATTGAGCAACATGTGCTCGTCGTGATTCGCCTCAATCACCAAGTGATTAGCCGTTCGGATATACTCCTCCATCTGATCGTTCACCGACCCGCAATCGGTCATGAGTACAAAGCGCTGACCATTATAATCGATGCAGTAACCGAGGCAGTCAGTAGAGTCATGCTCAATACCAAAAGTATTGATGGTCATTCCGAACAGTTGCCATTCCTTCCCTTTCTCGAAATAACGACGACTGGTACGCAGTTTCTCCCTTACGCCATAGTTACGATCAATACCGGCATGGATCTCGGCGGTAGTGTAGATCGGCAGTTTAACCCGTTCACCCAACGTACCTACGGCGCGGATATGATCGGCATGGTCGTGCGTAATGAGCACACCCATTATATTTTGGAAATCGAGGTTCATCTCCCGCAGACACTTCTGAATCTGACGCGCAGAGATACCCGCATCAATGAGTATTCCACGTTGACGCGTACCGAGGTAGTAACAATTGCCACTACTACCGCTCGCAAAGCACCTAAATATGAGCCCGTTTTCATCCATACTACAAAATCGGCCACAAAAGTACTAAAAAAAAATGACATATACAAATATTTCTTCGAAATATCTTGCATATATAAAAAAAAAGTTGTAAATTTGCACCGAAAAATGTGTACTACCATGAAAAAAATGTTTCTTTTGAGTGCAATCGTGCTGCTGATTGCCGGTTGCAATTCGGGCAGTCAAGTAGCGTCTACTATTGCTAAATCCGATCCTATTATGCCGATTCGAATGAGCGGCGACACAACGCATATCGTGTTAACCGATTATGTGCCTGTGCTGTATGGCAATCCGGAGCTTTGGGAGGGTTTGAAATGGTCGACGGCAGATGCGATAGAGTGCGTAAATCTGCAGGGTTCACCGATCGTAGAGGAGATGGATCTAGTGAGCCGCGACAACTCGCTTCACGCCTTGGTTTTTCTTGATAAAAGCGGTAGTTTCGCTATTCCCGTTTTGCCGGATAAACCGGTGAGACAGAACTTGATTTCATTGGGCTATGCAGAGGATAAACTGCAGGTTGGTTTTTGCGAACCGGTCAGCAATCCGAGTTTTGCAGCGTACATCCAAAATACCCTGATTGACCATACTTTATGGCAAGAGAACGAGGACGGAACGTGGACATTGGATATGGATGGGTTACAGGTTACAGATAACGGGTTACAAGGACGCACATATTTGCGGATTTATGCAGAGGATGAGACGTATCTGTTTAATGATTTATTGTTACCCTTGCAGGACGGAAAGATCATTACCGACGCAGCGCAACTGAATCGTCATGACCAGCAGGCACAAGTATTATATTCCTTGATGATTGACCGTTTCTATAACGGCAATACGTCTAACGACTGGAAGATGAACAGCGAAGAAGTGCTGGATATCGTCGATTATCAGGGCGGAGACATCGCTGGTATTACGGAAAAGATTGAGGAAGGATATTTTGATCAGTTAGGCGTTAACACGCTGTGGATCAGTCCGATAACCCAGAATCCATGGGATGCATGGGGATGCTATCCTTTCGAGCACGGCAATAAATACGATAGTTCGAAAACGTATACGAAATTCAGCGGTTACCACGGTTACTGGCCTATCTATGCAACGCAGTTAGACAGTCGCTTTGCTACGCCGGAAGAGTTCCGCACCTTATTATCTACCGCACACGCGCATGGAATCAACGTGATCTTGGATTATGTAGCGAATCATATGCATATTAATTCTCCGACGCTGCAGGAGCACCCGGATTGGCATACCGATTCAATTCTACCGGACGGAAGACGTAACTTCGAGTTATGGGACGAAGCACGTTTGACAACTTGGTTCGACAAACATATCCCTACTTTGGATTTGGAGCGCCCGGAGGTATGCGAAGCCATGACAGACAGTGCCTTGTATTGGTTAGAGAACTACGAGTTAGACGGCTATCGTCACGATGCATGCAAGCATATCCCAGAGGCGTATTGGCGTATCTTAGGCCAGAAGATTGCAGCCCGTTGGCCGGGTAGACATATCTGGATGATCGGTGAGACGTACGGTAGTCCGGAGTTAATCGGCAGTTACGTAAAGAGCGGTATGCTGAATGCACAGTTTGACTTCAACGTCTATTTCACGACGCGTGAGGCCTTATGTGGGTTAAAGGGCATGAACGAAGTGGTAGAGAACGAGTTGACTTCGCTGCATACCTACGGAGCGCATCACACAATGGGAAATATCAGCGGCAATCATGACCAGATTCGTTTTGCGTCGATTGCAGGCGAGGCAATCGACCTGCACGTGAACGGCAAAGAGGAAGGCTGGACGCAAGAGATAGGTATCGGCGATGCGGAGAAAGCCTACAAACGTGCATTGCTTCTTGAGGTGATTAACATGACCTTGCCGGGTGTACCGTGTATCTATCAGGGCGACGAATACGGCGAAGTGGGAGCGAATGATCCGGATAACCGACATATGATGCGTTTTGAGGGTTTGAACGAGGCCGAGCAAGAGATGCGCGCGAAAGTAGCGGAATTGATTCAAATGCGTCGGAGTTCAATGCCGTTGCTATATGGAGATTTCATTGTTCTGGAGAGCAACGAGGATGAGATCAAGTATGCGCGAATCTATTTAGGCAAAAAAGTAATTGTCACCATTAATCGCAAAGAATTAAGCTATAATATTACAGAAGAATGAAAAAAAGTTTACTTTTTATTGCAGCGGCCTTGATGATGGTCAGCTGCGCACAAGAAGAGTTACGACACCCGAAATGGGCATATGACGCAACGATTTATGAGTTAAACACCCGTCAAGCGACAGAGGAAGGTACGTTTGCGGCTGCAGAAGCACTCCTCCCTACCCTTCGCGAGAACGGAATCGACATCATTTGGGTAATGCCTTGTCAGCCGATTGGCGTGATCACTCGCAAAGGAACGTTAGGCAGTTACTACTCGATTATCGACTACTGCGCGATCAATCCGGAGTTTGGTACCCGAAAAGACTTCGAGCATTTCCTCAAGGAAGCGCATAAGCAGGGCTTCAAGGTGATTCTGGACTGGGTAGCAAACCACACTGCTCCGGATAGCGAATGGACGAAGAACGATGGTTGGCATTATCGCGACAGCTTAGGCAACCTGATGGTTCAATATGACTGGACTGATATCAGCAAGTTGAATTATGAGAACCAGGACATGCGCGCCGAAATGCTGAAGGCAATGCATTGGTGGATGGACAGCATCGGTATTGACGGTTTTCGCTGCGACGTAGCAGGAGAAGTACCGACCGATTTCTGGAACTGGGCTATGGCTGATCTTCGTCTGACTCATCCGGATATGTTCACTTTGGCGGAAGATGAGGACAAAGCGCAAGAGTTGACCGAGAGCGCTTTCGATATGTATTACGGCTGGACGCTGCATCATATTATGAACGACGTGGCGCAAGGTAAGGCAACGGTTGAGGATCTGTGGGCATATTTTGCGAAAGCAGACACGACGATTCGTCCTGAGGCTATTCGCATGAACTTCATCTCGAATCACGACGAGAACAGTTGGAACGGTACAGAGCAGGAGCGTATGGGCGATGCGGTTAATCTGTTCGCAGCGTTCTGCTACGTAGTACCTGGTATGCCAATGATCTACACGGGTCAGTTAAGCGGGAATCATCATCGTCTGGAGTTCTTTGAGAAAGATCTGATCGATAAGGACGAAGCCTATGCACAAGCGGCGTTGTATCAACAACTGAATGCATTACGTGTTCGTAACAAAGCGCTGTTCAGTCCGGAGGTTGGTGCGCCGATGACTCGTATCCCGGCGAACAACGAGGCTATCTTTGCTTGCGCTCGCATCAAAGAAGGTAAATGGCATACGAACACCGTGATTGCTGTGATGAATATGAGCAGTGAAGAGCAGACCGTAACGCTGGATCTGACCGGCATGGACGGAAAATACCGCTGTACCTGCGGCAAGGAGATCGAGTTAGCAGCAGAGCAAAGCTTCACGCTCAAGCCCTGGCAGTTTAAGATCTTGGAGAAATAAGGTGTAAAGTTTAGAGTTTATAATAAATCCCGAACCAACCGTTCGGGATTTATTGTTTATGCCATTGCTCCGTTGACTTGAATCACTTGTCCGGAGACGTAAGAAGAAAGATCTGAGGCCAGGAAGAGCGCTACTTTCGCTATTTCTTCGGGTTCACCCGCTCGGCGCATCGGAATGATGGAGACGAACTGGTTGCGTGTCTCCTGGTTCAAAGCTGCTGTCATATCAGTTAGGATATAACCCGGTGCAATCGCGTTGGCCCGAATACCACGCGGACCTAATTCCTTTGCGACCGATTTCATGAGCGCGATGATACCTGCTTTGGACGCGGCGTAGTTGGCTTGTCCGACATTGCCGTTGATGCCTACGACGGAACTGAGCGAGATGATGGAACCGCTGCGTTGACGCATCATGATAGGCGTAACCGCGTGCGTGAAATTAAAGACCGACTTGAGGTTCACATCGATCACTTGGTCCCATTGTTGCTCGGTCATACGCATGAGTAAGGTATCCTGCGTGATGCCTGCGTTATTGACCAGGATATCCAGGTGGCCGAAGTCTTTGAGGACCTGCTCTACCACTTGATGTGCAGCATTAAAATCCGCGGCATTAGACGGGTAGAACTGCACTTTTACACCCAATTGCGTCAGTTCTTCGCGTGTAGCGATAGCGTGCTCGTTGAGCGATCGACCCGTGAAGGCGATTTGTGCTCCTTCGCGCGCAAACGCCAAGGCGATCTGTTTTCCTATTCCTCGTGTAGCGCCCGTGATGAGGGCCACTTTGTTTTCTAATAACATAGATGATGGCATTTAATCTTCGTTAATGGGGAAGACTCCGGTCGGATTGAGGATGGTATATTGACTCATCTCTTCGTTAGAATCGAAGCCTACACCATAGATGATACTCTTCTCGCGGGTGATATGAATCGTGGTATCCGAATAGACGCGATGGGTCTTCTGGTTCCAAAACAGAAGCGGTGTATCGAACTGTTCGCCTTTGCGATTAAGGGCATGCACGTTTCCACGCAGCATCCATATCTGACGATTCTCATCGTAATGGGCGTAATCGGCTTCCAGCGAAGCTTGTACAGTCAGGTTGATATCGAACTGCTCGAGATAGACGCCTTTGGGAAACTCCTGATAGGGAGGATCGGTCTTATCATATACCAACCATTGGGGAGAAGAGATGCGATAGCGCGTGATGCCGGAATCTGAGATAAGGGTAGTCACACTATCCGTCCACAGCGCCGCAATCTCTTGCCGCGACTCTGTCTCTTCACTTCCGATAGACTTATCGGAGCAAGCGAGCAGAAACATAGCGAGCACCCCAAGGATGCTCGCCATGCTTAGCTTATCGAATAACCGTGGTCTCACCAATCCAACCTCCTACGTAGTAGGTCGAGCCCGAGAACTCATTCGGTAAGTCGAAACGCTCCTCTTTGGAGGGGAAGTACTTGCTATAGGAGTTGATGAACTCGTTCGCTTGAACTTCTACCGACGGATCTACTTGTTTTGCCTTCACGAACTTATCTACAGCAGCCCAGTAAACGGTCTTATTCAAGATACGACCCTTAGCATCCTGCGGATAGAGTTGCGTGGACGCGTAGCACATACCGATGATGATATAGCAACGACCCTGACCTTTGTTCAGACCCAGACTCTGGAGGGAAGCGATCGAAGCCAACGCGTACTTACGCGCCTCAGCGTATTTCTTGAGGTTGTTATAGCTGTAGAATGCTGCGTTGTACTGATAGTCCGCAACATCCTCAAGAGCATCCTCTACCATAGCCAGTTTGATAGCCTGATCGTAGTACGAGATAGCTGCCTCGTAGTCACCTTTCTTAGCGGCCATGGAAGCACAACCTGCTGCGGTCTCTGCGGTCGGCTGCAGTTTATGCGCCAATTCGCAAGCCTCGAAGTACACGTCACTTTCGGTGCAACGAACGCGCTTGTACAGTTTTGCGATCTTATGCAGCATATCGAGGTTCGCGCTGTTCTCTTTCACAGCAGCCGCATAGATCTCATCCAACTTCGAGCAATCAGCAGCTCCGGAGATAGCGAAGATATTATCTACATAATCCTTCTGCTTGCCTGCAATCTCTGCATTTTTATTATTCGGGTTGGTAGCTTGCTCGTTGAGAAGCGTGGAAGCAATCTCATAGTCTGCGATGAACTGCTCAGCCAAAGCGTTCGGATTCTCTTTATAGAGCGCATAAGAAACATCTACGAGTTTCACGAGCACCATGATCT
Source organism: uncultured Bacteroidales bacterium (assembly GCA_946626605.1). GTDB lineage: Bacteria > Bacteroidota > Bacteroidia > Bacteroidales > Paludibacteraceae > Colicola. Next base: position 204,496 of record CAMOUL010000001.1, on the reverse strand, counting down.
TGCTAGCCGGCCCCATGCCTTCTGCCGATTGGCGTAAGCACTCGCGTGCCTCTTTGAGTTTGGTATCTCCGAAGAAATCGATATAAGCCAGACCCTTCTCACCCAAGATATAGGACTTCGGATACTTCGGATCGTTGCCGAAATACTTGATACGCTTGTCCTGCATCTCAATAGCGAGGTTCGCCAAACGTGCTTTCTCCGCTGCATCGGTCGTAGCGCCATAGAGGGCCTCTACGATCTTTGCTCCATCGGAATAGATGGACTTATTGGCATTCGGGCAGTGCTGATACACATCCCACCACGGTTCGTACGCATCAGCATACATCTTATTCTTTACCGACTCGTGGAAAAGGGATACATTCACAACACACTCTTCGGTGATCGTCGGTTCTTCTTCCTCCACTACAGGAGCAGCCTCAGCCGCAGCGGGAGCAGCAGGAGTCTTCGGTTTCTTCGCGCAAGCCAGCGCAGGAACAGCCGCTGCTAACGCTACTACAAGTAAACTTTTGAATTTCATAATCGTTGTATTTTAGTTTAATTCTGAATATTCTGAGGATTCCGGTTCAAAATTCATGCCAAACTATAATTTGCGCTTAAAGAACCAGTTCTCGGCGATGGAAGCGCCTATGGTAAATCGCAGGCTATTGTCTTCCAATCCTGCGGGATTACCGCGATGGGTGTATTCGATTGTGGTATTGATAACTGTACCTACCGACCAGAGCGGAAAACCGAGACCGATGCTGGCAGTTATCTTCTTTCCTCCCACTATTGCCACGTACTCATCTTGGATGTTAATACCTGCGCGCCAAAGCATTCGTTCTGCATAATTACGTCCAACGGGGTTATGGCGATACTCGACGCCAAAAGAATAGCGGTTTCGATCACGCAAGCCACTGGCACTACCCGGTTCACCTCCATACATGGCCGAAGCCATATACTGACATTCGTAATCGAAGGCCAGTGTCAGGCGGTTCGCCCAGTTATAACTACCTCCGACACCCCACATCATCGGCAGTTGCCATCCTCCGGAGATAACATAGACCGTATCGCCTTGAGTCTCAAACAGCTGCAGTTCACTATGGAGTTTGAGTTTGGGCTCGAAGACCGCACCGATACTGAATGCATGTTTCTCCCAGCGATGGAAGAACTGCGCTCCCGCACGGAAACGGACGTTGCTCACACTCAGGTTCTCATATTGGATGGTAGAGTTCACATTGGATTCGGTAAAGGACAACATACGCATGTGACTCAGTTCGCCCCACATATAATAGACATTCGCGCCAAACGCAAACCAGTTACGGATATTAAAACTCAAACCGCCATACACCTGGCTGATGTTTCCTTCGCCGCCATAGTTCACCGTATAATGATATCCTCCTCCAGCCGTAGAGTCCGAAATAGAGATGTCGTATCCGACGGAACTATAGGGCTGCAAACCGATGGACATCGCAATCCATTGTTTATAGAGCGGGAATTGCATGGTGACATACTCGAGGTTTCCGTTAGCTTTGTTCTTCTTTCCACCCACATCTTTATATCGGCTCCAGTTGGCACTGGCCGCAATATCAAACATGAAGGTAAGGGTATCGCAGGCTGTGTAAGAAGCCGGCTGAGCAGGGTTGATAGCGCGATTATTACGCATACCGTAACCTACTCCTCCCATGGCGCGATAACCCACCGGTACGTTATCATTCATATCTCCGTAGGCATAACGGGAGAAAGGCGAACTCGTCAGGTTCTGAGCCGCCACTCCGATGGTCCATGCCAAGGCGAAGAGGAGTAAAAATATTTTCTTGTTTTTTATCATGTCGATCGAACGACCTTATATCACTGTTTATTAAATCTTAAAATCTCATTCAGGCCGATTAGCACCAGGTGCTTCTCGTGATGCATCACTCGGTTCTCTGTGCGCGAAGTTCGCACGTTATTGAGGATATAGGGCGCATGGCCTCCTGTGAGATAAGTCTGAAAATGCGGCACTTTCTCGCGCAAGGTTCGCATATATCCTTTCACCTCATACGCCACACCTCGTACCACTCCTGCTGCTATCGCATCGCGGGTATTTTTGCCAAAGAGCGGAATGAGCTCATTCTCATCCACCTCGACGAGCGGCAGTTTCTTTGTCATACGCTGCAGAATCGTCAGACGCATCTTCAGTCCCGGCGCAATGTTCCCCCCCAGATATTCCCCTGCTTCGGAAACAAAGTCGTAGGTGATGGCCGAGCCTGCATCGATGATAAGCAAGTTCTCATTCGGGCAGAGACTCTTCGCTCCTACAGCCGCCGCCAAACGATCTTGACCCAGCGTCTGGGGCGTATCATAGCGATTGATGATAGGCACCGGTGTATTATGATCAAAGAGCACAAAATGCTGCGAGCGGCGATGGAGGGTATTGACAATAGCCGGCTCAATATTGACCACCGAACTGATTATCGAATCCTGTATATCGTACAAATCCAGCAACCGCTCTACATCGGCCGAGGAGAAGGACTTATAGATGAACTGGTTGATCATCTTGCCCTCATCCGTCATGAGCGCTACTTTGGTGCGACTATTTCCCTGGTCGATACAGAGGTTCATAGTTTATACCATGTTGGTATAGAGGAAACGCTTGATGGATTTCTTCGGCGTCTTCTCGAACTCATGCGGATAAAGTTTGACGATAGAGATCTGTTCGTAAGCAGCCAACTCGGAGTTCACTTGCTTACGCGAGTCCTCCATCAGTTCATCCAATTGCTCCCGCGTCAAACCGCTGGCATCCACTTCGTTATAATCCGGACAGATCAAGGCTACAAGACGGTTATCTTCCTGCTGCAGCACTAAGGACTCGAGCACGAACGGCATATTGTTAATCTTCGCCTCTATCTCCTCAGGATAGATATTCTGTCCACTCGGGCCAAGGAGCATCGTCTTACAACGGCCTTTGATATATAGGAAGCCATCGCTATCGAGGCAGCCGAGATCACCCGTACGCAGCCAACCGTCCTCCGTAAAGGCATCTTTGGTAGCATCGGGTTTCTTGTAATAGCCTTGCATGGTATTCTCGCCACGAACGACTACCTCACCTATTCCTTCTTCATTCGGATCGAGGATCTTTACCTCCATGATACCCTCCAACGGCTTACCGCACGAACCCAATTTACTGCCTTCATCATAGGGAGTGAAGGTAATCAGCGGCGCGCACTCGGTCATACCGAAGCCAACCGACATCGGGAATTTGATGCGATATAGGAAAGCTTCTACCTCCGGGTTCAAGGGAGCTCCTCCGATAATCATCTGCCTGAATTCACCTCCGAACGCCTCTATCAGTTGCTCACGAATCTTCGAGCATACTACCTCGTCCAGGAACGGCACTTTCAGCACCCAGCTTACAGGCGGTTTCTGGATCTGCGGCACAATCATCTTCTTATAGATCTTCTCGAGAATCAGAGGCACAGAAAGGATGATGGTCGGCTTAATTTCCGCAAACGCCTTCAGCAAAATTTTCGGAGAAGGGGTACGACCTACGAGATAGGTATGTCCTCCGGCGGAGAGACACGCGAGGAAATCGAACGCACAACCATAGGCATGTGCCAAAGGAAGGAAAGTCACGTGGCGGCTCTCTGGACTCACCAGATGATGCTCCTGCGCATAACGGATGTTACCCGCAAGACCGTTCAACGGCATGATAACACCTTTACTGAAACCGGTCGTACCACTGGTATAGTTAATCGAACCGATTTGGTCATTACCACGCTCGTCGAAATGCACATCTTTAGCCCAGTAACCATCCGGGTGCTTCTCCTTGAACAGCTGCGCGATCGCCTCATAGTTGATCTTCTTCGGATCCAATGCCAATGAGATCGGATGCCAATCGTTCAGACTAACGACAGCCAACACCTTCGGAATCTGATCCAAATCAATACCCTCCCAGTTGATATCGCTGATAAAGAGCAGCTTCGACCCGGAGTGGTTAATGATATGAATGGCATCATTGGCCCGGAAATCCTGAAGGATCGGCACGATGATGGCACCATATGTAACCGTAGCCAGATAGACCGCCACCCAGTTGCTGTTATTGCGCCCCATCACGGCTACCTTATCGTTTTTCTTTACTCCGCACGCCTTAAATAAAATGTGCAGTTTCTCAATGTTTATAGCCAATTGGCCGTAGGTCAAGGTTACGTCTGTGCCATAATCCGTCACAGCAGGGCGCTCCCAGTTTTCACGCAAGGCACGCTCAAAGATCTTAACAAAATTGTATTTCTCTTCCAGCATCATAACATTAATCTGTTATAGGCAGTGTATTAGTAATCGGAATGATATGCTCCGAAGCGGAGCCGGAGTGCATATACGAGACGCTATCGACCACGTACTGGCTGTTACCACGCCATGGCAATGTACCCAGATAACGCTTCCAATGCAATTTAACATTTGCGTTCGAGCCCTCCTCCAGTTGACGTGCCACGCGCTCGCTAGCCACAGAGAACTTCAACTCATTGGACTGCAGGTTTCCGCCCTTCGGCGCCTTAAACCCATTCAGAATCATCTTACCCTCATAGGTCTTAAAGATAAAACCCTCTTTCTGGAAATAATTGATATCGCCTTCATTCACGCCCTCGCTATAGACAAAGCAGAACTTAAAAAAGATAAATCCAGCTATCAGGAGCACCAATCCCAGCGACACGGATGTCCACACAATGATTTTCGTTTTCTTTTCCATACTATATCGCGCATTTTTATCGAATGTACACTATAAATAATAAAATCGGCTGCAAAGATACAACTTTTTTTTTACATACACAAGCGCGCACATATATTTTTTGAAAAAAGTGCTTTTTATTTGCATATTTGAAAAAAAAGCAGTACCTTTGCACCCGATTTCGATCGTGAGGATGGATTTGACTGCTTGCAACCTCGTTAAAACAATGCTAAAACTTGTGCCGCAAGACCAAACAGTCACTTGCGGTTTTATTTTAGTAAATTACTTTATGCATTATTTATTTACAAGTGAATCGGTGTCCGAAGGACACCCTGATAAAGTTTGCGACCAGATTTCGGACGCCATTTTGGATAATATGTTAGCCCAAGATCCGCAGGCTCACGTAGCTTGCGAGACGATGTGTACGACGGGTCAGGTCGTGATTGCGGGAGAAGTGTCCTGCAAAGGTTGGGTAGACGTACAGCAGATTGCGCGCAAGACGATTGCGGAGATCGGTTACACCAAAGCGGAGTATAAGTTCGAAGCAGAGAGTTGCGGTATTTTAACGGCTCTTCATGCACAATCGGCTGACATCAATATGGGTGTGAGTCGTGCGAACGCGGAGGAACAAGGTGCGGGAGACCAAGGCATGATGTTCGGTTATGCAACCGACGAGACGGATAACTATATGCCGTTGACGCTGGACCTAGCACACACCTTAGTGTACACTCTGGCGCGTATACGCAAAGAAGGCGAACAGATGACCTATCTTCGTCCGGATAGTAAGTCGCAAGTAACCATCGAATATAACGAACAGAATCAACCTGTTCGCATCGATACCATCGTGCTCTCTACGCAGCATGACGAAGGAGTTACTCCGGAGCAAATCAAGCGCGACATCGTTGATATTTTACTCCCTCGTGTAGCGAAACGCGACTCACGTTACAGCCATCTGTTAGAGATGTTTCTGCAAGACAAGGACGCGAAGTTATGGGTGAATCCGACCGGTAATTTCGTAATCGGCGGTCCTCATGGTGATACAGGTCTGACAGGACGTAAGATCATCGTTGATACTTATGGAGGACGAGGCGCCCACGGAGGAGGAGCTTTCAGCGGCAAAGACCCGTCAAAAGTGGATCGATCTGCAGCTTATGCGACGCGCTGGATTGCGAAGCATCTGGTAGCAGCAGGAGTAGCGCATGAGGCACTGGTTCAAGTCAGTTACGCCATAGGCGTAGCCAAGCCGGTTTCGTTGTATGTCAACACGTTTGGAACAGCTATGGTAAAGAAGAGCGATGCAGAGATTGCGAAGATCGTGGAGCAACTGTTTGACCTTCGTCCGGCTGCCATCATTCGCGACCTGAAATTAACGCAACCGATCTACCAGGAGACCGCCAAATACGGCCATGTAGGTCGTACGAACGAGGTAGTGACCAAGACGTTCCTGGACGCCGATGGCAATAATTACACCAAAGAAGTAGAGTTATTCACATGGGAGAAATTAGACCGTTTAGTAGCCGTAAAAGCCGCATTTGGCTTATAATAGCCATCGTGCTGGGGGCAGTAGTAATAGACCAGGTGATTAAGATCCTGGTAGCTACCCACATGATGCTGAATACAGGTATCGAGATCACACCGTGGTTTCAAATCAGTTATGTACTGAATCCGGGAATGGCCTTTGGTATCGAATGGTTCAGTAAAATCGCCTTAACGCTCTTCCGCATTGTAGCGGTCGGGTTATTGGGATGGTATCTGCATGTACTGTTGAAAAAAGAAGAGACTCCGGTCGGTTATATCGCAACAATTGCATTTATTGTGGCCGGGGCGATCGGAAACATCATTGATTGTATCTTCTACGGCAAGTTGTTTCCTGAGCAAGAGACCGGTTGGTTCTGCGGCAAAGTTGTAGATATGTTCTATTTCCCGCTAATTCACAACAGCGCAGGAGAAGTGCTGTTCTTCCGTCCGGTATTTAATTTCGCTGACAGCTGTATTACCTGCGGCGTGATCGTGATATTGCTCTTCTACATGAAGCAGTTGAATAGCGAGGAGAAAGCGAAAAGTTAATAGTTAATAGATGAGAGCGAAAGGGTTCATCATAGTATTACTGATGGTTGCGATGGCTTGTGTAGGTTGTCGTCCAAAGGGTATCCTGCATTCATGGGAAATGCGGGAGATTATGGTAGACCTGCACAAGACCGATGCGATGCTGCAAATAAGCGGGCTGACACAGGGTTATGATGAAGCTAAAAACATCTATTATGCACAGGTGTTGGAGAAACACGGCACCACACAAGCGCAGTTCGACAGTTCGTTAGTCTGGTATACGGCTCATCCGCAGTTATTCGATAAGATCTATCCGAAAGTACTGACCCAACTGAAAGCCGAAGAAGAGGCGTTTATAGCGCAGAACGAAGATGCATTAAACGCGCTTGCTTCTGAAACGATTGCTGTAGAAACGCCTAAAGAAGAGAGCATGCAACGACCCTTTACACGCATGGATTTGGATAGCGTGCTATGGGTTACGCAACACGGTTATTGCACCGATTGGAATAAATGGGAGCGGAAACAACCCTTTGTTTTCATTGATCGGTAAAGGAGAAGAACTTCTTAATGCATGATCTTATAGATCAATTCTTTCCACAAGTCTGCATCTTTGGCAGAAGGATTATTAATTCCTTTCAGACGCGCATCGGTATCTCTCAGATATCCGATGATCAAGAACGTTTTCCCGGCCGAGTAACGCTTGGCTGCTGTAGCGTAGTCTTTCACAAAATAGGGGTTGATTCCCAATTCCTTCGCCACGTTTGCCTGACTCTTATCCGGCATGTAATGATACATGAGCAGATTCGAGAAGAAAGTGAACAGCGGAGCCAGTTCCCGAATCATCGGATGGTCTTTGCTGGACGCGAAATACTGCGCGATACGATTGGCATGCACCACATCGCCACGAATGAGTGCTGCCTGCATCTCCATGATGTTATAATCCTTGGAAATTCCGATGTTTCGTTCCACTAAAGCGACATCGATGGTATTCACTCCTTCGGGACGACCGTCCAAGAGTTTCTGCAGCGCACCTACTATCGCGGAGAGGTCCGTTCCGATGGCATTGGCCAATAGCGGGGCTACGCGCGGATCGATATTTATTTGCTTACTGCTATTGGCGGATTGCTTATTAAAATCGGCTATATAGGCATTTATCCAGCGTTCTACTTCGTAATCACGCAGTTTGTCGGACTGCTGCCAGATGACCTGGGGGTGTTCCGCAGCTTTCTTCCACACCCCTTGCCGTTTATCGGGTTTGCCGTTATAGCAAATGACCAATACCGTTTGGGGCATTAAGTTATCAAGATAAGCGCCAAAGGCATCCCATTTCTTAATCGATTGCGCTTCGCGCACAATGACCACTTTTCGTCCGCCCATCATAGCAAAACCGCGTGCTGCGCCAATGATCGGAGCGATATCAGCTCCCTGCAGGTCACGCCCATAGACGATCTGTTGGTCAAACTCGCGTGCCATCTCATCCAGAGCATTTGCCGCAATGAAATCAAACACCTTATCGGTATAATAAGGTTCTTCTCCGCAAAGCACATAAATCGGGGCGTAGTTATCGGCCCGAAGGGCTTGCATGATATCTTCGTGTTTCTTAATCATTCCCAGTGTCGGTCTTTTGCAAAGAGTCGTTTCATGCCGCTCAGCAGGATGGCTGCTCGCATATGGCGGGCATAAGCGGGACTGTATGTATTTATTCGATCAGCATTTGCCATTCGTTCGCGCATCGTATGCCATTTACGGACGAAACGGTTGGTTGCCGGGGTTGGTTCGTATGCCTTGGGTGCTACCAACCGTTGCGCCAAAAGGTCTTGCCATAAATGCTCTGCCCTACTCTCTACCTTGGGTGTATAGAACGGGGCTTCGTCTTGCGGCAACTCGAGATGGTGCACCAATATCGCCATGAACAGTTGCCATACATCCATTAAGCACAAGGCTTGCAGATAGTGTTTCAGTCGCGGTTGATCCACTTTGTCTTTATAGCGATGCAGCAAGACCGTCATGTCGTATAACTGCCTTGCATTCGCGCCCATCGAAAGCATATGTTCCCATGCATGCAGGAAGACGAAGAAGGCATTGAAGGTGGGTTCTGGAACAAGGAAAGAAGCATCCTGATATTTCATTTCGCAGGCATGTGCCATGCCATAGGTCTCGAAGGGTTCGTAACGCCGGATATCATGCGGATGAACCAAGCCCACACTCACACGATGCACTTCGATCGACACCCCATCTGCTATGAGGTTATAATGCTTATAATGGTCCAGTTCCTCATCGAACTTAAGCGCCTTCGGAAAGGTCTCTCGCATGACCGCACAAGCGGGATGATACTGGTTTTTCCCCACAAAGAGATCGATATCCGACCATGCCCGTTGAGACGGATCGTCATACAAAGCAGCCAGCCCTACTCCTTTCAGCACTACCGCCCGTATGCCGGCTTTCTCGAGTGCTGCATAGGCTTGCTCAAAGACATGCCGAATCTGGACTTGTTGCTGTATGGTACAGAGACAGACAGATTTCATCTGTTGGTTCTCATGCGGCGAACAGTTCCCTTCGGCCAAGCGTTGGGGAAAGACCAGCGGCCCCACTCCCTGCGCCACACATTGATCATATGTAAGCGAATCAAGCACTATGTGTCTTGCGGGTTAGGATGGACCACATGGTAAGGAAGAAATACTTTACATCCGTTCGGAAAGGGTGCGCAAGGTATTCCGTCAAGTATTTATCTTCGCTGGCAAAAAGTTCGTCGAATGTCTTCGGATGATCGATATAGAAAGGCGGAATCAGTCCCGGTTTGCACAAAGTACGTTTCTCTTGCAGCCACTCCGGATACGTATCAAACATGGTCTTACTGATCGGCCTTACCCCTACCAGTTTCATATCCCTTTTGATCCAGTTGATGAGCATCGGCAGTTCATCCAACCAATACTTACGCATAAATCGTCCCCAGGTAGTGATACGCCAATCGTCATTCGATTTATCGGCAATATCCATTCCTCCGCGGGCGTCGAAGACATACTGCTGAATATACTCGGCATAGGGGTGCATCGTGCGGAACTTATAGAAATACTTGATTTTCTTATGTTCGCATACACGGGGCAGTTTGATAAGCGGCCCATATACCTTAAATTGCTCTTGGGGATACGGTTGCGAATGACGATGGGCAAAGACATACTCGATGTGCCCCATCGGGATCACTTCGTCTACCACAAATCCGCAGTAATAGAGTCGTCCGAAAACCTCGGTCTTACTCAGCATGCGTTTGCGACCGCGCGTCACATCGTAATACAGACGGCTGGTAAAGGACAAACGCGGCCAGACACGTTTATGGAAGAAATACAGGCTGTACACGATCCAGTTAATCACAGGCGGATATTTTGCCAGGATCTTCTTCTTGATATACTCTTGCGGCCGATAGCAACATACATACCGTCCCTCATCCGGCAACTTCTGATTAATGATACAAAAGCGACGGTTGATACCCTTCGCGTCATTGAGCAGCGTCAGGTCCACGATGGTATTATAGGTGTAATCAGGTATCTGCAAGAAAGCAAAACGGTTGCGATCACAAACCGCTTTGGTCAAACGGGAGTTGAGCCGCGCCTTATCCACCAACATCTGATAGTCCTCTTCGGTCGTCACAGAAAGCACGGACTGATGGATGGACTCGATAGACGGCAACGGTCGTTCACGATCCTCCCGCTCCACTTGCGCCTTGTAGCGCTTCTCGATCTGCATCGGTGGAACGGTCATATTCGTCGCATACTTCCAGTAATGCTCGATCACGATCACTACCGTCTCCAATACAGCAACCATCATGATCGTCCATTCCGCTACACGATACGACAAGCCCCAAGGCAACTGCGGCAAAGCCCAGCGGCATAAGAAAACAAGGATGATGGAATCAGCCGCCAAGGAAAGAATGGATTGCCAGAACCAGGTATCTTTATACGACCGATAGAGTTGAACAATCCAACCGATGAATATCCAGAGGACAGCCAGCACGCCGAAGAGCGACCAATAAGCCGCAATACTGCTTTTATCCGCAACCATACGCCAAGCCCAGCACGCAAGAGCAGCCAGCACCCAGATCAACAAGTCCACAAAAATACGTCTCCTCCAGTCCTCCCGAATCATATCAGAAAATAGCCACTAATAATTCCACAAACATCCATATACTGCAAATGAGCTTGAGCACCATGCCGAAGAACACACCGATGAAACTACCCATCGCTGCCCGTGTGGCCTCCTCGCGCTCCATGCCGTTACTGACCTCCGCGATATAGGCGCCGAAATAAGGACCTATGATCACGCCTATCGGACCCAAAAACATCCCGAGAAACACCCCTATTATACTACCCCTCATGCCGTTCGCCGTTCCACCAAAACGCTTCGTACCCCATGCCGGCACAAAATAGTCCAACAAAGTGACAACAACCGTCACGATCGCCCATACCAGGAACACCCACCACGGGAAATGGACCTGTGAAGAAAACTCCGCCACAACCAAGCCCAACAACGAAACAGGTACTCCGGGCAAACCGGGCACTACACAGCCGACCAGACCAAAGATCATCAGGGCACAAGCTATTATCAGCAACGCTACATCCATATCAAATCTCACTTTTGCGGCTGCAAAAGTACTGCTTTTTTTTTACATACGCAAGATTTTTTATTAAAAAAACTTGCACATGTGTATTTTTTTGCGTATCTTTGCACCCGATTTATTTTGGCATATTATAGGCTTATGATAACGATAGAACAATTAAAAGACGTTCAGCAGCGCGCAGATAAACTAAAAGCGTACCTGCAAATTGACGAGAAACGAATTCAATTGGAAGAAGAGGAGTTGCATACGCAGGCTCCTGGTTTTTGGGACGATGCGAAAGCAGCCGAGGCGCAAATGCGCAAGGTGAAAGGCATCAAGCGCTGGATAGAAGGCTACGAAGGTGTGCGTTCCGCGGTAGAGGAATTGGCGCTCAGTTTTGAGTATTATAAAGAGGGGTTGGTGACCGAAGAAGAGGTGGATGCGGCTTATGCACATGCGCTCTCGGAGGTGGAGGACCTCGAGATGAAAAACATGCTGAGCCATGAGGAAGATCAAATGCCGGCTGTGCTGAAGATCGTATCCGGAGCAGGAGGAACGGAGGCACAGGATTGGGCGGAACAGTTGATGCGTATGTACATGCGTTATTGCGAGAAGCACGACTACAAAGTGACTATCGAGAACCTGCAGGAAGGCGACGAGGCGGGTATCAAGACCGTGACCTTCAATATCGAAGGCGACATGGCATACGGCTATCTGAAGAGCGAGAACGGAGTACATCGTCTGGTACGCGTGAGTCCTTATAACGCGCAAGGAAAGCGCATGACGAGTTTTGCATCGGTGTTCGTCGTGCCTCTCATCGACGATACGATCGAAGTAGAGGTTAATCCGGCAGGCATCAGTTGGGATACCTTCCGCAGTTCCGGAGCAGGAGGACAGAACGTCAACAAAGTGGAGTCCGGTGTGCGCTTGCATTATAAATTCATTAACCCGCTCACGAACCAGCCGGATGAGATAGTCATCGAGAACACCGAGACGCGCGACCAGCCGAAGAACCGAGAGAATGCTTTGCGGCACTTGCGCTCGCAACTCTATGAACTGGAACTGGAGAAACGTCGTCAGGCGCAGGCGAAGGTAGAAGCTGGCAAGAAGAAGATCGAATGGGGCAGCCAAATCCGGAGCTATGTCTTCGACGACCGCCGCGTAAAAGACCATCGCACGAACTATCAGACCTCGAACGTCAATGCCGTGATGGACGGAGACATCGATGCTTTCATCAAAGCATACTTAATGGAGTTCCCTGATTAAGGTTAAATTCGAGTCATATCGTGGGTATATCGTATCCCGCACCTACTTATAATATATATAATATATTATCCCGTGATTTTGGAATAAAACATGAAAAAAGTATTTTTTATAGCCTTTATGGCCATTAGTCTCGGCGCTTTTGCGCAAAATGACACGACGGAAGTTAAAAAAGATACCACCGAAGGATGGAAGTTCACGACGATAGATAGCGTGGGTATCACGCGCGTGAAGGATCAGAACCGAAGCGGTACATGTTGGGCGTTCTCGACCTTGGGATTCTTGGAGAGCGAAGTGCTGCGTATCAAAGGCAAAGAGGTAGAACTGAGTCCTATGTTCGTGGTAAGCAAGACCCTGATCGACCGCGCGACCTATACCGTACGTATGTACAACGAGCCGCGTTTTGCAGAAGGAGGTTCGGCCTACGATGTGATCTACTGCATGGAGCACTACGGATTAGTACCGAAAGCTGTGATGCCCGGTATTCGCTATGGCTGGACAGAAGCGGACACGCTGCCCGTTTTCAGCGAGCTGAGTGCCGTGGCCGGCGGGTATCTGAGCGGGCTGAAGAAACAGAAGAAGTTAAGTCCTGTTTGGCGCGAAGGCCTGCAAGCTATCTACGATACCTATCTGGGTCCCTGCCCTACGGAGTTTGAGTACGAGGGTAAGACTTACACCCCACTTACCTACGTAGAAAGTTTAGGATTAGTAGCTTCGAACTACGTTTCGCTTACGAGCTACACCCATCATCCCTTCTATGAGAAGTTTGCGCTCGAAGTGCCGGATAACTGGCGCATGGATCAGATGTATAATGTGCCGATCGATGAGTTGATGGCTGTGATCGATAACGCTTTGGCGAAGGGTTACACGCTGGCATGGGCAGCCGATGTATCGGAGATTGGTTTTACACGCAAAGGAATCGGTGTGGTGCCTGATGCAGACAAAGGCGCAGACCTCACCGGAAGTGACATGGCGAAATGGGTGGGTTACACGGCCGATAAGAAGAAAGAGGAGTTGACCAAACATCCGCTACCCGAAAAAGAGATCACCCAGCAGATGCGTCAAGATGCCTTTGACAACTGGGAGAACACCGACGACCATGGCATGCAGATCTTCGGTATCGCTAAAGACCAGAATGGCAAACGCTATTACATGGTTAAGAACAGTTGGGGCACCTTACGTTCGGATTTCGGCGGTATTTGGTATATCAGCGAAGCATACATGCGCTATAAGACGAACGATATCCTGGTGCACAAAGACGCACTTCCAAAGGATATTCAGAAAAAATTAGGCATTAAATAATTTGGCTGCAGAAGGTATATATAAGGACCGCGGGAGTAAGTTCTTGGGTTTCGCCGAAGCGATCCAAGACGAGGAACAAGCCAAAGCGCGTATCGCCTGGTATAAGAAGAAATACCACGATGCACGGCATGTATGCTATGCCTATCGTTTGGGCCCGAACCTATGGCGCACCAAGGATGATGGAGAGCCGCATGGAACGGCCGGAGCACCTATCTTGCGCTCGATCGATGCACGCGGGTTGGATAATATATTAGTAGTTGTGGTGCGCTATTTCGGCGGCACGCTGTTAGGTACAGGAGGACTGATGGTCGCCTATCGAGAAGCCTCTAAAGCAGCATTGGAAAACTATGGATAAGTATAAAGACATACGAGCCTATCGAGTGGGCTGGATCTTAGCCGTTATTGATTGGTTTATAGTGCTCCCGATCTTGAAGATCTGGGCCTTGCGAACGACGAAAGGCATTCGTCTTGAGTATCTGGGAGAACGCAAACAGATCGAGCGCGATATCAAACACGGAGCGTTCTTCTTGACGAACCATCGCGATATCATCTTAGACGCTGCATGGCTGTCCTATCGCTTGCGACTGCGTTATTTCATTCGCCCGTTTATGGGCGTGGGCAACAACCTGTTTGCCAAACCGTGGATCGAGCACCTGATGCGTTTCCTGCGTTGTTTTGTGGTTAAACGCGGCGCAGGAGCACATGCACAACTGGAGAATGCCAAACAACTGAGCGCCTACATCCGCATGCTGCGCAGCCAAGGAAAGTCGATCTGGCTCGCACAACGGGAAGGACGCGCCAAAGACAGCAATGACCTGACGCAAGCCAGCGTGCTGCATATGCTGACCTTGGGCGACGATGACTTCTTTGAGAACGTCAAAGCCCTGAATATATGTCCCGTAAGTATCACGTATGAGTTCGACCCGTGCGACTATCTCAAGGCAGCCGAGATGCAGTTGAAACGCGATAATCCGAAATGGCGGAAGAGTAAACGCGACGATGTGAAGTCCATGCAGACAGGTATTCGCGGCGAGAAAGGACGTGTAGTCTATCGCCTCACGCCGAGTATTAATCCGGAGATCGATGCACTCTTGGCCGATGAACCCGAATGGCGTACCGCTCCTATTCACGAACAGTTGCAGCGGGTTTGCGATATCATCGACCGACATATCCATCAAGGATATGAGATCTTCGATCGTGGCACGGAATTTGATGCGTATATAGAGAGCCGACTCGCGATGATCGATATTCCGAACAAGGACGAAGCCTTCTTGCGAGACAAGTTATATGAGATGTACAACAACCCTGTGATAAATTACAAAAAAGCTTATGAGTAAAAGAGCAATATTTCCGGGTAGTTTTGACCCGTTTACAGTAGGCCACTATGACATTGTGAAGCGTGGCTTGGAGTTATTCGATGAGATCATCATCGCTATCGGTCGTAACAGCACCAAAAAAGAGACCTTCCCTATCCGTGAACGTGAGGAAGCGATCAAGAAGATTTTCGCAGATGAACCCCGCGTGAAGGTAGCTATATACGACTGTCTGACCGTGGATTTTGCCAAGGAGCAGGAAGCACAGTTCATCCTCCGAGGTATGCGTTGCATCGGTGATTTCGAATACGAGCGTAACATGGCGGAGGCCAACAAACAGTTAGGCGGCATAGAGACCATCATCCTCTATACGCGCCCCGAATACGCACATATCTCCTCTACCCTTGTGCGCGATCTGTACGCTTACGGCAAGGATGTAAGCGAGTTTGTGCCCAATAGATTAAGATAGACGTTTCACTAAAAGTTACCCGATACAATGAAGCGACAAATACTCCTTTTCCTTTTGTTCCTCGTCCTCTCTCCCTTGTCCTTATGGGCGCAAGGGCGGCAGGCTACCACTCGCGCAGATGAGTGCATCACGATCTTCAACGATGTGCTGCGCCAAGTAGATGTGAACTACGTGGACACCCTCAACTACGAGGACCTGACGGAAACAGCCATCAACGCCATGCTGCGTAAGATCGACCCGTACACAGTGTATTATCCGAAGAAAGACGATGACAACTTGCGTATGTTAACGACCGGTAAATACGGAGGTATCGGAAGTATCATCCAACAGCGACCCCTAAAAGTACAAGGAAACAAAGCAAAAAGTGACTCGCTGGGTACCTATATCGTGAATCCGTACGAGGGCAAACCGGCTCAACGGGCCGGATTATTGGCAGGAGACCGTATCTTATCGGTGGACGGCAAGAGCACAAAGGGACTTGGGGTAAGCGACGTGAGCAATAACTTACGCGGCGTACCGGGTACTACCGTCGTTCTGGAGATCGAGCGCGAAGGAGTGGCCAAGCCGTTTAAGGTGGAGATCGTGCGCGAAGATATTCACTTGGAGCCGGTTAGTTACTACACCGTGTTCCGTGCAGACAGCCTACCCCAACCTGTCGGATATATCGCTTTCAGCGAGTTCACCGAGGGTTCGGCACTGGCTTTCAGTAATGCGTTGGATGACCTGTACTATAACCAAGGTGCGCGCAAACTGATCATTGACCTGCGCGGTAACGGCGGAGGTATTGTCGACGAAGCGTTGCAGATTGTGAACCTCTTCGTCGATCGCGATCAGCTGGTGGTAGAGACCAAAGGCAAGACTTCGCAAAGCAATCGCGTCTATAAGACACGAAATAACCCGCGTTACAAAGCCCTGCCGCTCGTGCTACTTGTGGATAAAAACTCCGCTTCGGCCAGTGAGATCGTCGCAGGAGCCTTGCAAGACTTAGGTCGGGCGAAACTGATCGGTCAACGTACCTTCGGTAAAGGACTGGTACAAAACGTACGCCCGGTGACCTTAGGCGGACATCTGAAAGTGACGACCAGTAAGTACTACCTTCCTTCCGGACGTTGTATTCAGGCTATTGACTATAGCGAGCGGCAGAAAGGACATGCCCTCAAACGCGATACGGCAGGAGGCATCTTACCCGATATCGTGATGGATGACTCGGCGAAAGTAGATATATGCTATTCCCTCTATATCAACCATTATTTCTTTGATTTCGCGACGCGCTATTACCGCCAACATCCGACGATAGCCGACCCCAAGGAATACGAGGTCAGCGATGCGGATATCGAGGACTTCTGCGCTTTCCTGGATGAACGCGGTTATAAATACGAGACCGAGACCGGCAAGTACTACGCCGACATGCTGAAAATGGCTAAGAACGAGGATATCGACCCGACCATCCTGGCGAAGTTAGAAGCCTTAGAGCAAGACTTAACGCCTAATTTCCGCCAAGCTATCGCGCGTAACATGGACGAAGTAAAAGAACTGTTAGGCACCGAGATCGTGCTGCGTTATTACTACCAGCGCGGACAAGCCGCTTACCAAGTGCGCTTCGATAAAGAGATCAAGCGAGCGTTAGCGGAACTGAAAGAATAAAAAAAGAGGCGCGTGCCTCTTTTTTTAATGCATAAACTTCGCCAATTTCTTCTGTGCGAGGAAAAGCATCCAATCCGGTGTATGCTTCAGCAGCGGTGTGCTCAACCAGTTGATCACACCCGGTGTATCGGCTTTCTTACCGCGGAACATCTTCCGTAGGGCCCGTTTCACCAGTTTCTCAGGCGGGATACTAACCGTCAGGTTTACAGCCAGTTTACGGAGTCTCGGAGCTAATCCGAATAGGGCTGTATCTACAGCACCCGGAGCCATCACCGTGATACCCACGTTCTGCGGATAGAGTTCGTACCACAGCGACTTGGAGAAATTATAGATGAAGGCTTTGGAGGCATTGTAGGTCTGAATACCCGGCATAGCCATCCACGCCGACATACTACTCATATTCAATATATATCCGCGCATGCGTTTGCGTCTGCATATACGCGTGTGGGCCTCTTCGGGCGTCAGTTCGCGTTGCAACATATCCTCGGCAAACAGACGTGTCATCTTCGCTACGGTCATGATATGGAGCTGCAGCATCAGTTCGATACGCTTCATCGAAGTGTTGCAATACTGGTTAAAGAAGAATACGCCCGCGTTATTGATGAGGATATCGATCACATAGCCTTCCGCCTTGCACCAATCGTGCAGTTGCTCCGCCGCGTCGATCAGACTCAGGTCCGCAAAGTGCGCGATCGTCTTCACGCCATACTGCGAAGCGAGATCAGCCGCTACTTCCTTCAGTTCCTTCTCTTGGTTGCTTACCAGCAGCAGGTCACAGTGATAGTCACGCGCCAACTGGGTCGCATACTGCAAGCCGATACCACTACTTGCGCCCGTTACTAATGCTAGCATCTTTCTCTAATTTAGCAATTTCCTTCTTGATACGCGGCGCGATCACTTCGCCATCGCGCTCTACGCATTCGTGGCACTTCATATTGAGCGTATACATACGTCCTACGCAGTAGTTCGAACGACCGCAGTTAGCATGATAATGCGGGTTCTCTTTCACATGCTTTACGAAATCCGGATCTTTGATCAGCACGTGCGCGATCTGGAAGAGTTCGAAACCTTCGTCCATGATCTGTTGGCAGTTATCGCCGTTCTGCACGCCGCCCACATAGATCAGCGGAATATCGATGTCCTTCAGCGCCTCTTGGAACAGTTTGGCTTTCTCCATAAAGTATAACTCGTGGAAAGGCGAAGTGGGCAACATGATCTGGTGTACGCCCGGAATATTCAAAGCGGCTTTCAGCCACCAGAACGATTTCATCGGCATGTAATGCGCAAGGGTCTTGTACGGCATGGCGCCGCTCAGAATGGTCATCGGGGAACGACTGACTGTACCGCCGGAAAGCACGATACCATGTACTTTATGCTTCGCGATCTCGCGGGCTACCTGAATACCCTCTTCGATGCTCACACCGTGCCAGCAGTCATCCCACATATTGGTCTTTACAACCACCGCCATGTCGTCTTTTGCATGCTCCATGACAGCATCCAGCGCCTCGTTAAGGAAACGACAGCGGTTCTCAAAACTACCGCCATACTGGTCGTGACGATGATTCGTACGACGCGCTAAGAACTGCGACAGCAGGTATGCATGTCCGGCATGAATCTCCACGCAGTCAAATCCGCACTTACGGGCGAAATCAACGGCCTCACCGAATTTCTGAACGAGGGTCTTGATCTCTGCTACTTTCAGACGACGATGGATCGTCGGCGAATAGAGGTTAAAGCCATTCGATGCACTTACCGGCATACAATGGCAGGTATAGAAATGCGTCATGTTACCGCAGTGACCCAACTGAATACTGGCCTTCGCGCCTTCCGCATGAATCGCGTCAGTCATCTTCTTCATATCGGGGATGATGGCATCATTGACATACAACTGACCATCAAAAGACACACCGCTCAGGTCCACCGCACAGTACGCAACAGTCGTCATACCTACTCCGCCGCGAGCTACGGATACATGATAGTCTTGCAGTTCTTGAGTCGGCTTGTTCGCACGAGCCATATTCTCAAAAGCCGCGCTGCGGATAAATCGATTCCGCAGCGTGATAGGTCCCAATTGGAAGGGAGTAAAGAGCTTCGACTCATTAGCCGGCTCTTTGGTTTTTGGGGTAGCCATTATTAATAAATAAACGGAATAATACGTTTCAGTTTCTTGCGATCAAACTCATCCGGGAACTCTTCCTCGTATTTGTGATAGATCGAGTTGGCACGCGGCACAAGGTTGCAGCAGCTGAACCAGAAGAACAACAGACCGGATACAGACCAGGTAAGGATAGCAAAGCCGAGCCACTCGGTGATCTCACCCAGATAGTTCGCACTCGTCACATACTTATACATACCTTTCTTCGGCAGGTAGTGGTTCGTATCACCCGGTTTACGCAAGTGACGAATCACATGATCCGAATGCACATTGATAATCCAACCAATAAAGAAGATCACTGTACCGATGATGAAACGGGGATCAGTTAACCAAGCCGAGGTAAAGAGATGCGAGTAATACGGGTCTTTCGGCGCGATATGGAACAGGAAATAGCCTTGGATATATCCGTTAATCAGATTCCAAAGCACCGAGAGGAACATAATAACGACCGGCATCTTGCTCTTACCCTTCAGCAAGAACGGGAAGATAAACGAGCGCTGAAAATAATGGAATTCAAAGATCAGGAAAAAGATCCAATAAGGCGCTTGTTGTACGATCGGCGCCAACGTAGGATCACCCCATGCCTTGAAGTACTCGTACAGCACCACAAAAAATACAGGGCATTCCATCAACAGCCAGCCGGCTTTGTTGTTCATGGACGGACCCCATTTCTCTGTTCGCATCTTACCGTAACCGGCATCCACGAAATAAAGAGAAACGAAAACGACCAAACCGACCAAAAACATGATCACTAACAGGTCGCTAAAAGAGGAGTTTAAAATTTCCATATTGTTTGTTATATTAATATTCTGTTGTTCAAACCCGAAATCGTTCGGCCCAAAAAACGCACAAAGTTACGTATAAATATTCGTATATACAAAAAATCTTAAGAATCGGAAACTTTTTCTTGCTTTTGGCATACAAATAAACCGAATATGATTAATCCCATACCTATCCACTTACCGATCGGCAGGTGTTCGCCGAAGAATAAAAACATCCATAAGGCCGTGAATGCAGGACGGATATTATTGAAGGCATTGGCTTGCGTCACACCGATCTTTCGAAGCGCATAGCAAAAGAGGATAAACGCAATGACCGAAGCAAAAATGGTCAGATACGCCACACACCCCAAAGCCACCATTAATTGCGAATTGTGAATTGTAAATTGTAAATTGCTAAGCGCCGCCGGTCCTTCGCGCCACAACCAAATCGGAATGAAATACATCAAACTGATCAGTTGGGTGTAGAACACGAACGAAAGCGCACTGTATTTCTGAGGCGCTTTGCGCATCATAATAGAATCGACCACAGCCGCTGAAACCGCGGCAAAAGCCAAGAGAATTCCCCAGTAGTTACCTATCGAATAATTAGTCGCACCAATGAGCGTCAAGGCAAATACACCGCCCGTTGAGATCAAAATTCCGAGAATATTGTACTTCGTCACGCGTTCGCGCAACAGAATGCCCGCAAAGATAGGACTCAGCAGCGGCGAAGTCGAGAGTAGCGTCTCGGCGATCGTCGGGCTGTTCAACGCATCAAACGTAAAAGTCTCCAATAAATAATACAAAAACGGCTGACACGTACCCGCAAGAAGAAACAGCGGCAGGTCCTTCAGGTCCATCTTCTGCAAACAGAACAAACTGTGTTTGCGACGGACAATGCCAATAATAAACATCAGCAACACAGACGGCACAAACCGAAGCACGATCATCGTAAACGGCGGCAGAACGGTCAATGCTTGTTTGATAGCTATACCGCTCACCGACCAGATCAACATCGATACCAAAAGGGCTACTATAGGAAGGGATTTCTGCATTTAAATTAGAGCGAACTGGGCCACGTATTGTGTTCTATTCCCGCTAAACGACATATCGTTGCGTGTGTCTCTTTCAATAAACGTTCGGTCTCTACGGCACGAGGTTTCGTAGTATCCGGATAGATAGGTGCCCCGATAACAACCTGCGTCAAGGGTTCATCCTTCGGTCCAAACAGACGCCATATACCTGTCCGCTCACGATAGGTAACTGCGAACGGAATGATAGGTTTGTTGTACTTATATGCCATCGTAAACGCACCTTTCTGGAACGGACGAAGCGGTTTATACCAATCCCAGCGCTTAGCCTCGGGGAAGATATGAAACCAGAAACCCTCTTTGTCATACGCATCGAACGCTGCATTGAAGGCTTTCATTGCACTCAAACCCGCTTCAGCCGCAGGAATAGGTATTCCGCCTACAATACGCAGATAGAACTGGTCCTTGGTGCGGAAATTCGGTGCAAACATCGGTATGCGCGTGCGCGCCGAAGCATGAAAAGTGGTCAATACCGACGCGCAGTCATGGCGGTAACAGTGGTTCGCGATCGTGATCGCACCGCGTGAAAGGTCGAACTGCTTCAGCCATCGACGAACACCACAGGACGAACGACGCCATTTGGTCTCGCCCTCAATACGCCATCGCAACCCGTATCTGATGCGCAAAATCCATCCAAGTGGACGAAGCACGAAAGCATAGCCAAACGCCACGCGCAGTTTGTTTCGCCAAGACGGATCGTAATACGGATACGTAGCATCGATCGGCAGATACTCCCGATCATAAACCGGCTGATACAAACCTACATACGGGTCGTCCTCCGGATAATTCATCGTCACGGGCGGCACATACGTACCTTCCGTCACTTTCAAATCTGTATATCGCTTATTTTCCATTCACCAATAAAAATTTCGCTCCTACACTTCGCGCTGCAGCTCCGTCTTTCTCATCGCGGTCGCCCACAAACAAAGTCGTCTCGGCCTCCGCTCCCATCAATTCCAATACGCGACGCGCGCAGTACTCCGAAGGCTTTAACGAACCCATTTCGGGAGCAGAAACCAACAGATCAAACTGCACCGGGTCCACATGCAGCGCCTCTAACTTCTCTACCACACAGCCGTAATCCGAGAAGATAGCCATCTTGATGCCTTTCTCCTTGCATTCCGCGATCAGGTCCAGCACGTCCTGGCGCACCGGTTGACGCTTGGCGATCAGACGAATCATTGCCGGCATATACACCAGTTCGTACCATTTAGCGGCTATCTTCGCATTCCACCAGTGGCCGCGAGCCATCATATGAAAGAAACAGTCGTAGAACTCCTCTCCCGTCGCAAACTGCAGATAGTGCATGTTACGACGCGCCAGACGTTCGGACGCCAAAAGAGGCAGACACCAAAAGAGACGTCTCACCATTCTATGCGCTAAGCCGCGTTTGTCATATAAAGTGCCATCAAGATCGAGAACGACGCTCTTGACGCCGTTTAGCACGTGCTTTTTGTCTATCATCGATTTTATTTGCTCCTTCTATAACGCGCTCGCTGAAGCGTTCGAAACGATTCTCCCAGCGTTGCAACATATTAAATTTCGTCCGACGTTTCTCGTCCTGCATCAGCAGGTTGAACTTAAACTGACCGTCGCGGAATCCGTCCTTCAGACACGCTGCCTTGAAACGCGCATACGCATTGGACAGCAAGATATGGGTCTCCGGTTCATGTAAGCGGAAGGACTGCCGTTTACTCTCGTACTCGAGGTTGATATGTTGCAGTTTCTCGTCCACCACTTTCGTAAACGCCTCGGCTTGCTCCTGACGAATCTTCTCGTTCTCAAACTCGTAGTAGAAGTGGTATTTCGACTCCTCCACATCCGCAAAGCCCACGAAGAACTTCGTCTTGATGCCCGTCTCCTCTTCCGCCTGATGCACAGCGTTCATGAACTGCGGTTCATACAGTTTCTCACCCGTCATAGAGACGATGCCGTTTACTTTGGAAACCATATGAACGGTAGGGGTGTTCTTGAATTTTCCGCCTACCTCCACCAGATCGTTCATGTTATAGCGGAACAGACCCGAATAGGTCGTCACATACGCGCAGTAGCGTTTGCCCAACTCCAATTCATCGATCTGAAGGAAGTGTTTG
Organism: uncultured Bacteroidales bacterium; assembly: GCA_946626605.1. Lineage (GTDB taxonomy): Bacteria > Bacteroidota > Bacteroidia > Bacteroidales > Paludibacteraceae > Colicola. The sequence goes on along the minus strand of CAMOUL010000001.1, from coordinate 181,087 downwards.
TGGGGACTGTCTAACTCGCTCTCCTCAACAAACTCATAGTAATGGAACTGCGGGAAGAGCACACTCTCATTCGTATCATCCAGCGAGAAGCCGAAACGGCACTCCGTCGCAATATATCCCAACTCCTGATAGAAGGTCTTATCCCAGTCAAACTGGTCCATGTACTTATCCATGTAGATCTTCGTGTTACCGCATTTCCACGTACTGAGGTATTGCAACCACGGCCAGAAATCCTTCGGATACATATGCCCGGTCTCCTCGAGAATCTTACGCAACTCTGCGGCACGCTCCGGTTTGGGTGAAATATACTGGTCTAACTCCGAACGTATCTCAAACGGGATATCGAAGTTCTCGCTGATACCACCTGTCTCGATATCATGAATCATCTCCTCAAGATTCTCATTCATCACGCGCAGCAACTCCAATATCGTCGAGGGGTTGGCTGTTGCCCATAGCGTCACATCTCGATGCTGAAGTGCCAAGCGCATCAAGGTATAGTTACGTGCACCATAATCCGGAATGGACATCACTGCCGCTGGACCCGTATAATGCTTCTTGATAATAGGCGGAATATCGCGAACCAACACACCGCTCACCGAACCGTATAACGTCCCGTCCGGCGCATAACCCTCGCATTCTTTTCCTACCGTCGTGAAGATATGTCCGCCGAAAATACGGCTCCGGTGCTTAACGAAGTTCCACGTCCAGATATGACTCATCTTGCCGTACACATCCTTCAGGTACTTATGGGTCATCGGGATCCATTTCGGTTCACTCGTCGTTCCCGAAGTAGTGGCATACATATCCGGTTTACCCGGAAACAGCACATTCTCTTCGCCGTTCTTATGACGCTCCACATACGGCCGTAAGGTCTCAAAACTGTTGTTTACCGGCACATACAAACGATACAGACGGAACAAATCATCCGCCGTCGTAGCACTTAAGATACGATCAAAATGGTGCTCCTTGCCATACACCGTATCCCGCGAAATAGTCAGAATGTCACGCAGCGTCTTCTCCGCCGTGTGACGCGGCTTACGGCTCCAGAAACGAAGACGCACCGTCTGAGAACCGCCTACCAACCATAGCATGAAATTAATTAACCAGGGATAAGGTAAGGCTCTGCCTTGCTGGTCAACATAGGGTTTTATCTTTGCCATACGTCTTGTTATTTCTCTGTTGGGTAAGCGTAGTTGCATACGCGGATGAGCGCCTCATAGCCGCCGCGCACCTTGCGATACATACGCGTGATACGCCAGGCGTTCTGAGCATAAGGAACGACCGATCCGTATTTAGTCACCGCTTCCCAGTTAATCTCCGACTCCACATTCGATTCTGTCTCGTAATTACGCATCAGTAACTCGTCGTTATAATACATCTCGATGGAACTGATATGGGCTGCGGATACATTGTCATATGCATACGTACTCTTTACGGTATAGCCGAAGAACTGATTCTTGGAAGCTATCACATCCACCGATGCATTCTCCACATGCGCCTCTGTCACATCGTCGTTCTGCATGGAGGTAGAAGTAAGCAATGCCTTACATTCCACATCGCATTGACCCAACAAGTTGATGCGCGCCATGGCATTCGCTTGCGCTTCAGCTTCTTCTAAAGACGGACAAACCGACGAAGTGCCTTCGCCGATAATATATTTATGCGATAGCTTCCCCTCCGCATCGTATTGCACGTTCATCGTCTGCTCCAATTGTTCAGACAAAGACTGAGCATCGGGAAAAGCACGCCAACCCTCACGGTACAAACGCATGGCTTCCTGACGAGCCGCCCGACTCACCGCCTGAACTTGAACCGATACGCCCAACAGGCATACCATCGCTATTCCAATTATAAGTCTATTTGTTTTCATAGGCTCAAAAATTCGTTTGTTTGCATAGGCCCATACTTACGCAAATTATAATTTGCGTGCAAAATTACTACAAATATTTGGAATATACAAGATTTTTAGCAAAAAAATAATCGATTTGCAGGCAAAGAGAAGATTCCTTGGAATCGTCTAAGCTTGCTTAAGCGTGTTTTGTTTGCTAAAAAATTACCCATAATATGATCCCCGTTGGACAAATAGTAGGTGATTAGTAGGTGATTAGTAGGTTATTAGTAGGTGATTAGTAGGTGATTAGTAGGTTATAATTGGTATCCTCTACCACCCCACCTTACTACGTCCGTATTCCGTATATACAAAAAAAAACAGCCACCGAAGTGACTGTTTTGTAAAAAGATCTAACCTATTGATTAGAGAGCTTTAGCGCCTTTGAAAGCCTTGAAGCCTTTCTTAGCCGGAGCCTTAGCAGGAGCAGCATCAGCCTCACTAGGAACAACAGTCATGTTAACCTTGTACAGGGTGTTGTTGCGGCAAAGCAGGTCAGCAGCAACTGCATAAGCGCCTTCTTCATTACCCGGAGTTACAGTGATAGCAGCGGTATAAACCCCATGCTCACCATCAGCGTCCTCTACAAAAGTTCCAAGATAGGAGTTGTCAAGATCTTCTTCAGTGAAATCACCTTGAAGTTCGTCAGCCCAAAGAGCGATCTGAACATAAGCATCGTCATTAGCGCCATAGAAAGCATACAGACCATAATCACCATAGCCTTCAAACAATGCAGCCTCTTCGATGGTCAACTCAACGGTCTTCTTAGCCTCCGGCTCAGTGTAGAGAACATTGATCTCATAAATCGTGCTGTCAGCACCCGTGAGCTTACCGGTAATTTTAACTTGCTTTTCAGCAACTTCTACAGTAACAGAACCTTCAGTGAAAGTAACTTTCTCCTGAGTAGCAATGATTCCAACATACGAATAAGCCGAATCAAGGTCAGCTGCTGTATAAGTACCTGCCGCTTGCTGAATCTCGTTTCCGTTAGACAGACTCAAGACATAAGTAGTGTCCCCTGCTATTACTTGCCACCAACCGTCTTCTGCAACAAAGTCATCCCACTGTACTTGCTCACCAGAGAAGTTCAGCTTTACAGTCGGAGCACTCGGCTCATTTTTACAAGAGCTGAAACTGAACGCTACCAGCGCTACAGCCAGAATCGAAAAAATCTTTTTCATAAAAAAAACGTTTTTTTTGTTAATAATTAATGTTGATTAATTGATTATATGTTCAATTTCTCAAATTGCTTATCCAAAAGCGCTGCAAAAATAAAAAAAAATCATAATTCATGCAAGAAAATTTGAAAAAAATGTGCAGAAACTTGCATTTTGCTAAGTCTACTTTACAAAATCCGTACTTTACACTCTAAATTATTTGCGTAATTCAGAAAAAAGCAGTACCTTTGTCGCCGAAATGAAAAGAATCGGTTTGTTCCTTTTTTCGGTACTCCTATGTGCGCAAGCCTGGAGTTTACCCGAATATAAATTAGCCTACCGTCTCAGCGGCTCGGCCAATATGATGATGCCGGACGGCAAAGTAGATGCATGGATTCAACGTCCCGTGCTCGGCGGACAATTCGCCGTAGAGTTTCTCTCTACCGGTCGCTGGAAGAGTCTCAAACAATGGAATAACGCCTCGATTGGCGTGGGTGTGAGTTATCTCAACTTAGGTAACGATGCGCAATTAGGTTCTGCCATCGCTGCGTACGGTTATATGAACCAACCTTTCTATAACGGCACACATTTCCGCATCGGTTTGCGTCCTACGGTCGGTTTAGCGGCTGTCACCAAAACCTATCGCAACACCTTGCCGGACGGATACAAACCCTATTATCAGGGCGATGGAGGTTTCAAAAAATCCAACCAGTCGATCGGTTCCATCCTAAACGCCTATCTGGCGGTTGAATTGTACATGGATTTCCCCATCAAAGACGGCTTTGAGATAACCCTTTCCGGAGGATGGCATCATATCAGCAACGGCTCTTTCATGCACCCCAACTCCGGATATAACATGTTTGGCGGCGAATTAGGTCTCCGTTACATTCCGGGTAATACCCAAATAGCCAATGAACCCAAATCCGCCAAGGAATTGCATGAAGACGTAGATAAACCCTGGGCGGTAGAGATCAGCGCTACGGGTGGAGCGAAGCAAAACTACTATGCCGATAATCAGAACGGCCAGCGGTTCTATGGTGTGGCATCCATCAAAGCCGCAGCCTACTGGGTTCCCTTCAGCGTCTTCCGTATAGGTGCGGGAGTCGATGCCTTCTATGACGGTTATTACGGAGCTGTCAACGATGAGTTCGCAGCAGCAAACCCCGGCGCTCCGATCACTTATTTCGGTAAGACTTATCTCGCGCAGCGCGATATAATGAATTGTTTCCGCGTGGGTATAAGCCTTCAACCGGAATTTATCATCGGCAAGTTAACTGCCGGTCTCCATGTCGGCTTCTATGTCTTTGATCCCATCAAGAACTTGGAGCCCTATGAGCAAGCCAAAGCCGCAGCGGACGCAGGTACATCCCTTAACCGCGGCGTCTTCTATGCGTACGACTTCTCCAAAGCCAGCAATTATCAGGACGGCTGGTGTTACATGCAATTCGTGCTCAAGTATCACGTACTTGACCACCTCTTCGTGCAATTAGGACTGAAAACACACGGCGTTCGTGCCGAATTTATCGACGCCGGCTTAGGAGTTGCCTTTTAGCAACTGATCTTCGATCAGATAGATAAACTCTACCGGCACGCCGCAATCCACCAATTGGCGCCGATCGGGTCGGAAGAGATTAAAGAAGTCTTTTACATTCCCGCATAACTGTCGGGCCTGACGATAGTTCTCAAAAGCCATCATTCGGTCGCCTTTCAGCAGCAGACAGTGGCCGTAATTGATATAATCCATCGGTTTGGTCGAACCCTTGCGCAGCAGTTCAACAAAATACTGCTCCGCAATATCGATATGTGACCACATGAATTCGCGGTTTCCCAAACGCAGATAGTCCTTCGTTAAGATATTCTCGCGGATAGGTTCTCCGGCTACCAGCACTTCGTATAACCAGGTCTTAGGCAGCAGTTGTATCAAGCCTCCGATATACTCCTGTTCCGATTTCGGAATCCAAGCCATCATGGAGTGCACCTCATCCTTCATGCCCATTTTCTCCAACATCTCGCGCAGCAGTTCCGGCAATTGGTTTAAAGCCTCGTCGGCTTTCGAAGAAGCGTCTGCATCCTTCGCCGGCAAGGAACGAATAAACGCGCATAGTACATCGAAGGCATGCTCCCCTCCATCGTTCATATCCGCGATCGCATTGGCAAAAGCATCTTGAATCGTCGGGAAGAAATCAATTCGTACATCATAGTGAATCAGCAGCACGAACGCATTCGCCAGACTCTGGTCACTGATGAGTCCATTGGACGCATTAATGCCGTCTATCACCGCCAAAAACGCATCGGTATTGAAGCACTCGCGTAAGTTGCGCGTCAGGGCATTCAAAGCCATCAACGCCATACTCACTTGCGATTCATCTTCGATCACTTCGTGCAACCACTCAAAATCCTCCGGACGAAGACGTACGTTATTCGCAAAATAATTCATTACCGACTGAAGCGAGTCGGCATTGAAACTGCGCATGTCGGGCGATAAACCGCGCTTGAGACGTAACTCGGCATACACAGCATCTACCAATTGATACGTATCGCCCGTCAAGTTATTCAGTTCCTCCGCTGCATGCGGATCATCGATATTCAACCAGCGCGTAAAGAGCTCATTATACTGCGTCTGAATGGTACGAAAAGCCTCCTCGAACGGGTTATTCTCACCCAACTCGTTCAGCCAGGTGCGCACAACCACAAGGGCATGCTCTATCATGCTCTCGCCTAAAGCGCGTTCGATCGTGCTTATTTGTTCATCCAGACTCTGAGCCATTAGATTTCCTCTTTGATCAGGTAGTCGTTTCTGCTGGGACTGTTACGAATCACCAATTCCGCCAAGAAACCGGCCAGGAACAGCATACAACCCAAGATCATCATCAGAATAGCGATATGGAAATACGGATTCACACCCACCAACATCGCCTGCACATGATGCGAGAGCGCATAGAGTTTCATGCTGCCCACAACGATCACGGCTATAAATCCGATAAAGAACATCAGACTGCCCACTAATCCGAAGAAGTGCATCGGCTGCTTACCGAATTTATTCAAGAACCACAGCGTCATGAGGTCCAGATAACCGTTTACGAAACGGTTGATACCGAACTTTGAAGTACCGAACTCACGCTTGCGATGCTGTACCACTTTCTCGCCGATCTTCGTAAATCCGGCATTCTTCGCCAAAAACGGAATATAGCGGTGCATTTCGCTGAATACCTCGATATTCTTCACTACCTCTTTGCGATAAGCCTTCAAACCGCAGTTCATGTCGTGCAACTTGATACCTGTCACACGACGTGCCGTAGCATTGAAGAGCTTGGAAGGAATATTCTTCGTAAATTTATTATCGTAACGTTTCTGTTTCCATCCGCTCACCAAATCAAAACCGTCCTCTTTGATCATTCGGTAGAGTTCCGGAATCTCGTCAGGCGAGTCTTGCAGGTCGGCATCCATCGTAATAACCACATCACCTTCCGCTGCCTTAAAACCGCAATACAACGCCGCACTCTTTCCGTAGTTTCTACGGAAACAAATACCTCTTACGGCTCCTTCTTTCGTCTTTTCACTTTCCTCTTTCAATTGGCTGATGACTTCCCACGACTCATCCGTCGATCCGTCATTGACGAAGATGACTTCATAAGAGAACTTGTTCTCTTTCATCACCTTCGCTATCCATTCGTATAACTTCGGTAGCGACTCTGCCTCATTATACAGAGGTACAATAATTGAAATATCCATCAATAACTATTATTTTATTCTTTGTCCGGTAATATTAAAGATATGTCCGTTCACCTCGATATACAGGTGTCCGTCGATCAATAATTTGTGATTGGTGTTTGGTGTTTCGTGATTCTCGATATCCGTAGCGGCACAGGAAGTGAGGAAATCGGAATAGGTGGTCACTGCCCCCTGTCCGTTCATCGTCACTTTGAGTGCCTGGATGCGTCGATGTTTACTGTCTCCGCCGACAGTGAAAGTGACGGCATCGGCGGAACCGGTCCAAGTACTTCCGTTCAGCGTACCCGTATTCGCCGTTATCGGATTGGTGTAATCGCCGGAACCGAAGGTGAACTCGATCTTCGTGATATCCTCCGCTGTGACAGTCATCGTGTTACCCGGATAGCATCGTACAGCCGTGCCGGTGTTGTAATACGCGGGGTCGGTCGAACTGGAGCCCTTGCTGAACGAAGCGGTCACGTCGCCTACGGTCAGAGAAGATATCTTGGCGCCATTCGCATAGTTCTGCGCAGAGAAGTCGAGGGTCTCGGACGACTCGACAGCTCCGGTCTGTTCGGTGTCTTTATGGGCGAAGACGGCATGATAGGTCACGTCCATCACGACCGCCGGCATCTCCGATGCGGTGAAGATCGTTTCTGCGTCGTCAGGCAGATAGTCGGGTAATATCCCGGACCAGTGTGTGCCGCACCAACAGTAGAACGTATCGCTGGTTTCAGAGCAGGAGACAGGCGTCTCCGGCAACGCAGTCGGTTTGCTGTTCTCCCGTACGGAATCCACTCTCAGCACTTCACCGTTTACCATCCACGTGACGCCGTACTTCACAGCGCCGGTCTGACCTTCGCAGGTAGGCACCATAGCGGACAGATCCACCGTCTGCCCCACTTTATCGCCCCAGATATACTCCACCAGATCCGGATAGTCGATGAAGGGGTTGCGGTTGTTTTGCTCGCCGTAGACAGCCTGGTTACGGTCGATCTCCTTCTCGCTAACCGGGTCATTCCGGTGCCACTGAAGCAGGAAATTAAGAGCGTAGGTAGTGAGGTTTGTGGGATTAGAAGAGAACATCTGCGAACCGTTGCCCGAGTTTAAGATGTTACTCCGGTAGCGCGCTACCATATAGAAGAACGTACGGGCGAAGTCGCCTTTGTAGCGGTCATCGGGTTCATACACCGTTCCCACACCGGCTACCGACGAGCCGAGTTTACCCAGACCGTGCTTGTCCGGATCACCGGAGAAACCGCTGAACGTAGATACGACGCCGTAGGGGTAGTTCGAACGCAAGTTATTGATACGCGCATCGGTCGGATAGACATTAAATAGATCCGACACCATCGGTCCGGAACCTAACCACGACTGACAGCACACATGCTCCTTGTTCCATCCGTCACACACTTTCTTCTGCGGCACGTTTGCATCCTCATAGGTGAAGCGGCACGTGGAATACATATCCCAAAGAGTATCGGAATAGAAATCGGTATTCAGATAATGCGGTTCGAGACCCTTATACGAGATCTCGTTATAGTCTTTGGAGATACAGGTGTTAAGGGCATTAAGGATGTTATCCGCTCCCTTTTTCCCGCTCACGCCATCATAATAGCCGTCCGGTATAGCCGCTACGCCAGTGATGACGTTCGCATAACTTATTTGTGCAAACCAAAGAAGCGCAAGTAAGAGAATAGATTTTATTTTCGACATGTTTCCTATCATTTAACGCGTTGACCTTGAATGGTGAAGATTTTAGCGTCACGAACGATATATATCTGTCCGCCGATGATAATCTTGCGAGCAATATGATCCGGTTCGGGTATCGGATCAATGAATTCTGTGGTACCCTGGCAGGACGTGATATAACGGCTGTAAGTCGAAGCCGCACCGCCTGCGTTTATGACAACAGACTGAATACCGATACCTTTGCTGCTGCCTCCGTTGGTGCAGGCGAACGTAAGAGCCGACTCGCCGGCGATATTGAGGTTGTTTTTCCATGTATATTCGGTCATCGCACTACCTTCTGTAGCGTTGATCGTTGTCAGCTTGCCGTCCGCCTTAGAGATCGTCAACTCGTCGTATTGCGCGCCACCGTAGGTTCGCATCTTCACTACGATTGACTCAAGATACATCAGGTCGATCGTCGGCGATACAAGCGTCTTGCCTTGATCTAAGAGCCAGTACAAACCATTTTTGGACGCCGTATTAGCCCATCCTTCCTGATGTTCGGCATCGAACGTATAGGTCGTCGGAGTGGACGAGCCGCCGGCTTCTTCTTTTGCAAACACCGCATAGTAGGTCACATCCTGCGTTACGGCGGGGAAGTCCGCAGCCTTGGTGTATAACGGGCTCGGAGCCTCGTCTTGGGTGCCGTCAATAGGCGCTACTGCCCATCCCATAAAGACGCTACTCTCCTTCGAACAGCTTGTCGGATCAGAAGGCAGAACGCTGATCTTCGCTTCCTCGGCTATCGAATCCACCGACAGCACCTCGCCGTTAGCTGACCAGGTCACCCCGTACATCGCTCCGGGAACAGGTGGCACGTACGTACGCGAACCATCGCTTACACCGGGAACAAAATCCGGATCGGTACTCGGCATCAAAAGGTCCATATCGATCGTCTCACCCGCATGCTCACCCCAGATATACTCCGCCAGATACGGATAATCGATGAAGGGGTTGCGGTTTCCCTGCGTCTGCTGGATACCGTTATTACGATCTATCTCTTTCTGCGAAACAGGATCCTCGCGGTGCCATTTCATCAGCAGAACCACCGCTTTCTTCGTCAGACCGTAATAGCCCGAAGCGGTATAGGTACCGCTGAAGAAATTGTTTCCGGTAGTCAGATTCGACTGCTGCCATTTGACGATTGTACCCATTATTCCTCGGGCCCAGTCGCCTTTGTATTGCGGTTTGGGTTCGAATACGTTTCCCGAACCGTTCACCGTCTCGCCGGCTGAAGAAGCGATGGTCTTTTTGTCCGTGGACCAGGAACCGGCAGAACCATATTTGTTTCCACGCCAGTTCGTACCGCCGTTCACCTCGCCGTACTCATAGTTCGAACGTACGCCGTTAATCTTACCGTCGGTAGGCAGGACATGAAAGATATCGTTTCCGATGCCGCCTGTACCTCCCCCCCACCAGGATTGCGGGATCGAGTGCTCGCGGTTATAACAATCGCATACGCCGTTATAGTTGCCGCAGGTATTAGTAGAAGCAAAAACGCACTCGCCGTACATATCCCAAATTTTACCGGCTTTGCCTACCGAGTCAGCAGGATACACATCCGTCTTCAGGTACGCGGAATACAAGCCGTTGTAACCGATAGACTTGAAATTCTTGCCCGTAGCGGCACTGACCGCCGACCAAAGAGTTGCACCCGACTTCCCGTCCACGCTGGCCCAATATGCCGGAATATCAGCCGGCGCGGTCACACTGGCTGCCAAACTGATCTGCGCTGTGAAAAAGAGCGCTACAAAGAAGATAAAATGTTTTTTCATAATATTAAAAATTTTTCATTAATTGTGTTTCTACTATTTTACTTGCAAAAAAGTTCGCAAATTTACGGCTTTTTTTGCATTTATGCAAATAAAAACGGCAAAATCTTTGGAATTTCGCCGTTTTTAGTAAAAATAGAGGATTTTTATATTATCTCATGCAGAATTTCACTTACCGTAGGATGCGGGAAGACAACCTGTTCGAACTCGGCTGTCGTATAGCCCATGCGCACCGCAAAAGAAGCCGCGGCAATGAATTCCGAACACGGGTTGCCGATACAATGCACACCTAAAATGGTCTGTTTCTTGGTATCTAACACCAGTTTGCAAAGACCGGTCTCCCCTTCGTTCTCTGCCATAAATCGACCACTGAATGTCATCGGCAGTTGACGCACTTCGGCCTCGATATTCAGTTCCGCAGCCTGCTGCTCCGTGATACCTACAGACGCTATCTCAGGATTGGTATAAACGACCGACGGTATGGCATTATAAGCGATGCGTTGCAAGGGTATCTGCTTCAACAGACGACCAACCATCACTTCCGCCTGCCGGGCTGCTACATGGGCCAACATGATCTTACCCGTCACATCACCGCAGGCATAGACGTTCGGAAGGTTCGTCTTCATGAATTCATCCACAATAATCGCTCCACGATTTAACTCCAGATCATTCAATGCTTCGAGACCTTGGAGGTTCGCTCTACGACCTACTGAAACCAAGATCCGCTCTGCGGATATTTGTAATTGGTCATTGGAAATTTGCGATTTGACATTTACTTTCCCGCCTTCGATGGACTCTACTTTTGTACTGGTCAAGATGTTAATTCCTGCTTTTTTGTATTTCTCTAACAGCACATTTACTATGTCTTGGTCCAGATTCGGCAAGATAGTCGGCATGGCTTCGATAACCGTTACAGGCACCCCTAATTCATGGTACAGCGTTGCAAACTCCATACCGATCACACCGCCTCCGACGATGATAATCGATTTCGGCAGTTCTGTGGCCGCCAAGGCATCTGTACTGTCCCACACATACTCATTCTCTTTGATACCCGGAATAGGAGGAACGAAGTTCGTCGAACCCGTACAAATCAAAAGATTCTCGGCTTCGTAAGTCTCGCCGTTGCAGGAAACGGTTACGAGTTCGTCCGTACGACTTACTACTGCTGCAGCTCCGCTGACCAACGTACAGTGTTCGTTATTCAGACGCTGTTTAATACCGGCTACCAGTTTGCGCACCACGATCGTCTTGCGCTTCTGCATAGCCGCAAAATCAAAGGCTACGTTCTCGGCTGTTACACCGTATTTCTGCGCGTGCGTCGCATTATAATACTGTTTCGCACCGTACAAGAGCGATTTGGTTGGAATACAGCCTACATTCAGACACGTACCTCCTACAGCGTTTTGTTCGAAGAGCACGACATCTTTACCGGCTTTCGAGGCCTTCTCTGCTGCTGTATAGCCCGCAGGACCTCCGCCTATGATTGCTAAAAAATATTTCATATTTTTAATTTATGATTTCTTATCTCGCTTTGCTCGAACGATTATTAGCAAGCTAATTCTCAAATTTATGATTTATTCTTTATCCTAATTTCAGGATTCGATTGGAGGACGATGGAGTTGGCCGGGACATCTTGGGTAAGCCAGACGTTACCGCCTATTACGGTGTCATGACCGATAGTTACACGCCCCAAGATAGAGGTGTTCGAATAGACCGTCACACGGTCCTCTAAGATCGGGTGACGAGGGATATCAATTGGTCGTCCCTGTTCATCATATTCAAAATTCTTCGCTCCTAACGTCACACCTTGATAGAGCACCACATGCGAACCGATGATAGTAGTCTCGCCAATGACAACCCCCGTACCATGGTCAATACAGAAATAGTCGCCAATAGTTGCCGCGGGGTGAATATCAATACCCGTACGGCTGTGCGCCAACTCGGTTAACATACGCGGAATACGCGGAACACCAAGGTGGTACAACACATGCGCAGCACGGTAATGTACCATAGCAAAAGTAAGCGGATACGAAAGAATCACTTCTCCGCGATCCGTTACAGCCGGGTCGTTATGCAACACCGCATCTACATCCGTATTCACAAGCCGTGCGATGGCCGGTATTTCTGCCCAGAAAGCATCCGGCAAACAGAGATCTTGCGGTGCTTCTACCTTCGGAAAATACTCCGGAAAGATCACTCCCTGCAAGTGCGCTACTAATTGCTTTAACAGATTAATAGTGGGTATTTTCGTCATAATACACTTAAATAGCGTTCGCCTGTATCGGGTAACAATACTACGATGGTCTTGTCTTTATAGTCGGGTTGTTGCATCAACTGGCAAGCCGCAGCATAGGCCGCACCGCTCGAGATACCAACCAACAGGCCCTGCTCTTTTGCCAATGCCCGCGCAGCTTCCATGGCATCTTCGTTCGTGATAGTCATCACGCGATCCACAAAAGCAGCTTGATAGGTCTCAGGCACAAATCCCGCACCTATTCCTTGTATCTTATGCGCACCCGCTTTCCCTCCGGATAAGACGGGAGAAGAAGCAGGCTCAACGGCGATGACCTCGACCAGCATATTCTTCTCCTTCAATGCACGACCTACTCCACTGATGGTTCCTCCTGTACCCACTCCGGCAATGAAGACATCCACTTGACCATTCGTATCTTCCCAAATCTCCTGACCTGTCGTAGCATAGTGAATGGCAGGGTTCGCAGGGTTCACAAACTGGCCTAAGATAATACTGTTCGGCGTCTCGCGCTGCATGGCTTCAGCCTTCGCTATCGCCCCTTTCATTCCTTCTGCTCCGGGTGTCAGAACAAGTTCTGCACCATAGGTAGCCAAGAGGTTTCGACGCTCCACCGACATGGTCTCGGGCATGGTTAATATCACACGATAGCCCTTCAGTTTACCGATCCATGCCAAACCCACACCGGTATTGCCGGAAGTGGGTTCGATGATCGTTCCGCCCGGTTGTAAAACACCGCGTTTTTCGGCATCCTCAATCATCGAAAGAGCCGTACGGTCCTTTACCGACCCGCCCGGGTTAAAACGCTCTAACTTAAGCAGCAAACGAGTGTTGCCCTCTTTAATTTCTAACATCGGCGTTTTGCCGATTAGCTCTATCAGATTTTTAACGATCATAAACTTCTCAAATAAATGCGAACGGCCTCAGCAATCATCTCGCTACATGGACGTTTCTCATAATACTCAGGAGTTCTCTCCGCCGGACGAGGATCAATGGATCCTTTCGGCGCGAGGCCCAACAATTCGGCACAGATCAAACTGCCGTATTTGCCTTTGAATTCTCCGGCCAACTGCTGCACGTACGCATAGTTGGCCATCTTGCCTTCGTTATCGTGCGGAGTGGATGAACCGTTCTGCAGTCCGGCTAAAAGAAACATACCGCTCGCAGCTCCGCAAACGAGCCGCATGCGACCTATCCCGCCTCCGAAAGAAGCGGACAGACGAAGCGCCAACTGTTCGTCCGTAATTCCATATAAATCCGCACAGGAAGTGAAGACCGCTTGCGAGCAGTTAAACCCCTGTTTGAATAACTCAGTAGCGCGCTGCGCACGTATTTCAATCTCTTGTTCTGTCATATCTAACAAATCAGGCTGCAAAGGTAATGCTTTTTTTTGACATATGCAAATTTTGGGGGGATTTTTTCATAGTGTCTGGATAACATCCGGCGCCTAAACCCGTAACCCCTCACCAAAAGAAAGAGCGCATCAGCACTCTTTCTTTTGTCTTAAAGCTTCACGCTCTTTCCTTATATAAAACAACACACACGCCATTACACCGTACGCTCCGGTGAGCACCCATAGCGCGATGAACTCACGCGTCACTTGAGAGAGCGTCGCACCCATCGAGTTGACATGAATGAACGCGTGCGCGCCCCATGTATAAGGGATGCAGGCTGCCACCCATCGCCAAGCCTGCGGGATCATCTCTTTGGGCCAAGAGATACCTGCCATGAAGAGGAAAATCAGCGATGTAGAGATCAGCAGTACCAGCCCCGATTCGCGGTTCCGGATGAAGACCGAGACGCAGAGCGAGAAGAAAATGATCGCCAGCAGATAGGGCACTATCAGCAGCAGAATATCGCCTATTGCGCCTATGTGCGGGATTCCGAAGAGCCGCGGGAAGAAGCCCAGCAGGATTGCCGCCAAACCGTAATATGTAAGGAAGCACGCGCCTGCGCGCCCGATGAGCGAAGTAAAAGTATAACTTTCTTCATTCTCTTCTCTGGCAGTTCCGCCAAGCATACAGATACCGAATAAAAGGGTCTGATGCAGGATCAGCACCAGTACCGCCGGGATGAGGAAAGAACCGTAACCGCCGGTGGGCGTGAAGAGCGCCGTCTCATGATACGGGGCGTCCTGCACAAGCGACCAAGCGAACTCCTTATCCATACCCATCTGTTCGTAGCGGTCGATCTGGATATTACGCATGGACTCCAGCATGACTTGGTTGCAGGAGAGATAGATCGCCTTCATATAGAGGAACGACGACATGTCGCAATAGAGCGATATATGCGCTTGTCCAAGCGGGTCCGCCAACTGCTTGGCGAAGTCACGCGGGAAATAGATGATACCGTGTACCTTCTGGTCACGCAGCAGATGCTCCGCCTCCGCCATAGAGGTGCAGGAGTGCGTCAGTTTAATATCCGGCGAGGCGTTCCATCGATGCAGAAACTCGCGACTCTGAGGCGAATTGCTCAAATCGACTACCGCAACCGGTACATCGTTGATCTGCTCATTCCAATAGAGCGCCTTGTAAATCAACGGATACGCCAGCGTGGCGACAATAAAAATGACGACCACACCCGGGTCCCGGAAGATGCGTTGAAGTTCCGTGACAAATGATTTTACTATCGGATATTTATATTCGGACATATCGTTTTGGACTTATTTCAAAGGATAATTCCAATATACCAACGCCCTATGGAGCCGTGGTGCGACACAAAGGGCAGCAAGCATGAAAAGGGTGAGCGCCAAGGCGTTCGGCAAACTATTGATCGCAGGCGCCGCCATGAGCGCTTCGTTGACATAGATGAGGTAATAATGCCTCAGCGGCTCCAAATAAGAGAGCGCTTTGACGGGCGGAAGCATCGCCATCTGGGGATATGTGAATCCGGACAGGGAGAAGCCCAACATGGAATAAAGCGCGCCGATAGAAAGGGCGTCGCGGAGCGTGGGCAACAGACCGATCATCGTGATTCCAAGCGCTTCCATCGCCAGAATGAAGAGCAGCAGACCGAACATCAGCCGTCCCTTGCTACCATAGACAGGGAATCCGGCAAAACGATAGAGGATCAGATGACAACCGATGCCGAGAATGAGATAGATCAGCGTGTACGGAATCAGTTTGCCTATCATCGCGACCGTGTAGTTGCCTCCGGCGGCACGAAGCCAAGCATGCGACGTACGGGCTTTGAGTTCAAAACCGATGGCGAAGATGGTGAGCATGAGACAGATCAGCCCCAAGATACCCGGCAGGATCGTGCTGACCAGATAAATGGAATAATTGCCCCATGGGTTCGCGACCATGTGTCCCTCGATGGCGAGCGGCTGGATCCGGTGCATGATCACATCGTCCGTGAGACCTTTCTTGCGCAAAACCTCGCGCTGGAACGCACCCGAAGTAAGGTTAGCCATCGTCAGCAGTTGTTTGTACGCCGTGTTGCCGCCTACCGTATAAGCATTCGTGACATAGAAATCGAGTTGCGGACGTTTGAACGCCACCAAATCACTATAGAAACCTTCGCGTATCACGAAAATTCCGTAGATCTTCCCCTGCTGCATCGCCTCACGGGCTTCCGGATAGGAGTTCGTGACCAGCTGTATATCTACCGAAGGCGTAGCCTGCATCTCATGGATGAGACGGCGTGAGATAGACGTCTGATCGAGGTCCACCACCGCTACCGGCATGTTCTCCGCCGCTCCTCCACGCATAAGCGTGAGAAAGAAGAACGTAGAGAGCAGCATAACGCCTACGGACGCAAACAAATACAGTGGTCGCGCAAACATCATATGCAACTCACGTTGCATCACCCGCCATATGTTAATAAATATGTATTTCAACTCTCTACTTTCAATTTTCAATTACCAAAGCTGTCATGCCCGGACGAAGATTCGGAATATCGGAAGTCGGTCGGCACTTGACGTCAAACGTACGCACATCATAACCGCCGTTCTGTTTGGTTGAACGCCAGGTAGCGTACGTCCCCATCGCCTTCACATGAGTGACGGTCAGCGGATAACGCACACCGTTCCCGAGCGCAGGGATAGTTACTTCAATAACGCTTCCAACCGGAAAATGATACAGCATATCTTCGCGTACGGAGAAAGTGAACCATACATCACTCAGATCCACAATAGCCATCACCGGCGATCCTTGACCAACCAGTTCTCCTACCTTCGGAAATAGTTCGGAAACCTCGCCGTCGCAAGGCGAAAGCAGGTATTTCTCCGCTTCGGCAGCAGCCACTTCCTGTAAGATTCCATCTACCCGCGCCACTTGCGCTGCCGCAGCAGCCTTATCCTCCTCGCGTGCACCGGAAAGCGCCATCTCGTATTGGCTGCGAGCGGCTTTGACGGTAGCTACTGCGGCTTTGTACTGCGCCTCTACCTCATCGCGTTTCTGCGCACTCACTACGCCCTTGTCATACAAACGCTGCACGCGTTCATAACTCTTGCGGTAGATCTCTTCGCCTGCTTTCGCTTTCTGATAGAGCTCGTAAGCGCCCTGAATCTGCTCCCGCTGAGCACCGTTCTTGGCTTTCTGGTTTACCGCTTCTGCCATCTCTCTTGCAGCGAGCGCCTGCGCTTTCTTCGCCTCCACTTCAGGCGAATAGATCACAACGAGCGTATCGCCTTTCTTCACTTGTTCCCCCTCTTCATAGAGGTACATCTCAATACGCCCCGGTACTTTGCCGGACACACGGTATTCCGCTGCCTCCGCTTCTCCCTGGATGAGCGTCTTCTCCGGTCGGAGTGCTAACACACCTACGACCGCAACAATAACGACTACTGTCAACAGCGCGATAAGCCCCAACAGTAGACTTCCTTCTTTTTGATGTTTCATGTTATAACTTTCCTAAATATTTACGAAGTTGTGTTTCCGTGGTTTTGGCCTCCGTCTCGGCATCGACGAGGTCAGACGCCGCTGCGAGCCACGCCGTCTGGGCTTGCATGAGTTCCGTAAGGGTGATCATACCTGCCTCATAGGACTCTTGAGCCATACGGAGCACCTCTGCTGCGTTGGCTTGCGTGAGCCGCGCTAACGCAATCTTCTGCTGCGCCTCGGTCAGTTTCTGATTAGCCTGAGTCGTCTGTAAGGTCAATAGTTCACGCGTCTCTTCGGTCTTCATGGTCACTGCGTTCGCCGCATGCTTGGCTGCTTTGTATCGTAAGATATCATCGGCATGAACGATCGGTACATTCACCACCACACCGGCAGAGAAGAAACCTTTGCTGTTCCATTTATTACTGAAGCCGTTCTCTACATTCGGGTTCGAATATACATAACCGGCCGAAGCCACGATATTCGGCTGCAGTCCCGCTGCCGCAAGCATCGTGTTCGCCTTGGCGATCTTCTCTGCTTCTTGGAGCAGTTGGAGCTCCGAGCGGCTCTCCACCGCCGATTCTGTATTGACGGAGTCAAACGGAAGCACCGTCTCAGACAGACCGCTTTCGTCTAAGACGAACGCCGTGCTGAGCGGCAGACCGCATATTTGTGCCAGGGCCATGTTGGACAATGTCAAGCCGTTCTCCGCCTGCAGTTTCTTCACTTGTGCCTCTCCGCGCTTGGTGGTAACCTTAAGCAAGTCCGCCTGCGTTACAAGTCCCTCGTCTAAGGCTTCCTTAACGTCATTCTCCAGTTGGCATAAGAGACGATAATACTGCTCGGCGAGTTCTTTCTTCTTAGCAACCGATACCACACGCCAATAGGCCTCGTCCACCGAGTAGATGATATCTTTCTCTTTCGCCTCGGATTGGAGGACTGCGATGTTCTCCGTAGCTTTGGCTATCTTGTACATCTGCGTTAATCGTCCTCCGACGTAGATAGGCTGCGTGATGCCGACCTGCGCCACAAAGATCTGGCTCAAGTCCGGCGATAACTTATCGTACAGCAACTTATACGCGTCCGCTATATCCTGCCCCGTTCTGTCAGCCAGACCGGTTACAGCCTCTTCGAAAGCTGTACCTTGCGCCGCCTCTTCGATCTTACCTACAATACTCTCCCCGTTCCATGTGAACGAAGCTGTTCCGTCCGGATTCACCGTCGCAGTACCGGCCTTGAACGTAGCGGAGTTCTCCAACAGGTGCACATTGGCGTTATTCCACATGTAGGAAGCATTTGCCGTAATACGGGGAAACATCGCCGCCAGAGCTGCCTGACGGTTATACTTCGCCGCCAGACGGGTCTCTTCCTGCGATTGGGAAGAGACACTCTTGGTCAACGCCAGATCACGACATTGTTGCAAAGTGTACCGAACCGTGTCACCGGCTGTTACAAACGAGAGATGAAAAACAATGAATAAGAGTGTCAACAATACCCTCCTCTTTCGATCCTCTTTCATGATTGTTGTCTTTATGTTAATGTATTATACCAATTTTCCAATTTTTCATTAAACACGCGGCGGTCGAGCGTCTTCGCCCACGCGCGTAAATCATCCGTATGATCCTCAAAAATCATCGTCACCGTACGACGCCATTTCCATTTCTTCGGTTTGAGTTTGGACCATCGACTGGTTTCCAACCCACGCATGCGACAGAGGATGACATGTACGCCTTCCGGCAGTTCTTTGCATACTTCGTATGCCATACGTCGATTACCGATGATCTCTTTATCCACCAACTTCACATGGCCGGACGGATAGAAACAGATCTGTTTACCACTCGCCAGATTATCGATGGCTATACGACTTAACTGACTCGCCACTTGCGCTCCCTCTTCCCTACTCATCGCACTCTTGTTCAGATCCGGCACCTCAATCGCATCGGCCTTGCGCAGGATATATCCATAGAACCAATGGCGGGTAAACGACTCATCACACATCGGACAAATCGGCAACCACCACTCTTCGCTGAAGAGGATCAAAGGATCGATATACGCGGTGTGATTAGGTAGCACAAGATGCGTAGTTTCGTCCCGCAGCAGTTCTTCTCCGGTCACTTGGATGTCATAGTGCCAATGGAAGAAAAACTTCACTATTTTACCGAGCGTATAGCGATTCATTCACCAATTACCAATTTACAGTTGAGCCGTCAACTGTAACAGATCATCTTTCTGACGATCGAAAAAGAGGGCATCCATGCCGGCCTTCTGGGCTCCGATCACATCGGTCGTCATACTGTCTCCGATCATCAGCACTTCCTTCGCTTGCAACCCACATCGACGAAGAGCCTCCTGATAAAAACGAATATCCGGTTTATCATAGCCGATATCCATTGAGATATAAGTGTCTTCGAAGTACGGTAATATACAGGCTTGCTCCAAACGACTACGCTGCAAATGACCGAAACTGTTACTGGCCGCAAAGAGCCGATAGCCCTTGGCCTGCAAGTTCTCCAGCATCTCTTTGGCACCGGGTACCAAAGTATGCGTTTTCCCCCACGCTGCCCGAAAAGCATGCTTGAAAGGATCTACCGCCTCAGGCGGGTAGCCAATCGCAGCAATAAACTCTTTCGGATAGAGTTCCATTACTTCCGCAATCGTATGTAAACCATGTTTCGCTTCAGAGAAAAGACGACCACTGATCTCGAAAAAGAGATCAAAATACTCCGGATGTTCCGGAAGGGCAAATTCAAAAGCTTCCCGACAACATGGGATGTAGTCGAGAAGCGTGTCATCAATGTCAATAAAAATAGCCCTATACATGTCGGGTAGGCGAGATTCGAACTCACGACCTCCTGCTCCCAAAGCAGGCATTCTAACCGGGCTGAACTACTACCCGCTCGGTCTCACCGAGCGGGTAGTAGATCGTTCGAACGAAGTGAGATAAGAACTACTACTCAACTCTGGTTTTACCGAAAGCGGCTGCAAAATTACTGCTTTTTTTTGATATACGCAAATAATTTGTAATTATTTTGCATTTTTCTGCAGTTCTTTATAGAATTCCGCCACGGCAATGATGCCTTTTTCCCAGACCTCGAGGTCCATGGATTCGTTCGGGGAATGAATGGCATTTTGCTCGAGACCGAATCCCATAAGAATCGTTTTGCAACCAAGAATCTGCTCAAAGGCTGCGATGATAGGTATAGAGCCACCTCTTCTGGCTGCCAAAGGACGTTTGCCGAAGGCTATCTCGAAACCTTTCTCTGCCGCTTTATAGGCCGGAATATCGATCGGACAGACATAACCTTGTCCCCCATGCATGGGCGTGACGTGTACGCGCACACCCTTGGGTGCGAGCGATTCGATATAACGCACGAACGCACGCGAGATAGCCTCATGGTCCTGATTTGCCACCAAGCGACAGGAGACCTTCGCAAAGGCTTTGGAAGGCAAGACGGTCTTCGATCCTTCACCCGTATACCCGCCCCATATACCGCATACATCGAACGAAGGACGGCAGGAGTTACGCTCGAGGGTGCTATACCCTACTTCGCCGAAGACATCATCCACATCGATCGCTTTGTTATATGCCTCTTGCGAGAACGGTATCTGCGCGATCATCGCCCGCTCCGCCTCGGGAATAGGTAACACCTCGTCGTAGAACCCCGGGATAGTGATGCGTCCATCGGCATCGACGATCTTCGCGATCATCTCACACAGCGCATTAACGGGATTCTTCACCGCTCCGCCGAAATGGCCGGAGTGCAGGTCTCTGTTCGGTCCATCCACCTCGATCTGCCAGTACGCCAGTCCGCGTAATCCGGTCGTGATAGAAGGAGTGTCTTTCCCGATCATTGAAGTATCGGAAACCAAGATGATATCGGCTTTCAGCAGGTCTTTATGGTCCTCAAGAAATGCCTCTAAGGATGGCGAACCGATCTCTTCTTCACCTTCGAAGATGAACTTCACATTACAGTTCAACTGCCCTGTCTTCACCATATACTCAAAGGCTTTGGCTTGAATCATCGCCTGCCCTTTATCGTCATCCGCTCCACGGGCATAGAGTCGTCCGTCGCGGATAGTGGCTTCCCATGGATCGGAATGCCAAGCCTCGACCGGTTCTACCGGCATCACATCATAATGCGCATAGACCAGCACCGTGGGTGCATTTGAGATTTGAGATTTTTGATCTTCGATTTTATATTCCGCGAAGACAAAGGGATTGCCTTGAGACGGAAGGATCTCGGCTTTTTGACAGCCGGCTTCCAAGAGCAACTGTTGCCAGCGCTGAGCACAGCGCATCATATCTGCGCTGTGCTCGGGTTGACAACTCACGCTGGGAATACGGAGCAGGCTACGCCATTCCTCCATGAACCGCTCGCGATGAGTGGATATATATTGTTGTATTGTCATGTGCTTAGAGCAAGTGATGTGCTACAGTCAGACCGGCCATCACGATGGAAACCATCGACATGAGTTTGATGAGGATGTTCAGCGACGGTCCTGATGTATCCTTGAACGGATCACCTACAGTGTCACCTACTACGGTAGCCTTATGGCAGTCCGAACCTTTTCCGCCGAAGTTACCTTCCTCCACGTATTTCTTCGCGTTATCCCATGCGCCACCGGCATTTGCCATAAAGACAGCCAGTACGAAACCTGTTGCCAAGCCGCCGATCAACAAACCGAGGACACCGGCTACGCCCAGCACCAAACCGGTCACGATAGGAACGATAATCGCCAGAATAGAAGGAAGTAACATCTCCCGTTGAGCCCCTTTGGTCGAGATTGCTACACAACGTGCGTAATCCGGATCAGCCTTACCTTCAAGGATACCCTTGATGGTCTTGAACTGACGACGAACCTCTTCTACCATCTTCTGTGCCGCACGGCCGACAGCATTCATCGTCAGACCGCAGAACAGGAACGCCATCATAGAGCCGATGAAGATACCTACCAAAACAATAGGATTCATCAGGTTGACATTATAGGCCTCCATAAAGTCCACCAAGGTAGCCTTAGCCGCCTCTACACCGTTCGGCAACGCTTCACCCGTACGAATCAAAGCAATCTTGATCTCCTCTACATACGAAGCCAAGAGCGCGAGCGCCGTGAGGGCGGCACTACCAATTGCAAAACCTTTACCGGTAGCAGCGGTGGTATTACCCAGTGCATCGAGTGCATCAGTACGTTGACGTACTTCTGCAGGCAGACCCGACATCTCTGCGTTACCGCCTGCGTTATCGGCGATAGGACCGTATGCATCGGTGGCCAGGGTGATACCCAGCGTACTGAGCATACCTACAGCGGCAATACCAATACCATAAAGACCCATGGAGAGGTTAGCTGCACTGAACTCGATATGGAAACCGTTTGCGCAGAGGTAAGCCAGGATGATCGCTACACCTACGGTTACTACCGGGATAGCGGTCGAGAGCATACCCAGACCCAGACCGCTGATGATCACGGTAGCAGGACCGGTTTGCGAACTCTCACTCACTTTCTGAGTCGGTTTATAACTCTGCGAAGTATAGTACTCGGTCGATTTTCCTATGATCACACCGGCAAGCAGACCTACGACTACCGACAGCGATACCTGCCACCATTGGTCGGTCTCTGTGCCGAAGAGCCAAGCGAAGATCCCAAAGGTCACACCGGCAATGAGGAAAGCAGCCGTGTTCGTACCGATAGCGAGAGCACGAAGCAATTCCTTCATACCTGCGCCTTCTTTGGTCTTTACCATGAAGATTCCGATGAGCGAAAGCAGCACACCGCAAGCCGCGATGAGGGAAGGAGCCATAACGGCTTTCAACTGTAACGGTCCTGTAAAAGCTGCTGCACCCAAAGCCATCGTAGCCAAGATAGAACCGGCATATGACTCATAGAGGTCCGCACCCATACCGGCTACGTCTCCGACGTTATCACCTACGTTATCGGCAATCGTTGCCGGGTTACGCGGGTCATCCTCCGGGATGTTATATTCCGTCTTACCTACCAAGTCTGCACCTACATCTGCTGCTTTGGTGTAGATACCTCCACCTACACGGGCAAACAAAGCCTGCGTCGAAGCACCCATACCGAAGGTCAGCATGGTCGTCGTGATCGTGATCAGGTTCGCATCGGCTCCAACGAGTGCCAGCAAACCGGTTTTCTGGAGGATCAAGAACCAACCGGCGATGTCCAGCAACGCCAGACCTACTACCGTCAGACCCATCACAGCGCCCGAACGGAATGCTACTTGCAGACCGGCGTTCAAGCTCTGACGAGCGGCATTAGCCGTACGAGCCGAAGCATAGGTTGCGGTCTTCATACCGAAGAAACCTGCCAAACCGGAGAAGAAACCACCGGTGAGGAACGCAAACCATACAATTCCGTTCTGCAGGTTAAAATAAGCCATTACGGCAAACACAACAGCCAGGATAACGAATACGATCGTCACCACTTTGTACTGCTGTTTCAAATACGCCATCGCACCTTTGCGGACGTGCGAGGCAATGGTCTTCATCAACTCGGTTCCTTCATCTTTACCGAGCATGTTCCGGTAAAAATAATAGGCAAAACCAAGAGCCAGGACCGATGCTGCCAATACGACATACATCAAAAGAGTTACATCCATAAAATCTTGTGTTTAAATTAATATTAGGGTTAATAAAAAGGGTTTCTTACGCTTGTGTCAGATAACGCCTACGCAGCAACTGAATATCCTCATGCGTCAGACAGAGTATCTCGTGCAGGTAATTCGTCATGCCTCCGAACTCGCGGTCGATAAGATCAAGCGTGGAGATGAAGTTGGGCGTCGAGACACCCATGAAGGCTTGAATAACAGCCATCTCCGCTTCGCCGCCTCCGAGGGCAATAACATCTTTATTAAGCCGCGTGACGATAGGCCGGTAAGCGATGTTACTCGATTCAAAATCCGCGATGATAACCTCGCGCTCCACACCCAGAGCGAACATCAGGAAGGCTGCTCCCCACCCCGTCCGGTCTTTTCCTTGCGCACAGTGCCAAAGGATTCCGCCATCCTCCGGCGCCTCAATGATCAGACGCAGAAACGCTGCGTACTGAAGCTGCGAGAACTCCGAGCGGATAAGAGACGGATACATATTCGCGGCCATCATCTGTACTTCCGGATAGAAGGAGTAATTGACGATATGACGGTCCAACTCCAAGAACGCCTCATCGGGTATGGGTTTTCCCGTTGCTTGCTCGGCTCGCATGTCTATAGTCGGTAGCAGGTGATGCTGAACACCTTCTATCTCACGGTCGGGTACGGCTTCAAACTCACCCAGAGAGCGAAAATCAAAGATACGACACAGGTTATACTCCGTTCGCAAACGTTCGATATCCGCATCCGAAGCATCGTGAAGGTGCGCAGTACGGATTAACCGATGCGGACGAATAGGACGTCCTCCCGCTGCGAGGATGCCACCCAAGTCGCGTGCATTAACTATGTTATCAAAAACTATATCCACGTAAAGTTGAAAGTTGAAAGTTGAAACTTTAACGAAAAACCACATCGATGAGGGCGACAAACTCTTGGTATGCAAAGGTATCACTCAGTTCGCAAAGGGAAGCCGCCAAACCGCGATAATGCCACTCATGGTCTGCTTTGTTCTTGGCATGAAAGATAGCCCATAACGCATCGCCTTTCGTCATATAATCCCGATAGATCGCGCGCATGTTACTTAATTTGTCTCCCATCGCCACAATCTTCGCATCGTGGGATGCCGCTGCCAGACGATCAATAGCGGCTTGTTTGCGCGCATGCCACGTTGCTTCTTCATTACCGGTCTCGGCATTGAAGAGTTGACCGTCGATCTGGTCGCTCTCCGAATGCACCAGTTCTGCAATACGATCGCCGAACTCACGACGGATATCCTCCACCGTGACATCTGTATCTTCTATCGTATCATGCAGCGCCGCAGCAGCCAGCAGTTCTTGGTCGGGTGTGATCGAAGCGACGATCTCTACCGCTTCCATCGAATGAACGATGTACGGAAAGCCTTTGCCGCGACGCTCGGTGTTATGATGAGCTTGTACGGCGAAGACGATCGCCTTATCCAACAGCGTAGTATCTAAATATTTATTAGCCATGATAAAAATAAATATCAACTTTCAATAAATCGTTCCTTCGAGCATAGCGCGGAATTGCGGCATCGGGCAGTGCGTATCACGCTCAATCATAATCGTCTTGAGACCGGCGTAAATCTTCACTTGTTTCATCACTTCCTCCATGTTCGCATCTGCGCCGAAGTACTCAAGCGCAAAAGCGTCCCAGAAACGGGCAGCCGTTGCATTGGTCATATGATTCACCTCCATCGTCCAACTCTCGTCGTTCAGACAGCAGCACAGATAGACCATACCGATGTCGAACATCGGATAGCCGTAACAGAAATCGCCCAGGTCAATGAAATAGGATGTACGCACGCCGTCTTTCTCGGTGAAGATAGCGTTACCGAACTGCAGGTCACCGTGAATAGCAGTGTCTCCGTCCGGGGCTGCCGCAATGAAATCACGCAGTTTCTGTTTCTGCTCAGCCGTAAAATCGGGATTAGCATCCAACATGTTATAGAGACGGTCTTTGACGTTCTCAAACTGGGTCGTATCTACATGCACCGAATGCAGTTTCTTGCACAGCTGCGCGAACTCACGTCCGTATTCCGGTGCTTTCTCGGGATTGTCGCCGCATGCACGAGAATAGGATTTCTTACCATCTATACGGCGGAAACGGATTCCCATCTGCTTGCCGTCTGTCACCAGGTCACCCGGTTCGGGTGTCGGAATACCCATGTCATACACTTTCTTCGCCAACTCCAGTTCGAGCGCAGCCGCCTCGAAATTGCGGAAGTACATCTTCATCATGATAGACGGATCCGTCTTATGGTTATAACTTGCACCGTTGGCGCCTTCACCGGTGCGTACATAGTCGTTCAAATCAATTAAAATCGGTTCCATATGTTTTTCATTTATATTTTTCACATTTTGTTTTGCACAGCCCCTGATACAGGCTTTTTACTTCTGGCTTTCCATGAACGGAAGTGTAGTAGCTTGTTTGTACATCAGTTCGGCGAGTTCTTCATTCTGCGGCGCGATACCATTGAGGGCATCGAACATGCGAACAATGCCTTTTTTCCCTTCACCGTGTTTAAGCAACGCCACAATACAAATATTCTGGAGTCCGACGGCCGAAGAGACGATATCGAGGTCGGTGTTGCCTAACTGATGTCGCGCCATACGATAGGCGTCTTCCTGGTTCTCGTCAATAAGCCGTTGCACATCGCCCAGAGTCTTGCAGCCCAGGTCGAGCAACACACGGAGATAACGAACGAGAGACATTTCCTGTATCTCCGCCTGGTTGATGGCAGCGATACGTTTGTTGAGTCCCTTAAGCGGCTGCACTTGCAGATAAGAGCGGAAGGTATCTCCGTCCAGCGACACGTCATCCAGTTTACCATTTTGCACTAACTGCTGCACGTGACGACGGTAGTCATTGATTTCGGTTCGAATGCGACTGAACTCATCGTCCGCCAACTCTAACATTCCCGCTAATCGGTTCATTTGACGCATGTACTCACGTGGGATCTCCACCCCGGATTTATAGCCGGTGTCATGGTTAATAGCCGCCCACGCATGCTGCAGCGTAGTACGTAATTGCAATTCAAAATTTACCCCGTTTAACCGGCATATATAATGCAGCGAGTTATACCCGAAGCTGTCCAACTGGTGCAGTTTCCGTTTGTCCACCGAGTTCGTCCAGTCGATATCAAACAGCTGCTCTGCCATAGCGGCGATGCGGTCCACATCATCGGTATAAAAGGTGATGATACGCGCACCGATGATATCTGTTATATCATCCAGACATGCGTATTTCTGTCCCTTCAGGGCCAATTTGCCTGCCAGACTCTCTTCGGTCTTCACACGTGCTTCGATAGCCGTCACCACTAATCCGTTACGGTCCACCGCTTCACGCAGCATCCGTAACACCTCCTCCTTGAGTTGCTCCATCTGAGGTAACCGCTCGCGATACTCTTCCAGAATGAGTTGGCTATGTAAATCAAGGCCTTCCATTATTGAATCTCAAATAAGCTGACGAAGCCCGTCATTACAAATACCTGACGGATATCTGCGTTGATGTTACGAACGATCACTTTGCAGTCGTGTGCCGTCGCCTCTTTGCGGATGCTTAAAAAGATACGCAGCCCGGAAGAAGAGATATACTCCAGTTCCGTACAGTCCAAGATGATCTCCTTGTGACTCAATTCCAGCAGGGGCTTTACATCTTCGGCGGTTTGAACCGATGCGGCTGTATCCAAGCGTCCCGAGAAAGAAGCTACCCATTGATTTCCGTTTTCTACAATTGTTGTTTTCATATGTTTGATTTTATTTGTTATGACAATTTTTTGATTAAGGTCAGGATGTTTCGCGTCTCTTCACGACGATAAACCACCTCATCCATTATTTGACGCACCAGGTGAATACCAAGTCCGCCGATAGAGCGTTCTTCGGCCGAGAGGGTTATATCCGCCTCTTTCTGCGCGGTGGGGTCAAAAGGTATACCGGTGTCGGTGATCGTGAATAGCAGTCGTTCGCCGTCGTGGGTCTTGCTGCGCACAAACTCCACGATCACTTTGCCGTCATCGCGACCCGGATATGCGTACAGCATCACGTTGCTCACGGCTTCCTCCAGAGCGAGGTTAATCGGCATATTCAGGTTTTGAGGGATACCCAATGCATCAATCCACTCCGCGAGCGTCGGAATCTGCTGGATGTCGTTGCGCATGACGATGGCAGGCGTCTGATAACGAATACAGAGCATCGTCAAGTCATCGCTCTGTTGCGCTCCGTCTACAAAGCGCTTCACGTCCGCATACATCTGCTCGACCACTTCGCGAGGACGGCTATCCACGAGGGCAATAATCTTATCCAGCATCTGCTGCTCGCCGTACTGTTCATGCTTACCGTTCTCCGCTTCGGTCAGACCGTCGGTATAGAGGAATAGCGCATCGTTATAATGCATCTGTATCTGCTGCGCTTCGTACGCAAAATCTCTCTGTACGCCCAACGGCAGGTTATGTTTCACGTCCATGAAACGCTGATGGAGGATCGGCGCATTATGGCCGGCATTGCAATAGTTGAGTTTACCGGTCGTCAGATCGAGCACACCGAGGAAGAGCGTGACGAACATATTCTGGTCGTTCTGTTCGGTCAGCGCCTCATTGAGTCGCATCATAATATGTTCTGAGCGCTCTTCGTACGCGGTCACGCTGCGGAACAAAGAACGCGTCATAGCCATCACGAGAGCAGCCGGTATACCCTTTCCGCTCACATCGCCGATAGCGAAGAACAACTTATCGTTGCGCACATAGAAATCGTACAGGTCGCCACCGATCTCTTTAGCCGGTTCTACCATACCATACACGTTCATATCCAGTCGGTCGAGGAAAGGCGGGAATACCTTCGGCAACATCGCCATCTGAATCGTACGGGCAATGGTCAACTCATTCTCGATACGCTCGTTCTGCGAACTGACAGCGGCTAATCGTTGGGCCACCTTACCCGAACGCAAGACGATCAGTACCAGCAACGCCAGACCCAGCAGCATCAGGATACTCACCAAAAGCGTGATACGGCGCAGGTCGGCAAACATCACATCATCGGGAATAACAATCGAGATATGCCATCCTGTCGCCTGAATCTCACGATCGAAGGTATGGTATCTGCGGCCGGGAATAGTGTCCCCAATCGGCACAATCTCTCCGCCTGTACTGGAACTGATCGAATAGAAACTCTCGGGATAAACCTGCAGGTACTCGGACATGTCTTGCAGATAGCCGAGCGACAAGTCGACGCATACCACGGCTACCACTTCGCCCTCCGCGTTGCGCACCGGATAGGAGCAACTCACTACCCAGTCCTGCGAACCCGAGTCATCCAGATACGGTTCGCACCACCAGCAGCTATCGTGCACAAAGCCATCCTGATACCATTCCATGAGGGTATAGTCGTGCTCAGCGCTACCGATATTACGGGTGAAGACACTGTCGTCGGAGATACGGCTGCTGCAGGGTTCGTAGAATTTTCCTTTGGAAGGGAAATAATCGGGCACGAAAGCCACTGCCACACTGGTGGTATTCTCAATCGTGCTCACGATCGCGCGTGTAGCCGCAGCTACCGAGTCCGGGTTATTGACATGGTTCTCCGCCAACATCGACAGCATCTTTGCCGCGGCTTCCATCTCAATGGTATGTTTCTCTATTTCCAGCTCTGCCTTACGCAACTCTGTCCGGGCGCGCTGCTCCGCTTCCTTGCGGATGCCGGCACGACTGAAGAAATACTGCACGCAGGACGTGCCCTCCAGCACGATAGCGGCTACCAGGATTATCCAGAATCCGGATTTCAGATTTCTATTGATTTTTTTCATATGCTTATTGTATGGTCATCAGACGCATCTGCGTCTCACGGGCATTGGGTCCCACATGGATCTCCACCTCTCCGGGTTCGATAGTCCATTGCAGGTGATAGGGTTCGAAATAACTGAGCAGGTCGGCATCGATAGCAAACTGCACAGTACGGGTCTCTTTCGGCTGCAGGGTGATGCGTTCATATCCGCGCAACTCCTTATACGGCCGCACACCTTTCGCCACGCGGTCGCCTATATACAGCTGCACGACCTCCGTGCCCTCGCGCTCACCCGTGTTGGTGATATCCACCGAAGCCGTGATCGTTCCATCCATCGGCATCACGCTGTCGGAGAGACAGAAATTCGTATAGTCAAAACTCGTGTAACTCAGTCCGTAACCGAAAGGATACAGCGGCCAACTGCTCACGTCCGCATAACAGGTGATATACTTGCTGAACTCCCCTGCTTCGTTCACGCGGGAAGTACGCATCTGGCGATACGAGAAGGGATATTGACCTACGTGACGCGGCAACTGAACGGTCAGCCTACCCGACGGATTGACGTCTCCAAAGACGATATCTGCGATGGCATCCGCTGTCTCACTTCCGCCGAACCAGGACTCCAAGATAGCCGGCAGGTGCTCCGTCTCCCAGTTCAGCACGGTCGGTCGTCCGGCAAAATGAACGAGCACAACCGGTTTACCGAGCTTCAGCAACTCTACCAGCAGGTCATGCTGAGCATCCGGCATCTCGATGTTCACGCGCGAAGCACATTCTCCGGACATCTCGCTGGACTCACCCATAGCCGCGATGATCACATCGGCCTGACGAGCCACTTGCAGCGCCTCGGCACGCATCGCCTCCGCACTTCGCGGGTCACGCATGCTGGGTTTGAATACCATTGCTATCTCTTCCGCACGCTCGTCGTACCATATGTTACTGCCCTTGGCGTAAAGCAGCTTGGCGCCCGTGCCCTTCAGCGCATCCTCCATACCTTCTTTCACGGTCTTATACCGCTCCGGGACAGCCGCTACCGACCATGTGCCGGGCATGTTAATACGCGTGTCGGCCAAAGGACCGATCAGCGCTATCGTACCGCTTTTAGCCAGAGGCAGGATATGCTCATTCTTCAGCAGCACCATACTCTCGCCTGCTATACGACGAGCCTCCGCGCGGTGCGCCTCGCAGAGCATCACCTGCGCCCGACGAGTCGAATCGCAGTATCTGTACGGGTCCTCAAACAGACCCAGTTTATATTTCGCTTCGAGGATTCGGCGACAAGCCCTATCAACCACCGCTTCGGAGCATCGTCCTTCGCGTACCGCCGCAGCCAGCGTACCCTCCAATCCGTCCGACACCATGTCCATATCCAGACCGGCGTTGATAGCCTGCAGCGCACACTCTTCCAGCGTCGCGCATACCCCATGCTTCGCCAACTCCTCCACGGCCGTATAGTCCGATACCACAAAACCTTTGAAACCCCACTGCTCACGCAGCAGGTCGGTCAGCAGCCATTGGTTGCCCGTAGCCGGGACACCGTGCACTGTATTAAACGCAGCCATTACGGAACCCGCTCCTGCATCGATCGCCGCACGGTAGGGCTGCAGGTATTCGTTGAACATATGGTAGTCATCCGGATAGACATTGTTATATTCGCGACCGGCTTCCACCAGACCGTATAACGCAAAATGCTTCACGCATGCCATCATCGTCGTCGGGTCCGCCAAGTCGGCACCTTGGTATCCGCGCACCATGGCCTCGGCCATACGGCTACCTAAGAACGGGTCCTCACCGTTGCCTTCGCTGATTCGTCCCCAGCGACCGTCGTGCGTGATATCCACCATGGGCGAGAACGTCCAGCATATACCGTCTGCTGTTGCCTCCGCTGCCGCTATCTGCGCCGAACGGGCTACTGCCGCCGTGTCCCAGGTGCAGGACAAGGCCAAAGGAATAGGAAATATCGTCTCATAGCCGTGAATCACATCCATTCCGAAGAGCAACGGAATACCCATCCTACTCTCTTCGACCGCTATGCGCTGGATCTCGCGAATGAAAGCAGCACCTTTGAGATTAAACAGGCCGCCCACCCGACCCTTACGGATGTCATCGCCCACATTACTGATACGAGGCTCACCCGTCACGATATCTCCGGCAACAGGCAGGTTCAACTGCCCCAGTTTCTCCTCCAGGGTCATCCGGGCCATTAACTCGTCAATAAAACGGTTCATTTCCGCCTCTTGCCGCTCTCCTTCCGCACCGTGGCAACCCACTAACAGCATCGGCAGAAGCACTGCCATCCAAATCCACTTACGCATAGTTATTCCGTTTGGGCGACAAAATTACTACAAAAATTGCATATATGCAAGTTTTTGCGCATTTTTTTTTGCAGGGCGGAATATATTCCGCGATTATTCATAGCCTAAAACCATTCGGATAGCGTATATACCCTTCGGAGTAACTCGCCCCCTGCTTGACGGATTTTGGCGTACCCCTTCGCCAAAATACGCCTCCGAGAGGGTATATGCCGATATACGCGGGGCGTAGGCTATGAATAAACAGAAGCGACGAAGGAGCGGACGGCAAAAAAAATGCACGGCTTGCATATATCCCGCAGGATGCGAACGTAATTTCGGAGGGAACCCACCCCAAAGGGGAAGGGGCGTGCCGAAGATACAAAAAAAAATGATATATGCAAAAAAAAGTATTACTTTTTTCGTTTAGAGGGTAAAATTTGGTGTTTAGACACAAAAAAAGCGCCCCGAAGGACGCTTATACACGTTCCGCTGGAACACTACACGTTGCGTAGCAACTCTACACGTTCCGCAGGAACACTAGTTGTTATGTTGGTTTGCTGTTTTGCCTATCTTCGAATAGAGATAACGGATGTTCGGACGACCATGGCTTCGTCTTTGGTTTGGTTACGGGCGAGCCATTTGAGGAGGTCCGCATAGGAGAGTTGACGCGGCATAGGTTGGTCGCGCCAGTTGTTATCGGAGCGGTTATCATTGGCCTTGGTGAACGTATTCGGGGAGAAGATGACATAAAGTGCGTTTTGCTCCATGGAGCGCTCGCAGGTCAGCACCTATTCATCGGCGTTTTTGTCGAACTTCTCATAGAAAAAGACATAGTCTTTATTGGCCTCAATGGCCTGTGCTCCCGATTGCTGGTTGGCATAGGGAAGCAGGCAGAAAGCGTTTTGATCCTCATCCACCAGATAGACGCAGAGCGAACCCGCCACGGGCGAAGAGAAGCGCAGATAGATATCGTTTCCATCGCGGAAAGTGACAGGTGATTCGAGGTCTTCCGCCGAACGAACAAAGGTATAGCGGATGTCCGTCTTCTCGGTAGAGTAATTGCGGGCTCTACCGACCACGCGCACTTTCATTTGCCAGAAGCCATTGCTGAATCGGGCCGGTTCAATGATTTCTTCGCTTATCGTCTCGATCCATTCACCTCGTACTGCCGTACCACCCAGCGAGAAGACATTCGTCTCCGTTTGTGCATTGTTGCCGGATGCACGGTTGATCTGAAGCGAATTGCTAACGCTATTGACATCCAAACCGAATTTGTCCTCTATGGCTTTTTGCTTGGCGCGTTCGAAAGCGTTTGCCTCCACTTCCGCCAAGGTCTCGTTCTGGTTATTGGAGGTATATTCGTACACAGCGCTTACTTTCTGGATCTCTCCTGCGCACAGCGCGAGGCAGATACAGAGGCCGCAAACAAGGCTTACCATCTTTTTCATAGGCGTATTATTTCAGTTTCCAATTTTGCGGCTGCAAAATTACTACAAAAAATTTGAAGTACCAAATAAATTGACAAAAAAAAATGAATAATGCTTGTATTAATTCAGGTTTTTGGCGATTTAGTTGGAGTTCGCTAAATTGAGCGAAACGATCGAGCCCTTGTGGCTAAGAACGTACTTTCGGGGGCAAGGGGCGTGCCGAAAGTACTACAAATTTCTCAAATTTATAATCATTTGATTTTTCAGTGGTTTACAAACATGTTATCGGACTCAAGAAAGACTCATCTAAGAGTAATCTCGGAGGCAATACGGACTCAAATCACCTGATTCCCGGTGGGGTTGGTCATTTTCCATCCGAAACCGCCTGCAACGGTACTACAAAAAATTTGAAGTACCAAATAAATTGACAAAAAATGAATAATGCTTGTATTAATTCAGGTTGTTGGCGATTTAGTTGGAGTTCGCTAAATTGAGCGAAACAATCGTGCCCTTGTGGCTAAGAACGTTCTTTCGGAGAATTCCTTGTTTGCATAACAAATAAGAGCGTGCCAAAAGTACTACAAATTTCTCAAATTTATAATCATTTGATTTTTCAGTGGTTTACAAAAATGTTATCGGACTCAAGACAGACTCATCTAAGAGTAATCTCGGAGGCAATACGGACTCAAATCACGTGATTTCCGGTGGGGTTGGTCATTTTTCCTAAACATAAAATCCAACGAAGCGTTCTGCGAAAGGAATAGAAGACGGATGCAGGACTTTATGCCATAAAAATTGCGATGAATTGTATATTATATATTTTATATATAATATAGTAAATCACCCACCAAAAATGGTCATCTTTTGGGGTGATTCTAATTTTGACCGTCGGCTCACCGTCGGTTAAAGTACTAATTGCGAGAAAGAATCGTTTTTATTTGCGTTTGCCGAAGAGGCTGAGGAGGCGGAGAAGGATATTGATGAAATCCAGGTAGAGGGAGAGTGCGCCGAGGAGGGCGAGTTTCATATTACCTTCGTTAATCGTCTCTTCATTGAGCATGAGTTGGCGGATCTTCTGGGCGTCATAGACCGTGAGGCCGGCGAAGATGAGTACACCGATGGCAGACATCCATATATTCTCCGGGCGACCAAGGATCATCCCGACAATAGAGGCGATGATGAGTCCCGCCAAAGCAAAGATAAGGAAGGTGCCCAAACGGCTGAGGTCCTTCTTCGTAAACGAACCGATGATAGCCAAAACGGCAAACGCACCGGAGGTGACAAAGAAAATCTCCGCGATGCTGGAGATCTCATAGACGAGGAAAATCGAACTGAGCGTCGCTCCGTTCACGACGCAATAAATCGTATACATGATGGCGGCTACACCGAAGCGCATCTTCTCAATAAACATACTGAGGCCGATCACCAGCAATAACTCGCCGATGAGAAGGCCATAGAAAACAGCCTTACTGCCAAAAATGATTCCTAAAATATCCGGCGAATTGGCTACAATCCAGGCTATCACGCCGGTTAAAGCCAAACCTCCGGTCATCCACATATACACGTTGCGCATCAATTCCTGCACTACTTCTTGCCGTCTCTCATCAATGACGATCGGGCGCTCCATTACATCTTCTTCCATAATACGAGTTTTTTTAATATTGTTTTAGTTCGTTGATTACTTCTTCCGGAGAATCAATGATATGTGTCACACCCGCCCGAAGCAGTGTCTCGCGCGGGACAAATCCCCACGAACAAGCCACAAACGGCACATGAGCATTCTGAGCCGTGTCTCGGTCCACCAGGCTGTCACCGATGTATAAGGATGAACGTTTAGCGTTTAGAGGTGAGAGTTTAGAGAATATATCATATACGATTTGCGGATTGGGTTTGCGTTCGATTCCTTCACGTTCGCCGAAGACGACATCAAACAGACCCGGAAAGAAATGCTCCACGATTTTCTCTGTTGCTGCTTGGTATTTATTGCTTGCTACAGCCAGCAGGTGTCCTTGCGCCTTGAGGGTAGCCAACAGCTCCGGTATGCCTTTGTATGGCCGCGTAAGATCGCAGTTATGCGCATTGTAATAAGGCACGAAATGGGCGCGCACACGCAGGATATTCTCTTCCGTGCGCTCCGTTTCCGGCAAAGCCCGACGGATGAGGTTATTGATCCCGTTACCCACTTTCGCAGGATACTCCTCTATGGGGAAAGTCGGGTATCCTGTCTGCTCCAAGGCATAGTTGCACGCATAACCCAAGTCGTCAATCGTATTGAGCAGCGTTCCGTCCAAATCAAAAATAACAATCATACGCTAACAGGCTGCAAAGGTACAGTTTTTTTTCGACATATGCAAGCATTATTCATTTTTTTGTCAATTTATTTGGTACTTCAAATTTTTTGTAGTAACTTTGCACCCGATTTAGTTTGCGTAATTGCGCGCGTGAATATTGAGGATTTAAAAATACTATTTGGGGAGCATCCGGAACTGGCAGCAGTTCGGAAAGCATTGGCGCATAACAACGCACACGTGTTATTGAGCGGTTTGCACGCTTCTGCACGCGCGCTGGCGCTGGCGCAGTTACGCGAGCCCCTATTTGTGATCTTTGACAATGCAGAAAGTGCACAGTACATATATAGCGACCTGAAGACGCTTGGCGCCGACGCAGGGTTCTTCCCGAGCAGTAAACGGAGACGGACCATTGACGACGCAGCGGTCATTCAGCGTACAGAGACGCTCACTACCCTGCCCTCTATCATCGTCACGTATCCGGAGGCGATGGCGGAACCGGTGCCGGCAAAAGAAGAGTTGTCAGCTATCAGCTTTCAGCTGTCAGTAGGACAGGAAGTGAAGCAGTCAGACCTCAGCATTCAGCTTTCCGATTTAGGTTTTGAGCGCGTAGATTTTGTGTACCAACCCGGGCAGTATGCCGTACGAGGATCAATCGTAGATGTATATAGTTACAGTCACGACGACCCGTACCGACTGGATTTCTTCGGCGATGAGATCGATAGCATCCGTACATTCGATATAGAGGACCAGCTTTCGAAGAACCGTATCGATTCTGCCGAAATCGTCGGTTCTTCGAAAGATTGGACATTGGACATTGGACATTGGACAATTGTCGACTATCTGACAAAGGAAACGGTGTGGGTGAGTAACGATTGGAGCGTGGTGAGGTTTAAGTTAGAGGGGTTACAGGTTACGGGTTACGAGTTAGAGGACCGCAAGACGATCGAGATGGCGGAGAAGAGTACGTTTGCGACGCATAGCAAGATTGCATTCGACACCACGCCGCAGCCTGTATTCCATAAGCAGTTCGATATCCTGACGGATGACATCAAGAAGCATATCGATGAGGGTTATAAGATTTACATCTTAGCCGAGCAGCAGAAACAACTGGACCGACTGAAGGCGATCTTTGAATCATTAGTAGAAAGTACAAAGACCAAAGACCGTCCTTCGGACTCAAAGCCTCTTTCTACTTTGAACGATAGTGGTCTTTCTTCTTTGAGTGACGAAGTCGCGGTCTCTTTCATCGGCATCAACGCGACACTACATGAAGGGTTTGTGGACAAGGGATTGAAGATTTGTTGCTATACCGACCATCAGATCTTCGAGCGTTTCCACCGCGTGATGATGAGTAGCGAAAACGCACGACGCGGCAAAGCGATCATCACCTTGCGCGAGATCAACCAGTTGCAGGTAGGTGACTACGTCGTACACAGCGATCATGGTATTGCGAAGTTTGGAGGTCTCGTCACGACACCCGTGAACGGTAAGCCGCAGGAGATGATCAAACTGAACTACCGCGACGGAGCAAATGTGTTCGTTAGTATTCATAACCTGCACCGCATCAGTAAGTACAAAGGTCGTGAGGGCAGCGAACCGACGATAGCACGACTCGGAAGCGGTCAATGGGAACGACTCAAAGAGCGGACGAAAGATAAAGTAAAAGACATCGCTCGTGACCTGATTCGTTTGTATGCAACACGCAAGCAACAGAAAGGTTTTGCATACTCGCCCGACGGCTACATGCAGCATGAGTTGGAGGCGTCGTTCCTCTATGAAGACACACCGGACCAGGCGAAAGCGACAGCGGATGTGAAGCACGACTTAGAGAGTCCTATGCCAATGGACCGACTGGTATGCGGCGATGTGGGGTTCGGTAAGACGGAAGTGGCGATGCGTGCGGCGTTTAAGGTAGCGACGGACGGTAAGCAAGTGGCGGTATTGGTTCCGACGACCGTACTGGCCTTGCAGCACTATAACACCTTCACCGAGCGGATGAAGAACATGCCGGTGCGGATTGAATACCTGAGTCGGTTAAAGAGCGCGAAAGAGACCAAGGAGATCTTGGATGAGCTTGAGGCCGGGAAGATAGATATATTAATCGGCACGCATAAACTGATCGGCAAGAGCGTGAAATGGCACGACTTGGGATTGCTGATCATCGATGAGGAACAGAAATTCGGCGTAGCGGCGAAAGAGAAACTGAAGAGTCTGCGCACGAACGTCGATGTACTGACATTGACGGCAACGCCGATACCCCGAACACTGCAGTTCAGTCTGTTAGGCGCACGGGACCTGAGTATCATGACTACCCCGCCCCAGAACCGCTATCCGGTGCAGACCGAGTTGATCACCGTCAACGACGAAGATATCATCAAAGAGGCGATTGAGTTGGAGATGGGTCGCAACGGCCAGATCTTCATCGTCAACAACCGCATCGAGATGTTACCGCGTATCGAGAACCGCATACGGAGATTAGTGCCGGAGGCCCGTATCGTGGTCGCACACGGTCAGTTGCCGGCAGGAGAGATGGAGGAACGATTGGAAGCGTTTATCAACTACGACTACGATATCCTGCTCTCGACCACGATCATTGAGTCAGGTGTCGATATACCGAACGTGAACACGATACTTATCTTCAGTGCCGACAAATACGGTCTGGCGGATCTGCATCAGTTGAGAGGACGTGTAGGGCGAAGCAATCGCAAAGCGTATTGTTACCTCATCGCTCCGGAGAAAGAGCTGTTGACCGAAGATGCACGGCGACGATTAGAAGCATTGAGTACGTTCGCAGAGTTAGGAGCAGGATTCAATCTGGCGATGCAAGACCTGGACATCCGCGGCGCAGGAAACATGTTAGGTTCCGAACAAAGCGGTTTCATTGCCGACTTGGGTTACGAGACCTATCAGCGGATATTGAACGAGGCGATGGAGGAGTTACGCGAGGAGGAAGGGTCGATAGGATCGACACCCGAGCAGCCATTCGGTTTTGGTGCTTCCCAAGACCATCGCTGGTGCCAAGATGCGCAGTTGGAGACGGATATTCCGGTTTGTTTCCCGACGGAGTATATCGAGAACATATCCGAGCGTATCACCTTATATAGGGAACTGGATAGTTTGCATAGCGAAGAGCAGTTATTAGACTTCCGCAAGAAACTGATTGACCGCTTCGGTGTACTACCAGAACCCGCAGAGGAACTGCTGGAAGTAGTGCGGTTGAGATGGCTCTGTTGCCGCTTGGGCGTAGAGAAGATTTTGCTGAAGGGCGAACGAATGACGATGTACCTGGTGCAGCATAAAGAGGCGTACTGGCAATCGGAGATGTTCGGCAACATCGTGCAATACGCCGTGACGCGACCCGAACGATGCACACTGCATGAAGAGAAAGACAAAAAAGGCATCCCTACCGGTAGACGGATGGTAACCATCACAAATGTGAAGACGATAGGAGGAGCGATCACATTGCTCTCGAAAATCGAGCGCAATGAATTGTAAATTGGAGATTGGTAATTGGTAATTGGTAATTGGTAATTGATATATGAAATTTATAGGAATCATACCGGCGCGATACGGTTCGACTCGTTTTCCGGGTAAACCGCTCGCAGAGATATGCGGCAAGACCGTCATTCGGCGTGTATACGAGCAAGCCATCAAGGCCCTCGACACCGTGCTGGTAGCGACGGACGATGACCGGATATACGATGCAGTAGAGTCGTTTGGCGGCAAAGTGGTGATGACCCGAGCTGACCACAAATGCGGCACAGACCGCTGTCTGGAAGCTTACCGTGCGATTACGACACCCATTTGGCGGGATCAGAACAACACCGACACGGTGATCATTAACATACAGGGCGACGAACCCTTCATCCAACCCGAACAGATCGAAGCGCTGATGCAATGCTTCGGGCAGGAAGGCACGGAGATCGCCACGTTAGTGCGACCGTTCACAGACAAAGACAGCAAGGAAGATCTGGAGAACGTCAACACGCCGAAAGTGGAATGGGACAAGGCAAGCGGAATCGCGAAGATGTTCAGCCGCAAAGTGATTGCATGTTCGGACGGAAGTCATTACCGGCATATAGGTATCTATGCGTATCGGGCCGATGTGTTAGAGAAGATCACTCAGTTACCGCAGAGTCCGCTGGAGAAAGAAGAGCGGTTGGAACAACTGCGATGGTTAGAGAACGGCTATTCGATTCGTGTGGGCGTGACCAACACACCAACAATAGGAATTGACACCCCGGAGGACCTGGAGAAAGCGATTGAGTGGTTTAAATGGAACGGGTAAGAGAGTTCTTATCTCGCTTTGCTCGAACGATTATTTTCGACAAGCGAAAATCTTGAAAGTTTAAAGTTTAGAGAATTAGAGTTTAAAGTTTAACGATATATTAACCTTTTAAAAAACACAAAACAATTATGGCAAAAGAAAATTGTCCTACTCCGCATATTGGTGCGCAGTACGGTGAGATTGCAAAGACAATGATTATGGCGGGAGACCCGCTGCGTGCAAAACTGATGGCAGAGCGTTTCTTGGAGAACCCTGTTCAGATCAACAACGTACGTGGTATGTTAGGTTTCACCGGTACGTACAAAGGAAAGAGAGTGACCGTCATGGGTCACGGTATGGGTATTCCGTCGATTGGTATCTACACCTATGAGCTCTTTAACTTCTACGATGTAGAAACGATCATCCGTGTCGGCTCTTGTGGTGCGCGTCAGATGTACGTTAACCTTGGTGACCTCGTGATCGCACAAGGTAGCTGCACCGACAGCAACTGGGATCAGCAGTATAACTTACCGGGTCATTATGCCCCGATTGCCAACTTCGACCTCTGCCGCAAGGCTGTTGACGCTGCGGAGAAACGCGGATACAAATACCACGTAGGTAATGTATTCTCGGCCGATATCTTCTACTGCGAAGATGAGCGCAAAGCGAACTGGACCAAGATGGGTGTGTTGGCGGATGAGATGGAAGCACCGTCACTCTACATGAATGCCGCTCGCGCAGGTAAACGCGCCTTGGTCATCTGCACCGTAAGTGATCATATTTTGACCGGTGAGGCTACTACGGCTGAGCAACGTCAGAATTCGTTCACGAATATGATGGATGTCGCATTTGATATTATTGCACAAGAATGAGAAAACAATTATTGATTCTCGTTTTAGCCCTTCTGCCCCTGGGTATGTTTGCCCAGGAGCAGGAGAGTGCTGAGACAGAAGCCCCCAAGAAAGAGAAAAAGAGTAACGCAGGCAAGGTGTTCACCGGTATATCCGGTGGTATGATGCTGCATGCCGGATACCTCTTCGCCGACGATCCGACGAAGGTGTTCAGTAACACCGGTTTGGGTAGTTACGACTACGTAAAAGGCTTGCCAAAGTCCGGTTTTGCGTATGGTTTCGGCGGACAGTTGCGTATTCATT
This sequence comes from uncultured Bacteroidales bacterium, assembly GCA_946626605.1. Classification (GTDB taxonomy): domain Bacteria; phylum Bacteroidota; class Bacteroidia; order Bacteroidales; family Paludibacteraceae; genus Colicola. The sequence goes on along the minus strand of CAMOUL010000001.1, from coordinate 139,928 downwards.
TCCTTGACCATATTCACTTAGGAGGAGAGGGTCACGTGAGCACGATGCCACTGACAGGTACGGGTTCGAATGTCCGCACCGGTTGGGGAGGAGCGCTATGCGATTTCTATACCGATTGGGGAAAAGTACGTCCGATGATCGGACTTTCTGTAGGAGGAGGTACTATGAAACGTCTCTTTGTTCCTACGGATTCGTTAGGCTACACCCCCGTAGAAACAGCTACGGGAGACACCACTAATTATAATGCGTCTTATGCCAAGACGCCATTCTTCTACATGGACCCGTATGTGGGGTTGGAAATAGATTTCGGAAACCACATAGCGCTACTTATTCGCATTGATTATATGCTTCCATTCGGCAAAACGGGTAGTAAATTATCCCAGGATGTCAAATGGAGCAATTTTATGACTCCGAGCGGTCCGCGTCTGTATGTAGGACTGATGTTCGGTAGAATGAAGAAGAAATAAACAAAAACAACATATTGAATGGATAAAAACACGTGGATTGGCTTTCTTTTGATAGCCGGAATTATTGTGGGCTTTTCGATGCTGAACCGTCCGTCGAAAGCGGAGTTAGCTGAGCGTCAACGCCAGCAAGACTCGATTCAAGCGGTACGGATGGAAGAGCGCAAAGCGCAGATGAAGACTGCAGAATTGACGCAACAAGCCCAACAAGCGGTAGCAGAACCGGAAGAGTTAACAGAAACAGAAGTTACAAATCGTTTGCAAGAGGCGTATGGTCCTTTTGCCGTAGCAGCGCAGGGAGAAGAAGAGCATGTCGTTTTAGACAACGGTAAGGTGCGTCTGACGATATCGACCCTGGGCGGCGAGATCAAACGCGCCGAGTTACCGGAGTACAAAGCGTCAGGTGACACGATCAACCCGCTGCGTCTGTTCGGAGAAGGGGAATCGAAACTGGATTTCACGCTTCGTACTGTCAACGACCGTATTCTACAGACCTCTAACCTATACTTCACACCCGTTGCTCAGGATAGCAACCGCGTAGTGATGCGTTTGAAGACGAATAACGAAGAGGCATGGTTGGATTTCATCTATGAGTTGTCGGACAACTACATGGTTTATTTCACCTTGGCGCCTCACCAACTGCAGACAGAGTTAGCGCAAAACGTACGTCTGTTGGATGTAGAGTGGAGCCAAGTCGTACCCCAACATGAGCAGGGACGTAAGTTCGAGGAGCGCTACGCGCAGTTGCAATACATGCTGGTAGGCGGAGACATCGAGAAGTTGAGCGAGAGCAAAGAAGATCATGAGAAAGAGAACGCCAACATCAAATGGATTGGTTACAAAGACCAGTTCTTCTCAACCGTCTTTATCGCTGACGAATCCTTCAATTCCGCTAATTTCTATTCGCGTCCTTTACCCAGCAGTTCGGGTTTTGTAAAGCAATACTCTACCAGCACCCAAGTTCCGTTTGATATCACGGGCACGAATACAACCGGTTTCCGATTCTACATGGGTCCGAACCACTACAACACCCTTAAGTCATACGACGAAGGTGTAGAAAAAGCGGAGCAGTTGCATTTGAAGAGTTTAGTGCCGCTGGGATGGAAGATCGTCAGCTGGATCAACATCATCTTGGTCATTCCGATGTTCGATTTGTTCACCAGTTGGGGTATGCATATCGGTTGGGTGATCCTGTTGATGACCTTGGTGATCAAGCTCATCATCCTGCCGTTCGTCTTCGTATCCTATAAATCGAGCGCGAAGATGCGCGCGTTGAAGCCGCAGATTGATGCGATCAATGAGAAATATCCGGCAGAAAAGATGCAGGAGCGTCAGCAGGCTACGATGCAGTTGTATCAACAGGCCGGCGTGAGTCCGATGAGCGGTTGCTTACCGATGCTGTTCCAGTTCCCGGTATTGATGGCTATGTTCTGGTTCTTGCCGACCGCTATTGAGTTACGTGGTAAGAGTCTGTTCTGGGCGGATGACCTCTCGACCTACGATGCCGTCTTCCACTGGGGCACGAATATCCCGCTCTTAGGCGATCACCTGTCCTTGTTCTGCTTGTTGATGACAATTGCCAACTTCGGCTACACCTTTATCACGATGCAGTCTCAGGCTACAGACCCGAATATGAAGTTCATGAAATATATGATGTATGCGATGCCGTTGATGTTCCTCTTTATCTTCAACGACTACGCAGCCGGACTGAGCTTCTATTACCTCGTATCGCTCTTCATAACCATCATCCAGACGATGATCTTCCGTTGGGCATTGGACGACAAAAAGATGCTCGCAGAGATAGAGGCGAACAAGAAGAAACGGGCAGGAAAACCGAAATCAGGTTTTATGCAGCGTCTAGAGAAGATGCAGCAGGAGCAACAACGTATGGCGCGAGAAAACGCGAAGAAGAACATACGTCGTTAACGAGTTCTTCTCCTTGTTTGGAAAGCGAGATGCCATCGAGTTGAAGGAGTTCCTGGTAACGCGGATTAGCCAGCATCGGGCTGGTGATATCCAAGATATGAACACATTGCACAGCGGCTAAACGGAACAGCGCCAGATTGTACATCGCTTGAATGTTACGAAGGCGCTCCGTGCTGCCGCCAAGCCAAGCCAGCACATTAATACGTTGCTGCATGGTCATGCCGCGGGTAACATAGGTGAAGTAACGGTTCTCATCCATGATGGGAAGACTAACCAACACCGGTTCATAACCACGTGCGCGCGCTTGCGCAATCCTATTAATATATATAGCTTTATAGGCATTGACGTCGATCTTCGGTTCATGTTGAGCACTCGGATTAGCAGCAATAGCTTTCCAGTCAAATTGCAATCCGTTTTCCGGCATAATAAGAATGGTCTTGTCCATAACTATATAGAATTAATTAAAGATTATACACTAAAAAAGCAATTACAGCAGGCAACTGTAGGCAATAGAGAACGACCAAAAGGTCAAATCCAATTCGTTTTACAGTTTTCATATACGTAATTTTTAAATAGATTATACAATATTTTTTCGTTTGACGCTGCAAAATTACTGCTATTTCATCACCTTCACAACTAATTGTGATTAGTGACGAAAAAATGTGACGAAAATAGGCAAAATGATGACTAAAACGCAAATAGTGTGACGAAATTCGGAAAAATAAAAATTCGTCACACCAGAAAAAAGGGACTAAAATTATGGCTAAAACTCCTAAATCTCTCTTATCAATACCTGCATTATTGTTGCATGTTATAGGTATTCCGGCTTTTTACTTGGGATTTATCCTTATTTATGAAAGTCAATGGATGGCTCGTTTCTTAGATGGAGGGAACGCGAATGATATCTTCAATGTATTGATATTGACCTGTATTCTAATAGGTGTACTATGTGCATCGCGCATTACGATGAGTTCGCTGAGAAAGCATATATCGTTGTCGTGGTGGCAGTACGTTCTATGGTCATTGCTCGAGATCACGGTCTTCTCTGCTTTTGCAGCGCTTTTCATGGCACTATCGTGGGGCACGTACGGTTATTTCCCCGCATTAGGAAAATGCTTTGTGTTATCCTTCACAATTTTATGCTATCCTTACACATTCTTTGCATTACTGATCGCCCACATCCGACCGGACGAAGTGGAAGTGAGCGAAGAGAACTTAGTTCGCTTTACCGATAACACAGGTCGTTTAAAACTGGTGATAGCGCACGATGTGATTCTCTTCGTGGAGGCACAGGAGAACTACATCTCGATTCATTACATGGAGGGAGAGAAGTTAAAAGAATACTCGCTGCGTCAATCGATGCGAGGTATTGAAGAACTGATGGAGAAACATGGTATTATCCGCTGCCAGCGTTCGTATTTCGTTAACCCGCAACACGTGAAAGTGCTGCGTAGAGACAAGGAAGGATTTATTCAGGCAGAACTGGATGTGGCACAGAGCAAATCTGTCCCCGTATCACCGAAGTACTACGAACAGTTGAGTAAATTGCTGTAGGGTTTAAGGTTTAGAGTTTAGAGTTTAGAGTTTAGAGTTTAGGGAATTGACGAGCATACCGCACGCCGCAAGGATGTCCTCACCGCGCGATTTACGAATCGTTGTAGTGAGGCCATTTTGTGTAAGATAGTCGCGTAAGAACTCCATCTGCTTTTCATTCGAGCCCGGGAAATGACGGTCAGACTTGATATCCTCTACCCCTTCATGGAAACGGATGAGGTTGATGCGGCAGTTCAGTCCCTTCAGCAAACGGAGCAGTTCTTTCGCGTGGCGAATCGTATCGTTCTGTCCTGCCCAGCAGATATACTCGAAGCTCACGCGTCGCTGATGAGACCAATCGTATTGCTTGAGCAGAGCCACGACTTCCGTGATCGACATCATCTTCTCAGCCGGCATGATGGCTGCACGTTCCATCGCAAAGGGGTTATGCATCGAGACCGCCAGATGACACTCACTCTCATCCAAGAAACGCTTCATGTTCGGAATACCAACGGTAGAGACAGTGATGCGTTTAGGCGACCAGGCGCAACCGTATTCGGCTGTCATGATCTCAAGAGACCGCAGGACATGATCCAAATTGTCCATCGGTTCGCCTTCGCCCATATAGACCAGATTGGTAATTGGTGATTGGTGATTGGTGATTGCTAATTGATCTATTTCGAAGATCTGGTTGAGGATCTCTGAAGCAGGAAGTTGACCATGAAAACCAAGTGTGCCGGTCATACAGAAGCGACAACCCATCTTACAGCCCGCTTGCGTAGAGACGCAAAGCGTAGCTCTGTCTTCTTCAGGAATATAAACGCTCTCAATATAATTGGTGATTGGTAATTGGTGATTGGTGATTGGTGATTGGTGATTTTCAACGGCAAACAGGTACTTTCTTGTACCATCCACACTGACGGCTTCGCGAACAGGAGCATGTCGACCGACGGTATAGCGGGCTTTGAGTGCTTCGCGTCCTTTGAGCGAGATATTCGTCATCTCGTCAAAGGAGCAGACGCGCCGCACATATAACCACTCCGCGAGCTGCTTGCCCGCGAACTTCTGCAAACCGACGCTTAACGCGACCTCTTGCAACTCCTCCAATGTCTTACCTAACAGCGCCTCCACCCTTTCACCTTTCACTTTTCATTTTTCACCAACTCAATATGCGGGTATGCGAACGTGAATCCTTTCGGCGGCAATTCGGTATAGAACCGCTCTTGCATTACAAAGAACACATCCCAATAATCCTTACCGACAACCCAAGCACGCACAACAAACGTGATATCGTTTGCATTGAGTTGCTTAAGAGCCACAAAAGGATCAGGAATAGCGTCCATCCGATAATTAACGGTAGAAAGCTGATAAGACGACACATCAAGAGTTTTGTATAGTTCGGTGACATCTGTATCTTTATTCAGAATACGCGGGTCGGAATTGACAATCTCAAGAATTGCCTCCTTGCACTTCTCGGCGTCCACTCCATACGAAACACTTACAGACCATTCTATACGTCGCAAAGGGCGTCCGTTGAAATTATTGATTACGCCGTTAGACAGCGCTCCATTCGGAAGGATCACCACGCGGTTATCGGGCGTGAGCACTTTCGTGGCCGTTATATTCACCTCGATCACTGTTCCGAGCGTACCTTGCGCTTCGATGAGGTCGCCGGCCTTGAATGGTTTGAAGGCAAGTATCATCAGACCACCGGAGAAATTCTGCACGGTGCCGGAGAGTGCCATACCGATAGCCATACCTCCTGCGGCAAGCAGCGCTGCGAGCGAAGTAGTGTTTATCCCCAGAGTGCCCACCGAGATGACAACCAGCAGTACTGTCAGGGAGATAGACACGAAGGACGACACGAAGGAGGCGATGGTCTGCTCCGTCTTTCGATGCTCAAACGCTTTCTTAAGAAGTCTCTGAATCCAGCGGATGAGCAGAATACCGACGATGAAGATGAGGAGCGCTGCCAGCACTTTAACGCCGAAAGTCAATGCAGCTTTGCCGACCTCCTGCCAGAACGTCTCGGGGTCTGTTTTCGCCGTTTCAATCATCATGCGTGCTCCCGCACGGATTGAGTCCCGCTTGGCTTCAATCTGCTCAGGTGTAGGTGCGGGAACCTGGAGAAGGATCGTATTTAAGATACTCATATTCATCGGATTCTATCGGCTGCACGGACGAGTGCCTCATCTTTGAGAATTCGGCGGGTAGCCATGATGGTTAATACAAAACATACGAGCGGGAAAGAAGCCCAAGGCATGATATGCCAATCTACGCCTAAAGCCAGTTTAGCCTGCCATACATAGATCGCCAGCACTCCATAATAGCCCAGACAAAGCATAGCGGTGAAGATATTCAAACGCGCCTGAAGGATACGTTTTTTGAACAAAAAGATATCCACGAGTGCAAGCGCCGGAATCAGCAGGGTTGCTACCAACAATCCCCAAAGTCCCTGCAAGGGCACTCCCCCTATGGCGGTCATCTCCCAGATTTGCAATTCCGAGGCTTCTTCCGGTGTTACAAACTCCACTACGGGAAGCCATATCAGGGCTATACCCAATGCCACTACGGCCAATAAATAAAGTGTTTGAATTCGTTGTATCATAAGTAAGATTGGTAATTGGTGATTGGTGATTGGTGATTTATGAGTTTTTGGCTTCTTCGAGGGAGGCACATTTATCGCCGTGAGCATTCACCCAGCCGATTTGTTTGGCAGGATTTCCGACCATGAGGGCGTAAGGAGGTACATCTTTTGTAACGACCGAACCGGCGCCGATGAGGCAGTATTCGCCAAGCGTGTGGCCACAGACGATTGTGGCGTTTGCCCCGACGGAGACACCGCGTTTAAGGATGGTAGGGCGATATTCGTCTTTTCGGCTGACGGCAGCACGAGGGTTGATGACATTGGTAAAGACCATTGAAGGTCCGAGGAACACATCGTCCTCGCAACGTACGCCGGTATAAACGGAAACGTTATTTTGGATCTTACAGTTACGTCCGAGTACCACATCGGGCGAAATGACGACATTCTGGCCTATATTGCAGTTCTCTCCGATTGTACATCCGGACATAATATGGCTAAAATGCCAGATTTTGGTGCCCTTCCCAATTTGGCAACCTTCGTCCACGTAGGACGACTCATGCACGAAGTAATCCATATTCGTATGTTAATATTCTACTAATTTCAGGTTTTTAAGATCAATACTATATCTGGAGCATGCTGCAAAGATACCATATCCGTTCGCAATATTGGTATATATTTGCACCGGTTCTTCCGAGCCCAACATATCATTCATCACCGCGCCGATATCGGGTCCATCCCCTCTCCCCGATTCAAGAGCCGCATACATTGATTTGCGGTACAAATAAGAATCTTCATTATGCGCACTAAATCTGATATTTAATTCCTTGACCGACAATTCGTAATCCTCCCAATTTGCAGGACCGAAAAGAGGAATACGCAGTTCCGTAAGTTTCGCATTGGGGTATCCGGGCATAAGGAACAATTCAAAGCGCGAATTAAATCCCACCTCGCTGGAATACATATTATCGGCTGAAGCGAATATCTCATCAAAGGACTGCAGATAGGAAGAAGTAATAAGCTTTATATCAGGAGGTAATGTTTTCCGCATGAGTGAATATTGGCATGTTACGCAGAATCCCAACGTGACATCATCCGTCAAGATATAGTTTTGGAGCAGCATATTCAGTTCGATATATCGCTTATGTTTATTGTACATCAATGTATTTTCTTGTCCGTTATAGAACTGAACCCAGCATAAGGGTTTATACACTACTTTTTGCTCCGCAGCAATGGAGGTGTAGTCCGGATGGGAAGCGCGCACGCGAATGGTCTCTCCCACTTGGAGCGGACTTACCTTTAAAACAAACGCTTTATCCGCTGGGGACCACTTCATTGCCTGCCATTCTCCCCCTCCACGCTGTAATTCCGTCTGGGCGTCCGGCATCAGATAATCATCGGGGAGATCGGAACCGCTCTCCAAGAAGAATCTGGAGCGTGAGACATAGACTCGAACTATCGTGTCTCCCTCTCCTACCTCAGCCTGCATAACTAACCGCGGTTGCGCTATTTCCCCATTGTATTCAATGCGGCGCTCACATGATGTACAGACGAGTAACAAACCAATTATATATAATACCAATCGTTTCATTAGAATTAGAACTTAAATGTGTAACTTACACTGGGTAAAATCGGGAAAAGGCTCAATTTATACAAATTACTTCCTCTCGCATACACCAGAAAGGGGTTAAAATTGCAATAGGCGTTATAAACAGACATATTTACTATATGTTCAAAGCCTTTATGCTTTTTATCGGGGAGGTGGCATGTAGCTCCCAGATCCAAGCGGTGGTAATCGGGCATTTTGTAGTTGTTTCTCTCCTCTACTATCGGAACATTCACAGTGCGATTAGAAGTCCAGCCATTATAAAAAAGGTAGTCCGAAGCGGTTTGCAGCGGAAGTGTACCTCGCGTACCTGTTCCATAGATAAAGGTTGCAGCCACTTCCCATTTCTTGTTTATTTGGTATTGGAGCGTGACACTGAGGTCGTGCTCACGGTCGTATTTGGCATGGAAGGGTTTGCCATAGTTGATGACCTGTCCCTCGCGGTTGAACTGGCGCATCGTCCGCGACCACGTGTAGCCTATCCAGCCTGTAACAGGCCCGACCTTACGCTGCGCGAGAAACTGTACTCCGTAACTCCAACCGTCTCCGACGCAGACCAGTTCCTGCCAGTTCTTGCTGGTCATATAGGAAGCGCCGTCCTTGTATTCCAAGAGGTTGATCATTCGTTTGTAGTAGCCCTCGACCGACAATTCGACTTGATTAAGGACATTATAGGTGATTCCAATTGCAGCCTGCATCGAGTGCATCGGAGGAATCTTCGCCGTCACAGGCACCCAGAGATCAGTGGGAAGAGATACAGAAGAATTGGAGAGCATATGCACATATTGGCTCATATAGGCATAACTCATTTTGAGAGCCACATCCTTGTGCAGAAGGAACCTCATACCCACGCGTGGTTCAATGGAAGGATACGTAGTGTTGTCGGTATGAAAAAGCGAGGCATGAAGACCGACATTGAGTTTGAACCACGAGCAGGGAGTATAGGTATCCTCGATATACAGATTCGCTTCATGGGCATAATTGGTCCCTCCTACGGAAAAGGTGGAATCAATGGTCATCGACGTACTGTCCGTTTTTTGAGAAGCCTGCACGCGTCCTACCTGCGGACGAAAGGTATGGAATGTATAGTTACCGCCGAAATGGACCTCATGCCTATTATTCGGGCGCCACTCAAAATTGGTTTGCGCCATGAGATCCATGATATAGGAGTTGTAATCCATCCCTACTTCGATATGCTCTTTGGCCGCTTTGCTATCCATTTCTTCCGTCAACCCGAGTTTGTATTTATAACGGGTATAACTGATTTGGGATGTATTATACATCCGTCCGTTAAAACGATGTTCATAATTCGCCGCCGCAAAGAGGTTTCCCCAATTGTAACGCATTCTCATAAACCCGACATCGGAGTCGGCAGAGGCGGATTCGTTCTGTTTGAGCCGCGCATAGATCACATCGTCCCCCATATAAAACGAACCGCTGAGTTTGTCGTTTTCGGAGAAGGTATGAGTCAGTTTTGCATTGAGGTCATAGAAATAATAGCCCGCCGTTGCAACTTGTTCTCCATCGCTCTCTTTAGAGGAGACAATCGCTGCAATAGGAGCAATGAAAAGATCGTACAGCGTTCTACGCGCAGAGATATTGAATGTAGTTTGTCCTTTGACGGCCTCTTTGTCGCGGTATTTGCGCCATTCGTCTTTTGTCCAGTAAAGGGGTCCTTCGACACTCAACTTAGTAGAAACCAATCCGACGGTAAGGTTGCCATGGTGGCCATAGGCATCTCCGTCTTTTTGTCTTACGTCAATGATAGAAGAAAGTCTTCCGCCATAACGCGCAGGGAAATTGCCTTCGTATAGCGTCACGTTCTTTATTGCATCGGCATTGAAAACGGAGAAAAATCCCAGCATATGGTTGACTGAATAGAGCGGCACCCCATCGAGCAAAATCAGGTTCTCATCCGGTCCTCCGCCACGTACATACAGTCCGGCAGAACCTTCCGCCCCAGACTGGACACCGGGCAATAACTGAATCGCCTTAAGGACGTCCACTTCGCCTCCGATAGCAGGGATGCCTTTGATTTGCGAAATGGGAACCTCGACAGCAGACATCTGTACGGAATGCGTTCCCGAGACCGAATGTCCAGCTTCCACCACCACTTCCTCAAGCACCGTAGCAGAAACCAACATCATCTCAACAAGCGTGTCGGCGTTCAGCAAGAACAACTCCGAAAGCGTGCGGTCATACCCCACATATCCGGCTTGGAGTTGGATGGTATCGGATGGTATGGTCAGCGAATAGAAGCCGTTGACGTTCGTTACTGTTCCCACACCCGAACGCATGTCCTGCACCGTCGCACCAATGAGTCGCTCACCTGTCTGCACGTCCGTGACGTATCCGCTGACCGTGGGGTTCTTAGCCCACAGCAGCAGAGGCAGGAAGAGCGCAATAATTGTGATTGATCTTTTCATTGTCATGCTTCATTTTGTTTGACGATGCAAAAGTAGTGCATTTTTGCGACAGTGCCAAATTTCCGACTTGGGAAAATAATTGGGATTTTAGTTTTTAAAAGAATAGTTTTAAGATATCGTTGCCATTTGCGAAGATCAGGAGTGCCAACAAGAGCCAGAAACCTACTTCGTTTGCTATCTCCAGGAACTTATCGCTGGGTTTGCGGCGCGTGATCATTTCGACCAACAGAAAGAGGATATATCCGCCATCGAGGGCAGGGATCGGCAGGAAGTTCATGAAGGCCAGAATGATGCTCAGGAAAGCTGTCATTTCCCAGAAAGCCGCCCAACTCCATCGCGAGGGGAACATAGAACCTATGGCACCGAAGCCACCAACCGATTGTGCTCCTTCTTTGGTAAAGACGAGGCGGAACTGCTTCACATACACCACTAAGATATTCCATCCGTATTGAATGCCCGCCGGAATAGACTGCAGGAACGTATAATCCTGATGCTCAAAGCGGAAGTCCATGTGCATCGCTACGCCTAACGTACCTCTGTCGCCCAAGAACGCACTGGCGGAACACAACTCACCGTCCCGATAATACGCGATGGTGATCGAGTCGCACGCATGCTTGAGCAACTCCTGACTCATCAGTTCATTGCAGGGCGTCGCGACACCGTTGATGGATACGATGCTATCCCCTTTCTGCATGCCTGCAAAAGCCGCAGCGTTGTCCGGGAAGACCGTGTCTACCACACAAGGGATCCAATACGAGAGCAGTTGGAAATGCCGCTTGGTATAGGTGCCGTCTGCACGTTTCTTCTCACGTTCTGTTTTATCGAACTCGTTCTGCTGCGCGAGATAGCGCGTACCCAGGTCATCCGACATGGTGAGCGTAAGCGTATCGGCTCCACGTTGCACCGTTACGTCTTTCTTGCCTTCGATAATCAACCACTTGACCACTTCGCTCAGATCCTCCGGTTCTTCTCCATTGATAAAGAGGATTTTATCCTGCTGCTCAAATCCTTCGTTGAGCATGAGTTCGGAGTAATAGAATCCCGAGTCTATGTTACGGAGCGGAAGGGTATCCTGGCCCCACTGCCAGAGGAGCATGATAAAAATAACAAGGGCACCGATGAAGTTCACGAGGATACCTCCGAGGATGATCAGCAGGCGCTGCCATGCCGGTTTGGACCGAAACTCCCAAGGTTGCGGTTCGGCAGACAGATCTTCTGTTTTATGCGTCTCATCGACCATGCCACCGATCGCGCAATAGCCTCCAAAAGGAAGCCATCCTATACCCCACTCCGTGTTATCCGGGTACTTTGCCCACTCTTCATCTTCGTTCTTCGCAAAGAATTTCACATGCCATTTCCCGTCGAACTTCTTAAAGCGTACGATACTAATCCAGGGGTTGAAGAAGAGATAGAATTTCTCCACACGCACCTTGAAGATACGTGCAAAGGTGAAGTGTCCCAACTCGTGAATCAACACCAAGAAAGAAAGGGCGAGTATCAATTGAATTGCTTGTACCATATTTAAAATTTAGGATTTAGGATTTCAAATTTAGGATTTCAAATTTAGGATTTGTTCTGCGATGTATCGTGCCTCTGCGTCTGTAGCCACATAATCTTCGTAAACAGGTTTGGCAATGAAGGTAGCTTTGACCATCGTGTCGGCAATGACCTCACTCATCTGCAAGAACCCGCATCGTCCTTCGCGGAAAGCAAGGTTCACCACTTCGTTCGCTGCATTGAGGACGCACGGGATATTTCCTCCGCGACGCATAGCGTCGTACGCCAAGCCTAAGTTCGGGAAGCGGTTTAGATCGGGTTGTTCGAAGGTCAGGTCCTTTAATGCAAAGAGATCAACACGAGGGAAGTTACTAGCCAGTCGCTCTGGGAACGAGAGGGCGTATTGGATTGGCAACCGCATGTCCGGTGCACCGAGTTGCGCTTTGATAGCTCCATCCGTGAACTGCACAGCAGAGTGTACAATAGATTGCGGATGAACCAACACTTGTATCTTCTCTACCGGCACCCCGAAAAGCCATTTCGCTTCGATAACCTCGAAACCTTTATTCATCATGGAAGCGGAGTCGATTGTGATCTTCGCACCCATATCCCAGTTCGGATGCTTAAGTGCATCAGCCGCTGTGACGGTCTTCATCTGCTCGAGCGTGAAGGTACGGAACGGTCCTCCACTGGCGGTCAACAGAATCTTCTCTATCTCGCTGCGGTCTTCTCCGACAAGGCTCTGGAAGATAGCGCTGTGTTCGCTATCGACCGGTAAGATAGGAGTATGATGCTTGAGCGCTAAGTCACATATGATCTCTCCCGCCACGACAAGCGTCTCTTTATTCGCGAGCGCGATCGTCTTACCGGCTTTGATGGCTTCGATCGTCGGTTGCAGACCGGCATATCCCACCATCGCAGCCACCACGATGTCAATGGATGGCATCGTGACCACTTCCGCAATAGCTTGCGCTCCGGCCCATACTTTGCAGTTGAGAGAAGAGAGTCTTTCCTTCAGCGGTTCATACAGACTCTCATCGGCGATACATACCACTTCCGGATGAAACTCCAACGCTTGCTCTACCAGTTTATCGATGCTCCGGTGCGCACAGAGAGCATACACACTATAGCGCTCCGGATAAGCACGTACCACATCCAGCGTCTGGGTACCTATCGAGCCCGTCGAACCTAAGATACACAGTTGCTTCACCATACAATTACCTCCTCGGGGTTCACAAACTGACCCGCATCCCATAGTTCGACAACCAAGTCATGCTCTCCGTCCATGAGTCCGATGGACTCACCGGCCTCCACTTTCGCGCCTTGCGGTTTGAGCACATGTCCTACATGGCGATAAGAGGTCATCATGTCGCCATGCTGCAGGGTTACTGCATAGGTATCATCCATGAGTCGTTCTACCGACACCAAGGTACCCCGCGTAGTAGCCACCACGGTCTCGTTCTTCGCCGCATGAACCGTCACACCATAGATATGATGGTCGGGACGAGCCGAAGCAACAATGATACCTCGCACCGGACGATAGAGTTGTCGCACAAAACGCGGAGCGGTAGAGGAGAAGAGCATCAAACGATCGCGCTCTTTCTGCTCGTACTGCGCCATGAACGCTTCTGTCGCTTCGTTGGGCTGCGATACGATTTGCACTTTCTCTACACGCTGCAACGAATCCAGACTCTGCACGCTATCGGACTGGATATCTCCGGCCGTGAGGGCTTTGATTACATCCAAGTACTGACGCTGCAAACGAAGATCGGCTTGCAACGAATCCACCCGTGCAGACTCATCGATGAGTTGTTGGCGTAAACTGGCGCTATATCCGGGTAAGATATTACGAATCGGCGTATAGACGATCAGTACGGACAGCAGTACGATCAAGGCAATGATGGAAATGGTAATGACGCTGACGGCACCCAAGAGACTGACACGAAAGTGAAACACTTCGCGCAGCGTGGTGTCGTCCAGCATCGCTAACCTATATTTACGTCTTTTATTTGCCATTAGAGAATTGTGCAACCCGCACAGGGTTTGAGTTGCTTAAAGAAATCATTTCCTTTGTCGTCCACAAGGATGAATGCCGGGAAGTTCTCCACTTCAATCTTCCAGATTGCCTCCATGCCCAGTTCCGGGTACTCGACGCACTCGATGGACTTGATGTTGTTCTGCGCCAAGATGGCTGCAGGACCTCCGATGGAACCCAGATAGAAACCACCATGCTTCTGGCACGCGTTGGTCACATCGATAGAGCGGTTACCCTTTGCGAGCATGATGAGCGAACCGCCATGGACCTGGAACTCATCTACGTACGGATCCATACGACCAGCCGTCGTCGGACCCATTGAACCGCAAGCCATGCCTGCCGGAGTCTTCGCCGGACCGGCATAGTAGATCGGATGGTTCTTCAGGTACTCCGGCATCGGTTCGCCGGCATCCAGACGCGCTTTGATCTTTGCGTGCGCGATATCACGACCCACGATGATCGTGCCGTTGAGGCTCAGACGCGTACCAATCGGATATTTTGTCAGGATAGCACAAACGTCCTTCATCGGCTGGTTGAGGTCGATACGAACGGCATCGCCTTCGCCGGCTTGACGTAACTCCTCCGGAATGAGGGAAGCAGGGTTATTATCGAGTTTCTCGATCCATATACCGTCTTTGTTGATCTTACACTTGATGTTTCGGTCGGCAGAGCACGAAACACCCAGACCAATCGGACAACTAGCACCATGTCGCGGCAGACGAACGACGCGCACGTCATGCGCCATATATTTACCGCCGAACTGGGCACCCAGACCGATCTTATAGGCCTCTTGCAGCAACTGCTTCTCGAGCTCGATATCGCGGAACGCACGTCCTGTCTCATCACCCGAAGTAGGCAGACTGTCATAGAAATGGGTCGAAGCCAATTTGACGGTCAACAGGTTCTTCTCAGCCGAAGTACCGCCGATCACAATCGCGATATGATACGGCGGACAAGCCGCTGTACCAAGGCTCTTCATTTTCTCAACGAGGAAGGGGATGAGAGTACCCGGGTTCTGGATACGTGCTTTCGTCTCCTGATAGAGATAGGTTTTGTTCGCCGAACCGCCACCTTTGGTGACGCAGAGGAACTTATACTCCGCGCCTTCAGTAGCCTCCAGGTCAATCTGCGCCGGAAGGTTGCATTTGGTGTTCACTTCGTCGTACATGTTCAGCGGAGCGTTCTGCGAGTAACGCAGGTTGCACTCGGTGTAAGTATTGAACACACCGCGGCTGAGGGCTTCCTCGTCTTCAAATCCGGTCCACACCTGCTGTCCTTTCTCGCCGTGGATGATAGCTGTACCCGTATCCTGACACAGCGGCAGTTGACCCTTGCACGCCACTTCGGCATTACGCAGGAAAGTCAGCGCTACATATTTGTCGTTGGCAGAAGCCTCCGGGTCACGCAAGATCTTTGCCACCTGCTCGTTATGCGAACGACGAAGCATGAAGCTCACGTCATGGAAGGCCTGTTGAGCCATCAGCGTCAAAGCCTCCGGGGCCACTTTCAGAATCTCGTGTCCTTCAAACTCGCTGACCGAAACATAGTCTTTGGTCAGCAGATAATACTCCGTTTCATCCTTACCAAGTTGAAACATCGGTGCATACTTAAATTCAGTCATATAGTGTGTAATTTTTATGTTCACATAAAATGCGCTGCAAAATTACAAAAAATATTGCAGATACGCAAATATTTTCTTATTTTTTTCGTAAACTCTTGCGTATATGGGGAAAAAGCAGTACTTTTGCAGCCGCAAAAGTGAAAATGACGAAAATCAGAAGATTGACATGCAGTTATTAACGGCCTTATTATTAGGATTATTAACGATATTGGACCCGTGTACGCTGATGACCAGCATCACCGCCATCGGGTATATTGACAAAGAGATCAACAACCGTCGCAAGGTGCTTACGAACGGACTGATGTTCGTGTTGGGTAAGTTAGTGACATATGTGCTATTGAGTATTCCGTTCCTAATGGGTGCTCAGACGGAAGGTATTCAGCATATCTTAGGACATTATGGCGAACCGATATTAGCGGGTTTCATGTTAGTCTGCGGTGTGGTATTGCTCATCAGCGGTCACCATCACCATGAGCACGACCACGGCGTGAGTAAGTTTCTGCAGAACGCGGACTCCAATGCCAGTTGGCTATGGTCGTTCATTCTGGGTATCTTCTTTGCAATTGCTTTCTGTCCGCACCGTTTGGTTTATTTCCTGACGATGATCGATATCACGTTGACTTTACCGAGTGCATGGAATTGGGTAATGCCGGTTGTCTTCGGTTTAGGAACGGGCCTGCCGATTATGCTGATTGCATGGCTGGTAAGTTACAGCGCGGTGAGTATCGCGAAGTTATCGAGCAAGATGCAGACCTTCGAGAAATGGTTCAGACATATCTGTGCGATTCTATTCCTGGTGCTCGGCGTATATATGACGGTTCACTGCGTGATGGAGGCTCATGAGCACGAAGGTTGTTCATGCGGGCACGAACATATAGAAATAGTGAAATAATGGCATCAGAAGGATTCCAATTCAAGCAATTCTACGTGCGGCACGACAAGTGCGCGATGAAAGTAGGTACGGACGGTGTTCTTCTTGGTTGCGAAGCGCCTCTTCCGGACTATCCATCACACGTTTTAGATGTCGGTACGGGTTCCGGACTCGTGGCCCTGATGATGGCGCAACAGAAATCCCAAGCACAGATTGATGCGATCGACATAGACCCGTTCGCAGTGGAGCAAGCCAAGGAAAATTTTGCAGCCTCGCCCTGGTCTGACCGGCTACAGGCTTACCATTCATCGCTCCAAGAGTGGCAAAAGGTTAACGATAAATGTTCTAATGGGAACTATTACGACCTCATCGTCTCCAACCCACCCTATTTCCGAAACAGCCTCAAGAACCCCGACAAAGCCCGCCAACTGGCGAGACACACGGATACCCTCAGTTACGAAGATCTGCTTATCCACAGTACGAGGCTGCTTAAACCGGAAGGGGTACTAACCCTCATTCTACCTGCTTCTGCGGAAGAAGAGATGGTTGGGGTAGCTACCCGCTTGGCGTTGTCGGCCAAATATTCCCCAAAGGAGGAATCTTTCCTTTATTGCGTGAGTATGCTCCGTATATCCATCAAAGAAGGTCAGCCGCCCAAACGCGTCATCATGTATTTTAGAAAACTCGAAGCCCGTAAAATGCCGTATATATGCTTTTACTCCAGCTGCTTCATAGAGGACAAAAACGGCGGCCGGAGTTTCTTCTATCAAGAACTAACAAAGGACTTCTACCTATAACAAAGGACTTCCACGAAAAGCGGAAGTCCTTTGTTATATCAGCCAAGTTTGGCTGATTATTTAGCGACATTGACGGCGCGCACCTCCCGAATAACGGTCACTTTGACCTGACCGGGATAGGTCATCTCGTCTTGGATACGTTTTGCCAAATCGAAGGAGAGGAGTTCGGTGTCTTTATCGGAAATCTTATCGGCTCCTACGATCACGCGCAGTTCACGACCGGCCTGAAGGGCATAAGTCTTCACAACACCCGGGAAGGACATCGCCATATTCTCCAGGTCATTCAGACGCTTCACATAACTCTCCACGATCTCACGACGTGCACCCGGACGGGCACCGGAGATCGCATCACAAGCCTGTACGATCGGCGCAATGAGACTCTTCATCTCACATTCATCGTGGTGCGCACCTACTGCATTGCAGATATCGGGTTTCTCTCCGTATTTCTCACAGAGTTTCATACCGAGTTCTGCGTGCGGCAGTTCGACATCTTCATCCGCTACTTTACCGATATCGTGCAATAAACCGGCGCGTTTGGCAGCCTTGACGTTAAGTCCTAATTCACCTGCCATCGCCGCACATAAGTTTGCGGTCTCGCGGCTGTGTTGGAGGAGGTTCTGGCCGTAAGAAGAACGATATTTCATCTTACCTACCAGACGGATGAGTTCCGGATGCAGACCGTGTACACCGAGGTCGATCGTCGTACGTTTACCTACTTCGATAATCTCTTCTTCCACCTGTTTGGTCACTTTCGCAACCACTTCTTCGATACGCGCGGGGTGAATACGACCGTCCTGCACCAGTTGATGCAATGCCAGGCGAGCTATCTCACGACGCACGGGGTCGAAAGCAGAAAGAGTGATCGCTTCGGGGGTATCGTCTACGACGATCTCCACACCCGTAGCAGCTTCGAGCGCACGGATATTACGTCCTTCACGACCGATGATACGACCCTTCACTTCGTCATTCTCGATATGGAAGACCGAAACGGTACTCTCTGCTGCGGTCTCAGACGCTACACGTTGAATGGTCTGAATGATGATTTTCTTTGCCTCTTTATTGGCCTCCAGACGCGCATTGTCCATAATCTCATTGATATAGGACATAGCAGCTGTTTTGGCTTCATCTTTAAGCGCTTCTACCAGTTGTTTCTTAGCCTCTTCGGCACTCATGCCGCTCAGTTGCTCCAACTGTTTCTCCGCCTCATGGTGCATCCGCTCTACCTCTTGCTGCTTATAATCCAGCGCTTGTTGACGTTGCTCCACTTGTTGCACTTTCTGATTCACTTCGTTGAGGCTGCGTTGTACATCTCCTTGACGCTGGTTGAGCTGCTGCTCACGTTGCTGCAAGCGTTGTTCTTGCTGTTGCAAGCGTTTGTCTTGCTCACGCACACTATTGTCGTGCTCCAACTTCAGGGCGATGAATTTCTCTTTAGCCTCAACAATCTTGTTTTTCTTCATTACCTCCGCTTCTTCTTCCGCTTTCTTGATTAAGTTAGCGGCTGCCAAGCGCGTAATGAGGAAGTAGATTCCGGCTCCTAAAAGGATACCTCCTACTACACATAAAATGGGGACTAACATGATTGTTGGTTGATTTAATTAATTATGATTCTAAAATACAAAGTATTTCTTCGTTTAGTTCTTTCACTTCTTTCTCTACAGGTTCGAGACTCTTTTCGCGCACATCAGACTGCAACGCAACAGCTACTTCCAATGCCGTGTACATCCATAACTGCTCCGCCGAAGCATTCGGGCGCAACTTCAAATAATACTGATAGCGCTTATTGAGCAACTCCGCGGCACGGCGATAATTCGGCTCTTGATCCAACGGCACATCAAGCCCCACCGTGTGGGCATCCAGATGCAGATTTATATGTTGTTTGTCAGAAATCAGCATTCAGCATTCAGTATTCAGTTTTCAGTATTCAGTTATTTTTTCAATACAGCGATGGCCCGATCGACCTGCGCGATGAGGGCATTTATTCGTTTCGTTGCTTCTTCCGCATTCTCTGCCGAAGTCATGGCGTTTGCAGTAGCCAGACGACGGTTTTTCTGCTGCAGTTCCAGCAACTCACCATGTGTGCGAATTAACTCCTGCCGCTGCCGCTCGATATCTTCCTTCAAAGCCGCATTCTCCTGCTGCAACGCCTGATAGCGCTCCAGTAAGGTGTGCAAATTCCGCGAAAGTTCGGAAAGGGCTTTCATCAACTCATCATTTAGCGAAGCGGTTCACCCATCATTTAAAATGAGTATCCTACGCCAAGACCGATGACGCCCTTGAACTGCACGCGCTCTGCTTCAACACCGTCTTTGTTCGCAATAAGCGTACCGGGATAGTATTTCAAACTTGTCTGAAGAGTTACCTGCAGACATTTGAGGAACTGATAACTCAAGGCTACATCCCAATCTACATCAAAGAGTCCGAACTGACGATTCTTATTGGAGTATTTGAAGTAACGATCCACCTCAGGAAGCGCATCCCACGCACCTTCGCCGTATTTCTTGTCATATACTTCTTTCAAATCGAAGCCCTTGCCTGCGTACGGGGTAAAGAGCGCCAGCGTGGTACTGATCTTGAAATCATTGTACGTATAAGCGATAGCTCCCTTGAAACTCAAACCGAACTCTGCACGGGCATTACACCAAACTTTTTCTCCATTGTCATCATAGCGGTAGGTACCAATTGTGCTTTGTAAATCCTGACGGAGATCATAGTTCGGGTTATAGTCCTCTACAGGTATCTCGCCGTTAACGAAAGCATCCTGATACTCCTTGTTATACCGGGTGTTCCAGCCGTCGCCGATATAAGCAGTCGTGATACGACCGGCAATAGGAGACAAATAAATGGAGAAGTCCGCACCCTTATAGCTCTTTTTCCAATCAATACCAACCGAGACATCCGTATAGGAAGGAGCAAGCCACTTGGAAATAATGGGGTTATAGCCATCCTTATAATTGCGTCCCAGTGCATATTGGCTTTGGAACGAACCGAGCACGGTCAAATACCAGGTTTCCTTAAACTCCCATCCGAACTTCGTAGCCAATTTGATATTATCGCTGGACTTTTGGAAAGCATCTTCCTTCTGATCAATCCAAGTCAACCCGAAATCGGTATCGAAATTGGTTTCCCACGCAATCGCGTTCTTGTGATACAACAAGTGCAGTTTCGCATAGGCGATGCCGTTCACATTGTTCTTACCACCGGCAGCCCAGTTGACCAAGCCTGTTGCGGCGGCATTGAGTCCGACGGTACCGTCGAATTTCCAAGCTTTCTCTCCAGCCTCCAGTTTCTTCAGATCTGCGCCTGCTTTGGCAGCCGCGTCTGCATTAGTAGTCACCTTGGCTTTATCCACCTCTTGTGCGGTCATTGTAAGCGCTGCAAAAAGGCAAAGCGCTACAGATAAAAATTTTTTTTGCATTGTATTCAAATAATTGTTTGTTATACGTAAAGATAGTTTGGCTCCATAAAAAACCGCACAAAGGTACTACTTTTTTTTGATATATGCAAGTGCAGATTACATTTTTCTACAAAAATTGCAAATAAATTTGCATATATCCCATTTTTGTTGTACCTTTGCAGCCTGAATTGTGCCCGTGTGCCTATATCGGGCGTGATAAAACAGGAAACGTATGCGAAACGGAATGAAGAAATATTGGATACTATTTGTCATGGTTCTCATGGCTTGCGGTAGCTTTGCGGAGACGAAAGCAATTTTGGTAGCCTGCAAAGATCTGGGGAGTATAAGTGACGAGCCTGTAGCTACGCTGCTGGATCAAAAGGGCTATGCCGTAACTATTTGCAAGCAGAATGACCTGCCGGATGTCAAATTGGAGAACTTCGATGCCGCTGTTATTTCTGCAAATGCAGACGCTGACAACGAGGCGATTCTGAATCTTATTCGCGGCGGGCGGATTCCGGTGCTGAATATGCAAGGATTTACCTATGCGCAAGGACGTTTAAATTGGGGCGAACCCCATTCAGGCACATTGGAGAGCAGCGACAACAAGTGCTTCGATATCTATGTAGAGCATCCCGAGCACCCTATCTTTAAAGGATTTGACAATTTGGAGGCAGGCAGCAGGATAAGTATTCTGGACGACATGGAGGAGAGAGGTCTGATGCCGATTCAGGTTGATTTACCGGGCACGTGGTGTCTGGCGACCGCATACACGCAGAGTATCGAAGACTTATACGGCGTTGGTGAACCGCAAACCAGCATTCACGAGATTCCGGCGGAGATGCGCGGCGGGAACAAGTATATCTGTCTTCCTATTGCCATGAGCGGTGCGTACTATCTTAGTGATGAAGGGAAAAAACTGATTCTAAATATCATGTCGTATCTCATGAGCGATGAGAAAGTAGATATAGACTTGCCGTTCCTGGAGATATCGGCTTTCAGCATAGAAGGTTTCGATGCGCAGATTAACCAAGCGGAGAACACGATTGAGTTGGCGATGGACGCGGAGGAGTTCAAAGCCATGGATAGCCTGCGATCCGTACAGCCGGAGATCACTTTGGCGGACCCGGACTATTCGCACGTCTATCCGAATGAAGAGGTGGATTTGCGCTTCTGTCCGTACGTTCCCAAGACCTTTGTCGTGACGGATTATATCAGTCGTCGTGCCTATACGTTCTCGATTCGTCTGTGGCGCAAAGAGGGTATCGATCAGACGGAAGACGAGACCGCTCCTGCGCGCAAAGAATGGCAGAACGGACAGATTGTTATTATCCGAGGCAATAACAAATACACCATTACAGGAATCAAAATTCAATAATCCATAGAGAGCTACTGTTTTTCCTCTCATCAAAAAAACTGAAAACAATGCGAACAGAAAATGAATTAGATGGAGTTACACTCCTTGGCAACCAGCATGTGCAGTATTCGGATAACTACAACCCGGGCGTGCTGGAGACTTTCCCGAACAAACATCCTGAGAACGAGTATCTCGTGACGTTCAATTGTCCCGAGTTCACGACGCTATGTCCCAAAACCGGTCAGCCGGACTTTGGTCATCTCTACATTAGTTATATCCCGCGTGAGCGCATGGTAGAGAGCAAGAGTCTGAAACTCTATCTCTTCTCCTTCCGCAACCACGGTGATTTTCATGAAGACTGCGTGAATATCATCATGAAGGATCTGGTGCAATTGATGGCCCCGAAGTACCTCGAAGTAGTCGGCTATTTCATGCCCCGCGGAGGTATCAGCATCTATCCTTTTGCCAACTATGCGGATGCAGATCATCAGGACCTCAAAGCGCAGCGTTTGCGCGAGCAATTTACCCTAAACACGAAACATTAAACATTCCCATTAATGAAAGATTCATTGATCGTTCTCTCCGGAGGCTTAGACTCGACAACGATGTTGTATGAGTATCAATATCGTATCGGCATGGCCGTTAGTTTTCACTATGGCAGCAATCATAATGACCGGGAGTTAGAGTTCGCGAAACTCCATTGTGAGCGACTCGGAATTCCTCATATGGTCGTTCGTCTGCCATTCATCAAGCAGTTCTTCAAATCCTCTTTGTTGGAAGGAGCGGATGCTATTCCGGAAGGTAACTATGACGAAGAGAACATGAAATCGACCGTCGTGCCTTTCCGTAACGGCATTATGCTATCTATTGCAGCCGGTATTGCGGAGAATAACAAGATGCAATATGTCATGCTGGCAAACCATGCAGGGGACCATACGATTTATCCGGATTGTCGACCGGAGTTCGTGGAGGCAATGAATAACGCCATTCATTTCGGCACCTGGAACGGGGTGCAGTTACTTACGCCCTACACTCACCTCACGAAAGCGGAGATAGCGGCGAAAGGCAAGGAGTTGAATCTGGATTACTCGGAGACCTGGAGTTGCTATAAAGGCGGAGAGCATCACTGCGGTGTGTGCGGTACGTGTCGCGAACGCAAAGAAGCGCTGGCTCAAGCCGGAATTGAGGATAAAACAATCTATGATTGTTAATGGTGGAATGATAAAATGATGAAATGATGTATTACGTAGAAAAAAGAATAGAGATTTCGGCGGCACATAACCTGATGCTGTCGTACGAAAGCAAGTGCGAGAACTTGCACGGCCATAACTGGATCATTGTCGTCTATTGCAAGGCGAAGGAGTTGAATCAAGATGGCATGGTGACCGATTTCACCCACATCAAGAAAGTCGTAAAGGACACCTTCGATCATAAGTATATCAACGAGGTGTTGGACGTCAATCCTTCGGCCGAGAATATCGCGCGCTGGATCTGCGACCATGTAGAGAACTGCTATAAGGTCTCCGTCCAAGAATCCGAAGGAAATATCGCGATTTATGAAAAATGAATAATGAATAATTAACAATGAATATTTTTTGCGAGATATTCATTAATCATTAATCCTTGTACAAAGTTAACGAAATATTCTTTACGCTGCAAGGCGAGGGAGCTCATTCGGGCATCCCGGCTGTGTTTGTGCGCTTCAGCGGTTGCAATCTTCGTTGTCCCTGGTGCGACACGGATTTTGCGGAATATACGGAGATGACAGCCGAGCAGATTGTCAATGAGATGCTTTCGTTATACGATGTGCCTAACGAGCGGCGTAAGATGTGCGTGCTGACCGGAGGAGAACCGAGTCTGCAGGTCGATAAAGCATTCATCGATGCGCTGCATCAGGCGGGTTTTTATATCTGCATCGAGACCAACGGGACCCATCCGCTTCCGGAAGGTATTGATTGGATCACCTGCTCGCCTAAAATGGTTCCCCTCCCCCATCCGCAACCTCATGAGAAGGGTGAAATTCCTTCCCGTTTGGCTTTACAGAAAGCGAACGAAGTGAAGGTGGTGTTCACCGGTACGTACGATCCCGATATTTGGCGCACAAAAATAGAGGCTGAACATTGGATGTTACAGCCCCTACGATATAACGGAGACTTGCTCATGGAGAGCGGTATAGACGAGTGGTCGGATGATAAAAACGATAATCTCGACGAGACCGTTCGTTATATTCTCTTACACCCGTTCTGGCGTCTCAGCGTTCAACTGCACAAGATTGCAGGCTTGCGTTGATTAGTCCTCAGCGCCGCCAAAGAGCAGTTGCAGAGTAGCCGTAGCTACGCGCTCTTGTTGCTCCTCGGTCAATTCTGCATCCGGGAATTTCTCGTCAATTTTCTTCATGATCTCTTCTGCCTTCTCAGCATCGCCCTTCTTGCAAGCTGCTTCATAGTCCTTCAACATGCTGTCGAGACTTGCGGAACAAGCGGTCAAGAATGCAACTGCCATGGCAACTGCAAACACTTTCATTACGTTCTTTTTCATAATAATAACGATTTAAAAGATGAATAATAGAGATTGATTACCACTTTTTATGTGTGTAATTTATCTAATACTGCGCAGCATCATAAACCGTATCCGCTACTTCCGAAGAAGCAAGACGCTCGATGATACAGAACGCAAAATCAGCACTCAATCCCGGGCCTTTGGCCGTGATAATATTTTTCGATTCTACTACCAGACCACCCACATAACTTTCTCCTAAAGGTTCTTGGCAGCCCGGATAGCAGGTTGCCTGTTTGCCTTTGAGAATACCGAGTTTACCGAGTACCATAGGCGCAGCACAGATTGCTGCAATCAGTTTGCCGGCATTATTATGCTCTACAAGCAGTTCGCACAAAGCGGAACACTCACCGAGTTTGGTTTGCCCACCCGGCAGGATAAGCATCTCAGCATCGGAGAAGTCAATTCGTTCAATCAGTCCGTCTGCCTCGACCGCAATATTATGTGCGCCGAGAACCATCGGGTTTCCGGTGATAGAGACGGTCGTCACAGCAATCTTAGCGCGACGTAACAAATCGATGGTTGTGATAGCCTCGATTTCTTCGAAACCATTGTCCAAAAAGAGATAATTCATAAATCTTAAATCTAAAATCTAAAATGTTAAATTTCTAATTTAACTTGAATATATAGGTGATTGTTCCGATCTGATCATGATCGCCCTCGGTGAACTTCGCTTTGCGTGCTGCATCGAGCGCGATTTGTTGGGTTTGTTTGTCCGATACGTCTCCGCCTTTAACGGTTGCTTCAATCACATTTCCCGCCGCGTTGACACGTATCTGTACCACAACTTTTCCTTCCTGCTTGAAGTCATTAGACGGTTGCGGAAGGGTACCTTTGATATTTCGTCCGGATAAGGTCCAGTTATTACCTCCGCTGGAGCCGTGTCCGACGGGATTGCCTTTCTGTCCGGCACCTTGGCTGTCGCCTGAACCGGAGGAGTTACCGGATTGTCCGAAGAGCGAACCGAACTGATTCGCCTTCGCGATGGCTTCGGCCTGTTTGGCACGTTCGGCAGCTTCAGCCGCTTCGCGGGCTTTGCGCTCCGCCTCTAAACGGGCTTGTTCTTCGCGCGCCTTACGCTGCTTCTCTGCCTCCGCTTGTTTGCGTGCTTTCTCGGCCTCTTCGGCTGCTTTACGCAAAGCCAGTGTCTCTTCGTCCTCCGAGGTCATCAAGTCGTTGTCGGAAGGTGCAGAAGCCACATCCGGTGCAGCAGGTTCAGGAGCCGGCAGAGGAACGGCTTCGGATTGCTCCGCCATGTATCCTCCCGCTTCTTCCACTTCGCCGAACGCCACTTCGATACCTTCTTCCTGCTCCGGCTGGTAAGCATGCAACTTAATCAACCACAGCAGCAGAAACACAATAGCCAGAAACAGCAGTGTACCGATAGACGCTACAATATGTCGTTCTTGTTTTTTTGTCATTAAACTATTAGCTCTTACCTCTCGGCTCTTAGCTCTTATCTCTTGGTAGCTACTACCAGTTTCATATGATGCTCATTGGCGATATCGAGCACACGAACCACTTCTTTATATGCCACATCCTCATCGGCATGCAGCGCGATATACATCGTGGAGTCCGACGCCTGGATACCACTGAGGTAACCCTCCAGACTCTCCGGATCGACGGCAACCGGTTTCTCCTTGCCCAGCGCCACAAAATAATTACCGAGGTTATCGATCGACACCTTCGCCACTTGCGGACGAGTCGCTTTCTGCGCACGGGATGTCGGCAGATTAATCTTGATATCGTTCGGCGAAGACATCGTAGATGCCATCACAAAGAAGAGCAACAAGAGGAACACGAGGTCCGTCATGGAACTCATCGCAAATCCTGCTTCTACCCTATTTCGTCTTTTTAATGCCATAACACCTTATGCGGGTTCGTTCAACAAATCCATAAACTCCATCGTGCGGCTCTCCAAGAGACGAACCACGCGGTCGATACGAGCTACCAGGAAGTTATAAGCAAACATCGCCAGGATACCTACTATCAGACCGCCGATGGTAGTTACCATCGCCTGGTACATACCGGTCGAGAGGGCACTCATTTCGATGATACCACCCGAGGTCTGCGCCATGTTATAGAAGGTCTGAACCATACCCAGAACCGTGCCGAGGAAACCGAGCATCGGAGCTCCTGCAGCTATCGTAGCCATGATAACAAGGCCCTTCTCCAAACGACCTACCTCGAGGTTTCCGACGTTCTC
This sequence comes from uncultured Bacteroidales bacterium, assembly GCA_946626605.1. GTDB lineage: Bacteria > Bacteroidota > Bacteroidia > Bacteroidales > Paludibacteraceae > Colicola. The sequence goes on along the minus strand of CAMOUL010000001.1, from coordinate 113,052 downwards.
CACAGCCACCTGCACATCCTGCATCGGACGGCCGATACGCGTGATACCTTTTTCTATCATGTGCGCAGAAGGAGTATCTGTCTGCTTGCATAGATTCAGCGCCGAATCAATCTTACCCTCATGGATATAATCGCGAATGCGATCCATGAACGATTTATCTTCGCGTGTCGCCTGTTTGATCACTACCATACGAGCGATGAAGATATAACAAGCTCCGGCTAGCAAGATAGCAAGGATAATCATGATCCATCCGCCATATTGCGCCATTTCGAACAGGTTAATAGACTCTTGTACAGGCTCTTCCGCCGGAATCAGCACCTCTTCCAGGGCTGTTGTGTCAATTTGAAATAACATATTATTTTAAAAGATCTAAATATTCTTGAATAGTTTCTTGGATGCCAAGATACAAGGCATCGCAAATGATGGCATGACCGATACTAACCTCCGCGGTCCAAGGGAAGGCCTTGACGAAGGGCTTGAGGTTCTTTAGGTTCAGGTCATGACCCGCATTCATACCGAGACCCAACTCGTGCGCTTTCTCTGCTGCAGCTCGATATTTCTCGATGGCTTTTTTCGGATCGGTCGTAAACAACTCAGCGTACGGACCTGTGTACAGTTCCACGCGGTCGGCTCCGGTACGCAAAGCGTACTCTACCATCACCGGATCGGGATCCACGAAGATACTCACGCGAATACGATAAGCGTGCAACTGGTTCACTACGCCCTTTAGGAAATCGAGATGCCGACGGGTATCCCAACCGTGATTCGAGGTCAACTGGTTCGGATCATCGGGCACGAGCGTCACCTGCGTCGGACGGATATCCGAAACCAGCGCCAGAAACTCCTCCGTCGGATTACCCTCCACATTCAGCTCCGTGGTTACCATCGACTTCAGTTGATATACATCCTCCTTACGAATATGCCGCTCATCTGGACGCGGATGAACCGTAATGCCCTGCGCGCCAAACAACTCGCAGTCCACCGCAAAGCGCTGAACATCAGGCAGATTACCCCCACGCGCATTACGCAGCGTAGCTACTTTATTAATGTTTACACTCAGTTTTGTCATGTCGAGTATTTTGAAATCCGCTGCAAAGATACAACAAAAATTGCATATATGCAAGAAAAAACAAAAAAATCACAGTGTTTAGAAAGTATATTATATATGAATATATAATATAGTATAGTACATAAATTTTGGCTTATTTTCGGGGCGACGTTGGCTGCACGTTGGCTTTGACTGTCGCTTGACCGTCGTTCGACCGTCGTTCGACCGTCGTTCAGATTCCATAATTCGAGTGCAAAGGTACTGCTTTTCTTTGATATATACAAATATTATGGGGGATTTTTAAAAAAAATGAAGCAAAAAAGAACGCGAGCCGGATGACTCGCGGACTTAACGAAAGAGGTGCCGGATACAATCTCGGCAAATGGACGAAGGATTTTAGCGGCGAATACTATTCGCCTGAAATAGAAGAAGAAAGGTTGCCGCACGTGAATATGCGGCGCATAAACGCTATAAAGTACCTCCATACGATGCCGGGCAAATGGACGAAGGATTATCTTATCTCTTGGCCTTGCAAGGTATAAACCTTATCACCGCGGAGGAGGAAGATTTGGCCGTTGCGGAGAATCTTTTGCGCGGAAGAATCAGCGTTCTCGGGGGCGGAGAACTGCACTAGCTGCGAGCGCATGATAGGGCACAATAAGCCTGTGGCGTTGATACTCATATCGACCAATGCATAGTAAGATCCAGTGCCTACTAAATTCTGATCCAATGTGAGGTAAAAGCCCGTTCCGACTTCTTCGTCCGGTGGGTCGGAAGAGGAAGCATCCCCTGAATCGTCTAACGGGTCAGGTTGCCCTTTGACGCGATACCAGGTCACTTGATCAGGCTCGAAGAAATAACCCAACGCTTGTATGGAGCGCATATCGAGCATGATCAGTCGGTCATAAAGTGCGACAGCCGGTAAACTGAAGTCTTCGCAAGCAGAAGAGAAATAAGCAATCAAATGCAGGTCGGAATGTACTTCAACCAGGTACACAGAGTCGGTACTGCCATCCGACCAATGGTCGAAATGCCATCCGGCCGGTGCTATTGCGCGCAGACGAACCGTAGCGCCACAAGGAACGCCTGTCAGTTCAGCCGCTGCTGCACCGAGTGTCCAGAGAAATACTATGTATAATGCCCAACGCCGCATTTAGATTTCCGAATTTCGATTAAGGAATAAGTTCGATGGTTATATCGCCCTCCGTAGCCGCTGCGTTAGCGGTAACGGTGAACAGTTTGGTTCCATAAACGACCGTGAACGGAGTTGCTGTCCCGTCATAGGTAAACGTACGCGGGTTTTCCGTGTTGTCGTCGTTCCAGTTCTTAAACTCTTCGCACTCATCGGTAGCCGTAGCTAATGCTGTCACCTCCTGTCCCATCGTGACGGTGATAGGGGTTGAACTGCCGTTCAACGTTACACCTTCGCCGAACAGAGTCGGATCAAGGGTGTACTCTTTGAGTTTGAAGACGGCTGTGATATTCACAGCATCGTTCACTGCCACCACACGGGGGTTGTCGGTCACTTCATCGGACCATTTTACAAATTCGTACCCCTCTTTCTCCGTCGCGGTGATACGAACGCTTTTCCCGCAGGCGACTTTGTCGCCACTTTGGATTATTTGCGCCCAGAGACCAATACTCATACTGAGTGCAAACAAGATGAAACTTAATTTTCTCATACAATTTTGGGTTATTTATCGTTAATTCTTTAACTCATTCATTCACTAATTCGATCGTTACCGTTCCCATTGACGGGTCATTCACGTTCACCGTCACGGGACTTCCTTCCTCTATAATGGCTTTGCAGTTTTTCCACGGGAGAGCACTCTTATAGATGCTCTTTGTTCCGCAGGGTACATACAAAGTGATTTGATTCGCCCTATAGATAGACGGCGTCATCATCCATGTAGGCAGTTCGTCCGCCGAAGTCCAGTTTACGTGAATCTCCGTGAGCGAAGGAAGATAAAATGGCGAAGTGTGGCCTACACCGCACGGCGGAGTGGTCTCACCCATCTGCTTCACGCTGCGCGGGATTTCGACAGATGTCATGCGGTAGTTATCGCACAGCGCATAATCACGCATTACTTCTACACCTTCCGGGATAAAACCGTTGCCTATAAAGAGCAAGACATTCTTGTCGTTTTCGTTTTGTTTCTCGATCAAGCAGTTGCTGTTCTCCGGACTTTCATAGTAAGGATTCGCAGGATCTACGGTAATTCTCTCCAGGTTGTTCAGATACGACAAGGCAAGCCGACCGATATATTCAATGCCGGCAGAGAAATGAACCGATTTGATTTTGCTGCCGTACGAATTTCGGTATTCCGTAATGCAACTACCCATCCTGCCGGTTCCTTCGATGACAAGCGTGCTATCCGAATAGAGCGTCCATGTGGCGTTCGGTTGATCGCATAGATGCACACAACCGTCGTAGGAAGGTTCCTGATCCCCGCAGTTACCCGTAGCCACGATTGTAGGTGTACTCTGCGCATAGAGCGATGGACTAAGTGATAAACTCAGTCCAACTATAAGTACTATGTACAGCAGGCGTTTATGCATCAGCGGTCCAGATAACGGTTACGGTGAGCCTTGGTGTCGCCCGTAAAGATACGGCGCGAACGATCGGTACTCAGTTGGAAAGCATAATATACGCGTACACCGACAGCGATGTAGCGTTTGGGATCGATGGGCGCAGCAGAGACACTTACCTCTGCAGGCGTGTTGGCGGCCTCAATCGGATAGATGTTAATGAAAGGCGGCACGTCGGTGATAGTAGTCTTAGGAGACCAAAGGCCGATATCGGCATAGGCTTGTACGCCCAGACTATGATTACCGGACAGGGCAAACTCCCAGCCGGCCTCAGCCGCCAATAGAAGATTATACTTCGGCAGCACCGAAGCGCAAGATTGACTATAGGGTGTCGCTAATTTTCCGGTTATCTCTTCGTTGGGAATAGATACGTCGTAGAGCGGATAGTACGCTACGATATCCGCGCGGGAAATTGTCTGCGTAGCAGAACAACTAAAAGGAAGCATGAATCGCGGACCAATATTCAGCGTGAAACCGCTTACACGGAAAGCAGCCAGCAACGACACTTCGGCACTCGCAAAGCGATTCGCCTGCTTATAGTCGGCATCAATCGAATAGTCAATCGTGTTGCCCAAATAGTCCGTGCGGGAATATGCCAAACTCTCGCTGCCCTTGAAATTAATCTGTCCGTAACCTATTCCGGCACCCACCGCCAAACCCAAATGACAGCCGCCAATTAGATCACCATACCAGGCATAACGCAGGTCTACCATTCCCGTACCACCGACGTCGAGTATCGTTGCACCGCCGCGTAAGCCGACAACGAGCGCAGATGTCTGCGCCATCATCGGACTAAGCATCAAGCTTGCCCACAAGACAACTATCCAACGAATACCTTTCATTGCCATTGACCTTTGCCGCCGCAAAGGTACTGCTTTTCTTTGATATATGCAAGAAAAGGGAGATTTTTCTGCGAAAAAATGTCGGATGGAATCCGACGAAATACGAAGAAGAGAGCTCGCCGGAGTAGCGGCGAGGAGTAGACAGCAGGGCGAACGTTACCGGCATTGGATGCCGGGATAATAGACGAAAAGGAAGCGGCATGGCATGCCGCAGAATAGACATAGAGGGGCGGCGGATACAATCCGCCTGGAATACAAAGAAAGAGAAGCGGGCGGGGCGGCATGGCGGCTATACCCGAATGACATTCGGGATAATAGACGACGTGACGGACGCTAGGGCGAAAGAAGCGGGCGGGCGAAGCGAGATAAGAATAAATACGTTCGCATCCTTGTGCGAACAACAAGTATTTCCCATTAAAAATTTAAATAAATTTAATTTTTACCGTCAAATCCTTGTATATTCCAAATTTTTGTAGTAACTTTGCAGCCAAATTTAAATTAGCGTATTGTGGCCTTATGACAATAGCGATTTTTGGAAATGCATTAAAAGCGAACACCTTGATAGAGGTGCGGCATATATTGCAATTCATGACAGAGCGCGGCGTGCACGTGATGCTGTCGCAGGAACTGAGGCAGGAATTGGACCTGCGTGAGTATCCGAGTTTTCCTGAGAATTGGGATGGAGAGAAGCAACCGGAGAATATCTACGGCGAGCCGATTGATTTTGCGCTTTCTGTAGGAGGTGATGGTACGTTCCTGACGAGCGCTGCTGCTATCGGAAACAAAAACATTCCTATCCTGGGTGTGAACTGCGGTCATTTGGGATTCCTGGCCGAAGTACAGACTAATGATTTGGATGCAATTCTTAATCAGTTGGTAGCCGGTCAATATACGATTGAGCAACGCAGTCTGCTGAATTTGAGCATCATAGACAAGGATGGCATTGTTCGCGAGGGGCTGATTATGTCGCCGAATGCGCTGAATGAGATTGCGATCCTCAAGCAAGGTTTGACGAACATGCTGACTATTGAGACCAAGGTGAACGGCGAATTGCTGCACACCTATCATTCGGACGGATTGGTGATCGCTACGCCTACGGGCAGTACGGCATATAACCTCTCTATCGGCGGTCCGTTGATGGTGCCTCAGAGCCGTGGTATCATCCTCACACCTATTGCGCCGCATAGTTTGACGGTCAAGCCGCTGGTAGTACCGGATGATTGGAAATTTGATATTCGCGTGACGAGCCGCTATGACTCGTATATGGTGTCGGTGGACGGTCGCAGTCAGAGTCTGAGTACGGACATGAGTCTGCACATCGAGCGCGCGACTTACACCGTGAAAGTAGTGCAAATAGGCGATAACAGTTTCTTGAAATCCCTCCGCAACAAACTTAATTGGGGAAAGTAGGGAAGGTGAAAGGTGAAAGATGAAAGGTGAGAGGTGAAAGGTGAAAGGTGAAAGGTGAAAGGTGAAAGGTGAAAAGTGAAAGGTGAAAATTAAATGATATTAGATTTCATTACATGGGATGTTGATCCGATACTGATTCATTTCGGGGATGGAGGAATACGTTGGTACGGTTTATTCTGGGCCATCGGTTTATATGTATGTTGGAAGGTCAATGAATTGATGTACAAAAAGGAGCACTGTCCTGCCGAATGGCCGGATTTGCTGTTCTTCTGGATGGCCGCCGGAGTGATCATCGGTGCGCGTCTGGGGCATTGTTGGTTCTATGAATGGCATCAATACGGGAAGCCCTGGTACCTCTTTGGCTGGGAATTCACCTATCGCAATCCGTATATCGAGAACCCGCTGCGATTGATTAAGATATGGGAAGGCGGATTGAGTAGTCATGGCGGAGCTATCGGATTGATTATTGCGGCTATTCTGCTCAACAAATTCAAATACAGCAAATACCCTCAGTTCGGGACCAGTTGGATATGGATTCTGGACCGTCTTTGTATCGGTGTTTGCTTCACAGCGATGTTGATTCGTCTGGGCAACCTGATGAACAGCGAGATCTACGGAGGTCCTACGGACCTGCCTTGGGGATTTATCTTCGTGAACGGAGACAGTTATCGCGATGTGCCGTGTCACCCTACTCAGATCTACGAGATTCTCTATTGCTTTGTAGCACTGTGCGTGACCGGTCCGTTGTATCTTTACACCGATGCACGCCGCCGCGAAGGACTGCTGTTAGGTATATTTTTGGAGATTGTGTTCGTGACTCGTTTCTGCTTGGAGTTCATCAAGAATGACCAGGAGGCTTTCGAGGCCAATCACCTGTTGAACATGGGTCAATGGCTCAGTATTCCGTTTATCGCACTCGGTATATACCTTATTATACGCGCGTACAAGAGGCCGTTGAGTCCCGTCGTAGAAAAACAACCACAGAGTCTCGATCCGAAGTATCGAGACGTTAAATAAAGTTTAATTGTTTTTATTCCATAAAAACGTTTATAGGGTTTATGACCAAGCAGGATCTTAGGATAGTTTATTTAGGTACACCGGAGTTTGCCGTAGCGAGTCTGCGTGCTTTGGTGGAAGGCGGTTATAATGTAGTTGCCGTTGTGACCATGCCGGATAAACCGGCCGGTCGCGGTCACCAGTTGCAATATTCGGACGTAAAGAAATATGCACTGGAAGTAGGACTACCGGTATTGCAACCCGAGAAGTTGAAAGACGAGGCTTTTGTAGAAGAGTTGCGCAGTTATCAGGCTGATTTGCAGATTGTTGTAGCGTTCCGTATGTTACCGGAAGTGGTATGGGCTATGCCGCGTTTAGGTACGTTTAATATCCATGGTTCGTTACTGCCCCAATACCGCGGTGCAGCGCCGATCAACTGGGCGGTGATGAACGGAGAGAAAGAAACGGGACTGACGACTTTCATGCTGAAGCATGAGATCGATACGGGAAATATGATTTTGCAGGAGCGGATTGCTATCGGCGAAGATGAGAATGTAGGTTCTGTGCACGACCGACTGATGGCGCTGAGCGAGAGCATGGTGATTCGTACGGTGGATTTGATTATAGACTGCGAGAACAAGGGGATTCAAGTGCCGACCACTCCTCAGCCGGAGATAGCGGAACTCAAACCGGCTCCGAAGATCTTCAAAGAAGACTGCGAGATCCGATTTGCGGAGAAGACCGCACAAGAGGTGAAGAACTTCGTGCGCGGTTTAAGTCCCTACCCTGCAGCCTGGGCCAATTTGACGATTCACGGCCAGACGTTTGAGAACGTGAAGATTTTTGCGGTAGAAATAGCCGATAAAGGTGAACTCGTCGTGCCGTGCAAAGAAGGCGCTGTAAGCATTAAAGAATTGCAGGTACCCGGAAAGAAGAGAATGGATATCAAAGCATTCCTGAACGGACTGAAACCCCTCCCCTACCCTCCCCTCAAGGGAGGGAGTCAGGAAAGATGATTGACTATATAGCACTCATAGATAAGTATTACGCCGGCCAGCCGGAGTTGCGGCACGTGCTGGTGACACATAGTCGGCAGGTGGCAGATCGTGCGTTGTCCATTGTGGACCGTCATCCGGAATGGGAAGAGCAAGGCTTGGTGGATCGTCAGTTCATTGAGGAAGCGGCGATGTTGCACGATATAGGTATCATCTTTTGCGATGCGCCGAAAATTTACTGCAATGGTCCGCATAAGTATATCGAGCACGGTTATTTAGGCGCAGAACTGCTGCGACAAGAAGGCCTGCCGAAACATGCTTTGGTAGCAGAGCGACACACGGGAACGGGCATTACGATAGAGCAGGTTGAGCGCGAAGAGTTGCCTATTCCGGAACGCGATTATTGTCCGCAGAGTCTGGAAGAAAAGATTATCTGTTACGCCGATAAGTTCTATTCAAAAAGCCACCTCGGCGAAGAGGTGGATGTAGCCAAGATTAAATACAACATCTGGAAGTATGGCCATGCCGCTTTTCAGCGCTGGCAGGAATTAGTGGAACTTATGGGCGAAACCGATTGAGAGTAGTTCCCTGAATTGTATCTTTGCGTGCGTATCCCCTTGCATAATGACGGATGTATCATATCGGGGATGCAGAATCAAACGCGCAGACATGAAGCGAGTGATGATAAAATCGCAATTCACTTCCAAATCCAATTCCACATCATGATAGTTGGTGTAGAAATAGAATTTCGACTCCAATGCCACTTCACGTACCGGTTTCCACGTATATTCGATACGCACAGAGGAACCGATGTTATGTTGTGTTCGTTGTCCGGCTTCCAAACCATAGTCTGTGGGTAGCACGCGTGCGGTATCCATGATATGAATCATCTTATAGGAAACCGGCGAGACGGAAATGGAAAGATTTTTCACCGGTTTATAATCAATACCGAAGGCAGCATTAAAGCGGAAAGGCGAGAAAGGCGCCGACTTGAGCATGTTTGAGTTTGCCTGATAAGTAGGCAGCAGTCGCGTCTCAATCTCCGCGGAGACGGAAGTAAACAGTTTAGGCACGATTCGCAGGTTCGCTTTGGAATAGATGCGAAACATATCATCGGTAGTATTGATCTTATGCAGGCTGTCAGCCGAGACAGTAGAAGCGCCGATTCGCCATTCGCCGAAGTTCTCCCACGTAAACCGCTCGGAGATATAACTGATTTGTCCTTTAGCCGTTCCGAGTGCGGCGAAGGACGATGAACCTCCCTGATACCAGTTAGCGGTCACATAGTTCTGCGAGATCTGCAGCATAAGCGTGGCCTCTCTTCGCCACGGAGAGCGCATATTACGAATCGCCCGCAGCACATCGTTTCGGTCCTCCTCCGCATCCTTCACCCAGGACTTCTCAATCTCAATCGTCGGAATACGCTCCATCTTCTGGAATACCAAATCAGCATTGAGTGTACGAATCGAGTCAATTTCTTTGAGTTCGCGTTCGATAGAGTCGAGCTGCATGCGCTCCGCGATTGTCAGGGTGTCTATCGTATCATTGGCATGCAATTGCTCACTCTGCTCGGCGATCATATCCAAAAGAACTACATCCATATCCACAGCCTGCGGAACATCCTGAAGGCGGAAGGTGTCCGTATAAAGTTGTTGCGCTGCCATAGGAATGGCAGCGCAAACAAGGGAAAATATGAGGATTTTAGCCTTCAGCATTCAGAAGTCAGTATTCAGACTCCGGCAGCGCCGAGTTTGCCGTGACATTGTTTGTATTTCTTACCTGAACCGCACGGACAGGGGTCGTTCGGGCGCGGTTTCTTATCCACATGAATAGGTTCAGGACGTTGTTGCTCACGGGTGTCGCGTCCTGCAGCCGCAGCCGCTCCGGACGCATGTGCTGCCTGCTGAACGGCATCTTTCTGGGTGCGATAACGACTGTAATCCATGCGGCGTTGCTGTTGCGCCTGTTGCACGCGGTCAGGTTCCTGCTGATGGATCTGTCCGCGGAGCAGAATAGCTATCGCGCGGCGGTTGAGGGCATCCAACATCGCCTGGAAGATATGGAAGGACTCGATCTTATAGATCAAGAGCGGGTCTTTCTGTTCGTACGAAGCGTTCTGAACGGATTGCTTGAGGTCATCCAATTGACGGAGGTGCTCTTTCCACTCATCGTCAATGACATAGAGCAACATTCGTTTCTCGAACTCTTTGACCACCTCTTTGCAATGTGTCTCAGCCGCAGCCTTGAGGTTGACGGAGATATTATATACCTTCTTACCATCGGTGATAGGAATGAGGATATTCTCGTACATCTGGCCCTTCTCTTCGTACACACGTTGGAGTACAGGATCTGCGATCTGGGTCAGTTTCTCCATACGACGTTTGAAGCTATCGAGCGCAGCCTCAGCCAGTTGATTGCTCAGTTCATCGCGTTTGCCGCGTGAGAAAACGTCTTCCTCGAACGGTACTTCGATCGCGAAGGTCTGCATCACATCCATCTTGAGTCCCTCGAAGTCATTGGCTTGACGTGCGTCTTGGAAGATCGCATCCGCGGTCTCACGAATCATATTGGTGATATCCACTCCGATACGCTCACCCATCAAGGCGTGACGACGCTTTGCATAGATGAGGTTACGTTGCTGATTCATGACATCGTCGTATTCGATGAGGCGTTTACGGATACCGAAGTTATTCTCCTCCACTTTCTTCTGGGCACGTTCGATAGAATTGGAAATCATCGAGTGCTCGATCATCTCGCCTTCCGCAAAGCCCATACGGTCCATGATAGATGCGATACGCTCAGAACCGAACATACGCATCAGGTCATCTTCGAGCGATACATAAAAGACGGAACTACCCGGGTCACCTTGACGTCCCGCACGACCACGCAACTGGCGGTCCACACGACGCGACTCGTGACGCTCAGTACCGATGATCGCCAGACCTCCGGCTTCTTTGACTTCCGGCGTCAGTTTGATATCCGTACCACGACCTGCCATGTTGGTAGCGATGGTCACTACGCCCGGACGGCCCGCTTCAGCCACCACTTGCGCCTCTTGTTGGTGCAACTTCGCGTTAAGGACGTTATGCTTGATCTTACGGATATTGAGCATTTTGCTCAAGAGCTCGGATATCTCGACGGAAGTAGTACCTACCAATACCGGTCTACCCTGCTCTACCATAGCTACGATCTCATCAATGACCGCATTGTATTTCTCGCGTTTGGTGCGATAGATACGGTCGTTCATATCGATACGGGCAACGGGTTTATTGGTCGGGATGACCACTACATCGAGTTTGTAGATATTCCAGAACTCGCCTGCTTCGGTCTCGGCCGTACCGGTCATACCGGCGAGTTTGTGATACATTCGGAAATAGTTCTGCAGCGTGATAGTAGCGAAAGTCTGCGTAGCAGCCTCCACTTTCACGTTTTCCTTGGCTTCCACAGCCTGATGCAGACCATCGGACCAACGACGACCTTCCATGACACGACCGGTCTGCTCATCAACGATCTTCACTTCACCGTTATCGATGATATAATCGACATCTTTCTCGAAGAGGGTGTACGCTTTGAGCAACTGGTGAACGGTATGCACACGTTCGGATTTAATACTATAGTTGGTGAGGATATCGTCCTTACGTTGTTGACGTTCATCGGCCGAGAGGTCGGTCTGGTTCTCCAGTTCCGCCATTTCGGAGCCTACGTCCGGCAGGACGAAGAAATTCGGGTCTTCCGTCGTACCCGTGAGGGCATCAATACCTTTATCGGTGAGTTCGATGGTCTTGTTCTTCTCATCAATCACGAAATAGAGTTCATCGGTAGCAATATGCATGTTTTTCTCGTTCTCCTGGAGGTAGAACTCTTCGGTCTTCTGCATACGCACTTTGATACCCGGTTCAGAGAGGTATTTGATGAGGGCTTTGGACTTCGGCATACCTTTGAAAGAACGGAAGAGCGCCAGTTCACCGGCTTCTTTCTCTTTCTCGTCCGCCGAACCCATTTTGGCCTTGGCTTCCGCGAGCAGTTTGGTAGTTAAGGTTGTTTGTTGACGAACGAGCGCCGCTACGCGGTCCTTGTATTCATCGAACATCTGGTCTTCACCTTTGGGCACAGGACCGGAGATGATCAAGGGGGTACGGGCATCGTCGATCAAGACGGAGTCCACCTCATCGACGATAGCATAGTTATGTCCGCGCTGCACGAGGTCGAGCGGGCTGATGGCCATGTTATCACGCAGGTAGTCGAAACCGAACTCGTTATTGGTACCAAAGGTGATATCGCAGGCATATGCTTTCCGGCGCTCGTCACTGTTCGGCTTGTACTTGTCAATACAGTCGACAGTAAGACCAAGGAACATATAGATCGGTCCGTTCCACTCGGAGTCACGTTTGGCGAGGTAGTCATTGACGGTCACTACGTGTACGCCTTCGTGGGTCAATGCGTTCAAGTAAACAGGGAGAGTTGCGACGAGGGTCTTACCTTCACCGGTAGCCATCTCAGCGATCTTACCTTGGTGCAGTACCACACCGCCGAAGAGCTGAACGTCATAGTGGATCATATCCCAGGTGATTTCGTTACCACCTGCCATCCAATGGTTGGCATAGATTGCTTTGTCGCCTTTTATCTCGACAAAGTCGAAACGCCCGTCTGCCGCTAAGTTACGGTCCATTTCGGTAGCCGTTACTTCTACGGTCTCGCTTTGCGCGAAACGCCGCGCAGTAGATTTCACGATCGCGTAGGCTTCGGGAAGAATCTCATTGAGCACCTCTTCGTACTTATCCTTGATCTCTTTCTCGAGTTTATCCACCTCGTTGTAGATCTTCTCACGTTTGTCGATAGGTGTCGCTTCGATAGAGGCTTTGAGCTCGGCGATGCGGGCTTTCTTATCGGCCACAGCTGCCTGCAGTTTATCCATGAGCGCCCAAGAATGCGCACGTAGTTCGTCGTTAGAAAGGGCGTCAATTTGCTCGTACGCCGCTTTGATTTGGTCAACTATCGGCTGTATGGCACGCATATCTTTCTGCGCCTTGTTACCGAACAGTTTCGTAATAATTTCTAAAAAATTCATATCTTGTTTTCGTAATTTACGATTAAAAAAACACAAAAATCGTGCAAAAGTACAAAAAATATTTTATATACGCAAGTGCGCGCGCATTTTTCTGCCATTTTGTCAGTTTTATTTGCGTATTTGCAAAAAAAGCTGTATATTTGCACGCTTTTTTGTGTATATGAACGAGTTTTTAGAAAAAGAAGAGGCGATACTGCGCATGCTGAAAACGGTTTTCGATCCCGAGATCCCGGTCAATATCTATGACTTGGGATTGATCTACAGTATCGAATTGAAAGACGACGGGGTTTGCGAAATTACGATGACTTTGACTGCGCCTTCTTGTCCGGCCGGGGATTTTATTGTGGAGGATATACGGCAGAAAGTCGGATCCGTGGACGGCATCAAAGACGTAAATGTAACCATCGTATTTGAACCCGAATGGAACAAGGACATGATGTCCGAGGAAGCCAAATTGGAATTAGGGTTTCTATAATTGGTGATTGGTGATTGGTGATTGGTAATTGGTAATTGTTGATTGGTAATTGGTAAAATATGATATATTTTTTAAGTGATGCACATTTAGGGAGCTTGGCCATTGAGAAAGGTTGGGCTCATCAGAAGAAACTCATTGACATGTTGGAGGAAATGAGTAAGGATGCTGCGTCGATTTACATGCTGGGCGACATGTTCGATTTCTGGATGGAATACTTCATCCACGACAAGAAAAAACATCAATATGCGCCTTTTTTCAAGGAGTTAAGGAAGTTATCCAAACAAGGTATTCACGTGCATATTTTCACCGGTAACCATGACTTGTGGACGTTCGGCGGTATGGCACAGTTGAGTAACGCAGAGATTCATTACGACCCCTGCACAATACTGCGTTACGGCAAGGCGATTTACTTAGCGCATGGCGATGGGTTGCTGCCAAGCAACTGGGAGAGTTTGTACCCCAAAGACGTGAAGAAAAAGATCAAACGTTTCATGCGTCTGAAGGACATCTTCCGTTCGCCGTTCCTGCAGTTCTGTTTCCGCTGTTTACCGCCGAGTTGGGGTAATAAATTCGGATATGAATGGGCAAAACGGAGTCGTCTGAAAGAGATCGCGAAGCCTTGTCCCTACAAGGGCGAAGACAAGGAAGAGTTGGTGCTTTTTGCCAAAGAACAGGAGAAGCAACACAACCATCGCGATTATTATATCTTCGGCCATCGCCACATTGAATTGGATCTGCAGATTTCCAAAGACAGCCGTGTGGTTATTTTGGGTGACTGCTTCAAGGAATTCACATACGCAAAACTGGATCATAAAGGCAATTTAACCCTTCATAACTATGAGCAGTAGAGAAGAACAACTGAAAGCATTCGGACGGTTGCTGGATATCATGGACGATCTGCGGGAGAAATGTCCCTGGGATCGCAAGCAGACCTTCGATAGTCTTCGTCAGAATACGATTGAGGAGACGTACGAGTTAGCAACCGCTATCTCAAGGCACGACATGAACGAGATTAGTAAGGAACTTGGTGACGTGCTGCTGCATGTGGTCTTCTATGCAAAGATGGGTAGCGAAACGAAATGGAATTTCTCCGGCTCGTCAGAGAAAGACGAGCCGCGCGATTCTTTCGATATTGCGGATGTATGCAACCGGCTTTGCGATAAGTTGATCTTCCGCCACCCGCACGTGTACGGCCGGATAGCATCCGGAGGCGAACAGCCATTCGGAATAACGGCTCAAAATGCCGAAGAGGTAAGTAAGCTCTGGGAGCAGGTGAAGTTGAAGGAGAAAGGCGGTAATAAAACCGTGTTAGGTGGTATTCCGGACAGTTTGCCCAGTATGGTAAAGGCTTATCGGATACAGGATAAAGTGGCGAATGTGGGTTTTGACTGGGAGAAACGCGAGGATGTTTGGGAGAAAGTGAAAGAGGAAATCGCAGAGTTTGAGCAAGAGGTTCGTAAGGCTCAAAAATCGGAAGACCAGTCAATAGACTCAAAGCCGACTCCGGAAATGGAAGCCGAGTTCGGCGATTTGTTGTTTGCAATGATTAATGCGGCGCGGTTGTATAAGATAAAACCGGACAACGCCTTGGAACAGACGAATTTGAAGTTCATCAAGCGCTTTAACTATATAGAAACCCGCGCCCGGGAAATGGGACGCGAGTTAAAAGACATGTCTATCGACGAGATGGAAGCGCTTTGGCAGGAAGCCAAAAAGCAATAAGTTTTCCTTAGCGAACTGCCACGTTGAAGTGATAGAGTTGCGGAGAATAAGGTTCTCCGGCACTGGAAGCTACGATCATATCGATACGATGCGTACCTGAATAACGCGGCGTGAAGCGCAAGCTGGTAAGGAAGACGTAAGCCGTGTTGGGCGTAAAGATGACTTTTCCATGCTCGGGATCCGAACCGGGCGCCAACGCAGCGGAGTCCGCTTGATTCCAAGCCAAACCGACTAACATAGTGGTATCCGAAGTGGCCGAGAAGGACGTCAGATAGTGATAATAGCCTTGTACGATCAGACTCAGGCGAACAGTGTCACCTACGTTGAGAGAGTCAGTCAGATTGATGGTATCGCGCACACCGGCAGCGGAAGTACGAACCATCTTAGAAGCAGCCTGGATGGAAGGCGACGAGATAGCCGTTCCATCGCACGACATCAAGCCCAGCGCTACAAGCGCTATAACCAAGGAAATAACAAACGAACGTTTCATAAATTGTGCGGCATAAAAGACTCGAACTTTCACTCCTCTCGGAACCAGATCCTAAGTCTGGCGCGTCTACCAATTCCGCCAATGCCGCGGCGCGAGCGTAGCGAGCGCCCAAGGCTCAACTACAAAAGCGGGTGCAAAATTACTACATTTTTTTGAATTATGCAAGAAAACAGCCAAACTTTTTATCATATTTTACCAAACGGCATCAAAATCGTGCATCGTTGGACACCTTCCCCTGTGGCGTATGTAGGTGTGATGGTTGGTGCGGGTACGCGCGATGAGAAGCCGGAAGAAAACGGTATGGCGCATTATATTGAGCACTGTGTTTTCAAGGGCACAGCGCATCATTCGGCGCGACAGATCATTCATGCCATTGAAGGGGTTGGCGGTGAGGTTAATGCGTATACCACCAAAGAGGAGACGACGTTCTATGCGGCGATTTTGGCGGAACATGTGCAATTGACCTTGCATCTTATTGCCGAAATGATTCTGGAGCCGAGTTTTAAGAAAGAAGAGACCGAGAAAGAGCGGATGGTGATACTGGACGAGATCGAGAGTTATAACGACACTCCGAGTGAGTTGATTTACGACGATTTTGAGAATCTGGTTTTTGCCGGCAGCAGTTTGGCGCAGCCTATTTTAGGTACAAGAAAAACCTTGCGGCACCTCTCTTCGAAGCCGGAATACGCCAAACGATGGATGGCTGAACACTATCGTCCGGAACGGATGGTCGTTTTCTGTCAAGGGAATGTGAAACCGGAGCGGTTGTTTAAATTGGCTGAAAAGGAGTTTGGCGGCATGAGTGGTACCCCTCGGAAGGGTAGCACTCCCGACTTGACTCCTACATTCCTCCGAAAAGAGTCCTACATGAGTCCGATAACTATCGAACGCGAACGGGCGTTTAAGAAACACACGCACCAGGTGCATGCGATGTTAGGTGGTCGGGCGTATCCGATCGGGCATACGAACCAATTGGCGATGTTTTTGATGAATAATATCTTAGGCGGAGGAAGTTTGAACAGCCGGTTAAATTTAAGTCTTCGCGAGGCGAAAGGCTTGGTTTATACGGTTGAATCCACATATACACCTTTGAGCGACACGGGTTACTGGTGTATCTATTGGGCGTGTGACCCGCATGACTTTGCGCAGAGTAAAGGTCTGGTGCGGCAAGAACTGGACAAACTGATGACTCAACCGCTGAGTGAAGCGGCTTTGCGACGTTCGCTGGAACAATTACGGGGTCAGTTAGCTATTTCGGCACAAAACCAAGAGCATACGGCTTTGGCGATGGCTAAGTCGATGTTGTATCGCGGCTGTGCTCCTGAATGGCAGGAAACGATGAAGCGTATCGAGCAAACTACGACGCGTCAATTGCAAGATGTAGCGCAAGAATTGTTAAATCCGTCCAGTGCTTACATTTTGACATACGAATAGCGTTTTTTCTGACAAAACTACTAAAAAAATCAAAAAATTGCATAATTTTGCACATTTTTAGCATTTTTTTATGAATTTATTTGCGTATGTTAAAAAAAAGTCGTACCTTTGCGCGATTTTTAATGTTTGTACGCGTATGCGAACCTTATATGTATACGCGCGAGACAGATGCAAATCCAATAACAAACAATAATTTACACGATGAAGAAGATTTTTACACTGTTGTTTTTAGCGGCATTGAGCATGGGCTTGTATGCCGAGAAGCAAGTAAGCGGTGTGGTAGTCGACGCCAAGGGTGAGCCGGTTATCGGCGCAAGTATCCAGGCTAAGGGCACCACACAGGGTACGATCTCGGATTACGATGGTAAATTCGAGATGGAGGTACCGGAATCTGTGAAGACTCTGGTAGTTAGTTTCGTCGGAATGGCTACGCAAGAGGTAGCAGCCGGCAAGAACATCAAAGTTGTGATGTCGGAGAACTCGGAGGTAATCCAAGAAGTTGTCGTAACCGGTTACGGTACGGTATCGAAAGGAGCCTATGCGGGTTCGGCTCAAGCCGTGAAGGCTGAGGACATCGAGAAGAAGAACCCGTCGGACGTAACCAAGGCCCTTGCGGGTGAGGTTGCCGGTGTACAGGTGGTAACCTCCAGCGGTCAGCCGGGTACAGTAGCCTCAATCCGTATCCGCGGTATCGGTTCTATCTCAGCCAACAGCAGCCCTCTCTACGTAGTAGATGGTATTCCATTGGATGCCGGCTCCGTCAGTTCGATTGACCCGGGCGATATCGCAAGCACTACTATTCTGAAGGATGCTACTGCTACTTCTCTCTATGGTAGCCGTGGTGCAAACGGTGTTGTGCTGATTACCACCAAGAAGGGTAGTTCCAACGGCGACGAAGGTAAGATTGAAATAGATGTAAAAGCCGGTGCGAACATGCGTCTGCTGCCTATGTACGACGTGATTGACAGTCCTGAGGACTACATCGTTTTGTGTTGGCAGAGCTTGTATAACGAACGCAGAGTATGCAAAGGCCTGCAGGAACTTCAATCTGTCAACTACGCTAAAAACCATTTGTTTGGCTCAGGTGGCATTCCTACTATTTATAATTTGTGGGACAAAGCAGGAAACTTGCTAATCAACCCATACGACGCTGCCGGTAATGTAAATCCTTCATTCGACAAGACCATAAGCCGTCTGGATGCATACAAGACCATGGACAGTTGGTACAACACCCTGTTCCACAATGGTTTGAAGTTGGAGACTACCGCAAAAATCAGCGGCGGTAACGAGAAACTGAACTACTACACCAGCTTCGGTTACCTGAAGGACGAAGGTTACTATACCGCTTCGGATTTCCAGCGTTTCAACACCCGTGCGAACATTAACTATCAGGCCAAGAAATGGCTGAAGGGTGGTCTGAATATCCAATATTCGTACGCGAGCATCAACAATCCTGTGCAGGATGACGATGCCGCTAACAACGGTTTCCTCTTCGTGAATGAGATTCCGCCTATCTATCCGGTTTACGTGCGCGACGCGAATGGTAATATTGCTATTGACCCGAAGACGGGCGGCAAGATGTACGACTACGGAGACAACGGCGTTGAGAATATCGGCCAGGAGGGCGGACGTCCCTACTCGTTCGGTATCAACCCTGCCGGTGCACTGCAATGGGATAAGCAACGTACGGTACGTCACCAGACTGCAGCAACCGCATTCTTAGAGTTCAAGCTCTACGAGGGTCTGAAATTCACCGTTAATGCCGGTGTGCAATACATGAACAACCGCATCAACAGCCTGACCAACAAGTACTACGGCGATGCTGCCGGCGTGGGCCGTATCGGTAATGCGCAATACAATTATCTGGCCTTTACCAGCAACCAGTTGTTAGAATACAACAAAACCTTCAACGAACACACTATCCGCTTGATGGCCGGTCATGAAATCACCTATTTCAACTACAACTACCAATACGGCTACAAGAAGAAAATCGTAATGGACGAGTATCCCGAGTTGAGCAACGCTGTAAGCATGGATGCTGTAGAAGGTTTTGCCCGCACCAGCACGCTGGAGTCAGCACTGGCAACCGTAACGTACGACTACGACAACCGCTACCTGATTACCGCCAACTACCGTGCGGATGGTTCGTCTAAGTTTGCCAAAGGTCACCGCTGGGGTCACTTCGGTTCTGTCGGAGGAGCATGGAACTTCACGAACGAGCACTTCATGGAAGGAACCGAGGCTGCTGATTGGCTCAAGAACGGTAAACTCCGTTTAAGCTGGGGTGTTCTGGGTAATCAGGATATCGGCGACATGATGTTTACCGACCAATACAACATTGAGAACGTAGACGGCGAGAAGGCATATATATGGAGCTACAAAGGCAACCCCGAGTTGACCTGGGAGCGCACCAGTACAGTGGACCTCGGTTTGGAGTTCTCGATTGCCAAATACCTGGATGCCGAGTTCGATTTCTTCTACAAGAAAACGGATAACATGCTCTTCCCTCGCTACGTAGCACCGTCTCTGGGTTACGGCGGATACTATGTCAACGACGCCGCCATGGAGAACCATGGTATCGAGTTTGACTTGAAGGGTCACCTGCTGGATATGCGTAATATCAAATTGGATTTGCGCGTCAACGGCGGTTACTATCGCAACAAGATGCTCCAGATGCCTATCGACGGCTACAACGAGGATGGTACGGAGAAGCGCATGGTAATGTCCGGTGGTATGTCCGTAGGTCACTCCACCGCAGACTACTACATGATTCATTACGAAGGTGTCAGTGAAAAGGGAGAGGCGGCCTACACGGCATACTACGATGCCAACAAGGGAGGCTTCGGTCACACAAGCGCCGACCTGATTGAAGACGGAAAGAAAGGAGACAACTACATCGCATCCGTATACGAGTACAAGCTCAAGAACCCGAACGCAGATATCCAAACAACAACTGTATATAGCGGTGACTACACCTACGCCGGAAGCAACTATGTCGGCAAGAGTTACATGCCGGATTTGGACGGCGGTTTCGGACTGGACTTCGAGGCTTATGGTGTAACGCTGAGCATCAGTTGCTCGTACCGCATAGGTGGTTATGGCTACGATAACATGTACGCCCTGTTGATGCATAGCGAGAAAATCGGAAAACGCAACTGGCACAAAGATATCAAGAATGCGTGGACCGAGACCAACACCAACACGAATATTCCTCGTCTGTCTAATGGTGCGGACGATGGTGCCAATGCTGCTTCTGATCGTTTCCTGACAAGTAACTCGTTCCTCAGCCTGAACAACATCAATCTGGGCTACAAGTTCCCGAAGAAGTGGATTGAGAAGATTAAATTAACCAACCTGCAGGTATGGGTAGCAGCAGATAACTTAGCTATCGCTACGGCTCGTCGCGGATACAACCCGATGATGTCGGCCAGCGGAACGAACGGTTATAACGACTATAGCCCGCTGTCCACCGTTATGGGAGGTATTAAAGTTCAATTCTAAACATAGGAGGTTACAATTATGAAAAATATCAAATATTTTCTTGCAACGATTGTATTGGGTTTAGGTCTCACCTCTTGTGGTGACAGTTTCCTGACACAATATCCGGAAGGCGGCGTCCTGCTGCAGGACCAGTTCGACAAACTGCCGGACAACCTGAAGGGTTCTATCATGGGTATCTACTCGAAGATGTATGAGTACGGCGGCGAACACGATGAATTCGGTCAGCGCGCTATTGACATGTATGGTGATATCCAATCCGGCGATATGGCTATGGCAAAGAGTAGTTACGGTTGGTTCGAGAGTTACGAACGCGGCTATTTCTATGCGTATGCCCGCAGCTATATCTGGTCGTACTATTACGACATGATCAACCTGGCAAACCTTTGCGAAATTGCAGTAGAGGAAAATGTTCCCGCCATGCGAGATGCTATCATCAGCGGAGACCCGAATGCAACCATCAAACTGCAAGGTTATTATTATGGTCAGGTGCTTGCTCTCCGCGGCTGGGCATATTCGGGATTGCTGCAGTACTACTGCGACCCGATGGATGCACTCTCCAGTCAGATAGACGAGGAAAAATCCATTCCTGTATACACGGCCACAGAAGTGAAGAATGGCGCACTGGGTGCTCCTCGCGCAACCGTCGCTGAGGTGTATGAGCGTATCTATGAGGACCTGTATGAGGCCATTGAATTGCTCGATTTCTACGGTCCGCTCAACCAACGCGGTTCGAAATTGGAGATTGATGCCGATGTAGCCCGTGTTATCCTGGCATATGCGATGCTTCACCGCGGTTATGCAGACCCGACCGGCATCGTAGCAGACGGCAAGACCGCCTTTGAGATTGCGCAAGAGATGGCAGACGAAGCCATCAGCAATGGCAACTACTCCATCCTGCCGAATGCAGAATTGACTACTACCGGTTTTATGGATGTCAGCTCCGCCAACTGGATGTGGGGAGAGGATGTAACCGTAGAGAACACCACAGGGCTTGCCTCTTTCTTCGGTCAGGTGGATATTCACACCTACAGCTATGCAGCTGCAGGTGATACCAAAGCAATCGACAGTAAACTATATGACGAGATTGCCGCAACGGGCTGGGACGGACGTGTCAATTGGTTCCGCTCCGGGTCGGACGTTTTCCCCTACTGCCCGGACGGCAAGTTCTTCAACCCCAAAACCAAACACACCACCAAGTTGGATGATGTAGATCGCGATTGGCTGTGCGACAACGTATTCATGCGCATAGAGGTTGCCTACCTGATTGCAGCCGAAGCAGCATGGAAAAGAGGCGATGAGGCTAAAGCGAAAGATTATCTGAAGACTCTTTGCTCGCAGCGTCTGCTGGAAGGCAAGACCGTTGCCGATTTGGATACATGGCTGGCTGCTACAGACACCAAAACCGCTCTTGTTTACAACTGGCGTGTAGAGATGTGGGGAGAAGGTTATGGACTCCAGACCCTCCGTCGTCTGAACAAGAGCGTTACTTTGGGTTCTAACCACTTGGCACGTGAAGGAGCAAAGCTGACTCCTACCGAGCAGTTCCAATGCCAGATTCCGACTTCGGAAACACGTTACAACCCCTACCTGGCCACCACACAGTTTGCAAAGGACGAATAAATTAGTCTGTTTTATTTATAAACAAATAAGCAATTCACTTTATTATTAACTAAAAAGCAATCATTATGAAAAAGTATCTGATTGTACTGGCAGCTGCCTTAGTAGCTTTGGCAAGTTGCAAAAACAATGGAGGTGGAAATGAGTACACCAGCATTAAGTTTAAAAACGCTGAAATTACGCTTGCAGTAGGCACCTCCGACAAATTGGCCGTGCTGTACGAACCGACGACATTGGAACCTCCTACTTGCGTATGGGCTTCAAGTAACACAGATGTTGTTACTGTAGACCAAAACGGTAATATTGAGGCCATTGATTTGGGCGAAGCAAATATTACCGCAACTTATGGTGAAGGCGAGAGCGCATTGAAGGCTGTATGTAAAGTAACAGTAATGGATCCGCTGGATATGCTTCAGTGGGGTGGATGGAGTCTTTGGAATATTGACAAGAGCACGATCCTGAGCACGGACACCGTTAAGAGAACTTTGCAAAGCGGTCAGGAAGTAAGCTGCGTTATGGTCCCGGCTACTTATAAGATTTGGAGTGACGGCTTGTATCTGGATGAAGATCACCTGGCAGGTGCCGGCTATATAGCAGACCTTGAGGGTACCGCACTTCTGATCACCGACGATCTGGGTAAAGGTCCGAACTTCTACTACCTTGGTGTTGGCCGTTTGAACATCGTTCCTTCAAGCAAAATGAACTGGAGTGATACCACCTATGCAAACTGCGCTATCGCAGGTGCACTTGGAACCGCAGATGCACATATGGCATGGTTGAACGATACTACCGAGACCATTGAACCTGCATTCACAGGTCGTATCTGGGGTGTAGACTACGATGCTCAAGAGTACATTGATCCGTTTGCCGGTTTGATTGGTCAAGGTACCTTCGTAGGCGACGAGACCGCTACTCTTTACAAGTCGTATGTATATTGGTTCGAAGAGCCTCAAGTATGGGGTCTCGCTGTAGAAGAGGCTGTTGATCCCGAGACCGGCGAGACCGGTTACAAATTCAAACAGCCGTACGAGTGGGCTCCTCTCAAAGAGGCAACATACTATGAACTCCTCCAGTTAGAGGAAGAGGCTCCGAAGGCTTACACCGCTAAAGAGTTCGTAGCAAAGAAAGAGAACAAGATTGCTCGTCCGGACGTACTGACCCACAAGTAATCAAGTACTAAATTACAAAAAAATCCTGCATACACACGTATGTGGGATTTTTTTTGTATAATTATTTGCGTATTCGGATTTTTTTTTGTACCTTTGCGGCCGTATTTTGGAAAGATATACGCATATGAAACGATATTTATTAAGTTTAGCGGCTGCGCTTTGTGTTAGCGCAAGTATGTGGGGTGTTGTAGCCACTCCGGAGTTGATTGTAAAAACGCAAGCGGACGGCAGTACTGTGACGCTGAAGTTAGTAGGCGATGAATTCCATAGTTATTACACGCGTACGGATGGAACGCCCGTGCGCCTGAACAAGAAAGGAATGTGGGAGGATGACTTATCGTTAGCGACGCCAAGTGCAGAGGCTCGCAAAGCTCGCCGCATTGCAAAACAAACCAATATCAGCAGTTCATTCCCTCTGACCGGTTCGCCCAAGAGCGTAGTTATCCTGGTGAACTTCACAGACTTGAAATTTACGCATACATTGGCGGAGTTTCAAGACATGCTCAACACGTCGGGCTACAACAAGAACGGCGGTGTGGGTTCGGCACGCGACTATTTTATCGGATGCTCCGACAGCATCTTCTCCCCTATTTTTGACTGCTACGGCCCTGTGACGCTGAGCCATGACTATGCCTACTATGGCACCAACAGCGGTAGTAGCAATAGCGTCCACGCCGCGCAGATGGTAGTGGAGGCATGCAATCTGGTAGCCGAGAGCGGTGTAGATTTCACACAATACGACACCAACAACGACGATCGCATTGACAATGTGTTTATCTATTTTGCCGGCCATAATGAAGCAGAAGGCGCCAGCGCCAACACGATATGGCCCCACCGCAGCATAGTAACCGGTTCCAACCGTGTAAATGGCAAGCTGATTTACGACTATGCCTGCACGTCGGAGATGCGCGGTCGAAGTGGCAACTCGATGTGCGGTATCGGTACATTCTGCCATGAGTTCGGCCATGTGCTGGGTTTGCCGGATTATTACGACACAGACTATAAGTTCTATACCGTCGGTTCGTGGGATATCATGTGTAATGGTAGCTACAACGGCAATGGAAAGACCCCTCCCACTTACACCTCCGGTGAGCGTTTCCAACTGGGCTGGCTCACTCCCGTGCAGTTGAAAAATGCAGGCCTCTATACTCTGGAGCCGCTTGAGACAAGCAACCAAGCCTATTTGATTGCCGCCACCGACCATAACTTGAGTTGGGATAATGCGACACCGAATGAATACTGGTTGCTGGAGAACCGCCAGAATCTCGGCTGGGATGCGCCCTCATCGTCACTCCCCGGAACAGGTATGCTCATCTGGCATATCACATACAATGCTTCGGCATGGGGAGCCAACGAGCCTAACAACAGTCTGCCACTCCGCTATCGACTGGAAGAAGCCGGCGGCTCGAAGGGCTATGCCGCAGCCAGCGACCCCTACCCCGGTACTTTCAATATAACGCAGTTCACCCCTGTACTGAACAACGGCCCCCTGGTAGAGCAACCCTTAACAGGCATTGCGCTTTCAGGCAAGAACATCACGTTCACCTTTAAATCGAACGGTTTTATGTTCCTGCCGACCGAACTGCCAGTGCTACAAAGCACGTATAATCCGGAAACAAAAAAAGCCGAGACGCCTGCGCAGGCTATGAAGATTGTAGGCGAGCATTTAGACCCGGAATCCACCGTCACAATCAGCGTTACCGGTTCCGGCTTCACCTTCTCGACCGACAGCAGTTCGTGGGTTACCTCCTACGAGGCTCCCGTGAACGCAGACTCGACGATGGAGCTGCCAATCTATGTACGCTACGCTCCGCGCAAACAAGTGTGTGACATCCAACGCGGTACCATTAGTGCGCGTCAAGGCCAATCAGCCGGCTCCTTTACTATCCGCGGCACCAGTCCGCGTCCTGTACTAATAGAGGCACCTAGCATCACCGAAGTAAATGACATCACCCCCACTTCCTTCAAAGTCAAGTGGGCCCCACAGTCTGACGCTGAGTATTACTATGTAACGATGTTCCATCTGGAGGAAGGGACGGAGAGCCAAATGGAGAGTTTTGAAGGATTCGATGACGAAGCCACGGTACATGAAGCCGGTTGGTACAGCAGTTTCTACCGCACCACCACCAAAGCCAAAGCAGACGGTTCCGTATCCATGTGGTTCAAAGAGAGCAACGAGCAGATGCAGAGCCCCATCTACCCCTTAGCCGTCTCGGGTGTTTCTCTGTGGCTGAGTGCACCGGCAACCAGCGACACCGAAGTAGGTCAATTAATACTAACCGGTATAAGCGACAGCAAAGACTATATAATAGATACTATCGAGATTCACAAGAACACGAAACAATACACCTACAGCCGCAGTTTGGACGAGAGTCTTGGAATCCGCCGTTTCAGCATCGAATACAAATCATTCGGGGGCGAAGGCGTATGTATGGATGCTTTCACCACCACCTTCAACCAAAAAACGGTTTACACCTATAAGGGCCGTGAGCGTACTATTGTGGCGCAAGAAGGCGATATCGCAGAGGATTACACTGTGTTGTATGCATATGATTTGATGCCTAATACAGAGTACTGTATTCAGCTGCAATGCTCGGAGGAGAAGGGATGCGAAGAGCACCTGAGCGACTTGGGTATGCCTTTCTGGATTACCACCAAAGAGGGAGAAAACGCCGACTCCAAGCGCCTGACCCTGGCCTACGACTCCATTTCGTACGATCCTGCAACGCATATTGTATACTTGCCCCAATCGCTTAAGTCTGGCAGTGTATGTATCTATTCAGCCGAAGGCGAGTTGGTAAAACGCATACCTGTCAGCCCGACCGTAAACATCGTGCCGTTGCCAGACGCCGAGTTGCGCCGTGGCGCAATCTATATTGTAAAATATCTGCCGGAAGACACGATGAGCCGCAAGGGGCCTTGGATTAAGATTCTGTTCAAATAAAAAAATATGCATATGAAACGATTTTATCCCATCATGCTATTGCCGCTGCTATGCCTGATTTCATGCGGCAGCGGGAATAATCCGGAATGGAAAGAGGAATATAAGATAGGCACGTATTGTGTGATTAAATTTAACCCATTAGCCGCTGCTTATCGGCCTAATGTGATGCTTGTACCTGATAACAAAGGGGAGTTCCGTATGCGCAAATTATCTAATGGAGGGACCTGTCGTGAGTTCATTATCGGTCGTTATCCCTTCCTGCAGGTTGATACAGTACAAAACTGGTACTTAGCCGATTGGAAATGGGGCGTCATACTGAGTATGGGTCACGTAGCCATACCTTTACGATGGGTAGATGTGCATAATCCTGATGCTTCGTACGTGCGCTCGGATTTCGAGGTAGCCGCTTCGGGTATTCTCGAGACCTATGGGTATGTGAGTCGAAAAGAGATTGATCTGATTTTAAATGTGCAACCGGCTCCTGCCGCAGAGACTCCCGGTTCATGGGGTTCTACCTCAGGTGGTATCTCGACCGATCATCTGGCTCCGGTTTACCTGAGTCGATACTATTCTGTTCAAGATATTCCGCAAGTAATAGATAGTAAGGGAGATTGGAAATATACGAAAGCCGATTTTATGGCGGAGCGTCTTCGTCAAGACAGCCTACAAGAAGTCTATCGTGAACGGTTGGCTACCTTGATTTATGCCGGTTTAGGGAATAATATTATCCATCCGGGCAACCCAGATTGACAAAGCACTCCACTTTACCCCACATTTTTATTAAATTGTTAATAACTCGCGTAATTGACTGAAATTGCGCGAGTTATTGTATATTTTCGAATGTTGATAACCTGTTAATAAAACATTTGAAAATTTTTTTTGTGGGGAAATGTGGTGTAATTCAAATATTTTTTGTATCTTTGCAGCGTTTTTCAAAGAAAAGTGGAGAATTATGCAAACATTCATTGGAAATATTGAAGCGAGGCTGGACGAAAAAGGGCGCATTTTCGTTCCGGCAAGTTATCGTAAGATTCTGGCAGAGTCGGAATCGAAACGTATTGTAATGCGTCGAGACACAGACAATGAATGTCTGATGTTTTACCCTGAGCATATTTGGAATGAGAAGGTGGAGCAAATGCGCCAAGTGCTCGATGAGTGGGATCCGGAGGATCAACTTCTTCTCATGCAGTTTATGGCTGATGCAGAGTTCTTAGAGCTGGATGGTCAGGGACGAATTTTGCTGCAAAAAAAGAATTTAGAGACCATCGGTGCACAAAACGACGTGCTGTTTGTAGGTATGCTGAATCGCTTTGCGCTTTGGACACCGGAGAACTTCGCTAATAAACGTTTGAGTCAAACGGAATTGGCAGCACGCCTGAGAGCTAAAATGAGTAAGAAATGAGTGAAATCTACCACATACCAGCCATGTTGCAGGAGACGATCGAAGGCTTGAACATCAAGCCGGAGGGTGTCTATGTTGATGTAACGTTCGGAGGAGGAGGACATTCGCGTGCCATTCTTGACAGAATGCACGCATTGGAGACTGGAGATTTGAAATTGGAGAATGGTCATTTATACTCTTTCGATCAGGATGAGGATGCTTTGCAGAATGCAATTGACGATGAGCGATGGACGTTTGTGCACAGTAACTTCCGCTATCTGCGCAACTGGATGGATTATTACGGCATAGAGCAGATAGACGGTTTATTGGCAGATTTAGGGGTTAGTTTTCATCATTTTGATTGTCCGGAACGCGGTTTCAGTTTCCGGTTTAGTGCGCCGTTAGATATGCGAATGAACCAAACGGCGAAGCGCACAGCGGCGGATGTCGTCAATAGCTACAGCGAAGAAGAGCTGGCGCAATTATTTTGGTTGTATGGGGAATTGAAAAACGGTCGCGGTATTGCGAGGAACATTTGCAAGGCGCGTGCTCAGAGGTGGATTGAGCGAACGGAAGAGTTGGTAGAAAACCTCACCCCGACCCTCTCCTCAAGAGAGGGAGGAATACACATTCTTGAGAATGGAGAAATAGAAGTACCGGCGCAGTACAAGAAAGATCTGGCGAAGCTGTTTCAGGCGCTGCGGATTGAGGTGAATGATGAGATGGGTGCACTGCGGGAGATGTTAGTGGCCGCTCGGGATTTGTTGAAACCAGGCGGACGTATTGCGATACTGACGTATCATTCGTTAGAGGACCGTCTGGTGAAGAATTTCCTTCGCAGCGGGAACTTGGAAGGCACAATAGAAAAAGACTTTTACGGCAATATCCTGACGCCGTTTGAAATCATAGAAAAGGGGCGTACGGCTTGCGAGGAAGAAGTAGAGAGAAATCCGCGCAGCCGTAGCGCAAAATTGAGAGTAGCGGAAAAACATGGCTGATGCACATGACATACAGAGTTGGCTGAACGGAGACAGACTGCGTAGCCAGAAAATCAAGGAACAATATCCGCTGATCGGATTGATCGTGGGTTTGATTTTTCTGTATATTCTGACGGGTTATCAGTCCATCAAGCAACAACATCGCCTGACGGACACGAAGAAAGAGATGCTGGACGCGAAGTTCCGCTACATGACGGTAAGCGCGCAGTTAACGAACGCTACGCGGCAGAGTCAGGTGTTAGAGGCGCTGCAGCAGAAAGGCAGTTCGCTGCAGGAGAATAGCGTGCCACCGGTTAAAATCGAGAAGTGATGTACGACGAACAACGAAATACGGTTTGGCGATTTGCGATTATCTTCATCGCAATCTTTATCGGTTTTGCTGCCGTATTGGGTCGTATCATCTATACTCAGGCTTTCGAGCGGGAAGCATGGCTGAAAGTAGCGGAACAACAAGTGCCGACGCATCGTCCGATCGCTGCTACTCGCGGAAACATCTTGGATTGCAACGGTCGTTTGTTGGCCTCCAGTATGCCTCAATACTATATGTATATGGACACGCGCGTGGAGGCATTGCATCAGAAGAACGGTCAACTCTTTAACCGGCACATTGATACACTGGCGCTGGATCTTGCCACTATCGTAGGCGAGCACACGCAGGCGGAATACAAAGCGCGTATCGTACAGGCGTATAAGAAAGGAGAAGCGCGCCTGAGGGTGTGCGACCATCGGATAAACTATCTGCAACGTCAAGCGCTGCTCAATAATGCGCTCATCAAAAAGGGCAAGTATAAGAGTGGTATCTTCTTCGAAGACCAACACCGTCGTATCAAACCGTACGGTATTTTAGCGAGTCGAACGATCGGCAGTATCTACGGCGAAGGAGGTAGCGGTAACTCGGGTCTGGAGAAACGTTTTGACAATGAGTTACGCGGCGAAGACGGTATGAGTAGCATACAGAAAATCGGTGGTCGATATGAGTCGGTGACCGAGGTAGAAGCCAAGGACGGTTTGGACGTCAAGACGACTATTGATGCCAACTTACAAGACATCGTTGAGAACGCCCTATTGGATAAGACGGCAGAGCGTAATGCGAAGTGGGGCTGTTGTATTCTGATGGAGACAGAGACCGGTTATATCCGCGCGATAGCCAATATAGACCGAGCGGAAGACGGCACGTATTACGAGGCAGTGAACCACGCCGTACAACGCGTTGAACCGGGTTCTACCTTCAAGACCATCGCCTTAGTGGCTGCGCTGGATGACGGTAAGATCGATATCGATGATACGGTGAGCATCAGCAGACAACCCTGGGTATATATGCGCAAGTCGAAACATACCGATGCCCACCCGATGGACACCGTATTGACCGTTCGCAGTGCATTAGCTGTATCGAGTAATATCGCCTTGGCGAAACTCATCACTCGCAGCTATGAAGGTTCGGCGAAGAAGTTTGTTCGCAAGATAGAAAAGATGGGCTTGATGGACAGCGTCAATTGCGAGATTCCGGGAGCAGACAAGGTGCGTATTGATGTGCCCAAAGACACCGTGACACTGAGTAAGATGTCTTACGGATATTCAGTAGAACTGAGCCCGATGCAGATTCTAATGTTCTACAACGCGATAGCGAATGACGGCAAGATGATGCGGCCGATGTTGGTCACCGCTATTCAGCAAAACGGCGAAGTGATCAAGCGCTTCAAGCCCGAGACGGTTAAGTCGTCTATCTGCAGTAAGAAGACGCTGCGCGACATCCGGAGTGCGCTGCACGATGTCGTTTGGGACGACCATTTAGGAACCGCAGCGAAGAAAGCATGGAGCCGCAAAGCGCAATCGAATATCGTAGCTATTGCCGGTAAGACCGGAACGGCACAGTTAATTATTCCGGGACACGGATATTCAGGCAGACATCACCGAATGACCTTTGTCGGCTATTTCCCGGAGGAGAACCCGCAGTATACGTGTATCTGTATGATCGAAGATCCCCATTTCCCCTATGATGCCGGAATGGACTGCGGTTCCACCGTACGCATGATAGCCGAGAAGACGATGGCTTACACAGGATGCTACGTGTATCGAAACGGCGAGCGCCATCTTGATAAAAGAGATTAAAAATTAAGAATTAAAAATTATATGCTTCTATCCGAATTATTGACAGCTATTGAGCCGATAGAGGTCTTCGGCTGCACGGACAAAGAAATCAAGGGTCTGCATTTTGACAGTCGTAAGATTGGAGAAGGAGACCTGTTTGTAGCCCAGGTAGGCACAGCAGTAGATGGACACACGTTCATTGATGGTTGTGTCGCCAAAGGTGCTGCAGCGGTCGTTCTCTCCGACCGGAAGTACATAGTCGACAATGGACAAAAGACCACTTATATCCTTGTGGACAATACCGATAAAGCGTTAGGATTGTTGGCCAGCAAGTGGTTCGGTGAACCGAGCAAAAAGTTAACGTTGGTAGGTGTGACCGGTACGAACGGAAAAACGACCATCGCCACCTTGTTATATAAACTCGTGCGCGCGTTAGGTCACAAAGCCGGTTTGCTCTCCACAGTGGTCAATTATATTGAGGACGAAGCCGTTCCTGCGACCCACACGACGCCCGACGCGATTGAATTAAACGGGTTGCTGCGTCGCATGGTGGAGGCAGGATGTGAATACGTCTTCATGGAAGTAAGCAGTCATGCCATCGCACAAGAGCGCATCGCAGGTCTGGACTTTGACGGAGCGCTGTTTACCAACCTCACGCGCGATCACATCGACTACCATAAGACCTTTGACAACTATCGCGACACCAAGAAACGGCTGTTTGACGGACTGAAGAAGAGTGCTTTTGCCGTAACGAACAAAGACGACAAGAACGGGCTTGTGATGACGCAGAACTGCAAGGCGGCCGTCCATACCTACTCTACCCGTTCGTTAGCGGATTACAAGGCGCAGATTTTGGAAGAAGGATTTGACGGCATGATGCTGAATATCAATGGCAAAGAGGTGTTCGTGCCGTTAGTAGGACGATTCAATGTAAGTAACCTGCTTTGTATCTACGGCGCGGCGTTGAACCTTGGCTTTGACGAATTGGAGGTATTGCGCGTATTGAGTACATTGAAGCCGGTGAACGGTCGATTTGAGACCATTCATAGCGATAAAGGATGGACGGCCATTGTCGATTATGCCCACACGCCGGATGCGGTGGACAATGTGATTCAGACCATTCGAGAGATTAAATGCGAAGGTGCCAAACTCATCACGGTGGTAGGTTGCGGTGGTAATCGTGACAAAGGCAAACGACCGATGATGGCACAGATAGCCAAGAAAGGCAGTGAGCAATTGATCTTGACAAGCGACAACCCGCGGGACGAGGAACCGGCAGATATCCTCAAGGACATGACGGACGGGCTGACGGAGGAAGAACTGCGCAGCACGTTAGTTATCGAAGACCGTGCTGCAGCGATTCAAACGGCATGTACCCTCGCGCAGGCAGGGGACGTAGTTCTCGTAGCCGGAAAGGGCCACGAAGACTATCAGATCATCAAAGGCGTCAAATATCATTTTGACGATCATGAGGTGGTTAAAAAATATGTATGATGTAAAATATATGATGTATGATATATTCGTTCTTTAATCATTTTAACGATTTATTAGGTGCACGTCTGTTCACCTACATTTCCTTCCGCGCGATCACAGCCGGCGTAATTGGTTTGTGCGTCAGTATCTGGTTCGGAAACTGGTTCATCAACTTCATGAAGCGCCATAACATCAGTGAGACGCAGCGCGATGCCAAGATTGACCCGTTCAACGTAGCGAAAAAGGGAGTACCTACGATGGGTGGTTTGATTGTTATTGCGGCCATCTTGGTGCCCTGTCTGCTGTTGGGCAAACTGACGAATGTCTATATGATATTGATGCTCATCACGACCGTGTTGATGGGTTCATTGGGCTTTGCGGATGATTATATCAAGACCTTCAAAAAAAAGAAAGACGGATTGAACGGATGGGTAAAAATCGGCGGACAAGTGGCATTAGGCCTTATTGTCGGATTAACCCTTCGTTTCGCACCGATGACCACGATGAACGAGACGGTAACCCATCGGATTGAGAACAACGTCGAGGTGTTTGAGAAGAGTCCGGAGATCAAGTCTACACAGACCACGATACCTTTTGTGAAGCATCATAACTTCAATTACGCCGACCTTTTCAATTGGTTAGGTGAGGAGAATAAATACCGAGCAGGATGGATTTTCTTCGTGCTGTTGACCATCTTTGTTGTCGCAGCCGTGAGCAACGGAGCAAACCTGAACGATGGCATGGACGGCATGTGTGCCGGCAACTCAGCTATCATCGCTATAGCGCTACTGATACTGGCCTACACCAGTGGTAGTGTGGTATGGGCGGAATACTTCGATGTGATGTATATCCCGGGCAGTGAAGAGTTGGTAGTTTTCTTAGCCTCTTTCATCGGAGCTTTGGTAGGTTATCTATGGTGGAATGGTTTCCCTGCACAAGTTTTTCTTGGCGACACAGGTAGCCTCACAGTAGGCGGTATAATCGGTGTTTGCGCGATGATCATCCATAAGGAGTTACTGGTTCCTGTGCTTTGCGGTGTATTTCTCATGGAGAGCGTGAGTGTTATTTTGCAGACGCAGGTATATAAGTTCTACAAACGCAAAGGACAACATGTACGTGTTTGGAAACGTGCCCCGCTGCACGACCATTTCCGTACGTCCATCGAACAGGTATTAAACAACGATCCGACGTGCTCGATCTTCTTCAAAGGCAGTAAAAACCTGCATCACGAAACCAAGATCGTGTTGCGATTCTGTATCGTCACGTTGATTTTAGCAGCTATTACTATCCTAACCCTTAAGATACGTTAACAAAATGAAAAGAATTGTTGTACTCGGAGCAGGTGAGTCAGGTAGCGGAGCCGCTATTCTGGCCAAGGAGAAAGGTTTTGATGTGTTTGTTTCAGACTGTGGAACGATCAGCGAACCCTATCGTGCATTGTTGGACCAGAATGGTGTGGCATGGGAAGACGGTCAACATACCGAGGCGTTGATCTTAAATGCAGATGAGGTGGTCAAATCGCCCGGTATACCTTTAAATGCACCGCTCATTCAGAAACTGCAAGCACAAGGCACACCTATCATCTCGGAGATTGAGTTTGCGGCACGTTATACGAAGGCGAAGATGATCTGTATCACCGGTTCAAACGGAAAAACGACCACTACATCACTCATTTACTACATCCTCCAACGTGCCGGTTTGGATGTGGGTTTAGCCGGTAATATCGGTAATTCGTTAGCCTTGCAAGTGGCGCACGAGGATCATGCCTATTATGTGATTGAACTCTCCTCGTTCCAGCTGGATAATATGTATGATTTCAAGGCAGATATCGCCATCTTGCTGAATATCACGCCGGATCACCTGGATCGCTACGACTTCAAATTCCAGAATTATATCGACGCTAAGTTCCGTATCACACGCAACCAGACGGCAGACGATGCCTTCATCTACTGGGCGGAAGATCCGATCATTGATAAAGAGATGAAGAAACTGCAACTCGGTGCTACGCTTTATCCGTACGGTTTCACACAACCCAACCCGCTACCGGTGAGCGAAGAAGAGTTGGCATTGAAGGGAAGACATAACGTATTAAATTCGATGGCTGCCACCATCGCAGCGAACGTGCTGAATATCAAGAAAGATGTCATTCGCGAGAGCCTGATGACCTTCCAAGGAGTGGCGCATCGTCTGCAATACGTAGCTACCGTGCGCGGCGTAAAGTGGATTAACGACAGCAAGGCGACGAATGTCAACTCATGCTGGTACGCGCTGGAGTCTATGACCACACCTACGGTTCTGATCTTAGGCGGCAAAGATAAAGGAAATGATTATTCAGAGATCGATGATCTGGTGCGCGAGAAATGCCACACCTTGGTGTTTATGGGCCTGCATAATGAGAAACTGCGCGAACACTTTGGCAATTTCGGACTGAATATCATCGATACGGATAACTTGGCGGACGCCATTCAAGGAGCCTACCAAGCTGCGAAAGAGGGAGACACCGTTCTGCTAAGTCCCTGCTGCGCATCGTTCGATTTATTCAAGAGTTACGAAGACCGCGGCGAGCAATTCATGAAAGCCGTGAAAGCGCTATGAAACTGAATCTAAAAAACATCGACAAGACCTATTGGATCATCTTCGGACTGCTGATTATAGTGGCCATTATTGCACTATTTTCGGCGTCTTCTACCTTGGTGTACTCGCATCATTCGGCTTTGGGACCCATCGGTCAGCAGATGTTTTTCATCGTCTTAGGCGTCATTGCCGCCTATGGCATTCAGTTTATACCCACTTACTGGGTGCGTTTCGGAGGTTATATCCTGCTGGGTATTAGTACATTATTGGTCTACTCGACCATCATCCCCGGCAATCCGTTTGTAGTAACCATCAACGGTGCAGCGCGATGGGTGCGTATTGCAGGCATCACGTTCCAGCCTTCCGAATTAGCCAAATTATCCCTGATTATTGTCATTGCGGACCAGTTGGCGCGTATTCATTCCGAAGAAGATAAACGGAAGTATTTCTATCGCACCCTCATCATTGCAGGCGTGGTGATGCTGCCTATCATGGCCTCTAACCTCTCTACCGCCGTGCTCATCGGACTGATCGTATTCTTCCTCTGGATTCTGGCACGAATACCATGGAAATACACAATGTCGGTGGTCGGAATTGCGGTTGTGGTATTGGTCTTAGGATATGCCATTGTAGAGTTCGGATTCGTGCGACCGAAGCGAGACATGCATGGTCCGTTCAAACGCGCCACTACCTGGGTGAGCCGTATTGACCGACATTTTGCGGATGATGATAATACATCCAAATACAAACTGACGGACGAGAATATTCAAGAAGTGTATGCCTCCGTCGCTATCGCACGAGGCGGAGCTTCTCCGCTGGGAGTGCTGCCTGGAAACAGTAAGGAACGCGACTATCTGCCTCTTGCTTTTGCGGACTATATCTTCGCCATCATTGTAGAAGAAAGCGGTGTATTAGGTGCTACTTTGGTCATCTTCCTATACCTCGCTATTCTCTTCCGAGCCTCGAATATATCCAGCCGGTATTCGGACATGCCGGCCATGCTGATGACAATGGGTCTGGCACTGATGATCACGTGTCAAGCGCTCATTTCCATGCTCGTAGCCGTTGGTCTGGGGCCCGTAACGGGCCAGCCGCTACCTTTGATATCGCGAGGCGGTACTTCGGTTCTCATCACATCGATCTATTTCGGCATCATGATGGGTGTGAGCCGCGAACAACTGGAACTACGCGAACGCGTGGATGAGATCAAAGGAGAGAGCCAAGATGATGCGCCGATCGTTACCCTTGAATAATAATAAAAATCCTATACAACCATGAAACGTTTTTTGCAACTAATGATTGTATGCGCGTGCTTAAGCGCTTACTCACTACCTGCGCTCTCTTGGGGGCAGAAGGGACACCGTGTCATTGCCAAGATTGCCTATGACAACCTGAATCGCAAGGCGAAGAAGGCGGTAGATAAGACGCTCGGCAAGGGCGGCATCGTCTATTGGGCAAACTGGCCGGACGAGATCAAGAGCGACACCATTTACCCGACGAGCTACGACTGGCATTTTCAGGATTTTGACGGAGGACTGAGTGATAGCATTGTGGCTGACGCGCTGATTCACTATCCCGCAGAAGGAGGTAATATGTTTCGCGCACTCGATAGTCTGGTAGCTGTACTCAAAGACGGTAAAGGCGATGCCCATACCTTGCGGTTTGTGGTGCACTTGAGCGGCGATCGCTACTGCCCGATGCACATGGCGCATATGGATGATAAAGGTGGGAATACGGTGAAAATGAAATGGTTCGGCGAAAATACCCGCTTGCACACCGTTTGGGACACACATCTCATCGAATCGCAGGGCTACAGCTATACGGAGTACGCCGAGAAACTTGAACTCGAATACGGCTGGGCGAAGAAACACATCAACGCGCAGACCGATGCCACCTTGCTGCTCGACACCTATCATCTGACCTCCGATATTTACGAATACCAAACCACCTGGGATGGCAACACCTATCATTATATCTACCGCTGGCATATCCCGATGGAAGAACAGCTCTACATCGCCGGAATACGATTAGCACAACTCTTAAATGAAATCTACAAATGAAAAAGTATAGTTTTGTCCTTCTCTTGTGCGCAATGTCATTAAGCGCCTTCGCAGGAACGAACCTGCAGTTGTTTTATGATTTCGGTAGTCTGGGCACCGCGTGTGCGAATCAGCGAACGAATCGCGTAACAACTACGTTGGAGCTGTTCTACGGAGACCCCTGGGGCTCTACCTTCGCGTTCATCGACCTCGATTATAACATCCATCCGAATGATCCGAAGAATACGCCATTCCAAGGTTATTTTGAGATTGCCCGTTGCCTCAATTTCTGGAAGAACACCAAGGCAAAAGATTTGAGTATCCAGGTGGAATACAACGGCGGTTTGGGTTTGTATAAAGATGCTTTGGGAGATATCCGAGGCTATGGTATCAACCATGCGGCGTTAGTGGGACTGAACTACTGTCTGCACACCGAGGACTATAAAAACATCTTCAATCTGGAGATACTCTATAAGTACATCGTGGACGATTATAATAAACTCGCCAATAACGTACCGCTGCAGTTTACCTTCGTTTGGGGCTGCGATGATTTCTGTACGGCTCCGGGCCTGCGTTTCTCGGGTTTCCTCGATATATGGGGTGCGAAGCAAAGCGTCTATGATCGCAAAACCGATACTTGGACCGATCCCACGAAGCAGTCCTTCGTGCTCATTTCCGAACCTCAGTTATGGTACAATGTCGGGCGCTGGTTTAAATGTCCGAACCTGAATATCGGCACAGAGATTGAAGTCAGCTATAACTTCACGGGCAAAGGCTTCATGTGCAACCCGTGCTTAGGAATAAAATGGTGCTTTGATTAAAAAAAGAAGGCTGCCGATTTGGCAGCCTTTTCTTTTTTATTGGTGTTGCTCTCGTAAGAGGTCGTTCACCGTCTTCACGGGGTTGAACGTACTTACCGGCACTTCTACGAAAATCGTATTCCATTTTGCCATCGCACCGTTCCAAAGACCCGGAAGTTCCAAAGCCAACAGCTCTTTACCGTCTTTACTCTTATTGGAGATAAAGCCTGTCTGCGGGTCTACATACTGAGGCAGATCAAACGGCTTGCCTTCGAAATCACGAATAGCACATACGAGGTCCACCGGATTGAAGTGTGTACTCTGCTTCATCAGTTCCGGATCGCTAATCTGCGTAGACTCCAGTATCTGGTAAGAGATAGAACCGTCTGCCTCACGAACCAAGAACGGTCCGCCGCCCGGTTCTCCGGTGTTCTTTACCACACCGCAAACGCGAATAGGACGATTCAATTTCGCACGCTCTTCGTCACTCAGGTTCGGATCTTTCAGCGCCTCAAACACGCGCTTCTGCTCCGTTACCAGCACACCTGCAAGAATCTGTTTGTAACGAATCGTATCTTTTTTCAGACGATCGGGCACGACGTTGTCGATATTCTTGATGAAGACGATATCTGCATCTTGTTGATTCAGGTTCTCGATGAGCGCTCCGTGTCCACCCGGACGGAAGAGCAACTTACCGTCCTTCGTGCGGAACGGCGTACCGTCGGGATTCGCCGCGATGGTATCAGTACTCGGCAACTGCTCCGAGAAGGTCACATCGTACTTCACTCCGTATTTCTCTTCGAACTTAGCCAAGTTCTCTGCGATATGCTGACGGAACAATGGCAGGTGGTCATGACTTACCGTGAAATGCAGATAAACAGTCGGCTTCTCACCTTCGCCCTTGCAATACTGTGCCCCTTCTACCAAGTGCTCCAACGCCGGCGTACGCGCACCGTCGCGGTATTTATGGAAGAGCAGCAAGCCCTTCGGCAGATCACCGTAATGCATGTCTTGCAACAGGTAACGCACCGCGTCTTGACCTTCTTTCCCTGCTAACTGAGGACCGAAAGCGAACTTATCCTTGTTCGCCAGAAACTCTTGAATAAACGGCGTCTCTATACCATCTTCCAAGTACTGGAACAGATTCTTGAACATACGGCTGGCAGCACCCGAAGCCGGAACAAACTTCAAAATCTTATGTCCCTCCTTCAAATATTCTTGCCATGCAGCGATATATGCCTCCTGCTCAGCACGCTTCGGTGCCAAGATACCATTCTTCGTGGAAGCCGGCGCCACGATGTCTAACTCAGGAAAACCTTTGCGGAAACACTCCAACTGAGCCTCCGCTTTCTCTACGGAAATGCCACGAGCAGCCAATTGCTCGAGGTCTTGTGCGGTAAATTCATTCATGGATATTATGGGTTAAAATTATATTCCGGCTGCAAAGATATAAAAAAATTTGCATATGTGCAAAAAAAAGTGTAATTTTGCACAAAATTTTAGACTTATGATTCTTATTGCCGATAGCGGAAGTACGAAAGTACACTGGTGTTTGATGACCGCAAGCGGTCAGTCTTCCGATGTCCGAACGGATGGTATCAATCCCGTTTTTCAAACCGTAGAGCAAATTCAAACCTGTCTCACGGACCAATTGTTGCCTCAACTGGCTAAGTGGCTCTGGGCAGGAACGATCACACATGTCTTCTTCTATGGCGCTGGATGCACTCCTGAGAAGAAAGTGTTGGTTGAGCAAGCTCTGTCTGCGGTCTTTAAGAAAGCCGAAGTGTTCGTCGCCTCCGATATGTTAGGTGCAGCACGCGGATTGCTGGGGCACAAGGCTGGTGTGGCATGCATCTTAGGCACCGGTAGCGGCAGTTGTTTCTACAATGGCAACACCATCGAATGGTCCGTTCCTTCCTTAGGATTTATCTTGGGCGACGAGGGCAGCGGAGCTGTCTTGGGGAAACGTCTGGTGGGAGACCTGCTTAAGAATCAGTTAGGCGATGACCTCAAGGAAGCCTTTTCCAAAGAATTCGAAACTTCCATGGCCGACATCATAGACAAAGTCTATCGTCAACCGTTGCCAAACCGCTTCCTTGCCAAACTATCCAAGTTCTGTGCCGATCACATCGACGACCCGCGCATTCACGCACTTGTCTACGACCACTTCGTGCAGTTCATTCGCCGCAACCTGGTGCAATATAAAACCGACCGGCCAATCGGCTTTGTGGGCTCCATCGCCTATTACTACAAGCCTATCCTCGAAGAAGCCTTGCAAGCCGAAGGACTGCCCATAGGAATCATCCTCCAAGACCCGATTGAAGGACTCAAAGCCTACCATAAGGACTCCGTACGACCCACATTGGAGTAATGTACTGGGCATATCGTATCCCGCACCACCTTATAATATACATAGTATATTATGCCGTGATTTTGAATTTTATAGTATAAAACATGAATATTTCTACTTTTTATCTGCCGGGCAGAGTGTGCTCGACGAAAGCCATTAAAGAGATCGCTGAGAAAGCGACCGAGATGTACACGATGATCTGTCTCAAACCCGATATCGAATGGGTGTACTTGGGACAGGAGCGAATGATTCAAGTGCTCGAGATGACCGGTGCAACCATGGTCTATGCCGATCATTTCGCCAAGATCAACGAAGCGGTTACTGAAGCCCCTGTCATTGACTACCAAATCGGTGCACTACGCGACGATTTTGATTTCGGAGCCGTACTTCTGTGGGATACTTCCAAACTCAAAGCACTTATCGCTCAAATAGACACCGAATATGAGTTTGCAGGACTCTATGACTTGCGTTTGCGCGCAGAGAAACTCGAGCATATTCCGGAGTATCTTTACTACGAAGTAGAAACCGACACCCGTAAGTCCGGAGAGAAACTGTTTGATTACGTTGATCCGCGCAACCGACAAGTGCAGATCGAGATGGAGCAATGTGTCACGGCGCACCTCAAACGTATCGGGGCGTACCTGAAACCGGGTGAGTACAAATCGCTGCCCCAAGCAGAAGACTATCCGGTAACCGCCTCTGTCATCATTCCTTGTAAAAACCGAGCACGCACGATTGCTGATGCAATCCACTCGGCGCTCGCCCAAAAATTGCGTGCCCCCTACTCCTTCAATGTCATCGTCGTGGATGATAACTCCACGGATGGAACGGCGGAGAAGATTCAGGCAATCCACGATGATAAACTCATCTATATAGCGCAGGACAAGACCTGGCATGCGATAGGCGGCAACTGGAACGTAGCCATTCACGATCCGCGTTGCGGAAAATATGCCATTCAACTCGACTCCGATGACACCTATTTCGATGAGACTACAG
Organism: uncultured Bacteroidales bacterium; assembly: GCA_946626605.1. Classification (GTDB taxonomy): domain Bacteria; phylum Bacteroidota; class Bacteroidia; order Bacteroidales; family Paludibacteraceae; genus Colicola. The sequence continues at coordinate 72,053 of CAMOUL010000001.1, read as the reverse complement.
TTCAAAAATTCATCGATGCCTTCGAGAGTGGTAACTACGGCATAGTAATCGGCACGTATCAGTTGACGAATATGGCAGGAGAGATTCTTCCTCCGGGTGTCATTGACCATCGTGAATGGACCGACGACAATGGTCGGAACAATGCCCTCCGCATCAACGGACTCGGTGCTCCGCGTGGATTCTACGTACCACTTTTACGCACCATTAATTACCCGACCACCAAATACGGTGAGGACTATGCCGTCGGTCTCCGAATCAGCCGGGACTATCCGATCGGACGTATCTACGACGTCCTGTATAACTGCCGTCGATGGGAAGACAACTCCGACGCCAACTGCGACATCGTCGCCATGAACCGCAATAACTGGTACAAAGATCGTCTGCGCACATGGGAGTTACTCGCCAGATTAAAGTAGGAATCCTCACTGCCCCGCATATTGAGTTCGAGCAGCGCGCCAACACGTTCATACTGAAGAACGTGCGCATTGGTATTGGTTTTCATTGGGATCGCTATGAAGACCAAGAGTTTGCCGGTACATTAGAGATCCGCAACAATGCCGATGGCACACAAACGGCCATCAACACCATCGATCTGGAAGACTATCTCTGCTCCGTCATTTCTTCAGAAATGAACGCCAATAGTCCGATGGAACTGCTCAAAGCTCACGCGGTTATCAGTCGTTCATGGGCTATTCGAGCCATGCAAAAACCCAACCACGAAGGCTTCGACGTCTGTGCCGACGACCATTGTCAGCGCTACGAAGGACTTCGCCGAATGAGCGAACGTGCCGTTGAAGCCGTGCGTGCTACGGCAGGTCAAGTGCTTCTATACAACGATGAGATATGCGACTGCCGCTATTACAAGTGTTGCGGAGGCAAAACAGAGATCTGGCGTACCTGTTGGGAAGATATTGACGTACCCTATATCCAATCCGTTCAATGCGACTACTGCAAGTCCCCGTCGCCGAAAATCCTACGACTCGTGCTCAATGACTATGACCAGGAAACAAAAGTTTTTCGCGATTGGAGAATAGAATACAAGGACGAGGAGTTAGATGCCATTATAGCCGAGAAGTCCGGTATTGACTTCGGGCATATTACTGCCTTAGAACCCCTTCATCGCGGAGCATCCGGTCGTATTGACCAATTAAGAATCGTAGGCACCAAACACACCGAAGTCATCGGCAAGGAACTCAAAATCCGCTATTGGTTAAGCCGTTCCTGTCTCTATAGTTCATGGTTCGAAGTGGCACACGAAAAAGGTATCTGGACTCTCTCTGGACACGGTTGGGGACATGGCGCAGGACTGTGTCAGATTGGTGCAGCTGTCATGGCGAGCGAAGGACATCCATACGAAGAAATACTCAGTTATTACTATGTCGGTAGCCGACTTAGCGCTCCAGCGAAATAAATATAAACACCTCTCCGACGCCGAATGGCATTGGTTTCTCCAACAAATCGAAGGGAGAGAACGGACAGCGGACAAACTGCCCACTTTTGCGTCTATCCCCGATTGGTGGTATCCCGTTCGCCTCAGTTGCGAACAATGTTCGTCCGAACTTACAGCCAAATACAAAGCATCATTATTCCCTTCCCTACAGAGAGGGGATGGGGGTAGGCTCTCTATGGTCGATTTGACCGGAGGCTATGGTGTCGACACCTATTTCCTAAGTGAACAATTCACCCATACTGACTACGTTGAGCAGAACGAAGAGTTATGTCGTATCGCCGCGCACAACTTCGCCAATAAGCCCATTGCCATTCATCATTCCACAGCAGAAGATTTCTTAGCCTCAGCCGGTCAGTACGACCTTATTTTCATCGACCCCGCACGTCGCGATTCGCATGGTTCAAAGGTCTTTCGCATCGAAGACTGCACACCCAATGTGGTAGAATTATTACCTACCCTGCTTGCGCACAGTAAACGCTTGCTGATCAAGTTATCCCCCATGTTGGATTTGACACAAGCCGTTACGAGTCTCTCGCAAGTAAATTGGGACATTCATATTGTCGCCATAAAAAACGAGGTCAAGGAAGTATTGTTACTAAGCGGAGGCACAGGCCAAATAACCACAATTGATCTCGCTCAAAAGGACCAAGCTTTCGTCTTCACTCGCGAAGAAGAACAGCATTGTGGCTTGGAGATTAGAAATGGGAAATTGGCGAATTATCTCTACGAGCCTAACGCTGCGATTCTCAAAGCAGGTGCGTATAAGTTAGTCGCTCAACGTTTCGGACTTCACAAACTCGACGTGAACACCCATTTGTACACATCCCGTCAATTCATAGAAAACTTCCCCGGTCGTGTTTGGCGCATTACGGAAAAGCAAAACCTCAAGCAAGCCAATGTGTTAACGCGCAACTATCCGTTGACACCTGAACAACTCAAGAAAAAACTGCACCTCCGTGATGGAGGGAGCACGTTTGTTATCGGATGCCGCATAGCCGGTAAGCCGACTATCCTTTGGGCAGAGAGAATTTAACGAAAAATTCGGCTTTATTTGCATATATCACGAAAAAGTAGTAATTTTGCAGGCGCAAAAGTTTTGAGCAATGAAAATATCAGAGATTAAACAAGTAATCGGTGAGCAGTTACAGGGATCGGTTAATGACGACTTAGACATCCGCTATCTGCTAACGGATAGTAGACAACTGGATGAAAAGCACGCAGATCAAACCCTGTTTTTTGCCATCAAGACCGACAAGAACGACGGTGCAAACTATATTCCGGAATTGAAAGAAAAGGGTGTCAAAGCCTTCGTTGTCGGGGATGCCTTGCAAGCCTTGCAGGACCTTGCTGCGTATGTCCGTTCTCAGTTCAATGGCACAGTAATTGGTATCACCGGTTCAAACGGAAAAACGGTAGTTAAGGAATGGTTGTATCAATTGCTCAAAGACGACTACACCATTGTGCGTAGCCCCAAGTCCTATAACTCGCAGATTGGTGTTCCTCTCTCTGTTTGGCAGTTAGCCAACACAAAACCACAAATCGCCATCTTCGAGGCCGGCATCTCTAAGCCCGGTGAGATGGAAAAACTGGAGCGAATCATTCGTCCGACCATCGGTGTGATCACCTATATCGGTCATGAGCACGATGAGAACTTCGATTCATTGGACCAGAAGCGCGAAGAGAAGATGAAACTATTCGCGCACACCGATACAGTGATTGAAGATGCTACGCACCAAAACGTCCGCACCTGTGCAGCGGTGATGCGAGCATTAGGTTACGACGAAGAGACCATCACGGAGCGCATCCTGCATCAGACACACGAAACGGTGATGGAAGTGAACTTGACAGCCTTGGTAGACAACGTGCGTTATTTTCGCAACCTGTTGAAACCCAAGACCAAACTGACTTGTATGGTGAAAGCGTTTGCGTATGGCGCAGGTAGTGTGGAAGTAAGCAAAGCCTTGCAGCAAAGCGGTTTGGTAGACTATCTGGCCGTAGCAGTCGCAGACGAAGGAGTGGAACTCCGCCGCGCAGGTATCACTTTACCGATTATCATCATGGACCCGGAGGTAGCCGCCATGGATATCATTTTGGAGAACAACCTCGAGCCGAACGTCTATTCGCATCAGTCGCTGAAGACGGTAATTGCCGCTGCGGAAGCCAAGGGCCTGGAGAACTACCCCATCCATATCAAGATAGACAGCGGCATGCATCGTCTGGGTTTCTATCAAGAGGACATGCCCTGGCTTATCGCACGTCTGAAAGCCCATAAAGCCGTTCGTGTTCAGTCCGTCTTCTCGCACCTGGCCGGTAGTGATGAAGCGCAGTTTGATGATTTCACCATGGATCAGATTCGCTATTTCGACGCCTGCGCCGAGACGCTGAAGAAAGGGCTCAACACACCCATACTGAAGCATATCTGCAACTCAGCCGGTATTGAGCGGTTCACGAAATACCAATTCGACATGTGCCGCCTGGGAATCGGAATGTACGGTTTCTCATTCAATGGCGCTCAATTGCGTAACGTTTGCACCTTAAAAACCACTATCCTTTCCGTCAAAACCGTTAAAGCCGGTGAGACAATCGGTTATGGTCGTCATACCCGATTAGACGAAGATCGCGTGATCGCCGTTATCCCTATCGGTTACGCCGACGGGTTCGACCGCCGTTTCTCCAATTACGGTGGCGAAGTTCTGGTGCGCGGAAAACGCTGTCCCGTAGTTGGAAATGTATGTATGGACCAGGCGATGATCGATGTCACAGAAGCAGACGCCCGACCGGGAGATATCGCGGAAGTGTTCGGCGATAAGATGCCGCTGCAAGAACTGGCCGATAAACTGGGTACCATCACCTATGAAATTTTAACCTCTGTCAGCCGCCGTGTCCAACGTATCTATTTCTACGAATAGTCTTACTATAGGCTACCGGATGGCATCCGGCACCGAATATCCCGTTCAGACCGATTTGAATTTCTCGCTCCTCACTGGCGAGATGGTGTGTATGCTTGGTCCGAATGGTTGCGGTAAGAGTACCTTATTACGTACTTTAGCGGGCCTGCAACCTGCCCTTTCGGGCGAATATAAAATCCAAAATTCAGATAGACCGGAGAAGAGTGTGGCATTGGTATTAACCGAACGCCTTTCGATGGATAACACCACGGTGCACGATGTGGTCGCCATGGGTCGCTATCCCTATACCTCTTTCTTAGGCGGTTTATCCGAACAAGACGAACGGATCATCGCAGAGTCCTTAGAGGCCGTAGGCTTTGACCTGTTGGCTCTCAATAGTTCGCATTCTCCTTTCAATGCCCATTCTGACGGCGAGAAACAGCGTATTCTGATAGCTAAAGCCCTGGCTCAACAGACACCGATCATCTTATTAGACGAACCCACAGCTCATCTTGATCTGCCGCATAGGATTCTTATCCTTCGCCTGTTGCGCCAATTGTCGCACGAGCAGGGGAAGACGGTACTCATCTCGACGCATGAGCTGGATTTGGCATTAGCACTGAGTGATCGTATCTTACTGATGTCTCCCGCAGGAAGAGGTATTCAACTGGATACACCGGAGGCATTAAAAAAGGCAGACGCTTTCACGTCCGCCTTCGGTATGGATATCTTTAGCCCGTTAGGGTAAATCTACCACAAATTATTTCACTTTCTGACCGGTGATGGTAAAGAGTTGATCGTCACGCAAGATATACACATTGCCCTGACGAATCAATTTCTTCGCCATGTCTGATTGTTCCGCAGATACTTGGTCATTGTCAGTCGGTTCACTCTTCTCATAGACGGCTTGTAGCACGATGCCATCCGCCAGGTCGCCGGCAAGCACTTGCCATTTAAGGAAAGTGAAGCCGTCGATACGCGGCGCAACCGGTACCTCCCAATTTTGGGCTTCCATGTAATAGAGCGAACTATCCTGCTCGAGATAGGTCACTTGTACAGTCTGCTCTTCAAACTGCAGGTCAGTCTTCACTCCGACGATATTGAGGAAGTCGCGCCATACCGCCTTGGCTTTGTAGAGGTCGATGTAGTCTATGGGCACATATAGGATGCAGGTCTGCTTGTTGACACTATTGACCTCACGTTCGGTGATGGTCTGCGGGGTGAAGGCATAGTTATAGATCTCCTGTAGCGCGGAGCAGCCGTAGAACGCATCCTGATTGATGGAGGTAACGGAACTCGGAATACGAACGGTTTCTAATGCATTACAGCCCTCAAGCACACTCGTTGCTACGGTTTTAACGCCTTCCGGAAAAGTGAAAGAGCTTAGCCCCGTACAGAAGGAGAAGGCGTATGTACCGATAGAAGTGACGGATTCAGGAATAGCTATGTTGGTCAGCAATTTCATGTTTTTACATAACGACCCCGGAATCATCGTCACACTGTCTCCAAAGACAAAAGATGTGATTTTGGAACTGGTGCTGTAGAATGGTGCACTTTCACCGGTACCGGTCGAACAAGTCTTCGGAAGCCAGACGACGGTGGTCAAAGGGTTGCCTTTGAAGGCGCCGCTTCCGATGCTGGTCACCGTGCTCGGGATCGTTACCGAACTCAGGTTGCAGTTATAGAACGCACTCTGATCGATGGTCGTCAGACCTTCGTGGAGATTCACATTAGCCAATTTGATGCAGCCGTAGAAAGCATACGTGCTGATCTTAGTCAAGGTAGCCGGCAGTTCGATCGATTCCAACGCCGTACAACCCTCCAAGAAACTGACAGGCAGCGTCTTCTGCGTCACCGGCAGGTTGATGGATTTGAGATTTGTACAATTAGCGAACGCACACTGACCGAGTGATTTCACCGACGGAGGAAGCACCACCGTATCGAGCAGACTCATGTTTTTACATAAATAGGAAGGAATCGTTTCCACTTGATCACCGAAGGTGAACGAGGTGATTTTGGAACTGGTGCTGTAGAATGGCGCACTATCATCGGTACCGATAGAACAGGTCTTCGGATTCCATACAACGGTGGTCAAAGGGTTGTCTTTGAAGGCGCCGTTTCCAATACTTGTCACCGTGCTCGGGATGGTAACCGATGTGAGTTTGCAATTATAGAACGCACGCTGATCGATGGTCGTCAGACCTTCATGAAGAGTCACATTTGACAATTTGATGCAGCCGTAGAAAGCATCCGTGCTGATCTTAGTCAAGGTAGCCGGCAGTTCGATCGACTCCAACGCCGTACAACCTTCGAAGAAACTGACAGGCAGCGTCTTCTGCGTCACCGGCAGGTTGATGGATTTGAGATTTGTACAATTAGCGAACGCACACTGACCGAGTGATTTCACCGACGGAGGAAGCACCACCGTATCGAGCAGACTCATGTTTTTACATAAATAGGAAGGAATCGTTTCCACTTGATCACCGAAGGTGAACGAGGTGATTTTGGAACTGGTGCTGTAGAATGGCGCACTATCATCGGTACCGATAGAACAGGTCTTCGGATTCCATACAACGGTGGTCAAAGGGTTGTCTTTGAAGGCGCCGTTTCCGATGCTGGTCACCGTGCTCGGGATCGTTACCGAACTCAGGTTGCAGTTATAGAACGCCCGCAGATTAATGGTCGTCAAGCCTTCCGGTAAGTTCACACTGCCTAATTTGGTACAGCTATAGAACGCGTCCGTATTGATCGTAGTGATGGTGTTCGGCAAAGTAACCGACTGCAAATTCGACATTCCCTCGAACGCACTCGTGCCGATAGAGATTACCGGGTACGTGTACTCGTTGTACGTCACGCTCGCAGGAATTCGAACAGAGATATAGGTCGAATACACCGACTTATCCGAAGTCTGATCAGCGATTACCGTAGCGGTCGTCGTACCTAAGGAATAATACAAACTGTCAATCTTCACGGTTGTTGCCGCGAAAGTGAGTAAGCATGCCATAAGGGCAAACAAGGACAGGAAAAAACGTTTCATATAATCATTGAATTAAACTATTCGCATACATCAGCGTTGCAAAAGTATAAAAAAGAATTTATATACACAAATATTTTACGATTTTTCACAAATTATTTGCATATATGCAAAAAAAGACGTACCTTTGCACGCTATTTTGCCTTATTAGGCGCTAAAACATGGATTATCAATATATCAATAGGATTAACTCGCCCGAAGACCTCAAGAAACTGAAAGTGGAGGAATTGCCGGCGGTCTGTGCGGAGTTACGCCAGTTCATCATTAATGCGCTGAGTAAGAATCCGGGGCATCTGGGTTCCTCTTTGGGTACGATCGAACTGACGGTGGCGCTGCATTATGTATTCGACACCCCGAAGGACAAACTGGTTTGGGACGTAGGCCATCAGGCTTATGCCCATAAGATTCTTACCGGACGTCGCGACCGTTTTCATACCAACCGCCAGTTCAAAGGACTCAGTCCGTTCACTAATCCGAGCGAGAGCGAGTACGATGCATTCATCGCAGGGCACGCGAGCAATTCAATTTCCGCAGCGCTGGGAATCGATATAGCAGACCGCTTCGCTCAAAGAGAAAAGACCTCCTCGCTCAAAGAGAAAAGCCATCATACCGTAGCCATCATCGGAGACGGAGCTATGACGGGCGGTTTGGCTTTTGAGGGACTGAACAACACCTCGATGGACAAGAACGACCTGCTCATTGTGCTCAATGACAACCATATGGCTATCGACCCGCTCAAAGGCGGTTTTACCCAGTATCTCGTGGACCTGACGACGAGTGCGACCTATAACCGGTGGCGATGGCGGCTCTACCGTCTGGCGGAGAAGATGCACTTGATCAACGAAGAGAAACGCCGGGCGATGCTGCGCCGCAACAACAACTGGAAAGCGGCGCTCTCCAAACAGACGAATAATATCTTCACGGGTCTGAACATTCGTTACTTCGGTCCTACCGACGGACATGACGTAGAGAGTCTGGTACGTATCCTAAGTGAGATCAAAAACCACCGCGGTCCCAAAGTACTACATATCATCACCAAGAAAGGCAAAGGCTATGCGCCGGCGGAGAACGATCAGACAATCTGGCATGCGCCGGGAGAGTTCAATGTGGAATCAGGAGTCAGGAGTCAAGAATCAGGACAGAACACCACTCCTCTTTGGCAAGAGGTGTTTGGAGAGACCCTATTGGAGTTAGCGAAGCAGAACGACAAGATCGTAGGTATCACCCCGGCTATGCCTTCCGGGTGCTCGATGAGTATCATGCAAAAAGAGATGCCGGATCGTGTCTTTGATGTCGGTATCGCTGAAGGACATGCCGTCACTTTCAGTGCCGGTTTGGCGAAGGCAGGTATGCTGCCCTACTGCAATATCTACTCCACTTTCCTCCAACGCGCTTACGATAACATCGTGCATGATGTCGCGCTCCAAAACCTGCATGTCGTGCTGTGTATCGACCGCGCGGGCATCGTCGGCAATGACGGAGCCACGCATCACGGTTTGCTTGATTTGGCCTACCTGCGTCCTATCCCGAATATGCAGATTTGTGCGCCACGCACAGCGGAGGACTTGCGGGAGATGATGAAGATGGCTGAGACGCTGGAAGGACCGGTAGCGATACGGTATCCGCGAGGCAGAGCCGTCGTGGAAGCCGTCAGCATTCAGCATTCAGCAGTCAGATACGGCAAGGGCGTGAAGTTGCGAGACGGAAAAGACGTTGCCGTATTAACGATCGGTGCGATCGGCAACACTATGAGCGAAGCGATCTCCTCCCTTGAGGGGAGGTCGGGAGGGGTTTCCTATGCTCACTATGACATGCGGTGGTTGAAACCGCTAGACGAGGAAATCTTGCACGAAGTGGGAAAGGAATTCCAAACCATCGTGACGGCTGAGGATGGCATGATCGCCGGTGGGTTAGGCAGCGCGGTATTGGAATGGATGGCCGATCATGGCTATACTCCCCGCGTCATCCGGCTGGGCGTCAACGACCAATTTGTTGAACACGGGTCCACCAAAGAATTGTATCATTTATTAAAACTCGATAAAGAAGGGTTATGCGAATCGTTATTGCAGGTGCCGGTGAAGTAGGCACACACTTAGCTAAACTGCTGAGTCGTGAAAATATGGAGATTAGTCTTCTGGATGAACATCAAGACCGTTTAGGAGACCTCAGTGCCAACTATGACATGCTAACCAAAGTAGGCAACCCTACGTCTATTCACGACCTGCGTGAGATAGGCGTAAAAGACTGCGACCTGTTTATCTCTGTTACTCCGAACGAGTCGGAGAACATGACAGCCTGTCTGATAGCTAATTCTCTGGGAGCCAAACGTACGTTAGCGCGTATCGACAACTACGAATACCTCTTGCCGGAAAACAAGAAGTTCTTCGAGAATATGGGTCTCAACCACTTGATCTATCCGGAGGTACTGGCTGCGAACGAGATTGAAGAGAGTCTGCGCACTAACTGGATGCGTTACCACCTGCACTTGGCGCATGGGGCTCTGGAGCTCTGTGTGGTGAAGGTACGCAAGTCTGCGAAAGTGCTGGATCAACCCTTCTCTTCCGGCATCTATAACCACGGCAAATACCGCATCGTAGCTATCAAACGCGACCAAGAGACCATCATTCCCCGCGGACAGGACAGCGTGCAAGAAGGCGACATGGTCTATTGTATGTGTCACAAAGAGAACATGGAGTTCATGCGCGAAGAATTAGGCAAGTCTAAACGCGAGATAAAGAACATCATCTTCTTAGGTGGTGGTCGTATCGCCCGTAAGGCAGCTATGGAGCTGAATCAAGAGATGAATATCAAGATCATCGAGCGAGACCGCGAACTCTGTCTGCTCTTGAGCGAGAAAGTGCCGAATGCTCTGATTATCAACGACGATGGCACCGACATGGATGTACTTAAAGAAGAGGGTATTCAAGATGCAGACGCTTTTGTAGCTGTTACCGAGAGCAGCGAAGCAAATATCTTCGCATGCCTTGCGGCGCAACGTTTCGGTGTACGGAAGACCATCGCCGAAGTAGAAAATCTCGACTACATCCCTATGGCGGAAGGTCTGGATATCGGTACCGTGCTTAATAAGAAGACGATTGCAGCATCCTACATCTACCAGATGTTACTGGATGCTTCGGTGCGCGGCGTACACAACCTCACCAGTGCCGATGCGGAGATTGTAGAGTTCTACGTCAAAGAGGGCAGTCTCATCACCCGCCATAAAGTGAAAGATCTGGATCTTCCGAAGGAAGCCAACATCGGTGGTATTGTTCGTGCCGGAGAAGGTATTCTCGTGAACGGTGACACCCGGATCATCGAAGGAGACCTGGTGATTGTCTTCTGTAAGAGTCATGTAATACGAACTTTAGAGCGCTTCTTCAAATGACACGAACCTTCAACTGGAGACTGGTCTTTAAGACCCTGGGCGTGTTAACCACGCTGGAGGCAATATTCATGTTAGTGCCTACGTTCGCTGCGTGGTGGTACCACGAGGCGGATTTTGGTGCATGGATAGTGGCTTCTGCGATCACCTGGGTCAGCAGCTGGTGGATGGTAGGTGCTGGACGTAAGGCCGAGAAACGAGTTGGTGAACGCGAAGGATATGTGATTGTTGCTGTGGTGTGGTTGGTCTATTCGCTCTTCGGTATGTTACCTTTCTGGCTGAGCGGTGCACTGCCTCAGATCACCGATGCTTGGTACGAGACCATGGCCGGTTTCACAACCACAGGTTCAACCGTCTTCCGAGATGTAGCAGCGCAGACCCACTCTATCCTCCTTTGGCGCGCCCTCATGCAATGGATCGGCGGTATGGGTATCATCGTGCTTAGTGTAGCTATCTTACCGATGTTCGGTTTAGGCGGTATGCAGCTTTATAGCGCTGAAGTGACCGGTGTTAGTTACGAGAAACTCAGTCCGCGTATCGCCGATACGGCCAAACATATGTGGATCACCTATATCGCGCTGACTATCGCGGAAGGTCTCCTCTTATGGCTCTGTGGCATGGGTGGCTTCGATGCAATCTGCTATTCAATGGCAACAATTTCTACCGGTGGTTTTGCTACGCATAACGACAGTCTGATGTCGTATGGTCCGGCTATCCAATGGATCGTTATGGTTTTCATGCTGCTGTCGGGTATTAACTTCACGCAACTGATTTATCTGTTCCGCGGCAAGCCGCAGCGTTTGATTCATGATGAAGAGACCCACTGGTACTTAGGCGCATGTCTGGCAGCAGGAATCCTGCTTGCCGTAGGTCTGCTTATCTACACGAACGGCATGTTATCCAGTATTCGTATCGGATTGTTCACCTCTATTGCTACGATCACCAGTACCGGTTTTGTGGCCGCGGATTATATGATCTGGCCTACGGTCCTGTGGGTATTGATCTTCTTCTTGATGTTCACAGGCGGTGCTTCAGGTTCCACTTCAGGAGGAATGAAATGGGTGCGTCTGGCCATCTTCGCAAAGGCAGCTAATGCTGAGATCAAACGTCGTATTCACCCGAATGCTGTCGTTCCTGTACGCTTCAACGGATCTACGCTGCGCGAACAAACGATCTCGAATGTCGTAGCCTTTATGTTCTTCTATGTCCTGATCATCGTGCTGGCGACCTTGTTGTTCTGCGGTTGCGGTATCGGTTTTGACGAATCGCTCGGTATCGCTACGTCTATGATCGGTAACGTCGGTGTTTCCATCGGTCAGTGGGGATCCAGCGGCTGTTATGCAGCCCTTCCGGCCGTTGCGAAATGGGCAGCTACGTTCGTCATGTTAATCGGTCGTCTCGAGATATTCACGATTCTACTCCTCTTCAGCCGTTCGCTGTGGAAAAAATAATATGCGTCCCTACAAAGTCCTTCTTTTCATAGCCTGTGTAATGGCGTGTTTGGCAGCACTGTGTCTGGTGCTCCCGCATCGTATTGCCCTGGGCGAGAAAGAAGTGCGCTGGCCTACCTTAGCCGAAGTGATGGGTTCTGAACCTGTCCTTTTCGACACGCTTGAACTCGTGGATACCTTAGCGCTCGCCGAGGTTCTCTCTCTGCCGGATACCATTGTTCCGGAAAAGTCGGCAGAGCAACTCAAACCCATTGTGCCCAAAGTGGCAGTAGATTCCACGACCGACACTCGGCAGTTTCTGCCCTCTTTCTATGCAGCGCTACGCGAGAGCGGGGAACGCAAAGTGCGGGTGATGCACTATGGGGACAGCCAGATTGAAGAGGACCGTATGACGATGCAGATTCGTGAACAACTCCAGAAACAATACGGAGGACACGGAGTCGGATTGATGCCGCTTTTGCAGACCATCCCTACCCGCACGACACGGCAGGAACTGCGTATGAATGGTCGGCTCATCGGTCCTTCGCAAGCACAGAAAGGCCCCAAACGCTATCTTGTGTACGGCTTCAAACGCGACCAGCGGGCAGACGGTCGCTATGGAGCGATGGGTCAAGTTGCCTGGATGAACGATAGTCTGGTTAGTGGCAGTGAAGACCTCATTGCAATGTGCAAACCGCAGTCGGCGAGTGCGCATTATGACGAATGGCGCATCTTCGCTGATACCTCTATCCGTTATACCACTTCCGGTGACACCGTGCATCTCATGGGTCGCGGTGCTGTATATGGTCTCTCGCAAGAAAGTCGCACCGGTGTCATCGTAGATAACATCCCTATGCGCGGATGTCTGGGTATGGTATTCACCAAGATGGACTCGGCGCAACTGAGTGATTTCTATCGATCAGAGAATGTACGACTCATCATCCTGCAGTTCGGCGGGAATGCCATTCCATCCAATGAGAAACCCGAAACCATTCGCGGATTCGTGCAGGGATATCGGGATCAGATTCACTTCCTGCACAAATGCGCTCCCGACGCAGATATCCTCTTTATCGGTCCAAGCGACATGATGCGCATGGTGGACGGTGAATGGCAGACTTATCCGATGGTTCCGTATATGGACCGGCTGCTTCGCAAGATGGCCATGGAAGAAGAGATAGCCTATTTCAGCCTTTATCAGTATATGGGCGGTGCCGGCAGCATGCTGCGCTGGCAAGAAGCAGGTTTAGCCGGATCCGACGGTGTCCATTTCTACCGGAGCGGAGCACGAAAAGCAGGAAACGCAGTAGCCAACTGGCTCCTCGGACCAATGACCAATTACCAATTACCAATTACCAATTACCAATAATCAACCCTTTGGACTTCCTCCACCACATATTTGCTTTTGATTCAGAGAGCCCGCTGCTCTTCACCCAGTTTTATTTCTGGGCATTCTTCGCATTGGTCTATGCACTCTTTGCGTTGATTATCGGAAATCAAAAATCAACAATCAACAATCAAAAATTACACATGAGGAATGTGTACCTCATGTTCGTCAGTTGGTTTTTCTACTATAAGACCAGCGGACTCTTCCTGCTGATCTTGGCTTTTATTACTCTATCCGACTGGCTCATCGCACGGCAGATTCATAAATCAAAAACCAAAAATCAAAAATCAAAAATTCCCAATATTCTATTGGCTCTCTCAGTGACAATCGACTTGGGTCTGCTTGCTTATTTCAAATACGCCTATTTCTTCACAAATGCCATTAATGATATCTTCGGCGCGAACTTCCGGGTGTTTGATATCTTTGCTTACATCGGCAACGGTTTTGCCCAAGCGGGACGTTTCTCCGTGGACACGATCATCCTGCCGGTGGGTATCTCATTTTATATCTTCCAGGTCATTTCCTACACCTCCGATGTCTATCACCGGCGTATCGAACCGGTGAAGAACATCCTCGACTTCGGTTTTTACGTATCGTTCTTCCCGCAATTGGTAGCCGGTCCTATTGTGCGTGCGGAAGAGTTCATTCCACAATTGTACAAGCCGTTTCACCTCAGTCGCAGAGCCTTTGGTATAGCTGTCTTCTGGATCCTGAATGGCTTGGCGAAGAAAATCATCATGTCCGATTATCTCGCGGTAAACCTCATCGACCGTGTCTTTGACAACCCGCTGTTGTTTTCAGGATTTGAGAACCTCTTTGCGCTCTTTGCATACAGTCTTCAGGTCTATGCGGACTTCTCGGGTTATACCGATATCGCGATTGGCGTAGCGATGCTGATGGGTTTCTACCTGCCGCAGAACTTCAATAGTCCGTATAAGTCGCAGAACCCGCAGGAGTTCTGGCGGCGCTGGCATATGTCGCTCGGACGATGGCTCAAGACGTATCTCTATATCCCTATCGGAGGAAACAGACGCATCGGTTTCAGCACGTATCTATGGCTCACGATCATCGCCCTTGTCTCCGCAGCTCTTACCGGTTGGTGGCTCTGGATCCTCATCCCTGCGGCGGTGTTTATGATTGGTGTCTTTGTGTGGGATAAAATCAAAAAGCAAGAATCAAAAATCTCCGATACGAGTAAACTTGTTTACTCGAACCTCAACTCCTTCATCACGCAGGTCTTGGGTGGTCTATGGCACGGCGCCAGTTGGAATTTCATCATATGGGGTGGAATCAACGGTATTGGAATGATTGTCAATAAGATCTGGCGGGTGATGAACTGGCATGTACGCTTTGCGTCTATGACGCTGCTAACAGCCGGTCTTATCTTCGCGGATTACTTCACCAACCTGCCGGCATGGCGACTCTTTGCCTTCTGGGCCGCTATCGTATGGTTTGGTACAGCTATCCGCTATGTCTATTGGATTTGCGAAGGCGCGGAGAACAAACTCACCAAGGCATTAGGCACCGCTTGGGCTATTCTACAGACCTTCACCTTCATCACCTTCACGCGTCTCTTCTTCCGTTCGTCCAGTAACCTGGACCCGGCTACAGCGAATGAGGTTGCTTGGGCTACAGCGAAAAACATGGTTAACCAGATCGGAGGAGCGTGGAACAACAGCATCATCCCGGATTTCCTTTGGGAGTATCGATGGGTCGTAGCGATGTTCATTGCCGGCATGGTCATTCACTGGCTACCGACGAATTGGAAAAGACGCTATCGCTTGGCTTTCAGTGCGATGCCTCTATGGCTCATGGTCATCGCCGTTTGCATCGCTATCATCGTCATCTATCAATTCGTCTCCGCCGAGATGCAACCGTTTATTTATTTTCAATTCTAAACCTATAAACGTGCGTTAGCACACTAAACAGCGCAGCATAAACTTATGATTATAGGCATCACAGGGGGAATAGGAAGCGGCAAGTCCACTATTGCACGCGAGTTGGTGAAGCGAGGCTTTGCCGTCTATGACTGTGACCGTGAGGCGAAACGTATCATCGCCGAGAACCCTGACGTGCAAAAAGAGATTATCGATCTCTTAGGCAAAGAAGCGTTCATCTATCATCCATCATCTATCATCTATAATACAACCTACGTTGCCAAGCGCGTCTTTGCAGATCCGCATTTATTGAAGGAACTGAACCGGATCGTGCATCCTGCCGTCAAAGCGGACATCCTTTCATCTTTCACCTCTCACCTTTCACCTTTATTCCTCGAGTCCGCCATTCTCTTTGAGTCGGGCCTTAACGTCCTCTGCAACCGCATCATTGTGATTGATGCTCCGGAAGACATCCGTATCGCCCGAACCATCGCCCGCGACTACCACGGCGACGCTTCTCCTGCCAATATCAATAAGGTCCGTGCCCGCATACGCGCACAACACATCCCTCAAGGCGATCTCACCCTCCTCAACGACGGCCACACTCCCATCCCTGAATTAGTGGACGAGATTTTGGCTGTTTATTAGTGTCCTGTTCCCGCCGGTATTCCGACGTCCTTTGTCCATTAGCCCGGCATTGCATGCCGGTTTTCCTTTCTTCTTGTGAGCTCGCGGCATAGGCGGTTTAGCCCCTCGTGTCCTATCTCCACGATAGGACATTCGCCCTCGCGTCCGTCACGTCGTCTATTGGGGTCCCCGAAAATTTCTAATTTGTGGGGAGAGCGTAGCGCAAGGCGTAGCGTAATTGAGCAGCTACGCTGCGAATCACGCGAGCCTTAGCGTAAGCGAGCCGCCCCGCCCGCTTCGGCCTCTATGCGGATGTAGTTCCTGCGGGGTGTTCGTTCCTTGCAGGCGGATTCTATCCGCCATTTTGAGTTGTTTACCTGCGGTGCTAATCCTGGCTTTGTTTATTTGCGGCATATCATGTCGCGAGTTTCGTCTATTGCGTCTGGATGTGATCCGGACATTTTTCGCAGAAAAATCCTCATTCTCTTGCATATATCATTTTTTTATTGTAATTTTGCAGCGCAAAATCAAACTGCTGGCCTTGACAGCGTAAAAAAGCAAGGGCGTCGCTTGCCGACGTAAAACAGCAAGGACATATTAAAAGGCGTTTATTGACGTTGTTTGCGACTAATCCGAATCTTCGCAAAAGTTCTTACCAAGTCGTGACAGCAAAATGAATGTCCCGTGGGTATGTTATACATGCCACGCCCTGCTATAGGCGGGGTGGGTTTAGCATATCGGGCGTGGAATTCGGTTGTTTTTCTACTTGGTAAAGGGATTGCGAAGCCCTGGATTAGCGTGAAGAATAGACGGACTTCACGCTTTTTTGTGTATATCCTAAAAAACTCGAATTCTAGAAATCTAGGATAGCGAAGCGGTCTAGGAAACTAGTAAACTATATAAGTGGAGAATGCCGAAAATCCAATAAAGAGTAGGCGTCACTTTTCAAATACTAATGTTATGTCAACTTTTACTCGAATAAAAGACATCATTGAAAATTACGAAAAATTTCATTTGCCAATTATTAAAAGAGAGTTGGCTGCTTGTAAAAATGCTGAAGATTATGTATATGGGAAACAAATGAGATATCAAAACAAGCCAATTAGTTGTTGTGGACGATTTAGTAGTATTATGGAATGTAATAAAGACTATTACGAAAAAGATAAAGAAGGAACTAGAAATTTTTCCGAGAAAGAAATCATGGAATTATATAAGATAGTATATTCAGATAATGTTGAGTTTTCTTCTCCTAATCCGCACCAAAAACGTATATATTGTAGCAATTTAGCAAATGATGTGATAAATACTTTAAAACAGATACCCGATATACAAGGTTATCGTTTTACACATTTTGAACATCTTTATGACTTTGTACGTGAGATATTTGAAACCAACAACCACTCATATGCATTTTTAACGATGTATGATACAGCTCTGCGAATAGGCTATAATCATCAAGAGCCTATCATGCCAAATAAATTTGTATATTTGTATGGTACATCAAAAATAGGTCCTCTCAGCGGAGTAATGAGATTATATGGATCAAAATGGATAAAAGATCACTATGATAAAGATTACAAACATCGTATAAAGACAAGATGGTTTAATGATGAATTCCCAAATTTGCCCAGCTGGCAAATAGAATCAATATTATGTATTTATGCAAAGGATTTTAGAAAAGGAATGAAATATTAACTCAAAATAACTAAATTATGAAACACAAATTTCTTTCTTTGTTCATTGCCGTAGTGGCGATGACAATTCTTTACTCTCCAACGTTTGCATCTGTTACAATTAACGGAATTGCTTACGAGTTGAATGGAAAAACAGCAACTGTAGTTAGCGGAGGGAATTATACGGGAACTATTGTTATTCCTTCCTCTGTAACCTACAAATCCGTAACTTATAGCGTCACCAGCATTGGAAATTCTGCTTTCAGGGGTTGCAGCGGTTTGACCTCTGTGACGATTCCCAACAGCGTCACAAGCATTGGATCGTGGGCTTTCTATTATTGCAGCGGTTTGACCTCTGTGACGATTCCAAATCGTGTCATAAGCATTGGAAATGAGGCTTTCTATGAATGCAGCGGTTTGACCTCTGTTACGATTCCCAATAGCGTCACAAGCATTGGAGAATGGGCTTTCTATGGTTGCAGCGGTTTGACCTCTGTGACGATTCCCAATAGCGTCACCAGCATTGGACACGATGCTTTCTATGGTTGCAGCGGTTTAACCTCAGTGACGATCCCCAATAGCGTCACAAGTATTGGATATGGCACTTTCTGGCGTTGCAGCAGTTTAACCTCTGTGACGATTGGCAATGGCGTCACAAGTATTGGAGCGTATGCATTCCATGGTTGCATTAGTTTGAACTCTATTATTGTTGAAAGTGGCAATACGGTATATGATAGCCGTAATAATTGTAATGCTATAATAGAGACTGCTTCAAATACGCTTATTGTTGGTTGTCAAAGTACCATTATTCCCAACAGCGTCACCAGCATTGGAGAGGGTGCTTTCTATGGTTGCAGCGGTATGACCTCTATAACGATTCCCAATAGCGTCACAAGCATTGGAGATGAGGCTTTCAATGGTTGCACCGGTTTGACCTCTATTGACATTCCTAATAGCGTCACAAGCATTGGAAATGAGGCTTTCTATGAATGCAGCGGTTTGACCTCTGTTACGATTCCCAATAGCGTCACAAGCATTGGAACGGAGGCTTTCTATCGTTGTAGCGGTTTGAAAAATGTGATTTTAGGATCCTCAGTTAAAGTATTGGAGGAAGAAGCCTTTGCTTATTGCTCGTCCATTGAATCCATCACTTGTTATAGCCAGCGACCGCCTACGGTTAATAAAGATGCTCTTTACGGTTTGGACTACAGCACTATCGTTTATGTGCCTGCCGATTATTTAGAGACCTACAAGATGCATGATGCCTGGGGATTGTATGACGTTCGTCCGTTAGGCGCAAAGACCATTGAGACTACAGACGTAAATGTGACTCCGGCAGAGAACACGGCTGAGGTAGCATGGCCGGCTGTCAGCGGAGCAGCTACGTATGAATTGGTTATCAAAGACAAGGGAGGCAATGTGATTTGCACGCTTATCTTCAATTCCAACGGTCAGTTGACGCAGATTGCCTTCAATGCTCCGGCACGCAACAACGCCCCGCAACAAACACAAGCCGCAGGCTTCTCGTTTACTGTCACAGGTCTTGAGGAAGGCACAAGTTACGATTTGACCATTACCTCAAAGGATAATAATGGCGGTACTCTTGATACAAAGACTGTCTCGTTCACTACGACCGGAGAGCCACAAGGCATCGAAGACGTACAAGGGAACAATGTACAATGTACCAAGATTATTCGTAACGGCCAAATCTTCATCCTCCGCGGAAAGAAGGTATATACGGTGACCGGGCAAGAGGTAAGGTGACAGCGAATTTTGAATAATAAATAGTGAGCGGCAAAAATGTTGCTCACTTTTTGTTTTATAAACAGCATATTATCAGTGTTTTAT
This sequence comes from uncultured Bacteroidales bacterium, assembly GCA_946626605.1. Taxonomy (GTDB): domain Bacteria; phylum Bacteroidota; class Bacteroidia; order Bacteroidales; family Paludibacteraceae; genus Colicola. The sequence continues at coordinate 52,460 of CAMOUL010000001.1, read as the reverse complement.
CTTTGTAACAATTTTATTACTAATAATTTTGTTACTAATTTATTTGTTAGTTTCATTTTTTTTTTGTAATTTTGCAGCGGATTTTCAAGTTACAAGCTATGAATACACCTTTTATTTATGGAGTAGCAGCGGAACAAATGTACTTTACGGACCGCGAAAATGAGACCAAACGTTTATTGCTTAATTTTGAAAATGGTCTCAATACCATTATAATCTCTCCGCGCCGATGGGGAAAAACATCTCTGGTTAATAGAGTGTTCGAGTTGATGAAAGACCATCAACAAATTCACATTGTGCGGATGGACGCATTTTCGGTGCGCACACAAGAAGATTTCTATCGGTTGTTCGCTACTGAAATCATCAAGCAAACAGCTACACGTACGGAAGAATTACTCGAAAATGCCAAGCGCTTTCTTAGTTCACTCGTGCCCGTTGTAACGATGTCTGCAGATCCCATGAATCCTGTTTCCTTCAGTTTGAAGAGTGTGAATCGTGAATATGGGGAAGACGTGCTGACATTACCGGAAAGAATCGCTAAAGAAAAAGGTATTCATTTAATCATCTGTATTGACGAGTTCCAACAAATTGGCGAATTGAGCGATTCCATGACTTTCCAGAAAAAATTGCGCTCCGTCTGGCAGCATCAACACGCTGTTTCCTACTGTCTATATGGTAGCAAACGCCATCTCTTGATGAATATGTTCGGCAAACGCAGTTATCCTTTTTATAAATTTGGTGATATGTTGTTTTTGGAACGAATACCTATTGAATATTGGTATGAGTATATCCAAAGCCGCTTTATACAAGCCGGCAAACATATAGACGCACCCTTTGTGGACGACATCTATACCTACGTAGATGGCAATTCCTCTTACGTTCAGCAACTAAGCTGGCTTGTTTGGGCGCGCACTGACAAAGAGGTTAACGCAGAAATATTATCGGAAGCGAAACAGGACTTGTTGCGCCAGAATCATGCCTTATTTATGGAGCAAATCAATTCGCTCACTTCTTATCAGTTGCATTTCATACGAGCTATTATGGCAGGCAAAGCATCTGAGATTAATCGCAAAGAGATCATCGAGGAATTTGAATTGGGCAGTTCCGCGAATATTGCGACTATTAAGAAGGCCTTACAGAAGAAAGAATTAATCGAGATTGAGGGAAAAAACATTTCATTCTCCGATCCTATATTCATTCATTGGCTTCGTCAAAATACGTACCTGTTTTCATAACGGCCAAATCTTCATCCTCCGCGGAGATAAGACCTATACCCTCACCGGTGCAGAAGTAAAATAAGCTTCGTCCATTGCGTCCAAATTGCATTTGGATATCACCTAAAATTCAAGGAGCAGACTTCATAGCCTGCTCCTTTTTGAATCATTTTTTTACAAAAATCTACCGCATATATTTGCATATTCCATTTTTTATTACTACCTTTGCACCCGCTTTACCATATCGGAACGACGGTCAAACGACAGTCAAACGACGGTCAAGCGACAGTCAAGGCTTACGTTACGCCCCTGTCGCCCCGGAAAAGCACCCCAAATTTATGTACAATACTATATTATATATTTATATATAATATACTTTTTAAACCCATTTTTTATGTCAAGACCTACACCTCCGTTCGTGCATGGAAATACAATTCCCTCATATACGAATACAAACAATCGCATCCCTTTGAACAATAAATAATGTGTAAAAATTGACGGAAATTGGTAAAAAGGAGCGCAAAAGTGCTCTTTTTTTCATATATGCTTGCATATATGGATTTTTTTTTGTAACTTTGCGCGCTTTTTGTGAATTAAGATGAGAATAGCAATAATCGGATATGGGAAAATGGGGCATATGATTGAGGAAGTTGCCCTGAGTAGAGGTCACGAAATCGTGGCACATATCGACGTGGGGGATGCGTTCGATCTGAAGGGTGCAGATGTAGCCATTGAGTTCACTACTCCCGCTACCGCCAAGGAAAATGTTTTACGTGCGTGGGCGCAAGGCGTGCCTGTTGTGTGCGGTACAACAGGTTGGGATGCCGCTTCGCTAATAGAAGAAGATCAGCAGATGCATGACAAGCCTATGCTTATTTGGAAAAGCAATTTTTCCGTAGGCGTCAATATCTTCTTTGATCTCAATAAAGAATTAGCCGCAGCGATGAAGGCGCAACCGCAGTACACGCCCTCTATCACCGAGACCCACCACATCCATAAACTCGACAAGCCGAGTGGAACCGCCAAAACGCTCGCAGAACAGATTGGCACGAATGTTGCTATAGAATCGATTCGGGAAGGAGAAGTGCCGGGAACGCACGAGGTAAAATGGGATAGCGAAGAAGATACAATTATCATCACCCATATCGCCAAAGGTCGCAGAGGTTTTGCCTTAGGCGCTGTATTAGCAGCAGAAAGTTTAGTATGAAAAGTTTTCAAGAAATAAAAGAAATGATTCTGGGTTCGTTGAAAGAACGAATCGAAGCAACCACCCGCGGAGGATGGATTCGCGCAGGTATCTGGAGCACGCTGTATGTCGTGTTTGTATTCTGGGTTGCCTGGGGCGATTGGGCCAGTTTGGGTTGGTTAGTGTTATTGCCGCTTATTGTTGATGCCTTCACGACGAAGTACATCAACTATAGCTGGTGGAGAAAATACAAAGAGTCCAAACCATGGTTGTACACTGTGCTCTCGTGGGTAGATGCCATCGTCTTTGCGTTGGTGGCGGTGTATTTCATCAACCTCTATATCTTCCAGAACTACCAGATTCCGTCTTCGTCGTTGGAGAAGACTTTGCGTGTGGGCGATTTCCTTTACGTGAGCAAGATGGCTTACGGTGCACGTGTGCCTCAGACGCCGCTCTCGATGCCGCTCGTGCAACACACAATGCCGAACTGGTTAGGCGGAGGCAAGAGTTATCTGGATAAGCCGCATTGGGAGTACAAGCGTTTAGCCGGATGGACGAGTCCGCAGAAAGGCGATATCGTGGTCTTCAACTTCCCTGCCGGCGACACCGTCTGCACAAAGATGCAGAACCCGGATTACTACACCTTGCGTTACGCCTATGGCGAGACATTCATCCGTCAACGCAAAGATATCTTCGGCGACATTGTCACACGGCCTGTTGATAGACGCGAGAACTATGTCAAGCGATGTGTCGGTACGCCGGGGGATTCGTTGAAAATTGTCAACAATACGATTTTCACGAAGATGAGAGTTGAGAGTTTAGAGTTGAGTGAAGCGGAGAGTAATGAGTGGAAAGTTGAACCATTCCGGGAGGGTGTGCAACTCAACTATTTCGTTCAAACGGACGGACATATCTTCGGCGCGAAATATCTGGATAAGTTAGGTATCAGTCTGGCAGACCGTATTCAGATCGACGCCACGACTTGGCATTTCCCCTTGACGCAGGCCATGAAGGAGGAGTTGGAGAAGAACAACCATGTATTGGCTATGATCGTCGAACCTCAGGAACGAGGTGGACACGTCTATCCGCTGGGACATAACGAATGGACACGCGATAACTATGGACCGATTTATATCCCGCGCAAAGGCGATAAGATCCTGATTACCGAAGAGAACTACTGGCTATACAAACGCATCGCGGAGGCCTATGAGTTTCAACCTATGCGTATCGGCGAAGAATATACCTTTGCGATGGACTATTACTGGATGATGGGTGACAACCGCCATAACTCGGCCGACAGTCGTTATTGGGGATTTGTGCCGGAAGATCATATCGTCGGACGGCCGGTGTTTATCTGGCTGAGCGTGGACAAAGACAACCATTCTATACGCTTTTCACGCATTGGAATGCGTGCCAAGCGATAGAATGAATTAAAAATTAAAAATTCTAAATTAAAAATGAAGTCAGCTGAAGAAAATATCATTCAAGAAAAGACATTTGATTTTGCTGTTCGTATAGTTAAATTATACAAATACCTTACCACAACTGCTACAAACAAAGAATACACATTAAGCAAGCAACTTCTTAGAAGCGGCACATCCATCGGAGCAAATACAGAAGAAGCTATAGGAGCAACATCAACCGCAGATTTCATCAACAAACTATCCATTGCCTACAAAGAAGCCAGAGAATCACGATATTGGATTCGACTATTGGAAAAGACTGATTATTTATCTCCCAAAGAAGCAGATAGCTTACTAACCGATTTGGATGATATTTGTAATATACTGGCTAAGATTCAGATAACTACCAAGAGTAAATCACTGAAGTAATTTTTAATTTTTAATTTTTAATTTATTTTGGTACTCCCTACTGCATATTTGCCGCCGAGGTCGTATATGGAGGCGCTGATGAGCGAACCGGTTACGATAGAGCAGATGGAGACATTTGAGAAACAGACTTTCCGTAATCGGTGTCTGATTCGCGATGCGAAGGGAGAACTCGTACGACTGACTGTACCGGTAGGGAAAGTGGAACATAAACAACTGACACGCGACATACAGATCAGTTACCAGACACGCTGGCAACATCAGCACTGGATTACCCTCGTGAGCGCATACCAGCACACACCGTACTTTATGTATTTCGCAGACTATCTGCGTCCATTCTACGAGAAGGAGTACAAATGGCTGCTGGATCTGAACGATGAGATGAACGCGACACTGGTTAGTCTGATAAACAAGCAAAGGCCGTCATTAGTCGAAAGTCAAAAGTCGAAAGACGAAAGACGCACAACTGACTGGAGTGGAAATATTTGGACAGATAAACATCCGTGGCAAACGGAATTGAGTATTTTAGATACGTTGTTTGATGAAAGAGATTGATTGGAGTAAACTGGGATTTCATTACACTGAGCCGGATTATATCGTGCGCTCGGCGTATCACAATGGCGTATGGGAAGAACCCTACGCAACCAAGGACAAGTACCTGCACTTACACGTGTCGGCTACTTGTCTTCAATACGGGCAGGAAGCCTTTGAGGGGCTGAAAGCTTTTCGAGGAGTAGATGGGAAGATACGAATCTTCCGCTGGCGTGATAACGCGCGCCGCATGGCTAAGAGCGCCGAAGGATTATTCATGGCACCGGTGCCCGAAGAGTTATTCGGACGAGCTATCCGCCTGGCGCTGGAGAAGAACATGGATTTCCTGCCGCCGTACGGAACAGGAGCAGCGCTCTATTTCCGGCCGTTACTGATTGGTACGACGCCCCGTCTGGGGGTGGGACCGGGACGTGACTTCGAGTTCATCGTCATTCCTTCGCCGATCGGGCCGTACTATCCGGGTAAGTTCCATTGCACGTCGTTCATCGTTAATCGCTACGTGGATAGAGCCGCACCTTATGGCACCGGAAAATTCAAAGTGGGAGGTAACTATGCCTCCTCTTTCCGAGCTACCGAAGCGGCACACGCGATGGGAATGGATTGTATCTTCCTCGACGCCAAATACCATCGGTATATCGACGAGTGCAGTGCTGCGAATTTTATAGGGATCCGGCGAGTCGCCGGAGACAGCCAACCATTCGGCACGGTGGAATACCTGACTCCGAAGTCCAGCGCCATCCTGCCCAGTATCACGAATGACAGTCTGATGGCTCTGGCGCGTGAAAGGGGATATAAAGTGACCCGTCGACGTATACGTTTGGAGGAATTGGCAGACATGTCCGAAGCCGCAGCTTGCGGGACGGCCTGTGTGATCTCGCCAATTGACAGAGTACTGGATACCGAACGCGGAGTCACCTACTCATTCGGTTCAGAACCGGGTCCTGTACTCTCCGAACTCTATCACGCACTACGCGACATACAGTTCGGCAGAGCGGAAGATAAGCACAATTGGTGCGAGATATTTGAAATTTTAAAATCATAGTTTATGTTTAAGAATCAACCCAAAGGGCTATTTGCTCTCGCGTTAGCCAACACAGGCGAGCGCTTCGGCTACTACACGATGTTAGCCATTTTTACATTGTTCATGCAGGCTAAATTCGGTTGGGACGAAGAAGCCGCTGCACGTGTGTATGCAATCTTTCTTGCTGTAGTTTACTTCTCACCGCTATTAGGAGGTTATGTCGCAGACAAAATCGGTTATGGAAAATGCGTCGTTATCGGTATGGCTACCATGTTCTTAGGATACTTGGGTCTGGCGATTCCTACGGCACCTGATGCAACAGGTATGGCGGTTATGTTTGCCGGACTGGCCATGGTTTCACTCGGAACCGGTCTTTTCAAAGGAAACTTACAGGTTCTGGTAGGTAATTTGTACGATGATCCCCAATATGCAGATCGACGCGATGCTGCTTTCTCGCTTTTCTATATGGCGATCAATATCGGTGCGATGTTTGCGCCGTCGATGGCCAACTGGATTACAGGAAAGCATCTGGCTAAGTTCGGTATGGTATATGACGCCGCTAACCAGACGCCGGAATATCTGGAAGCTTTATATAGCGGATATGGTTTGTGTTTCGGGGTAGCATGCGCTTCGCTCGTTCTCTCAGCCGCTATCTATTTTGCTTGCCGTAAATGGTTCAAGCATGCGGACGTTACTGCGAAACAGGTAAAGAAAGAAGACCAACAGGCTGTTGAACTGACTCCGAAACAAACCAAAGACCGTATCATCGCGTTGCTGCTTGTGTTTGGCGTAGTTATCTTCTTCTGGATGGCCTTCCACCAGAACGGCTCTGCCCTCACGTTCTTCGCTAAGAAATATACGAACTTGAGTATTAGTGGTCCGATGCGTTTCGGATTTAACATCTTCTCCTTGGCGTTGATAGCCGCTTCGGTTTATACAGCTTTCGCTACATTCCAGGCCAAAGAGATGAAAAACCGGATTATCTGCTGCCTCTCTACCTTCGCCTTATGGGCCGGTGCCGTAGCGTTGTTCTTACGAATGGATGATCCAATTGCGGCTCAGCCGTCTGATTTCCAGCAGTTCAACCCCTTCTTTGTAGTTTCCCTCACACCGTTCAGCATGGCATTCTTCGCAGCCTTGGAGAAACGAGGAAAAGTAATCAGTGCTCCAGCCCGAATCGCCTGGGGTATGTTAGTTGCAGCTCTTGGTTTCGGTATTATCACCTTGGCTTCGATATCCCTCACCTCCCCGATGGATTTGGGAAATAACACCCAAAGCATTCTTTCGCCGGCATGGTTGATCTCGACCTATTTTACACTGACTATCGCAGAGCTGCTTTTGAGCCCGATGGGTATCTCGTTCGTGTCGAAAGTAGCGCCGCCTAAGTTTAAAGGCTTGATGATGGGTGGTTGGTTCGCAGCTACGGCTATCGGTAACTACCTCAGTATTATTCCGTCCAAACTCTGGAACAGAATACCTCTGATGTACAACTGGGCTATCTTGATTGCCTTATGTCTTGTGAGCGCAATTATCATGTTCGCGCTGCTCAAACAACTGAAAAAAATGACGGAATAATATGCAAGAACTGATTCAATATTTCCAAACGCTCGAGGCACGCATTACGGGTTATGAAGCTCGTATTGCGGCTCTCGAAGCGGAGAAACAGGCAGCCGAAGCACGTATCGCAGCGCTTGAAGCAGAGAAAGAGAAGAACCAACGTGTCCTCACCGCACTCAAAGCAGATATTGAGGAACTCCAATCGCGTCCATACGTAGAAATGGAGGACGAAGACGAGGACTTCGAAGTGGAAGAGCCTATCGAGGAGGAAGAGTTTGTGGCTAAAGAAGTAGCAGAAGAACCGGTAGCAGAAGCCCCGAAAGTAGAAGAACCGAAAGTGGAGGAACCAAAAGTGGAGGAACCGAAAGTGGAGGAACCGGTAGTAGAGGAACCGAAAGCCGAAGAACCACAGCAGGAGTTATTCGAAGAACCAGTGGCTGAGAAAGAACCGGCAGCACCGAAGGCGATGCTGTATGGCAAGCCCGTGGATGATATCCGTTTGGCGATTTCGTTGGGCGACCGTTTCTTGTACCAACGCGAGTTGTTTGGCCAGAATGCGGAACTCATGCAACGTTCGTTAACCGTACTCAACGAACTCCATTCCTTCGAGGAGGCGTTGAATTATATCTCTTCGCACTTCCAATGGGATACGGAGAGTAACACTTACCAGCAGTTCCTCGTTACCTTGCACCGCAGATTCGGTTAAATCAAAAATCAAAAATGCTTTACCTCGTTCCCACACCGGTCGGCAACTTGCAGGACATGACATTCCGCGCCATTGAGGTGCTGAAGTCCGTGGATCTCATCTTGGCCGAAGACACACGCACAAGCGGCGTGTTGCTGCAGCATTTCGATATCCATACGCCCTTGAAGTCGCATCATAAGTTCAATGAACATGAGACCTCGGCCGATATCGTGGAGCGTCTCAAAGCAGGCGCGAACATTGCGTTGATCTCCGATGCCGGTACGCCCGCTATCTCTGACCCGGGATTCTTCCTTGTCAGAGCAGCGGCAGAAGCGGACATTGAGATACAGTGTCTTCCGGGTGCCACAGCTTTTGTTCCTGCACTCGTGGACAGCGGCCTACCAAACAACCACTTCTATTTCGAAGGGTTCCTGCCGCAGAAGAAAGGACGTCAGACGCGGTTGCAATACCTCGCCGCGCTGGATGAGACCTTTATCGTCTATGAGTCCCCCTTCCGTCTGGTGAAGACGTTGGAACAACTGGCTGCCGTCTGTGGCGAAGAACGCAAAGCCTCCGTCAGTCGGGAGATCAGCAAACTGCATGAACAAACCGTACGAGGTACACTCGCGGAATTGATCAGTCATTTTAAACAAACCCCGCCAAAAGGCGAAATAGTAATCATTGTCGAAGGTCGAAAGACAAAAGTCGAGAGAGATGAGTGAGATGAAATCCTTGGCGAAGGACACCGCCATCTATGGGTTAAGTTCGATAATAGGTAAGTTTCTCAACTACCTGCTTGTTCCGCTGTATACCTATGCGTTAGCACGCACGTCCGAATACGGTATTGTAACGAACATCTATGCTTGGACGGCCCTGCTGCTGGTTCTTCTTACCTATGGTATGGAGACCGGATTCTTCCGTTTCGCCAACCGCGATGATTTTGATGCGCGTACGGTATATAAGACGTCTTACTTTACGCTCTTCATTTCCAGCGCACTCTTCACCTTGCTGGTGATCATTTTCCATCAACCTATCGCTAACGTCCTGGGCTATCCAGACCATGCGGAGTTTGTGGAGATGATGTTCGCTACGGTAGCCATCGATGCCTTTGCTTGTATTCCTTTCGCGTACCTGCGTTATCAGAAACGCCCGATACTCTTTGCGGCGCTCAAACTATTGTTTGTGCTGCTGAATATTGCGTTTAACATCCTCTTCCTCATTGTGTTGGGTAAGAATGATGTGTTCTATGTCTTCCTCAGTAATATCTTGGCTACCACCATCCAGACGCTTTGTCTGTTGCCGTTCACGCTTCCTCGCGGAGGACGATTTGACGTTGCGGTTCTGCGCGAGATGCTCCGTTATTCGCTCCCGCTTTTGGTGCTCGGTGTGGCAGGTATCATGAACCAGACGCTCGACCGCATCCTCTTCCCTTATCTCTACACCGGGGATGATGCACAGGCGCAACTTGGTATCTACGGCGCTTGCTTCAAAGTAGCGATGGTGATGATGATGTTCACCCAGGCTTTCCGCTATGCGTACGAACCCTTCGTATTTGCCAAGCATAAGGACCGTAAGTCTGTCGAAGCGTACGCCGATGCGATGAAGTACTACATCATCTTCTCCTATTTGATCCTGTTGGGTGTCATCTTCTATCTTGATATATTCCGTTATATCGTCTCCAGTGCTTATTGGGAGGGTTTGAAAATTGTGCCGGTAGTGCTGTGGACTTATGTATTCCAGGGCATTTATTTCAACCTCAGTTTCTGGTATAAACTGACGGACGAGACCAAATGGGGTGCGTATTTCTCCCTCATCGGACTTGCCATCACCCTTGTGCTGCAGATCGTCGGCGTGCCGCTCATCGGCTATTGGGCATCTTGCGGCAGTAGCCTCGTCTGCTATTTCGTGATCATGCTCCTCTCCTATTTCATTGGCCAGAAGAAAGCTCCAATACCATACGACCTCAAGACGATTGGCGGTTATACAGCGCTGACGCTCGGACTGTTAGGAGTTTATTATGCCTTCCGGCTGTATTATGTGCAAAACATGTGGGCGCTGATGGGTATCGGTACGATACTGATCAGCATCTACTTATTTATATTAACCCGTAAAGATTTTCCTATTCAAAATGTTCTCAGGAATCGTAGAAACAATGGCTCAGGTCGTTAAGATTGAGACCGAGCAGACCAATAAACATTTCACGCTCCGCAATCCTTTCGAGGAACCGCTCAGCATCGATCAGTCCATCGCGCATAACGGCGTGTGTCTGACAGTTGTTCGCATAGAGGGCGACCTGTATACCGTTACGGCGATGCAGGAGACCCTGCGTCTGACCAACCTCGACTTGCTCAAAGTCGGCGACTGGGTCAACGTAGAGCGCTCGATGCTCATGGGCGGCCGCTTAGACGGACATATCGTACAGGGACACGTGGATCAGAAAGCAGTCTGTATCGATGCGCATGAGACCGACGGCAGCTGGTACTATCGCTTCGAGTACGACTCGACCAAAGAGATGGTGGAACGCGGGTATTTCTGCGTGGACAAAGGCTCGGTGACCATCAACGGCGTCAGCCTGACGGCCTGCGAGCCCGACATCCAAGGCAACAAAGGCTACGTCTCCGTCTGCATCATTCCCTATACCGAGGAGAATACGAACTTCAAGTACATCGAGGCAGGCACGGTCGTCAACCTCGAGTTCGATATCCTCGGTAAATATATGGCGAGATATCTCTCACAAATGAGCCAAATGAATAAATAAGAAAAAGAACAAATAAATAAATGACTTTATGGACAAAATCAGTTATGCATTAGGTCTCTCAATGGGACAAAACCTGATGGGTAGCGGTGTAGAGAAACTGAACTATCAGGACCTCGCAGCAGGTATCGAAGACGTGCTGACCCACGCGCAACCCAAAATCAGTTATCAAGAGGCGCAACAAGTGCTGAATACCTTCTTCCAGGAACTGGAACAGAAGATCGCAGGAGCTGCTAAGGCAGACGGAGAGAAATTCCTCGCCGAGAATGCCAAACGCGAAGGCGTCAAAGTGACCGAATCGGGTCTGCAGTACGAGATCCTCGAGCCCTCACTCGGCCAAAAGCCCAAAGCTACCGATACCGTTCGCGTGCACTACGAAGGAACGCTTATCGATGGCACAGTTTTTGATAGCAGTTACAAGCGCGGCGAGTCCATCTCCTTCCCCCTCAACGGAGTTATCAAAGGATGGACTGAAGGCTTGCAACTCATGTCTATCGGCTCGAAGTACAAATTCTTCATCCCCTATCAACTCGCGTACGGCGAGCGCGGTGCCGGACAGTCTATCCCGCCCTACGCCGCCCTCATCTTTACCGTAGAACTCTTAGGAATTGAATAAATCCGTTATCACGTAATTACGTAATCCCGAAATAACGAAAAAAAATAAAACGATGAAAAAAATCAGTATCTTTTTGTTAGCCGCAATGGCAATGGTTTCCTGCGGCAACAGTTACAAAGCGAAAGATGTCAAACTGAACGATGAGAACGACTCACTCAACTATGCTGTCGGCCTCATTAACGGTTTACAAATCAAACAGTATTATTTGGCGAAAGACAGTTCAGAGGAAGCTATCACCGAGTTCATTGACGCCCTCGAGAACGCATACCTCGACAAAGACGAGGTACTCAGCGACATCGCTCAAACGGGTCGTCAGTTCGGCTCCTCCGTATCGATGTTCGAAAAAGAAGGTCTGGCTGGTAACGCCGCTTGGACATACAACGGCGAATCCTTCCTCCAAGGTGTCATCAACGCCCTTTACTCGGATACTTCCGTCATGGACGAGAGCACAGCAGAGAGCTATATCATGGCGAAATACTCGACCATGAAGACCGGAGAAGAACCTTCCGGCGAAGCGGTTATCGCCAAGTGCCCCACCAAGGCGAAAAAGATTGAGCTCAAGAACGAGAACGACTCGCTCAACTATGCCTTCGGTTTGATGAACGGCGCTCAGATCCGCAATTATTTCCTGTCTAACGACACCACCGGTGAGGACAGAGATGAGTTCATCGCAAGCCTCAACAAGGGCCTCAAGCAGAAGATGAGAAACCCGCAAGTAGTGGCAACCGCCAAGAATATCGGTAATGCGATTCGCGAGCAGGAACCTGTAGGGCTCATGGGCTTCAATGGCGTGGAGACCAAGTTCAACCTCATCAAGCAAGGTTTCATCAATGGTTTGAATAACTATACCGAGATGATGGACCGCCAAGTTGCGATGGAGTTTGCTGATGCAACCTTCGGTCGTCTCAAACAAGCGCAGATTGAAGCAGAGCAAGAGAAAGCACAACTCCAAGGTCAACAGGCCAAAGAGGAAGGTGAAGCCTTCTTGGCTGCTAACGCCCTGCGCAAGGAGGTGAAGACCACAGCATCCGGTCTGCAGTACGAAGTACTGGAAGAGGGCAATGGTCCCAAACCCACCGCCGCTTCTACCGTTAAAGTTCACTACGAGGGTACCCTCATCGATGGAACCGTCTTCGATAGCAGTTATCAACGCGGCGAACCCATTGAGTTCCCTCTCAGTGGCGTTATCAAAGGTTGGACTGAAGGTCTGCAACTCATGCCGGTTGGATCGAAATACAAACTCTATATCCCGTATGAACTGGCGTACGGCGAGCGCGGTGCAGGTGCTTCTATTCCGCCCTACGCAGCCCTTATCTTTACGGTTGAGTTGCTGGAGATAAAATAACAATTCACAAATTACAATTCACAAAGCGTCCTATAAACTTTTGTGCAAAACTTAAAGAACCATACTTATTCTAAAAGTTAGTACTAAACTCCAATAGCCCTTTGTACATTGTAAATTGTACATCGTAAATTAACATTATGGGCGTCATCGCTAAGCAATCCATTCGTGGTACGATCGTTACCTATCTGGGCATTGCCGTAGGTATCGTCACTACGTTCTTCGTGTTAACCCGTTTCCTCACCGCTGAGGAGATCGGGTTAGCACGAGTGCTTATCGATGCGGCGACGCTCTTCATCGGGCTCGCGCAATTGGGAACGAATGCCTCGATTATCCGTTTCTATCCCTATTTCAAAGAGAAAGACAGCGAAGACGACCACGGTTTCTTCTTCTGGGCGCTAATCGTCCCGTTTGTCGGTTTCCTTTTCTTTGCCCTCATCTATTGGGCATGCCAGGCCCCTTTGTCAGCCTGGTTTGGAGATAAATCTCCTCTCTTCGTCGAGTACTATTATTTTGTACTCCCGTTGGCGTTCTTCATGCTCTATCAAGCCATCAGTGAATCGACCTGTAATGTGCTCATGCATATCGTTCTCCCACGCGGAGTGCGCGAACTCATGGTGCGCGTCGGCCTGCTGGTGCTCTATCTGCTCTATGCGAAGCGTATCCTCTCGTTGGATGGCCTGGTCATCGGGATCTGCGTCAACTATGCGATTGCAGCACTGATAGATATCATCTATTTCTTCTCGCTCAAGCGTATCCGTCTTCGACCCGATTGGCTCTTCTTACGTCAAAACAAACCACTCATCCGGCGCTACCTGCTATACACCGGATTCCTCATCGTATCGGCCCTTACTACCGTCTTAGCCCCCACTCTCTCTTCCTTCTTTGTTACGGCTAAGATGGGACTCGATAGCACCGGTATCTTCGCCATCGCTACGTATATGGCGGTGATGGTCAGCATCCCGAATCGCTCGGTAACAGCCATCGCTTCGCCGCAATTGGCACGCGCCATCAAAGAGCAGAACCGTGAAGAATGCTCTTTCCTCATCCGCCAAGTAACCCGCAACATGTTACTCATCGGCGGATTGATCTTGCTGGCGATATGGATTAATATCGATCTTATCTTCCATATCCTGCCCAACGGCGCTACCTTTGCCACGGCCAAGAATGTCGTGCTGATCTTGGGCGTCAGTCAATTGATTTTGGCTACGTTCTCTATTTGTTTGAATACGCTTAATTACTCGCGGTTCTACGCCTTCAGCCTCGTGCTGGCGTTGATATTAACCGTCAGTGCCCTGCTCCTGAATAATTATCTCATTCCGCTCTATGGAATGGAAGGAGCCGCACTCAGTAACCTGCTTTCATACGGATTGTACTATCTGTTGGTCATTGCTACCCTTGTGCCGCTTTGCCGCATTCGTATCATCGATCGCCAATGGTTCTACATCCTGCTATTGATCCTTGCAGTCTTCGGTCTCAACTGGCTCTGGCAAACATACTTGCCGTCCTTCGGTATATGGACCGACAGTATCTTACGCAGCATCGTGCTCCTCGGCGGAGCGTGCCTCATTGCTTATAAGGCGCAACTCTCCCCCGAACTCAATGACCAGATCAACCATCTAAAAAAGAAAATCATAAATTTGAAATCATAAATCCCCAACATGCGCTACTTCCTATCCTTCGCATATCGAGGCACAGACTTCCATGGCTCGCAAACCCAGCCGAATGGAAACACGGTGCAGGCAGAGATGGAGACGGCTTTTGCTACCATCCTTCGCCAACCCGTAACCCTCACTTTCGCCGGGCGCACCGACGCAGGCGTACATGCGGAGCATATGATCGCGCATTTTGATTTTGAGAAGTCTCTTCCAGTTAATTTCATTGGCCGACTCAATAATCTCCTACCCGATTCGATAGCCGTCAGTGCTCTGCAGCATGTCTCCGACGATGCGCACGCACGTTTTGACGCGACGTCACGCACCTATCGCTATCGTATCACCACGCGCAAGAATCCTTTCCTTACTTTCACGCATACGCGCGTTGCACCCGGCCTGAATTTTGCCGCCATGAATAAAGCCGCCTTGCTGCTCTTGGGCAAACAGGACTTCGCTTCTTTCTGCCGCGTGCATACGGATGTCAAAACGACGATCTGCGATGTCCGCGAAGCGCAGTGGGTACAGGAGAATGAAACCGAAGCGTACTTCGTCATCACGGCCGACAGATTCTTGCGAAATATGGTGCGCGCTGTAGTAGGCACACTCTTTGAGATCGGACGAGGGAAGATGACCGAAGCGCAACTCGCAGAAATTATTGCCGCGCATGATCGATGCAAAGCCGGTCATTCAGCGCCTGCCGAAGGACTCTCGCTGGTAGATATCCGATATCCCGAAACGATATACGCATAATGCATAAAGAAATCACCCCATGGCCAAAACCATGGGGTGATTCGTATCTTAGAATACTGCTGTCCGAGCCGGAGCGCCATTCCCTCCACTGGTATGTTCACCACCGCTATTTCCGGCCATACCGTCCATGAACAGTCCGGTCAAGGAAATAACCTCCATCTCGGGATATATGTATTCTTTCTTTTTCATTTGCGGTGCAAAGGTACTACTTTTTTTTGATATACGCAAGAATTATTTGATATTTTTTCCCATTACATCAAATATTGCGCCTTCAGCAGTAACGATATAGAGCGTATTATTGATCATCACCTTGCGGTTCTGTACTCCTGCCGTCTGCTCATCGATACCCGTCGCAATTTGCGGCGCACGGTTGGTCTCCATACGTAAACCGTACCCTTCCGTAGTTCCCTTCTCCAGGTCAAATACATAGGAGCCGAAGGAGAGAATCCAAATAACTTGATCATTATACGTCAAGTACAACGTAGCGTCTTCCGGTGCTTGGTCGATGGCCAATTCGTATTGACCGGCCTTCGGAGCGAAGAGCGACAGCGGAGCAGTAGCGCGCTCGCCATTCATAGCAGTTTCGACGTCGCAGAGTACCTTACCGCCCTTCATAGCCCACATCTGAGCTGCCTTATAATCGGAAGGTGTACCCATCTTCAATAAGTCACGTCCAATCACATACTCATCCGTAGCCTCATCGCTTGCAGAGAACCATAGACGATCCATCATTCTACCTCTCTCAAGATCCGTCAAGGTCAAACGGAATTCATCTGTAGCATATTCATCATCACGTGAAGGAGCGAACAAGATTCTATTTTCGTCTGCTGCGACTATTGAAATCGTTTGCGAATTCGCTACTTGAATGAAGAACGATGTTCCTACCGCGAAGTTACATTCTGTTGCCTCCTTCGTTACATAGACATTATGCTGATGATCATATAATTGCACTTTTGCTTGATCGAAATCACTTGTCAACTTGGCATGTTGTAACGAACCGTTACCCATACCATTCCATCCACGCGTATCGCTGTTTCCTGCAGAAACGACGGCATTGAAACTATTGGTTCCAGCCACAGATGAACCTGATTTCTTCTTGAATACATAGGTCGTATAGGCCCATTTATCAAGCGTAATGGTATATACACGTCCCGGCTGCATCGTTCCTGTTGTTTTTACCCAATCGTACTGACCGGCTGCACGCTTCGCTTCACTATGCTCCATCACAATGAAGTCAACGCCACTGGTCATCGGGGTATTCTCGCCGTAACGGTAGATACCATTCGAGATCTCTACTTCAAACGGCACCGTGAAGTCATACCATCCGTATGTCAATGCGTCCGCCGGATCAAGGCGTAATACGAAGTAAGCATCGCCGCGAACATCCAGTTGTGCGGAATTAGCTACCTGACCGGAAGCAGCCTCTTGATATGCATCTACGCCTTCTATGCCGCTCAATGCCGCATCCAGCGTGAAGTTACGAACTTTCAGTGTGCCGTTCGATAAGTTCACTTGGCCGCCTTCGCGTACATGCAAGTCACCGTAGCCAGTAAGATTCTGCGAATTACCGCTACCGATATTCAGTTGACCATTTACATTCAATGTTACATCTGCACCTTGAGCAATCGTCAGACCCTGCACGCTTACATTTCCGGATATTGTTACATTACCTTCGATGAGCACCTCATCGCTGCTCGTCGGCACAGAACCTACGTTCCAGTTACCTTCCGTATTCCAATCGCCCGTACCGGTGTAAATATACGGTCCGGCTACCACTTCAATAGTCATGGTACGTGTGCAAGACGCATACATATCTCCGTTATTCGGCGTGAATTGGATTGTGATTGTCTGCGAACCAATAGTGGAAATATTACCGCTAATGACGCTCAATGTACCATTTACTACTCCGTGATTATAGGTATTCTGCGCTTCACCTCCGGTGAGTACGATTTGATCCAATGAGGAACCTAATGTGACTGACTCAACATCCGGCAAAGTAGTGATCTCCGTAGGAGTTAAAACCACCTGAATAGAACCGTTCACAGGATCCGGCATCGTATAGCGTGCATCTTCATCTACATAAGCCTCCAAGTTCACTACACCGGTTCTATCAAACGTCAGCACATTATTGGTGAGTGTACCAGTAGTCGACGTATTCAGGCGACGGAACTTTACATCACCGGCCTCTGTACTATATTCGGAAAGAGTAGTAGCGTACAGCGTACAGGTCTGAATCGTATATACTTCCGATGGGTGACTCCATACAATAGAGCGCTCTGTACGGGTTGCGACACCCGTCAGGCTAATCGTATAGGTTGTCTGGCCGTCCGAGATAGTCAACTCATCCGCCTCGCTAATAGTTTCAGCAATAGGAGCATAGGTCACATTTACTACAAACTGACCATGGTCGCCACACGTAGCTTCGATAGCATCCTGATCAATGCTAAAGTGTGGATTTGTGCCGCTCAAATAGCAAGCGATCGGACCAACCACATTCGAGTAATTAACAGTAATAGAAAGCGGTTTCGTCTCACTCACTTTCGCTTCAATCGTATAAGCATGTGCCGGAGCCTCAATATAACGAGCCTTCTTTACTGAGATATTAGCGATATCGAAATATCCCTCTCCACCTGCCGGACGATAGAATCGAATAGCCGTGGCTTCACGATTAAGTGCGATATCCGTATAAACGTCATACTCGCTTTCCGTCGGAAGACCAAAGTTACGAACGTCCGACCATTCACCATTCAGTTTTTGGGCCAAAATAAGGTCTCCGGACAGCCAAATAGCAGCGAACTTCTCTGTCTTGGTGTCAAAACTTACCGATGCCGGCTGACCGTTCGTAGCCGGATTCAACTCTATATCCAACTGCACCTGTGGTTTGTTGGTATTCATATCGAATAGCGTTCCGCTGGTCGTCTCGATGGGCAAATACGCTTCGCAACCCGCAGACGGATTCGTTACGATCACCTTGTTATTCTTCGATACGGCCAGATAATTATGTCCGTCGGCATCCTCACCTCCGGCTTGAGTAGCGGTGATATACGTTGTTCCTACGCCTACTATCTGCAATTCATTGCCGTTAACGATTTTTGCAACCGTTTCGTCTGCAGAACTATAGGTAATAGGACGTGAACCGTTCGTTGTACAGCCATCTACGGAGGAAGTGGCAGTTGCCGTCAGCACTACATTTGCATCGCCTACATGCAAACCGAACAGAGACTGATTCCACAGAATATATTGCGGTTTCTCGTCCGTTACCGTAAATATCTTGGAGTCAGTAGCCGAAGCATAAATATTCGTTGCTACGGCTGATGCAGTAATAGTAGCAGTACCACTACTAATAGCCACAAGCGTACGACCACCATTGATAACATCAATGACTGAAGGATCACTGGAGGTATATGTCACTTGTGTCATAGCAGAAGCAGCGTTCTCTACTTCTGCGCCTTCTTCCATAAATTCTACGTTCTCAGCCCATGAGATATATTGACCACGCAAAGTGGCACTACCGGTTAAATTGACAGTTGCGCTATATACGCTATTATTAATATAGAGTTTAGCATCTACATCGCCAGCTTCCTCTGCATCATAATAAACGGTAATAGTGGTTGATCCTCCATTACAATCAACATTCTCTATGGTGGCCGGCTCAACACGGAACTTGGAGTCGTTTGTAGTCAGGGATAAATTTCCTCCGCTTGCGCAGCTCCAATTTAAAGTGAATGTTGCATGAGCCGTCTCTTCCGGATGAATATACGTATCTCCATCTCGATCAATACGCAGATTCGCAGTACTCGGCGTTAAATAGGTCTTACGTGTAACGCGCACGTCCTTAATCTTTTTAGTATACGTAGCACCAACTTTGGCCTCAAAGCGAATATAGCGTACATCGAGATTACTGATGTCATACGAGAAGTCTCCTCCAGAATAAGTATAACTCGGAAGGTCTAAGGCTGATTCGTTGATATCATGCCAACTTACACCGTCTGCTGAATATTCCACATATAAGCCTGAAATGGCAGTAACCATGTTCTTCATGGCTTTGAATGTCAACGTTGCACCCGGTCCAGAAAGAGCCATAGACTGGCCTTGTACGCCACCGGTACTATTTATATGCGTTGTCAAACTCTGCTCTGCAGACGAATTCAACACGTAGCAACCTGTTGCTGCAGGTGCTGCTACTACATGAACCGTCATGGTCGTCGAAGCAGATAAGAACTTATAGTCCTCAGCTTGAGTTACAGTCCATACAGCAGTACCGGGAGTCGGTGCCGTCCAAATATACTGACCTTCCTCATTATCATAATAGGTCGCATATTCTTCCGTGCCTGGAGTCTGTGTTACTGTATACGGAGCCGTAGGTTCATTTGTATTCAACGAACTGAATACCACATGAATACCATCATTGAAATAAACATCTGCCGAATAATTGGCTGTGTTATTCACCTTTACCGCATTGGCGTACTTATTTACCGTCAACTTTATTTCTTTTTCAGCGGCTACGTACATATAGTTCTCTGCTTGCTGAATACGAATGGTAACAAGTTTGCTACTGCCGAATGCCTCTGCTTCACTATTTGGAATAAGAATCTTATTGGTAGCAACATCATAGTATGCTACATTTGATGCATCGCTGCTTGTGGTCAACGCGGTAGTCGTGTTATTGCGTGTGGTCACAACATCGCCAATCTGCTCATCGACATATTTGGAATACGTTCCGGATGCAACAGCCAAAGTATTGGCTTTCTTAGTTACCGTATAGGTATATGTTGCAGAAGTACCTGATTTAATAGTAGATGTCTCTTCTTGCGTGAAATAAATAGTAGCAACACCTGCATTGTGCGCAATAATCTTATTGTTCGCAGCGTCATATTCGATGACCTTTCCGTCACCGTTATTTATTGCCGAAATCGAAGTAATGGAAATATGAGCCGTAGGATTATCTGTGTGCTCAAGCGTGAACGCTGTTGCCTGCTCATCACCAACTTCCATAGAATGGTTCGCTCCGGTCATAACCGGAGTATGTTTATCAATCCAGATAGCCGTTAACGTTATTCCCCCTAACGGAACAGAATAAGTATCGTCTGCTTCGCCTATAATATTCACGCCATCTTCTGACCAGCCTTTTAACACATAGCCGGACTTAGTTGCATTCGGGAGAGTAATCGTATTAGTCTGAGACCATTTTGCGAACAAGTTAAACGTCGCACCTGCTGTTGAAGTAAGGTTAGAAACCGACTGCTTATCATCATATGCTTTTGCTCCTTCAGCCGAAGTTGCCCAGCCTACAAACGTGGCACTCTTCGAAGTTGAAGCTGTTCCACACGAACCACCATTCGGATCAAAAGTTACCACGTCCGTCTTAGAGAACGTATTCGCAGTCAAGTTTTGAGCCGTAGCATAAGTGAACGTCTGATTGCTCATGCTGCCACTCGTGCTTCCATTACCATTAAAGGCTACGTAGTACGTATTGGGGGTCCATTTAGCGTATAAATTTACCGTTTCATTCTTTGTTGTCGTTAAATTAGATACGCTTTGTTTATCTGAATAAGCAACCGCGCCATTTGAGCTCATAGCCCAGCCCGCAAAAGTGTAACCCGTTTTAGAAAATGCATTAGCCGTTAAGTTCTGCGCAACATCATAAGTAAAGGACTGGTCGCTCATCGTACCAGAACCTCCATTAGCATTGAACTTGACCTTATAAGGATTCGGAGAAAATTTCGCATAGTACTCAAAAGTAGGATTATGCTTGGCTGCAATTTCATCCGTAGACCATGTTGCATTGCTTGTTCCCGATGCGGCCGGAGAATTATTACATGTTGCATCTTCCTTATGCCAACTAGCAAAGTAATAACCCGTTGCAGCTTCGGCTATAAATTTTCCATAAGCATTAGTGGATTTATATATATCCCCAGTAACTTCAGTGGTGCCTTGACCGTCACTAACGTATTCAGTTCCCGTTACTTTCCAATGGCCCGTAAACGGGTGTTTCCAAAGTTCAACTTTGGCTTTTCCTTTTCCCGCTCCAACACCTACTTTAACTTTGCAATCATTTCCCCACGCATCAACGCTAAAACCGCCTATCAGTAATAGGAGAGTGAGCAATAAGATGAATTTCTCGTATAAAAGTGTAGATTTTTTCATTTTTTTGTACTTTTTCTTTCGACTATAACCTTATTTTGCTAACTGCATTTTACAAAATGTACGATTTTTAATGTTTTTAGCACATTTTCTTATCAATCAGCATCAAAAACGGGTGCAAAATTAATATTTTTGTTCGAAACACGCAAATATTTACGCGCGCAGACGTGCGTTTAATAATAAGGTGTAGCCGTTTCTTAATAATCGTACATAATTTTTTTGGTGAAATTCAGCATTTTAGGCACAAAAAAAAGATGCCCGCTGAAGCATCTTAATTTTAGTGTAAGAAAAAATCTGGGGTAAATTTTTCTGATTATTGATTATTTTTGGTATTTTTTATTTATTTTTATCGGTATAATTATTAATTGGACTCTGTTGGAGTGGAAGTTTTGGACAAGCAAGTTATTGTAAATTTATTTATGAATAAGTTGATTGTACAAAGATTCATAGGTACGTAGTACCTCAATTAATAATTATACATATTTTTCTTTTATATACAAATAATCTAATTCAATAATCAGTGTTTTTTATGTTTTCTTCTTTATTCAATTACCCCGGCCTCGCGCCAAGTAGCTATCGTCGCTTCTACATCCGTCAACGCCTGTGCCGGATCTACCTCATACTCCCCGCACAGCGCATCGCATAACGCCCGCGCATCAAACGTACCATGCGCCGCAGTAGCTTCCTCCGCCGCCTTCCAAAGGAACGCAGCAGTCTCATTCAGCGTGATCATCTTATTGAAATTGATCAGCGCCATCGATTCGCCCACTAATATGTACTCATTGCCTAACTTACGCAACTTAAATCCTTCAATCGTTCTCATATCATCGTGTGTCTATAAATCTTCAATAAATATTTTCTTATTGGTTTAAGTAAAAACCACAATCTGCCTCGTGTCAGTCGTTTACGACGACCATTCGGTTTTTCGATGCGAATAACTGTTCCGATAATATCGCCCGACGAGCAGCGTTCTTCTCCTACCAGGTTTCCATCGCCCTGCAGCACATATGTCTCCCCTTCTATCCGCACTAATCGATGCAACACATACGTACGACTCCCGCATAGGTTTTCCGCCTCGGCAAGTACGATGTCTCCGCGAAGCGGTGCGCGCTCTAACTGCTTCAATATCACGCTGTCTCGATCGCCCTCAATAAACGGCCGCATACTCACGCCGGAAGGCGAGAAACGCACCTCCTTACCCGACGCCAATAATCGCGCCATCTCCGGAATCAATATCTCATTCTCTACCCGCACGACTAATCCCAACCATTCGGCAAATACTCGAAGCAATTGCAAATCTCAATATGCCATTGAAACTTCCAGATATAAAACGGCACGCTCGAACCCGTATTAATCACCTTCACGAAATAGTTCCCTCGCTGCGGGATGATCACCTCCGCACGACCTTCAGTATGCTCAATTCGCGAAGACACATCTATCCAGTGAACCCCGTCTCTCGAAACCTTTATCGCCATCGTCACATAGCGATCTTTATTCTCCGGATAATAATAATACAATCGAAAACTCTTCAGCCCCACTATCTTCGATGTCACCATCGAATCTAACCGATTCTCCATGAATAGACATACTTTACTATATTTCGTCTTCGATGCATCCAATGCGAACACCGCATTTCTATAGCATTGATAAACCACACTATCCGTCGTAGCCGTCTTATTCTCGTTCGAATAAACAATACGATCGCCCGGCGTATTAAACTCATGCGCGATCGTAAACGAATCATCCGCATAGACGCACAACGCCAACAGCGACATCATTACAAGGATCAAACCTCTTTTATCGAATATCTTCTTCATGACTAATTTCACCATATCTCGTTTCAAAAACCTTGCAAAAGTACAACAAAAATCGCACATACGCAAATATTTCTCGAAATATTTTGCGAAATCATAACGCTAAATTTGCGTATTTGAAAATTTTGTAGTAATTTTGTGCCCGATTATAGTATGCGGAAGTATGCGCTTTTCATAGTAGCATGTGCGCTGATGATGGCTATTCCGGCCCTCGCGCAGGTATCGAACGCAGGTCGTTCGGTCTTCTCTTTCATGAGTCTGCCTACCTCCTCCCGCCTCAATGCGCTGGGAGGAAGTAACGTCAGCCTCAGCGATGGAGATATCTCGATGGGTATGTGCAACCCTGCCCTGCTCCATGCTAATAGCCACATGACGCTGCAGCTCAACTATTCCTACTATCTGCCCGGCACGATGTTCGGTTCTGTACTCTACGGACATAACTTCGGCCGCTCGAAAGTAGAGAAACCCTTCGACGGAGAAGGAGAACCCGATAAACCCAACTATTTCGCGGTTGGTATCCATTACCTCGATTACGGCCGTATGCAGTATGCCGACGAGAACGGAAACCTCACCGGAGGTAAGTTCGGCGCACGCGATATCCTCATCGATATCATGTATGCCCGTCAGCTGCACCCGTGTTGGAAAATAGGCGTCACCCTCAAACCCGTCTATTCCATCTATGAGAGCTATTCGTCCTTCGCGATCGGAGCCGATGTAGGCGCGCATTTCCAGACGCGCGACTCTACCTTTCAGATGGGTCTCGTCCTCGCGAACATAGGTTGGCAACTCAAGGGGTTCTACTCCGAAGAAGGTGGTTCGAACCACGAGATCCTTCCGCTGAATCTCCAACTCGGTCTCACCTATCGCGTCAAGCATGCTCCGCTGCGTTTCCACCTCCAGATTCATAACATGCAGACCTGGTATCTCAACTACGAATGGACCAGCCTCGATAAGAGCCCAACCACCGGAGATATCATCGCCCACGACGTGAAATGGTACGACATGCTCTTCCGCCATACAATATGGTCTATCGAAGTGGTGCCCAAGAGTGAGAAGTTCTATATCGCTCTCAGTTACAACCATCGCCGCAGGGCGGAGTTGCAACTCACGGACCAGAAGTCTCTGGCCGGTTTTGCTCTTGGTGCAGGAGTGAAAATCAAACAAGCACGGGTAGGATTTGCGATTAGCCAACTTACCAAATCCAATTTCTCCTACCAGCTCGGTCTCACCCTCGATATCAACAGCCTCCTCAAATAAACCATAGATGCTAAATTTGAAATCATAAATCATAAATCCAATTTATGCCCAATAAAATTATCGTCGCCATCGATGGCTATTCCTCTTGTGGTAAATCCACCATCGCCAAAGCTCTTGCTAAATATGCCGGCTATACCTATGTCGATACGGGCGCGATGTATCGCGCTATCGGTTTATATACCTTGCGTCAAGGCCTCACCAACGAAGCGGATATAATTGCCGCTCTGCCGCATATTCAGGTCGGATTCATTCTCGTAGATGGCGCGCAACATGTCACGCTCAACGGAGAAGATGTGGAAGCATTCATCCGTACGCTCGAAGTGGGTAACTGCGCCAGCCGGATCTCGCAAATCAAAGAAGTGCGTGCCTTCCTTGTAGCGCAGCAGCAAGCCATGGGCATCACCAAAGGTATCGTCATGGACGGACGAGATATCGGTACAGTTGTCTTCCCGAAAGCGGAACTCAAACTCTTCCTTACTGCTTCTCCCGAAGTGCGCGCACAGCGTCGCTTTGACGAACTCGTAAGCAAAGGAGAGAAACCGAACTTCGATGAAGTGCTGGCTGATGTCAACGATCGCGATTACCGCGATACCCATCGTGCGGAGTCTCCGCTCCGCCAAGCCGAAGATGCCATTGTGGTGGATAACTCCAACCTCACCCCCGACGAACAGATGGAAGTCATCTATGGCCTCTTCGAAAAAATCATAAATCAAAAATCATAAATCAAAAATCATAAATGGTTGTATCGATAGATACAAACTCGGGTTTCTGTTTCGGCGTCACACGCGCCATTACAGCAGCAGAAAGCGAACTCAGCAAAGGTTCGCTCTATTGTTTGGGTGATATCGTCCATAACGGACAAGAAGTGGCGCGGTTGGAAAAATTAGGTCTTCAGACGATCGATAACGACGACCTGCGTACCCTTCCCTCCCACTCCCGTGTTCTCCTTCGCGCTCATGGGGAACCGCCTTCTACCTATTGGATCGCGGAGCGCAGAGGCATAGAGATCATTGATGCCACTTGCCCGGTCGTACGCAAACTGCAGGAACGTATTCGCGCGTGCTATGAACTTCATCGCACAGACGAAGCCCTTCCGCCGCAGATTGTCATCTATGGCAAACCCGGACACGCGGAAGTAATTGGACTGCAGGGACAGACTAACAACACCGCCATCGTCATTGAGACCATCGACCAGATCGACCGGCTTGACTTCACACGGCCTATTTATCTCTTCTCGCAAACCACAAAGAGCGTAGAGGGATTTAAAGCGCTGGTAGAAGCGATTTCATCTCAAATCATAAATCACAAATCTCAAATTGCGCTGGAAGCGCATGATACTATCTGCCGAAACGTTGCCAACCGTGTAGCGCAGCTTCAGGACTTCGCACGCACCAATGACATCGTCTTCTTCGTCGGAGGCACCAAGTCCTCTAACGCACGCGTGTTATACAAGAATTGTGTTGAGGTCAACCCCAACACAATCTTCATTTCCTCTCCCGACGAAATCATAAATCATAAATCACAAATCATAAATCATAAATCAACAAATCCCGACCTGAAGATCGGGATTTGTGGCGCCACCAGCACACCGCTGTGGCTCATGGAGCAATGTCGCGACCGACTTATCGGTCTTCAGGCATCAGCAATGCAAGAATAAGATAAATCAGCAAGCCCGGGAACGCAGCACTGCATATTGACAGCACTGCATAAATCAGGCGCATGATGGTGTAATCCACTCCCAGATACTCGGCCAAACCGCCGCAAACGCCACAGAAGATCTTGTTCTGACTCTTCTTTAATACTTTCCCTTCCATTTTTCTTTCCTTTCTATCTCGTTATTAAACAATAATTAATCATTTTTCACCTTTCTCCTCTAACCCGCTATTCCTATAAAACAAGAAGTTGCTAATCAGATTCTGCTCAAACGGAGCCTTAAAGCTCTTTTCATGCTCATCCTTAAAGGTCAGTAACGCCTTATCCAAACGGATGTCATGAATCGTCTTCTCTGGCTCAATCGGCTTACCCGTCTTGCAGTCAGTTATCGCCTGCATGTTCACGGACGACCATTCTGCAATATGTACTTTCTCCACCTCGTCTATCGAATGGGTAGGCACCAACAGCCGATAGTACGAAGCTTCCTTGCGTTCCTTCTTCTCCTTCTCTTCTTTTGTCCGAATAAACTCCGCTCTTTCCGTTTCATACTCTTTATGAGTCGCATCCAGATGCACTACGTAGAACAAAGTCGGCTTGCCGCCTTCGTAGATGTCACGGCTAAGACCAAGAAAATGGATATCCATGAACCGCTCGTTCTTCGCGGCAAATTCTTTCTCTTTCTTATCCAGCCATGCTTGACTCACCCAAATGGACTTGGCGATATTATCCCGGATACACCCCTCTTCGATATACTCAGGCGTCATATGATCCTCATACTCTTTCGGGAACGTGTCTCCGGGCATCTCCAGACGCGTAGCGATACTCGCCGTCAGGCTGTTCTTCGCTACCGTCGCATTACCTTTCCGGTGCGGTAATAGGAGATAACCGTCTTTATCCTCTCCTTTCTTGAGAAAAACTAAGGCGTTGACGCCGAAGTGGTTGGAGAGCATCGCGCGGCGCAGGGGGCGAAGCGTCTTGTCGTTCTCATAGAGCTTGCGTACCGACAGATCGCCTTCGATGAAATAATCCAACGCGCGGTTGGTTAACAGATGCGCCAAATACGAACTGCGTCCTGAATAGATTGTAGCTACTTGCCCGTTCGCCTCCGTAGGCGCCTCGAAATCCGTCAAGCGTACCGTCACACTGTCCAACTTGTTACTCATCGCATGCGCCTCTAACAACGTGCTGCAATGCATCTTGATATACGGATCCAACTGGAAAAAGTCCTTCGGTTCATCCTTCACCGCGATCTTCTTCGCATCCTTCGCATAGAACAACGGCTCGCAGTAAACAACGAATCGGGAGCTGTTCATCGCAAAGATCTCGCGATACCGTGTGCCGTACTGCGCCCACATATCCTGATTGCGGTAACTCACTTTGTTCTTGTCCTCATTATGATGAAGGAGCCAAACCACCAACTGCGCCAGCACAAACAATGCGGCTACACCGACGAAAGAAGCGATGACATTATTAATCACATCCCTGCCACCCGTTTCCTTGACCCACCAAGCCGTCGCGAAAATCACAGCGATCACGCCGATACATATGCCTATCTGACACAACCGGGCTTTCAACTTGCTCTCACGATAGATGTTATATCGAAATCGAAGAATGGTCTCTTCCATAGTTAAATATATTTATAGATTATGTCGCTCATCTGTTTTTCCATCGCCTCGGTCGGAACACGCTCGGGGTATAGTCGGTATAAATTGGAGTATTGTCTCGTCAACCGGTTCTCGTCCTTATAAGCGAACAACTCTTCGCCGTCTCGCCAAACCGCCTGACCCGAGTGATCTAATACATAGTGATGCCCGTCCGCCTCGAGAAAAGTCTCCTTGCGGTTCATACCCTTGTCCCATCTCACTTCGATCTCCACTTCCGTCTTACCTGCCCTTCCGCTCAGATAACTGGCATACGGCAGTCCGCTTCGCGGGTCGCGCCAATGACTCACTGCGATCTCCGTCAGGCTGCATTCCGGAAGCAGGCGCAGCAACGGCGCCAGCGCATTCGGAGCACTGTCCAGCCAACAGCCGCCTAATCCGATATACGCCGCGTCTATCCTACCCGACGCATCGGCATACGGATCCGATAACTCCATGCGTACCTTATCTATTCTGCCAAGCGGACAATGTGACTCTAACCAAATCAACTCCTCGCCATAAATCGTATGATACATCGGCGTATAATGCCCTCTAAGCGGCGCATCAAAGAAACGCTGCACCTCCTCACCGGTGGTCGCAAGCGGTTTCTCTACAAACGGAAGCACGCCGCGTTCCACGCAAGCCAAGGAAATTGCATAATGCGTCGCAGGAGGAGTAGCTATCACCGCGATTTCCGGATGAAGCGTATCCAGAAGTTGCTCGTAATTCGTATAGAACGGTACATCCGGACATTCGGCACGCGCAACGGCATGCGGGTCGATATCACATACGCCGCAAACAACATATTGCGGCGTTGCTTCCAACGCCGCAATATGATAACGGGCTATCTTGCCTAATCCGATGATGACTACATTCTTGCGCATAGAGCAGATTATCGAACGCTCGTCAACTGCTTGATCTTCGCGTTCAGTTTATCGCATTTCATCAAATCTTCCAAGCCCAAGTGCATACGATAGTTCCAGAAATGACGCGGGTTTGCCGGTACGTTGATTCGATCGGCGAACTGGTCTTTGATGCGGACATCGCCGTCGATAGCAAGCCAATCTTGCAGCGGCAGAATCGTCCACATTGCCGGGCTGTACATATGTTGGTTGATGATGAACTCGGCGATCTCCGGCGTCATCTCTTTCGGCGCGTCGCCCCACCAACCCATCTGTTCGTTGTAGAAACGCTGGGTCACCGCGCGATCCTCTTCCCACCATGCGCGTAACGGGTTCATATCATGCGTACCGGTCGTGCAGACACTCTGATAGGGAGCATCAGCCGGATGAGCGAACTTAACCGTCGGGTCTTTCGGCATACGTTGGATCTCCAGACTCAGGATCTGCAACTCATGCATCACATCGGGTACACAAGCCGGAACCATTCCTAAATCCTCGCCGCAGCATAACATATGCGTTGCGCCGATCAGCGTCGGTAACTTACGCATTGCCGAGTCGCGCCAGAACTGCGTATGACGACGGAAGAAATAATCGTTATAGATGCGCATCAGTACCTCTTTCTGATCGCTATAGAGTTCGTTGAACGAGTGGCTCTGATAGATCGAGATACGCGGATGCAACCATCCCGGACGACGCTGATCTTCTACAAACAGCACCTCGCAATGCAGATAAATCAAGCCGTTGCAGATATTCTTTACTGCCGCCTCACTCAGGCCGCTGGCCTTCAGTTGTTTCTCGTCACCCAACAGACGGTCTGCCCACTCCTGAACCTTCGCTTGGGTGTCAAACTCCGGTTTGAACCAATAGATATAGCCGTCGTGCGTATTCAGTGCGTTCGCTTTAGCCCACTCGGTATCATAACCCAGCACATCGCCCAAGAAATTGCTGCGGATATACGGCTTGGTCATACGATCCCAATCGAGGCATACGCCCTGCGCGCAGAGGTCATCGTAACTGTACGGCAGTGCCGGAACGAAATGTCCGCAGAGCCCCCATACATCCGTCTTGCGCATTTGCCAAATACGGAAGAAACCAAGGATATGATCTACACGGTATGCATCGAAATAATCCTGCATCTTGCGGAAACGCTTCTGCCACCAGCCGAAGTTATCCTCGGCCATCTTGTCCCAGTTATACGTCGGGAAGCCCCAGTTCTGACCACTGATGGAGAAATCATCGGGCGGAGCACCGGCACTGGCGTCCAGATTAAACAACTCCGGATAAACCGCTGCATCTACGCTGTCCGGGCTGATACCAATAGGTATATCACCCTTCATCGCTACGCCAATCGAGTGCGCATAAGCCACAGCGTCTGCCAACTGCTTATCGGCATGGAACTGCAGGTATTTATAGAAATCCTTCGGCTGTTTGTCGCGTTTGTGCAGGAACTCCGCATAGGGCTCGAGCCATTCGCTGTTCTTCGCCTCGAAAGCCTTGTATTCCTCGCTGCTGAAGAGCGCATCCTTATCTTGCTTATACAGCGCCTTGAAGAACACCATCTTCGCGTCATATACGTTCTGATAGTCCGCAAAATTCAGGGCGTTGAAAGCAGCCTTCTGCGCGTCGTATTTCTTCTTCTGTGCCGGAGTCAGACGACCCATCTTTTCGATATTGATGTATATCGGGTGCAATGCAAACACGCTCACCGCATTATACGGATAGCTGTCGAGGTTATTATGACGCAGCGTCGTATCGTTGATCGGCAAGGTCTGAATCATCTGTTGCCCCGTAGCCGCAGCCCAGTCTGCCATTTTCTTCAGGTCCTGGAACTCACCAATACCGAAGCCTTCTTCGCTACGCAGCGAGAATACCGGTACGGCTACACCGGCACCTTTCCAACGCGGTTGCGTACGACGGAAAGCACGGTCGTTCTCATAGATCACGCTTCCTTTCTCTACACCCCATATCTGACGGTTCTCGCCCCATTCGGTGTCCACCACAGATCCGGTCTTCAGGTCGTAGATCACGTATTTGTATTCCACGATATCCTGCCCCTTTACCATGATATCTGCGCGCCAAAGCGGGAACTCCGCATCGTTCATCACGAGCTTGTTATCCGGATCCCAGTTACCCAACTCATCGCAGTTACCGATGATAGCTACGCCCTGCGTCGGTTTAATCTGCGGCAAGTCAATTGAGAAACGGATATTACCCTTCGCTGCCTTGGGCTTAGCGGGATTCAAACGATGGAAAAGCGCCTTAACGAAAGCTGTGGTATAGAAACTGTCCTCATACGTACTGGCCTGCCATGCATCGCGAACCACCAGGTTCTTGTCCGCAGCCTTCAGAGTCAATGTACGTGGCTCGCCGGCCTCGTAGATATACTGACCTTCGCCTACACGAATCGCATATTTGTACCGGATACTGCCGGCAAAATCACTGATAGGAACATTGGCCTGCCAGAAATCGGTTCCTTGGCAATTCAGCACCAATGGCGATTTCTCGGTCCAACCCAAAATCGATTCTTGCGTCTCGATCACGCAAAGACTCTGCCCATACTCGGCACGATAATGAATCTGAAAATTAATGTTCATGATATAGAAGAGTTTAATATTTTACAAATTTGCTTGCAAATTTACTACTTTTTTTTCAATTGTGCAAATTTTAGATAAAAATTTAGATATTTTTGCTGATTAATTATATTTTTGGCATTTTTGAAAAATTATGTATGTTTATCGGTATAATTATTAATTGGACTCTGAGAGTGAAGATTTGGACAAGCAAGTTATTGTAAATTTATTTATGAATAAGTTGATTGTACGAAGATTCAAGGGTACGCAGTACCACCATTAAGAATTATACATTTTTTTTGTTTTTTTATTTACAATAAAAGGCCAAATCAGACAGGGCAATAACGTGTTAATTCCCCATAAGATCACTCCCGCCAACGCAGCATTTGCTGTACCAAACACCACTATCGCCCATGCGCCGCGTACACCTACTTCCGCTATCGGCACATTCGGCGTCATCGTCACGAGAAGGTAATAAATAAATAAAGAGCTGATAGCTGATGGCTGAAAACTGAAGGCTCCTAACGCCCATAGCACCAGCGCCAATTGCACACACCAGCAAACCAACCGCACCAAACTCTGCCCTACGCTCTTCAAGATCAACCCATGTGACACCGTAGCCCATCGCTTCAACAACCTCGGCGCCAATGCCAATCCAACCACCAACAGCAACATCACAGCACCAACGAGATAGATATATTCATTCTCCAATTTCCAATTTCCAATCTCCAATGATAGTGCTCCTAGCGCTATCGCTCCCGCTCCCGCTAAGACAATGGCAAATGTCATCGTGGCGCTGCCGACGGCCCCCATACTCAACACCTGCGGCCAGACAGAAGAGTCTTTACTCTCACTTGCATTCTG
Source organism: uncultured Bacteroidales bacterium (assembly GCA_946626605.1). Classification (GTDB taxonomy): domain Bacteria; phylum Bacteroidota; class Bacteroidia; order Bacteroidales; family Paludibacteraceae; genus Colicola. The sequence continues at coordinate 20,457 of CAMOUL010000001.1, read as the reverse complement.
AATTGTGCATTGTGAATTGTGAATTGTGAATTGTGCATTGTGAATTGTGAATTGTGAATTGTGCATTTCCTGTGCCATCAGAATGGCACGAGACGGATATTCCCCCAGCCGCCATGGAGTAATGAGTCCGGCGAGTTTGGAATAATACACCTGTCTCTGCGCCTCCCTAAACGAAATCCCCTCATTCCCTAACTCTCTCATTCCCTCATTCCCTAATTCACTAACTCCTTCATTCATTAAAGAATACCATCTCCATGCTTCAATGGCCATATTCACCGGCATCAACGCTACGCATAGCACCAAAGCACCCCACTCTTTCCAACCCATCGCACGCAGACTTGCGGCCAACGACGCATAGTCTTCATACGTCGCTAACCGCCATATCAAGTACCCGCATGCCGCTATCGCCACACTCCACTCAATAATTCGATATATCTGCCGTTTCGTCATAAATTCGCGCAAAGATACAAAAATATTTTGATATGTGCAAAAAAAGTTGTATTTTTGCACCATGCAAAGGAGATTTCTGCTCATATCGGCATTATGGGGCTGGTTATTCGCGTTCCCCGTAACCTCTAATCCTCTAACCCCTACCCCCTTCAACATCGACGAAGTCATATTGGACATCTATAACGCCGTTACGGAATTCGGCGAAGTCGATTACGAACAACTGCAAACCGACCTATATACTCTCCATGAATCGCCCATTGACCTGAACAATACCTCTGATGAAGAACTCACCCAGCTCTATTTCCTCTCCCCGCAACAGATTGATGCCATCCTCGCCTACGCTTACCGTCATCCCTTCGAATCTCTCTACGAACTCCGTCTCATCCCCGAATTAGCCGATTACGAAATCCGCGATCTCCTGCCTTTCGTCCAAATCACCAATAACCAATCACCTATCACCAATGAGCTTTACGCGAAAGAAGTTTTCGCTAAAGCTCACCATGAGATTATCACCCGCATTGATGCGCGGAATATCGAAGCGTACGAAGGAACCGACCCTATTTACACCCAGTTTCGTTATCGTTTTGATTTCCGGCGACGTGTGACCTTTGGGGTTCAACTCCGCCGTCCCGCAGGAGGTTTTGCCCGTGATCTACAGTACGGAGCATACCTCCAACTAAACGACATTGCCCCGCATCTGCATACCCTTGTGGCCGGAAATTTCCAAGCCTCTTTCGGACAGGGACTCGTCCTCGCACCCGTTTTTCATGCCGGCAAATCGATGTATGTCACTTCTATCGGCCAGCAACGCGAAGGTCTCCGTTATTACTCGTCCGTGGATGGACAAGGACTGCATGGCGCCGGAGCTGCTCTGCGCTGGGAATGGAACAAAACCACCCGTCTTGATGTCTCAGCCCTCTACTCCATGCGCCGTGCCAATGACTCCACTTGGCATCATTTGTTGGGCGCCAACCTCACCCTGCGCCATAAGAAACTGCAAGTGGAACTGACGGCCATCGAAAATATCTGGTCGGACTCTATCCATCCTTATACCAACGCCAAGTATAACCGGCATTATTTCCGCGGGCGTAACCAAGCCGTCATCGGTGCCTCTTTCCGTTACAACCACGGCTGGTTTGATCTCTTCGCCGAACTCGCCACAGCACAAAATAACGAAATCATAAATCAACAATCAAAAATCACAAATTCTAAATGGGGTATCGGGCTTATTGTAGGAAGCAGGTTTTATCCGACTTCCGGAGTAAGCCTGATAGCCTTATACCGCTACTATTCCCCTTATTTCGACAATGCCCTTGGTTACGCTTTCTCCGAGACTTCGCGTCTCGGCGACGAGAACGGAGGATACTTGGGCTTCGACATCACGCGTCTCCGCAACTGGCGTTTCATCGGATATGGCGATATCTTCTATTTCTCCGGCTATAAATACGGTCTCGGCGATGCCACCCGCACCCTCGGTTACGATGCCATGGCCGAAGCGCAGTATCATTCAAATCAAAAATCCGAAATCAAAAATCAAAAATATTGGCTCGCTCTCCGCCTTCGCGCCAAGCAAAAAGGAGAGCAAGCCACTTATTCAGCTCGCTTCCTCTTCGATTGGCAACGCAACGGTTGGAGTCTACGAACAACTCTTGACGCCAACCTCACAAATCAAAAATCAACAATCACCAATCAACAATCCATCCCTTACGGCCTCAGCCTCGCGCAAGATGTAGCCTATGACTTTTCTACACCTTACACTTTACACCCTACACCTTTGAGCATCAGACTGAGGCTTCAGTTCTTTGATGCTCAAAACTGGTCCAACCGCATCTACCTCTACGAGCACGATGTACTTTATGCTTTTTCCATCCCTGCCGTCTATGGTCTCGGTGGCCGCGCGTACCTCTGTCTTCGTTGGCAGATCATTCCGCAATTGGCCCTCTATTTCCGTGCCTCTGAAACCGTCTATGCACGAAAATGGGCAGCTGCTCACAGCCGCCCACTCACTCGCACAGATTTGCATCTGTTATTACGCGCCACTTTCTAATCCTTGCGTGTTTTTGATTTCCTCTCACGCTTGCGACGCCTATACACCGTACACTTTACACTGTACACCTTACACTGTACACCCTACACCGAGAGCAAGAATATTTTCTTCATTTTTGTGAGGGATGAAATCCCGTATTTTCGTAAGCAGTCATGTTGAGCCCTATCAAGGGTCTCAACGGCGGATTGGGTATTTAGGGGGCGCTGGAAGCTCGCTTACGAGCGCGCCATATATAGCTAATACGCTCAGGCCGCGTAGGCCAAAATGACTGCGCATTTTCGATTTATATCCTTTTATCGAGCGCAGCGTTTTTATTTGGTTTTATTTACCATTCTCTCATGCCAGCGCTTATTCCACTCTCACGCCGGTGATGGTATAAACCGCATCGCCGCGCAGAATCAGAATCTGTCCATTCCGCAGCACTTTCTGCGCCTTGGTCTCTACCTCTGTGTTTTCTACATCGGTAGCAGGACCTGGCTCCACATATTTACGAACGTATGCGTAAACATATACTGCACCTGTCGTGGTAGCCTTATACGGCTTGATAGCCGCATTACCCGCGTGGTATTTGAACATCGCATTGGTGTTGCCGAGGTTGCGGATGAAATAGCCGTTGGTGCCGTCAGCTACGAACTCCCAGAACTTGCAGTTTTGCGTATTGGCATCCACGATATCGTTACCGCCGCTGGCTACTGCAATCGTCTTTCCACCAACGATCGTCAGCGTGAAGCCCTCTTTGTTCTTCTCCGTTCCGAGTACCATGCGGCATGCGTTATCAGCGTACGCCTCGGTCTCCGTTACGGTTACGTCGTTCAGCAGAACCGTCAGTTTCTTGCCGTCACGCGCACCTGCAATTACAGGAACAGTACGCAGCGCCAAAATGATGGTATCTTTCTCGGCCAGTGTCAAAGCGTCGGTTACTTTGCTGAACATCTGTGCGCCTACTACATGAATCGTGATCTGCGCACTCTTATCCGCGATAGTAGCGGTGATGACTGCATCTCCTGCTGCTACACCGACAACCTTACCGTTTGCATCTACAGTAGCAATCTCCGGAGCACTCGATACATAAGTAATCGTATGTTCGCTGGCGGCCTGCGCCGGATCAACTGTCGGATTCAACTGCAGCGACGAACCAAGCGTCACGTTGGCCTCAGCCGGCAGGGTGATGCTGTTAACAGCCACTGCTACTACATGAACCGTACATGTCTTTACTACTTCGCCGATGGTAGCGGTTATTTCCGTGTCGCCCAGACCCATAGCGGTAATCACACCGTTCTTGTTCACTTTGGCGATATCCGCATTAGCGCTTGCCCAGGTCGCACTCTCGCTTGCATAAGCCGGAACGAAGGCCGTAATCGTCAAGGTCTCCTGTCCGCCGATGTTCAGCGTCGTTTCTGTTTTCGACAACGTGAAATCGGTAATCGTCGGCTTGGTGATCGTCAGCGTTATGCTTGCGCTGACGCTCGGTACGCGCACCGAGGTGGCGGTTACCGTTACCGTTCCCGTCACATGTTTCGCGGTTAACTTGCCGTCTTGATCCACTTCGCCTTGATACGTTTGGTCAACGCTCCAAGTCAGCGACTTGTCGGCGGCGTTATTCGGCGTATAAACAACGTATTGCGAGAGATCGATTGTCTGACCTTGGTCAATCGTCGCCGGTGCACCCACGAAGGCGAGATCCGTCAACTTGACGGTAGCCTGAATCAGGGTGATGCTGATGGTTTTCGAACCCTCCATCGGATCCAGCGCGATGTCCTGCGTCAGATAAGACAAACGGGCATCCAAAGCACCTGTTTTGCTGCTTGTTCCTTTATAGGTCACGGTCACGGTGCCGCTGGTGCGGTCGCCTTGGTCAGTTACGTCAAACAGCTTAGCATCTGTTCCTTCGATAACCCAAACGATGTCGTCCGTCAGGTTCTCTGCGGTATAGTTGACCGTCACGGATTTCTGTTCATCCTGCTCTACGTCGCCGAATACTACGTCTCCCACCTCCAGCTTGCTCTCAATTGGCTGAGCGGAACCTACTTTCTTGTAGATAGCGATAGAAGTACCGGTAGCCTCGGTTTTGTATGGTTTGAAGCGGTCGTCGTTAAACCGAACCGGGTATGCAGGATCTGCATCATTCGGACGGATGACGGATGCTACACCGTTGCTGATGCTGATCTCCCAACTCTTTACCGTTTTGCCGGCTTCATACGTAGTGGAGAAGGCACCCTTTCCGGTGTTCGAGCTATAGTCCAGAAGCAAAGCTTTTTCGTTGTCGTCCGGATAAAGGAACTGCCAGTTGCCGCTGTATTTGTTCAGCACAAATGTCTGTGCGCCTTCCGGCACTTCGGCTGTCCCTTCTGTGCTGTTGAGGGTGAGTCCTTCCGTAACAGCCGTCAGGTAAGCGCCGTTCAGCGGACCGCATACAGCCCCTGCACTCTCGCTTATGAAGACTATGGTATCGCCGCTCTGCAAGTCACCGGTGCTGTTCAAACGCTCATAAGTGGAAGTCGTGGGTAGTACCGCGTCTCCGCTCACAACAATCGACACATTAATAACCTTCTCTTCACGCACTTCCCAATTCTCATCGCTGTATGTGAAGAAATGAATCTTTGCAGAATACGTTCCGGCTTTGGTAGCGTAATAATGCACCATGAACTCGTATGGGTTACTTACAGAGTGCCATGGGTCGGTAGCATACAAGTAATCAGGACTTGCCCAAAAAGCGCAATCCTCCGCGGGCTCATTGGTCGTTTCCGTCCAAATGCCGCAATATTCCTGCAAGCCGCTCCAGCCTACAGTCACAGCAACGGAATCTTCTACTTCCGTTAGGCCCTTAATACTTACTGTCCCGAAATCCACGGATGTCGGGTTGACGGTAATGCTTACCGCCCAACTCATCACACTGATCATCGCCAGTGTCAATAATAAGAAAAATTTCTTCATGATTAATATAAGTTAAATGAATTATTTATTGACTAAAGCATAGCTGCTATATGCGGTATACGCGATAGCCATGACAAGATTTTACTATCTTGTCGAGCTGTTTGCATGTTGTATCTTGTTTGTATGTTCATTAGCGCATCGGCAGGGATGTCCAATGCCGCTTCAAACATCAGTGCTGTAGCCGGGGTAAGCGTACGCTTGCCGTTTAGTAGCTCGTTTAAAACGGTATATGACATATTGACTTGACGCGCAAACTCGCGTTGCGAGATGTGACGTGCTTCCATCTCATCCTTCAGCACCTCTCCCGGGTGCAAGGCATAAAACGAATAACCTAAAGTAGACATGGTCTTATTGGTAATGGTTGGTAATATCTTCAATTTTACAAATTGTCAGCGTCATTTCGCCTGCCTTTGCTTCCAATTCAAAGATTAGACGATAATGATAATCTATTCGTACGGAGTAGTAGCCTGTATCTTCCAGCGCCTCAAAATGCAGAGAATTAAAACGGAATAAATCTTCCTTTCTGCTTACTGCATCTAAGATGCCTACTACTTTTGCGTATTTGCGTATAACATCCGGTTGATAGCGATGTTGTTTATCGTTTGTTTTTCCGGTGTAGTATAACTCGCTTAAGTAGTCTTTTTGAAAAACTATTTCCATACGATTTGTAAATTCGCTGCAAAGATACAACTAATTTTTGATATTCGCAAATTTTGTGAACATTTTTTGCTTTTTTTACAAGAAAAGGCAGGGTATCTTCCCTGCCTCTCTATCCTCTAAACACTCATTCCCTAAACACTAAACATTTTTTAATGTTTTTGTTCTTTATATTTAAGGAACGCGCGCATATACACGCGAAGCATACACGTCCGCAGGACTATAAACGCCGAAGGCACTAAACGCGCTTGCGCTCGTACACTATACACTATACACTATACACTATACACTATACACTATACACTTTACACTATACACTATACACTTTACACCCTACTCACGAGAATAAAAAATATTTTTGGTATTTTTGCTGACGAACAGGTGTTTACATCTTCGATGTGCGGTACGATGCCTAAGGGCACGTAAAGTTTACTTTTAAGATGCGCGGTGGCGTACCATCAGTACAAGAAACCAAATATCCAAAGAGGAATGCGATTAAATTGCCCGGTCTCTATCTCATCAATAGCTAAAAAAGAATTTGGCTCATCTTTAATCTGATCGAAATTCTTACCCTTCCCCCCGACTTCAAACAGATATTTTCGATCAACCATAAAATCGCCTTTCTTGGGAAGAAGTACCTCTGAAATGCACCGTAATTGATCATAGAAGAATGTCTCACGCAAAGTTCCTTTATCAACATGTGTACTAAGACAATGCATCAAGTTCGGATTGTTAAGATAAATTTTGTCGGGCTTGTTAAGACTATTTAGATTGATTACTTCGTGTGAGTATAGCGCCAACAATCCTGCCCGATCGAGCAATGCCAACATCCTTAAACCATTTTCTCTATTGGTCTCTAATTCCCGATAGAGTTCCGCCATCTTGGGCATCATGGGTACACGTTCTGCTAAAATCATTAACATACGTTTGATCTTCTCAATGGTTGTATAGGAGATGTCTGCTACTTGTGGCAGGTCATTCTCTAGTACATGCAAAACTACTCCATGCAAGCGTTCGAAGAAACTATCTCCATCCTCGCGATAAAATGGATAGCAACCGTGTTGCAGATATTGCGCAAAGAGGGGTAATATTTTTTTGTTTCGACAAATATTGGACGCTAACTGGATATGGTTAGTGAGAGCTTGCTCCAGCGAGATTGGACCGCCTACATTATACCCCTCAAAATTAAGAAATTCGCGAAAAGACATCCCATTGAGCGTATAGACGCGTTGGCGCCGACCGAGATCTGTCTCACGTTGGGCTATTTCTAACATCGATGAACCGGTATAGACGACATGCAAATCATTGTAGTCATCATACATACTCTTGATATAACCGGCCCATCCGCGGAGATGATGAACTTCATCTAAAAATATGTGAGTACCACCATGCGTATAGTGATATTCCACCAAGTCCATCAAATCATGGGTCTTAAACCACATGTTATCCAAACGCACATAGAGCACCTTGCTTCTATCAGAAAAAGACTCTTTGATATGCTGCAGTACCAAAGTCGTCTTTCCTACGCCTCCGTTACCTTTGATTCCGATAATACGGTTATCCCAATTAATAAGGTCATAGAGATAACGATGAAACGAGGTATCTACTTCGTTAATTTTACGATTACTGATAACATACAGTTGCTCCAATTCCGAATAGTCCATAACAGTAGTTTTTAAAATCCGCCGCAAAGATACAAAAAAACTTTTGAAAGTGCAAATTTATTTTCAAAAAAGACTATGAAAAGTCTATTTTTAAAGAAAAAACAACTTTCCTAAGACTATTTCTATAGAGAAACAGGGCACCCCTGCCCTGTTTCTCCTACACTGTACACCTTACACTGTACACCTTACACTTTACACCCTACTCACGAGAATGAAAAATATTTTTGGTATTTTTGCTGCGATACGGAATAATTCAGTATTCTTACAGCTCACGCTGTGCGGATTGGGCTATTAGGGCGCGTGTCGAGCTCGCTCGGATACGCGCAATGATAGGCTAATACGCTCGAGGCCGCGTAGGCCGGAATAATGGATTATTCTGTAGCGCAGTATTTTTACTATAATTTTTCTTTATATCCTTTTATCGTGCGCAGTGTTTTTATTTGGTTTTATTTACCACCTCGCGCGCACGCTTGCGCCATATGCATAACATAAGGTACATACTCTACAATCCCAACGCCAACTCCGGCGATATATTCATCTTGATGCACATCGTGCGTGCCAGCGAAAGCGATGGCTCTGTCTTTCCGTGCATGATCTCACTCATCCTCGGCGAACTAATGCCCAAGAGAGCAGCTGCATTCTTTTGAGAGAGTCCCATTTCGTACATGCGTAACTTCAGCACCTCTACTAACGAAGGCGCTTTTACCGGATAATGAACGTCCTCATACTCCGCTACCAAATCTGAAAGGAGTGATAACTCGATGTTCTCCGGAGAGTCTTCCGGCACATTATCACCCCACGTCAACGGCAGCAACTCGTCTATACGCGCCATTGCTGCTTCGTACTCTTTTTCTGTCTTAATCTGTGCCATAGTTTTACAAATTTTGAATGTCAACAATTTTATCATACTCCGCGTGTGTGCCGATAAATCGGATAAACACATGTTGCGGCGTGAATTTAATTACTACTACCAAGCGGAAATCATTTCCCTTTATGTTGAATACATAGTGCTGGTTCCCTACATAATCCACCGAGTTGAAGGTTTGCTTAATATCCGCCAAACTCTTCCATTCCGCCTCTTCTGTCTTTGCATACCATTCATCCAGGGCCGTTCTTGCTTGCGGATGAATGCTATAGTAATCTACAATTTTCTTTCTTGCTATTACACGCATATTGCTTGGTAAATTTTATTTCACGCTGCAAAGGTACAATATTTTTTCCAAATATCAAAATTATTTTACAGATTTTGTAATTTTATATGCGTTTTTTATGCAATTTCGGAATTAAACTCCTGATTTGCACTCTATAAAGTGCACATTTTTATATTTTATACACTTTCCATGGTGCACACGAAGACAGGGCACTTTCATGCCCTGTCATTCAATTCCCCTTCTCTTAATAAAAATTATTTTTTCTGTTTTCGCTGCTCTGTGAGATGACTTTGAATGTACACAACGTTCGTTGCGGCGGATTTGGATACTAAGGCGCGCTGCAAGCTCGCTTGTGGGCGCGTTTTAGTAGGCAAGTTTACGCACACGCCCTTTCTCCAAAAGACGGGATAGCATCTTCGACTCATTCGCATCGTCTGTAGCCAATATCAGTTCCTTTCGCAAGTCCATTTTTGTCGATTAACTATATAATTCCATGATTTTTCATCATTATTACTAACCAAAAGCAACGCCCCTCCGGACGTTGCTTTTGTCTTCCAATGCTCCGCTAACCGAGAGCAAGAATATTTTCTTAATTTTTGTGAGGGATGAAATCCCGTATTTTCGTAAGCAGTCAATGTTGAGCCCTATCAAGGGTCTCAACGGCGGATTGGGTATTTAGGGGGCGCTGGAAGCTCGCTTACGAGCGCGCCATAAGTACCTGGGGTCCCCGGAAATCTGCCGATTTTTGGGGAGAGCGGAGGCATAAGTCGCCTTTACCAATTAGCGGAGTGGTTTGGTCCTTGCGATCTTATTGCCGAACGCGCGCCGCGTAGGCCAAAATGACTGCGCATTTTCGATTTATATCCTTTTATCGCGCGTAGCGTTTTTATCTCATTTTATTTACCATCCTCACGCCCGCGCACGCTTGCGCCCTACGCGTATTATAAGGTACGCACACGCGAGCACCATCAGCGGCCACAATGCATCGCCAATCGGATCTTCCCAAGGCTCACTGTTATCACCTTCGTCCGGTCCGGGCTCATCACCCGGGTTAATGGTTATTCTACGCGGGCCACCCGGATGATAAACAGAAGAATACGTTCCCGGAGTCTCTCCTGTAAGCACAGCTCCTGTTGTTGCAGCCTGCGGCAACATAGAACCACTAGTCTGCATGATAGACGTCGAGCGGAAATCACTACTGGGCTGCTTGGCGAGGCCCTGAGCATTAGCGCTCAGAACACTCACCATTGCTACTACCATCAATAAATATCTCAATGTTTTCATAATTTCAAATAATTTTCAATATTCATTATTCATTAATCATTATTCATTATTGAAATCATTTATTGATTTCTTTAACTCGTTTACCCGTCGCATCATAGATTACTCCATTTTGCTTGATGAACATCTTGTCGTGATAGATGAACTTCGTCGGCCCATCATCCGTCTCATCAATCTCATCCAATCCGGTCGGTGTCTCGTGTGACTCCGGCTTCAAGATGATATTGAGTACCAAGCGTGCATTATTCGTACCCTTAGCGGTCTCAAATTCATAGACATCTTCCAACAGGTCAACCGTACGGCTGGTCTCATAATCCGTCAGCCAAACATGTTCAACCTCGGAATAGTCGCCTTCAACCAGTGCGAAGGTATATTGTCCTGCACTCGGAGCAATGTAGCCAACCGGTATCGGCAACTCAGCCACTGCCTCAGGCAGCGAGTTGAATGCCGTGCGATACTCGCCTACCATCGTGTAAACCTTCAGGTAGTTCTCGTTGACAATTGTCTTCTCTTTATCCTCCATGTCGAAGTCAGCCGAGTAGTCATTGCCTACCGTCAAACCTGCATTGTCCGAAGTACCGTTCGCATCCGTCAACGTAAAGTCAATCATCACTTCACGCTCTTTCATCTTAGTGCGAACTATCGACGGTGCCTTCAGTACCGGACTTCCGGTGAACGTCAGGTTACCATCCAGCTTCGCTTGGATGAAGAACGGATAGAACGACTCTAACTTATAGTTCAACGCACGTACATCCTCGTAGTCATCGTACATCTTCCGCGGAATCGTGACATACTTCACTTCCTCGCTTTCTGTCCAATCCCACGTACCTGTCCAGTGACCATTCTCCATATGCTCTACCAAGTCGCGAACCTCCATGACAGTTCCATCTGCAGCAGAAACTTGGAATGCTGTGAAGTACGGGTTACCGATGAAGTTCCAGCCCTTGTTGTTAGCTGTTACGTTCTCATCGTTAAAGCCCCAGGCCTTAACAGCCGGCGTACACTCACCTTCGTTCGTCCAAGCCGTTCCTTGTAACAACGGCATTCGCAGAATACCTATCGTACGACCATTCATCGCGCCTGCATTACGCGGCTTGATAGACATCTCATAACCGACGCCACGCAACAGTTTGCTTCCGCTGATGTTGACCCATCCGCTTGACTTCGGCGTCTGTGTACGACCCTTACCGCTGTACTGCTTCAGCCAGATCGTAGCGTCATCACCGCCTTCCTCATTCGTCATACTTCCCAAGGTTACATCTTTCGGCACAGCCATCATGTAGTAACGACGTTTGTCGAGATACAGGTCGTAGTAAACACCGTTACCATCTTGCTGAACACCGTCAATCGTGATATCCTCATCTACCTTCATCTGCGGCAGACGGTAATCTTTCTCTGCATCCAGCCAACTGAAACCACCACGCAGGTAGATATTTCCGAAGCCGATATTGTTCGTGATCTCAGCCTTACCACCCGGATAGATGAACAGGTTAGCGAACTTACCTTGTGCCGTTCCGGTTGTCAGCTTACCTCCGCTGCGGATGATTACATCTAATCCCTTCGCAATAGCGCGACCTTCTGTAATCAGTGTCGAACCATCTCCTCCGGCAGCATACGAACTCAATTGAGCCTCTGTCTTCGATGCCGTTACAATCAACGGAATAGCAAATACAACCTGTTTCGGTGTACTCGTTTCCTTCATATTCAGCGTTAACGTCTTAGCCGGGTTGTCTTGCAATGCACCTACACCGGTCAACTTGTAGATATCACCGCCAAGCGATGTACAAGTTACTGTCGTCTGCTCTGCTGTTCCGATACGAGCCTTAAACGTTCCGGATGCTACCGTTCCCGCATTTGCGTACTTAACAGCAATCTGGTCGGTGCCCCATTCCATAATGGTCACATCCGCTGTCGCAGTTTCTATCAACGGCATGATATATACCTCCGCTTGACCATTACTACTTCCGTACGTACCCCACTTGCTACCCCACAGGCGCAGGTTATTCGTGTTATTCGTCTGATCGGTAGCTAAGGTATAAACAAATTCTCCGCCTACTTCTGTGGTCGTTACAATCCACTCGTAACCAGGATCGTTGTCGAAGTAATCTCCGACTTCATCGATAGCACCCGTACCATCACTGATCGTATTCTTCGATGCACTGTTATTCGCCCACAGAGCCTTATCGCTATTGCCGGCAAAACGCAGACGGTCGCCATACAATGCGCTCGGAGAGGCTGCTGTGGCGGCTCCCCAACGGTCATTAGCACTGTTCACTACCGCCGCAGACCATAACTTATAGCTTACGGTCGAAGGACCGGATGCTTTATTCACACCGTCAGCAACAGCCACACTTACCATCACCGGAGCCGGGTTGCTTGCGCTGGCAATGTTTGCCGGCAGAGCCTGATAGGTATTACCTACTTTCGCAACAATTGCTACGGCATTCGGTAAATTACGAACTTTGACTATTCCGGAAGCAGTCTCTTCAAAACCGTCGCATTTAATGGTAACATTCTTTGAGGAGATTGCTCCGTTTGTTCCGGCTGCACTCGGCGCGTAACTAACATATACCTCTTGCTGATCCAACGGAGCAACTAAGGTATGCGCCGCATCGGCGTTTGTCAACTCAATGAAACGCGTACCATCGTTCTTCCAGAACTTCAAATCCGTTCCTTCGAGCGACACTGCGTGACCGCTCAAAGCACCCGAAACAGTAACTTTCAACTTCTTGGTTGCCATTACATTGATACCATAGCGAGAAGTAATCAATGCCGGGGCTCCATCTTCCGTAACTAAACCGAGATCCACACAAGCGAAAATCAAATTCTCATATTCCTTCTCCGACCATTTGGCGTAGATAGTCGTATTTTCGGTTATATTGGAACTGAAGTTCCACTCATGCCCGTCGCGGCAAGCCGCCTCATCGTACCAACCTTCAAACTTATAATCGATGTTCGTTGGATCCGGAGTCGGGCGGGCAACAGGCGTACCATTCTCCACGTCACGAGTGAAGTTATCGCCTTTACCTTGCAGGTTGAATTCCACAGTACGAACAACTGCTAACCAATAAGCGTACAATGTGGTCGGGGATGTTGTGCAAATCCATTTACCACCAGAGATAAAGTTTGTAACTCCGTCTGATACATTTTCCGCTGCAAACGAACCATCACTATTCAACACTTTGGTCGTATGGCCTGCCTCCGCGTAGTAACCTACCAGATTAAATCCGTCGTACGTAGCGTGTGAAATGGTCGCCAATGCCGTAGCATCGTATTTCACCGTCGCTGAACCATCGTTCTCACCACCGTTAGCCGACAATTCCAACTCAATTGTATTCGCAGTCCACTTCGCATATAAATCAACGACGTCGCCATTAGTACTGCTTAAATTACTTACGTTAGCTCCATCAGCATGGGCTACGACGCCGTTTTCGGCTAGCGCCCAACCGGCAAATGTATAACCTGTTCGCGTATATGTATTTGTCGTCAAGTTTTGAGCTACTCCGTAGGTAAAGTTTTGATTAGCCATATCTGCACCGCCTGTTCCACCATTACGGTTAAAACGAACAGAATATGTATTCGCGCCCCATTGCGCATAGAATGTAGCATTGGCACCCACACTATTATAGGCGGCTCCATCGCTGTACACTGTTCCCGTTGAAGCATTATTCAAACGCCAATTCGTCAATGTATAACCAGTGCGACTGAAACTGACGCCATCACCTACGGTAATATTTCCACCGGCATCTACATTGGTAGTCGTTGTCGTACTACTACCATCATTCTTGTCATAAGTAATCGTATAACGTTGCAAGGTCTTAAACGTGATAGCGGTACTGTAGCCGTATGCTGTTCCGTTATATGCATATGCACGAATGTAGTAATCGGTATTGGGCGTTAAACCGCTGAACGTTTTTTCGCTGAATGCTGTATTTAATGTCTTATCTCCTGTCCACTTATCTTTCTTAACCGCATCAGAAATAGTCACTCCACTGCTTGTGCCAATTACAAAACCATATTCTGTTATGTTTGCACCACCTTTATTGGTAATAATACCACCGGCAACGGTCACACCTCCGGAAGTGATAGAACTGGCCGTCAATTCCTTTCCGCTTGTATTGTGCGATAATGTCGGAGCGATCGCGCTTACATTAATGAGATAGGATGCCGTCATTTCGCAGTATTCCGCTGTACCTTCCGCGGTAGCAGTAATACGCGCGGTACCCGCTGTCGAACCAATAGTCACGGCGCCCGTGTTCTCATCTACGCTGGCTACGCTTGGATTATTTGAACTATAAGTGATAGTTTGACTGGTAGAACTTGCGCTATAGGTGGCCGAAGCAAGATTGGTAAAACCACTTCCATTTATATCTCGCGCATATGGCCCCGCATTTGCGAATGCTACTGTAGGATTGTTACATGTCACTTCAACGAAATGTGCAGTGATAGTCCCTGTAGTAGAACCATGAGCATCATAAATATAGAAATCTGTCTCAGCGGCAGATTCATCATCGAACAGGTAAGTGTTATCAGCGCCACTATATGACCAGTAGTCAAACGCATAACCGGAATTCGGAGAGGCTTCTAAGGTGATTACTTGACCCTCTTCTACGGATATAATCGTCTCTCCCGTAGATGTAGCAGCAGAACCGTAGGATGATGGAGTAGCAGTAATTGTAAGTGTTACCCACGATTTATACTCACTACCCGGACGAGTTGTGTAATCACTATTGTTATATGCTGCATATAACTCTAAATTAGAACCAGCTGTAGGGGTGTTGCTACTCCACAATAATTGGCTGTAAATACCGGTTGCATTGCTCGGATAAACATTCGACTGGAATTCAATCTTTGACCAAGCACTCATGAATGTATAATCTCCCTTTGTTGGTAGGCCACTATAGGGTAAGGAAGTACTGGATGAAACTGTACTGAATATTTCATACATTCCCAAACTATTGTTCCATACTAATAAGGAACAACTTCCGTCATCTAATACAACACGAACAGCATTGAAACGAACCTGCTCACTTACATCTGCTAAGAAGTAGACTGTTTTGGCGCTTCCTTCCCAATAAACTTCATCACCTTTGTACGTTACTGTTCCTGCTGTTCCAGACTTGTGTTTCAAATGGCTCGCATAAGACGAGTTTACGCAGTGAACAACTACGCGCCTGATATTATTAGTACTATGCGCAATGTTCATGTTACTACTAGCATTAATGCGATAGTAACCATTAGATGCCTGCAAATCTGCGCCACCAGATGAAATTGTCACACCATTTTTCGTTAACGAAAGAGCAGTTGCGCCTTTATCTGTCGTGTAGTGGAATGTGACAGCACTTCCCCACGCACGCGCGCTCGTTCCTATTACTAATAGTACTGCGCATAAATATTTAATATACGTTTTCATATTCGTAATATTTGTAATGATATTCGTTTTCATAATGAATCTCCTTTCAAATTTTCAATTTTCAATTCTCAATTTTCAATTCGTTTCCGAATATCATTTTTCAACACCCCATACGGCGTACCATGTTACACCCGTTGCTTCAACCTTCGTACCCGGAGCAATAACCTTGTTCGAGGCATCGCCGGTCTTCAGGTCATCAATCATATCCACCCGCCTTCCGGAAGCATAGGTCGCTAAGTCGCTTGCCTTGATCCAACCTATCAGTCGACGTGTTGTTCCATCCGCACATCCGTTGTCTGTTGAGAACGTTGCCTCCGTCGGCAGAATAATACCATTTCCCACATCCTCCAATCGCTGTGCCTCACCGCTGAAGTTACCATTTACGGCATCAACGAATTTATCGATCGTCTTCACCAAGACATTCACGGTTGCCGTCTCGTCGCAGTAGTTAGTCGATCCCATTTCTTGTGCAATCGTAATCTGCCAAGAACCGGTCTCTTTTGCGGTAATCTTCTTGTTCGCGATATCAATCTGACAACGATCTGTTTGAGAAGCATTCCATGTATTCGCACTATGATAATCCGTCTTAATACGTTTGGTCTGCGACCATGTGATATCTTCAGTCGTATTGCTACTCTGGAAGTTACAATCAATCGTTACTGCCGCAGTTGCACTTGCCAAGTCTTCTCGAACAATCACATATTCCGTAACCGGACTTGCTTGTGTACCAAACGTCAATCCAGCATCATCACAACAAGCTGTTCGATAACCCTCATACGTCGTCGTTGAACCGGTGTAGAAGATTTGAACCGACTTGATATAAATAGAGTTCTTGGTACAAGTTACAGCTATCTTTACGGCTCCATCTAAGGCCGAGCTCGGCGGCGTAAAATCAATTGTTCGATCATCGCGACCGTCACCGGTGGTTCCTAAAGTCACCGATGTATTTCCGTATTCTGTATCTCCTACCTTGATTTGAATCTTTCCAGCTCCGTCTGATTTGTTTGTACTATAGGTTACAACTACTTTCGTCACATCGTCATAACTGCTCTTTGTGGTTGCATTAGCGCCGGTGTATGTCTCAGTTACTTTTACACCACGGTTGGAAGTGAGCTCTGCTCCTGCTTTTCCACTTGTCCATGCACTCTCGTCATCTGCCCATGCATTGCTTGTAAATGTATAAGTCCTGTTCGTCGCTGCTGTAGCACCTGTGTTTTCTTTAGCGAATACAGCATAGAACGTAACGTCGCCTGATATTTCCGGAGCGTATTCAACTTCTTCAAACATGCCTTCAGGTACCACATCTTGTGCCGGCATCACTTTGTTCGGGCTCCAGCCCATGAAACGTCCCTTGCCGGAACCGATACAAGCATCCAAAGTGTTATTCGCCGGAGCAGTCGGTAACGAAGCCAAATAACCTGCACACTTCGTCACCTCCGTCGTGCTCGTCGTGGCGCCATTATTTGTATCCCATGTTACCGTATATTTCGGACAATCAGGTGCCGTTGTATACGCGCAACTTGTGCGCTTATAAAGGAATCCGCTATTGGTCTCTGATTCTGTTGTCACACCATAATCGCCATCAGTTGCACCCCAATAGAGCATATTAGTGGTGGTCGTAGCATCTGTCAGCTTAAATGCATCCACATATCCTTCTCCTCCGTCGATAACCGTAAACGTCAAATGTTTATCAGTTTCAGCTTGAACAATCGGATTGCTTGTGGATGATAAGTCTAAGTATTTTTCTACTGATTCATTATAGAACAAGCCACTAGCCGCAGTACCTGTGAATTTCCAGATGGCATTTACCGGAGGATTAATAACATAGAAGATCCCTCCATACGCAGGCAGATAACCATTGACCGTAAGATCATAACCATCCAGATCATTTCCAACTGCAGCACCAGTCATTGCAAACTCATGATCGTTATAAGTACCTCCGTCCATAACCTTAGTAAGTACATAATAGCTATTTTCCGTCAAACCCTCCAAAGTCTGAATCATAGCGAACTCATCTTTCTTATATACTGCATGCAGCGCCGTTCCATCTTCATAAGCCAGATGAACCGGAGCATCGGCAGGGAAGAGTTTTGCTGGTGCACTACTAGCTGCGTAAGCCGCAGTAGTCCATCCTACGAACGCCCAGCAACTGCCGCAGTCCGTCGGAACCTCTGCTGTAGGCAATGCTACATTAGAGTTCTGACCGGCTACTGCGCTCGCACCCGTCGGTACATTGAATGTCAATGCCACATACGAAGTGGTAAATGTGCCACTTGACCATGGACTATTATCATCGCCGGAACATACGCGGCGTACCTTATAGTTATATAACGTATTGGACAAAAGTCCGGATACAGTAGCACTCTTCGTTGTTCCTGTGCTGGTAAAACCGCTCGTCGGTTCAACAGCACCATCTGCCCATACTGCGTACTCATAATGGTCAAGTGTACCTGCTTTACCAGCATCAGTCCAACTAATAGTTGCACCATAAGCAGTAATACTGCTCGGACTATTCAAATCCGGAGCACCGCATGTCACTGCCGCACACATTGTACGGTAGTTCTCGTACGTATAAGCAGTCCAGTAAGCATGCAATGTCGGACTTCCGTCATATACCCAGTTTCCACTGGCATCTACATATGACGTTCCTCTGATCCATGCACCGTTTCCGTCAATCACCTTTGTGCCCCCACCTCCTGTTGAAGTGTAATATCCGCGGAAGTCGTTTCCTGCGTAGGTCGGCACAGCCACATTGGTGGTCAAGTTCGTATTTGCATTGTATGTCACGCTCTTACTGCCACTGCCGCCGCTACCGGAACCGTCATTCAACGTCACAGTGTAGTTCTTGGCTGTCCACTTGGCATACATCGTCACAGCGCCGTCTTTTACCCACTGATTACTGCTGTTCGTCCATGCTACGGCACTAACCGTCACGCTGGCTTTTAACGCACCACTTGTGTTGATAACCTCGGTACCCGTTCCGTCATCGCCGCTCCAGTAACCGCCGAATGTATAACCGGTCTTCGTTGGAGCAGTATAACTGGTGAGCGTACTGGAATTATAAGTTGTCGTCACACTCTCCGAGCCCGTCGTTCCACCTTCACGATCCAGTGTGTTGCTATACGTCTTCGCGACACCTGTCGCCGTAATAACAATATTTCCTGTAATAGTTGCTGTGAAGGTAAAAGCACCATTTGTGCTGTTATAGGTATAGTGGGTGTCTTTTGTTAGAGTTGATCCGCCCATTGTCACCGTGATGCTCGTTGGTAAATTATAACCCGTATTTGCGGAAAGCGTGCGATTAAGCGCCGTCGTGGCACTTCCTGTATAAGTGAACGAACTCGGGAATGCACTATTCGGTGTCACATTTGTCAAGGTTGCAGTAACACTATATTCATCCGGCGCCCACTGTGCTGTCAAAGCGATGTTTCCGGTGATATTTTGCAACGTAGCTTGATCGGCAATATCATCTCCAGCATTAACCGTTGCTCCGCCGATCTTGGTCGCCACATCCGCGTGCCATGCACTAAAATGGTAATTGCTCTTCTCGAATGTATTTGCCTTCAATGCTTGATTGGTATTACAAGCAATACCAGTATGGCTGGTCATCGTTCCTGTTCCTGTTCCCTTATCAAACGAAACGGTATAAGTCGGTGCCACATAAGCCGAACCTGCTTTTGTCGCCGTTCCCACTTTACCAGAACCCCAACCGGTAATCTCGTATGTGTTCGTCCCGCCAATCTCTTGACCGGTTACATAATTATATACATTGTCATTAGTTCCCCATTCGCCTAAAGGCAATGAAGTACCGGCTTTGCATCGTGCAAAAGAGATATGTGTTGTTCCGTACGGAGCATCAGCGACCAAGTACTCGTCGCATACATTACCGGTCATCAAGATGTCTTCAAACTGATTTGTTCCGTCAATATAGCAGTGTGCATAAACGATACAATTTCCACTGCGCCAGTCTTGATCGCTCCATGTGGTCTTTAACGCAATGGGCGTCGTCGCTCCCGCAGTCCAATAGGCCGTTAGTTCCTTATCCGTTGTAAATGTTCCGGTAGCAAAATTCCATGTACTACCTCCGTCTTTCCATCCGCTCAACTGATAACCCAATCGGTCATGACTCATATCGCCGATTACCGGCGCTGTTGCGTGTCCGGTTGATACTACTACACACTGATCATCCGGATCTGTCACTCCATCCGCAGTCGTGTTCTTGTCAAACGAAACCGTTATTTTTTGGGCGTACGTAGTCCAAGAACCGGTGACACTACTTCCCGTTCCACCTGTTATCTGATAATAGTTCTTATCCGCAGCCAAAGTTAAATTACCCGTTTCATTCCAGCGATTGTCAAAGTTCACTACTGGATCAACTTGCACAGGATCTAAACGGACAAACTTCATATTGCTATAGTCCGTTGGGAACACGCACGTATAAATTTTATCCTCACAATCCGTTTGCTCTGTCATAATCTTCGTAAATCCGGTCTTAGGATCTGCGTTCCAGTAGTACGCGCAGAAGTTCGCATTAGATCCAGCCCAGTTATCATTCACTTGCAGATAAATCTGCTTCATCGTGAACGCAGTACCTTTTACCCAACTACTTAAACTGCTGTTGTCTGCACTACATTTTGAGCGCACCCACCAGTTGTAGGTTCCGGCTGCATTGCAAGGAATATTGGCAGTTGTCGTCCCTGCCGAAACTGAAATTACGGTATAGTCTCCACTCGTGGAATACACATTATCCGCAGGGTCGGTTGATGTAGCTGTCGAATAAGCAACCAAATATCCATTCGCAGGAGCACTTGCCGGTGCCGTCCAACTTACCGTCTGACTGCTCGCATTAATCGACCCTTT